>CAMDCE010000026.1 GCA_945889625.1 Asaia bogorensis | reverse complement strand
AGCACGGCGATCGCGGCGATGATCATCGTGCTGACCAGGAACAGCCGGTAGTCCGAGATGGTGTCGGGAAACACCGGGTGCAGCAACGGCACGAAGACCGCCAGGGCGATGATGACCAGCAGCCACTTCCTGGGGAATGACGGCATGTCAGACCCTCTTCACGACGACGCGGCCGAACAGGCCGGCCGGTTTCACGGTGAGCACGAAGATGACGATGATCAACGCCACCGTGAGCTTCTCGCCGTTGCCGATGATGTAGACGCCGGTCGCCTTCTCGATCTGGTTGCCGGCATAGGCCACCATATTCTCGAGCACGCCGACGATGAAGCCGCCGATCACCGCCCCGCCGGGGTTGCCGATGCCGCCGACCAGGGCGCTGGCGAAAGCGTAGAGCAGGATGCCGCCCATCATGTTGGGATCGAGATAGACGATGTGGGCGACCATGATGCCGGCCACCGCGCCGACCGCGGCCGCAAGGCCCCAGCCCAGCGCCAGCATCCAGTCGACACGCACGCCGACGAGCCGGGCCATCTGCGGGTTCTGCGCCGCCGCCCGCATCGCCAGTCCCAGCGGCGTGTAACGAAAGAACACGTACAGGAAGCTGAGGACGACCAGCGTCACCAGCACGACGCCGAGCTGATGCGGGCCGATCACGCCGGCAATGCCGAAGCTCGACTTGGGAAACGGTGAGGGAAACTCCTTGATCAGGTAGCTCCAGATCGCACCGGCCATCGAGTTGCAGATCGCCAGCAGGCCGATGAACACCACGATGATCGACAGTACGGGCGCGTTGTGCAGCGGTCGCAGGATCACCCGCTCGATGATCACGCCCAGGATGAACGACAGCACGACCGCGCACACGAAGGCGACCCAGTACTCGACCCCCCAGCTCATGAGCTGCCAGCTGAGGTAGGTGCTGAACATCGCCATCTCGCCCTGGGCGAAATTGATATGGTCGGTCGAGACGTAGATCATGACCAGTGCCAGCGCCACGCACGCGTAGATCGCGCCGTTGGCGAGGCCGGAAGCGAGTTGCTGGAGGAGTTGTTCCATCTCTTGTGCCTCAGTAGCCGAGGTAGGATTTGCGGACGTTCTCGTCGTTCTTCACCACCGACGACGCACCGGACATCACGACCCTGCCGGTCTCCAGCACGTAGGCGTGGCTCGCGAGGTCGAGCGCCAGCGCCGCGTTCTGTTCGACCAGCAGGATGCTGACTTGTTCTTCTTCGTTGATGCGCTTGAGGATGCGGAAGATCTCGACCACGATCAGCGGCGCCAGGCCGAACGACGGCTCGTCGAGCAGCATCAACCGCGGTTTCAGCATCAGCGCACGGGCGATCGCCAGCATCTGCTGCTCGCCGCCCGACAGCGTGCCGGCCTGCTGCTGGACGCGCGCCTTGAGCAGCGGGAAATAGGTGAACACCCGCTCGAGCTCGTCCTGTACGCCGGCCTTGTCCTTGCGCGTGTAGGCGGCGATGCGCAGATTCTCGTCGACGGTCAGCGTCGTGAAGGTGCCGCGTCCCTCGGGTACGTGGGCGATCCTCAGCCGCACGATTTCCTCGGTCGGCTGTCCGACGATGTCCTTGCCGTCGAAGCGGACCGTACCTTCGGTGCGGACCATGTTGCAGATGGCGCGCAGTGTCGTGGTCTTGCCGGCGCCGTTGGCGCCCAGCAGGGTGGTGATGCCGCCGTTGGGGATGTCGAACCCGACATCGTACAACGACTGCGTCTGGCCATAGAACGCCTTCAGCCCTTTGACTTCCAGCAACCCGGCCATCACGACGTCCCCAGATAGGCGCGGATCACTTCGGGATCGCGCTGCACTTCCGCCGGCGTGCCATCGGCGATCTTCTTGCCGAAATCGATGGCGACAACTTTGTCGGACACCGACATGACGAGGCTCATATGATGCTCGACCAGCAGCACGGTGACATGCTGCAGGTCGCGCACCCGCCTGATCTGCCCCTTCAGGGTCTCGATCTCCTCGTGGTTCAATCCGGCCGCCGGCTCGTCAAGCAGCAGCAGCTTGGGGCTGGACGCCAGCGCCCGTGCCAGCTCGACCCGCTTGCGGATCGGGAACGGCAGGCCGCCGGCGATGGCGTTGGTGAAGGGCACCAGGTCCATGAACTCGATCAGTTCGAGCGCACGCTTGGCGGTGAGCTCCTCTTCGACATGGACCTTGGGCAGCCGGACCGCATTGTCGAAGAAGCTGGTCGAACTGCGGCTGTGGTAGCCGACCTTGACGTTGTCGAGCACCGTCATGCGATCGAACAGCGCCACGTTCTGGAAAGTGCGGCCGATGCCGATCTGCGGGATCGCGTAGCGCGGCCGGTTGAGGATCGACTTGCCCTCGAACAGCACGTCGCCTCCGTTCGGCGTGTAGAGGCGGCTGAGACAGTTGAAAAGGGTGGTCTTGCCCGCGCCGTTCGGCCCGATGAGCCCGGCGATCTGCCCGGCAAACACGTCGAAAGTCACACCGTCGAGCGCCACGATGCCACCGAAGCGTACCGAGACGTTACGGACGCTAAGCAGCGGCGATCCGCTGGATGAAGTCGGTCCTGCCATGTTCACGCTGGTTTCGCCGTCGACGCAATCAACACGCCGGAACAGCGAAATTACCCTTGCCTCCCAAGTACTTGCGACCCTTCTCCGGAGCCGGCTTGCGTTGCACGATGGCCCATCCCGAAGGGCGACGCAACCCAAATGGCGTGACGCCATGCTTTCGGCGCGATTGCGCCGCAGGATGGCGGCGGAGGCCGGGCGTTGACAGACTGCGCATTGCCGCCGATACGAATTTCCCCTTTCAAGTAGCGGACCCGCCGCCGATGAACCGCCTTCTTCGTCCGATCTTTTTAGTTGCCGCCGTTGTGACCTTCCCGGCCGCCGCGCAGACCCCGCCCACTCAGGGCTGGCCGCAGAACCGCCCCCCCGCCCAGGCAGCGCCTCCGGCTCGCCCCGCCCAGCCGCCACCGCAAGCGACGCCGCCTGCACCGCAGGCCGCACCCACTGCGGCAGTGCCGCTGCCGAGCTGGTTTGCAGAAATCGACACCGGCAAGACCGGCGAAGTAACGCGCGCAGACTTCCTCAAGTACCGCATGAAGACCTTCGAGCAGCTCGACACCAACAAGGACGGCAAGCTTTCGCTGGAGGAGTTCCTCAAGGTTGCGGAGCCACCCTACTCGAACGACGGCCCGAACGTGCCGCCACTCGAGGAGCGCAAGGCCCGCGCCCGCGCCGAATTCCAGAATCTCGACACCAATCGCGACGGCTTCGTCGCGCGACCCGAAGCCGAGGCTCTCGTCCATGCCGAGTTCAACCAATTCGACACCGATCGCGACAACAAGGTGACCGAGCCCGAGGTTCGCCTGATCGTGCAGCGTTCAATGCAGCGCGAAGCGGCCGAGCGACAGCAGGCCGAGGCGCAGCGTCGCAAAGGCCTGGTCACGATCAACGATTTCATTGACATGCAGCTGCGCAGCGCCGACCAGCTCGACAAGAACAACGACGGCAAGATCAACCAGCAGGAATACGTCACCGTGGCCGGGCCCGCCGACGGGCCGCAGGCCCAGGGCCTGCCGCCGTTCGAGGTCCGCCGCCAGGTCGCGATGCGCCGGTTTACGGAGATCGACACCAACAAGGATGCGATGCTCGACCGCGTCGAGCTGACGGCCTATGCGGTCCAACAGTTTCTCCAGATGGACCTCAACAAGGACCGCTTCCTGAACGAAGAAGAGTTCAAGAAGGCCAACGAAGTCGAAACCGCCAGGCTGAAGGCGCTCATCCAGACCCTGATGCCCGCCCAGCCCGCCCAGCCGCGGCCGGCGCCGGCCCGTCCGGCACAGCAGCCGCCGCAGGCGCAGCAGCCGCAAGGCCTGGCGCCCGGGCTGCCGCAAGGGACACGTTAGAGCGGCAGCGCCGCTATTCGACCACGAATAGCGGCGCTGCCGCTATTCGACCGTTACGCTCTTGGCGAGATTGCGCGGCTGGTCGACATCGGTGCCCTTGGCCACCGCTGTGTAGTAGGCGAGCAGCTGCACCGGGATCGTATAGAGGATCGGCGACACGATTGGATCGACGGTCGGCAAGGTGAGCGCCGCCGCCGCATGACCGCCGAGTCGCGCCACGCCAGCGCGATCGCTCAGCAGCACCAGCTTGCCGCCACGCGCCTTGACCTGCTCGAAATTCGAGGCCGTCTTGTCAAAAATCGCATCGGTCGGCGCCACCACCACAACAGGCACAAACTCGTCGATCAGCGCGATCGGCCCGTGCTTCATCTCGCCGCCGGCATAGCCTTCGGCATGGATATACGAAATTTCCTTGAGCTTCAGCGCGCCTTCGAGGGCGATTGGAAAGGAAGACCCGCGCCCCATGTAGAGCACGTCGCGCGCCTCGGCGAGAACCGTCTCCGCGATGCAGCGATATTCCTCCTCGAGGTTGAGGGCTTCGTTGAGCCGTCCCGGCAGCTCGATCATGGCGTTGGCGATGCGCTCCTCGTCGGTGCGACTGAGCGTGCCGCGTTCGCGACCTGCCGCGACGGCGGCAGCCAACAGCACCGTAAGCTGCGTGGTGAAGGCCTTGGTCGAGGCGACGCCGATTTCCGGGCCAGCCAGGGTCGGCAGCACGACGTGTGATTCGCGTGCGATGGCGCTCTCCGGCACGTTCACCACCGACAGGATGGTCTGCTTCTGCGCCTTCGCGTAGCGCAACGCCGCCAGGGTATCGATTGTTTCGCCCGACTGGGACACGACGATGCACACGCCGCCTTCGGACATCGGCGGCTCGCGATAGCGCAGCTCCGAAGCCACCTCGACCTCGACCGGCAAACGCGCCAGCTTCTCGAACCAGTACTTCGCCACCATGCCGGCATAGCAGGCCGTGCCGCAGCCCGTGATCGTGAGCCGAGTGACCTTGTTCCAGTTGAACGGCACGGCCGGCAGGCTGACCGAGCGCGTCGCCGGATCGAGATAGGTCTGCAGCGTGTCGCCCACCACGGCCGGCTGTTCGTGAATCTCCTTCAGCATGAAGTGCCGATGATTGCCCTTCCCCATCATGGCGCCGGAGATGCCGCTCTGGCGGATCTCGCGCTTCACCTCGGTGCGGCCCTGGTAGACGGTGCAGCCGTCGGTCCGCAGCACCACCCAGTCGTCGTCCTCGAGGTAGCTCACCCGATTGGTGAAGGGCGCCAGCGCCAGCGCGTCGGTGCCGATATACATCTCGCCGTCGCCGTAGCCGACCGCGAGCGAACTGCCGCGCCGCGCGCCTATCAGGATGTCATGGCGGCCGCTGAAAAGGGCCACCAGCGCGAAGGCGCCTCGCAAGCGCCCCATCGCCTTGCCCATGGCGTCCTCGGGCGACATCTGGCGCTCGAGGTACGAGGTGAGCAGCTGGGCCACGACCTCGGTGTCGGTGTCGCTCTCGAACTTGCGGCCCTCGGCCAGCAGCTCGTCCTTCAGATCCTGGAAATTCTCGATGATGCCGTTGTGCACGATCGCCACCCGGTCGGTGGCGATGGGGTGGGCGTTGCGCTCGGATGGCTTGCCGTGCGTCGCCCAGCGCGTGTGGCCGATGCCGATGATGCCGGGCAGCGGCTTCTTGGCCAGCCGTGCCTCGAGATTGACCAGCTTGCCCTCGGCCCGGCGTCGATCGATATGGCCGTTCACCAGCGTGGCGACGCCGGCCGAATCGTAGCCGCGATACTCCAGCCGCTTCAGCGCTTCGATCAACAGGGGCGTGACGGCAGCCTTGCCGAGGATTCCGATGATGCCGCACATGGAGGGGGTCCGGCCCGAGGAAGTTGAGGGGTGGCTATTTCTTCTTTATGGCCCGTTTGGCTGCAGCCGCCCGGGCCTTCAGTTTCGCACGAAGCGGGGCTGCGCGCCCCTTCTTTGTGACCTGGCGGGCCCGGCCGAACGCCACGGCGCCGGCCGGCACGTCCTCGGTGATGACGCTGCCGGCCGTGATGTTGGATCCCCGGCCGATGCGTATGGGCGCCACCAGCGAGCTGTTCGAGCCGACGAAGGCATCGGCTCCGATGACCGTGCGCCACTTGCCGAAGCCGTCGTAGTTCACCGCGATGGTGCCGGCGCCGATGTTGCTGGCTGCGCCGATATCGGAGTCGCCGAGATAGGCGAGATGGTTGGCCTTGGCGCCGCGCCCCATGCGCGTGGCCTTGAGTTCGACGAAATTGCCGATATGGACGTTCTCGGCCACTTCCGAGCCCGGCCGGATGCGGGCGAAAGGTCCGATGATGGCGCCCCGGCCGATGCGCGCGCCTTCGATGTCGCAGAAGGCCTTGATCTCGACATTCGAAGCCACCGTGACACCGAGACCGAAGCGCACGTTGGGGCCGATGCTGACGTCGGCCGACAGCCTGGTATCGGCGGCCAGCCACACCGTCTCGGGGTCGGTCATGCTGACGCCCGCTTCGAGCGCCGCCGCGCGCAGCCGCTGCTGCAAGGCGCGCTCGGCGGCGGCCAGCTCGGCGCGCGAATTGATGCCCTGGAACTCCGCCTCCTCGCCCTCGACGGCAATGGCGCGGTGGCCGGCAGCGCGAGCGACGGCCACGGCATCGACCAGATAGAATTCGCGTTTGACGTTGTCGTTGCCGATGCCGGCCAACAGCCCTGCCGCCAGCCCGCCGTCGAGGCACATCACGCCGGAATTGCAGTAGTCGACGGCGCGCTCGGCTCCGGTCGCGTCGCGGCTCTCGACGATCTTCTCCAGCAGGCCATCGCGCACGATCAGCCGGCCGTAGGGCGTGGGGTCGCTCGCCTTGAAGCCCAGCACGCCGACCGCGGTCTTGTCGCGGGCGCAGGCGGCCACCAGCTTTTTCATCGCCGCCGTCGTGACCAGCGGCGCATCACCGAACACGACCAGCACCGGCCCAGAGTGGCCGGCGATTGCCGGCAGAGCCGTCCGCGCCGCATGTCCTGTCCCCAGCGCCTGGCGCTGCACGACCGTGCGATGCGGACTGAAGGCCGCCGAGACCGCCTTGGCGCCCGGCGCCACCACGCCCACGACCTTGGCAGGCTCCAGCCTGGCGATGTTTTCCAGCACATGGCGCAGCATCGGCCAGCCGGCCAGCGGATGCAGGACCTTCGGGACCGCCGATTTCATGCGCGTCCCGGCCCCCGCTGCCAGTACCACCACGGCGACAGACGATTTCATGCTCGTCCGATGCCATGGGGCTGGCGGTCCCGCAAGGCGGATGTGCTCAAGCACACTCCATCCGGCTGGAATCAGCCGGATGGAGTGTGCGAACAAGGGAGATACCTGGACCAATGCGTTTCAGCCCAAATGGAACCGCTTTGCGGTTCCATTTGGGCTGAAGCCGCTCTAAGGAAACGGCATGCACCCCAACGCCGACAACCTGATCGCCAGCCGCTTCGACACCGTGATCTACGATCTCGATGGCACCCTGATCGACAGCGCCCGCGACATGTGCGTGGCCGTGAGCCGCGTGCTGGCCGACCACGGCCTGCCGCCGATCACCGACCAGGATGCCCGCATCTTCATGGGCCAGGGCAGCAAGGTGACCATGGGCAAGGCTTTCGCCAAGAATGGCCGCACCCTCGACGATGCCACGCTGAGCGCCGTGACCCGCGAGTTCGTGCGCTACTACGAGGCCGATCCGGTGAGCCACACCATCGCCTTCGACGGCGTCGCCGAAGTGATCGCCCGCTTCGGCCGCCTCGGCCTGAAACAGGGCGTGTGCACCAACAAGTTCGAGCGGCCGGCCCGCACCATCCTCAAGCACCTGAAGCTGATGCCGCCGATCACCGACGTCGCCGGCGCCGACACCTTTCCCGTCCGCAAGCCGGATCCCAGGCACATCCTGATGCTGGTCGAGCGCATGGGCGGCGACGCCACGCGGACCGTCATGATCGGCGATTCGATCCACGACGTGGAGGCCGCCCACGCCGCCGGCCTCCCCGCCGTTCTGGTGAGCTGGGGCTACACCGCGCGGCCGGCCAGCGAGTTGGGCGCCGAGGCGGTGATCGAGAAATTCGGGGCGCTGCCCGAGGCCCTCGAGCGGCTCGCCGTCCGTTGACGGCGCCATAGGTTGACGGGTCTGCCGGCAGGCCCTAAACACGCCCCTTCCGGGCGCTTAGCTCAGCGGGAGAGCACACCCTTCACACGGGTGGGGTCGTAGGTTCAATCCCTACAGCGCCCACCATTTCTTTGCCCGGCTTGCGTGAATTCCGATGACCAACGCGCTGTCGCTTCGTCCCGGTGATCGCGTTCCCGATTTCGCGCTGCCCGGCCTCGACGGCAAATTGCGCAAGTTCATCTGGTCGTTCACCGGCAAGCCCGTGGCGCTGCTCGAGGTCGACGACCTCAAGAGCCTCGATACAGAGCAATTCGCCACCCTGCTCGCCCGGTGCCGCGACGCCGCCGTGTTCTCATGCTCGGTGCTTCACCAGGCCTTGCCAGTGACGCGTGGCCGCCGCTTCGTGCTGACGACGTTCTTTCGCGCCAAGAAATGATGCGCTCTCTGCTGTTCGGCTCGGCGCTGCTCCTCGCCGCGACTGCGGCAGCGGCACAGGAACCATCGCGTCCCCATATGGAGGGCTGCCTCGTGTGGAACGCCAGCGGCCGCATCGGGGCGCACAACGAGTGCAGCCGGCCGGTCACGATCCTGTTCATGGCGTTGGGCGATCAGCGCGTGGTCGAGGCTGACGTGGCACCGGGAGGATCGTTCGACACCGCCGCCCGCTGGGGTGAGTCCGGCGGCTTCATGTTTACCGCCTGCCCCGCCGGCTACGTGCCGAGCGTGCGGTTCTCGCTGGAGAACAAGACAGCGATCGTCGAGAGCCTCTACAACTGTCTGGGACGGCCCCAGGCCTAGGTCGGGCGGACACCGGCGTAAGGATCGTTGACGCCGTCGAGCGGCCAGATCGGCCGGCGCAGCTTGGTGAATTTCAGGCGCGCGATGTCGGGCGAGCAGATGCCGCCCGAATCGACCAGCACGATCTCGCGCGCGATCGGCGCATAGGCAGCGCGAAAGTGCTGCACGCTCTTGACCACGACGACGCTCTTGGCCGTGGGATCGATGCCCTGGCTGAGAAAGACCTGCAGGTCGATGGTCTGGATGCGGCTCGAGATCGTCACCACGTCGATGCCGCCGATGCGCAGCACGGCCGTCGCGCCCATGGCAGTCTCCACGCCGGCATTCATCGGCCCGTCGTTCCTGAAGATGCCGTCGGACAGCATCCTGACCACGGCCCTGGCCTTCACCGGCGCGCCCATCGAGGCGTCGGTGTGGCCGCCCAGGACGACGTCGATCTCCGCTCCGACGCCAGCCTTGATCGCCTGCTGCACCGTGCCGGGATCGTAGATAGTGCCGTAAGCCACGTTCGGCACCTTGGCGTCGATCAGCGCCTGCAGCACCGGCGTGGTGTCGTTGTAGCCGCCGCCGCCTGGATTGTCGGTGCCGTCGGCGATCACCAGCGGGCCCTGCTTGCCCATGCCACTCCGTGCTGCGGCGATGCCGTCGGCGATCGAACGATAGTCCGACGAACTTTCGTCGCGCCGCCGCCAGATCTCGTCGAGCAGGCCGGCCGCGATCGCCTTGGCACGCGCCTCGGCGGCAGGCTCATAGCTCACGGCCACCGACGGGCCGGTGTAGGGGATGTCGGCCCAGGTGAATCCTGCCTGGATGCTGACCACGTTGATGCCGGGCTCTTTCTCGAAACCGTCGGCCTTGGCCAGCAGGTCGCGCATCAGGCCGGGCTGCGTCGTGCGGCCATGATCGGCGCCTTCCAGCATGGCGGGCTGCACCAGCAGGCAGCGCGGCTTCTTCTCGCCGTCCATCGCTGCCTCTGCGAGGGCCGCGGCCTGGACGGCGCGCTCGTAGCCGTCGATGTGCGGATAGGTCCGATAGCTCACCAGCGCGTTGGCGTTCCTCGCCATGCGCGTTGTCGCATTGGCGTGCAAGTCGAGGGTGGCCAGGATCGGCACGTCTGGACCGACCACGCCGCGCAGCAGCTCGAGCAGCGCGCCCTCGGCATCGTCCTCGGTCGCGGTGACCATGGCCCCGTGCAGCGAGAGACAAATGCCGTCGAGCTTGCCTGCCTTCTTCGCCGCGCCGACGATCATGTCGCGGATCGTCTCCCAGGTCTCCTTGGTGAGCTTGCCCGAGGGCGTGGCATTGGCCGCCCCCGCCCACACCGGCTGCCAACCGTATTTCTTCGCCGAATCGATATAGCCGCCGATCTCGCTCTTGGTGCCCGTGAAGCGCGGCACCATCGCCTCGCCCTCGATCAGCCAGCGCCGGCGATAATCGTCGAGGGTGGTCGGCAGTTTCGAGAAGGTGTTGGTCTCGTGCATGAACTGCGCGATCAGGACTCGGTACGCCATCTCTACTACTCCTGCGCCTACAACTTCGCCGTCTTGAGCCACTCCGCCTGGCCTTCCTCGCCGTCGACGCCGGTGGTTTCTAGGAAACGGCAGACCATCATGTAGTAGCCGACGGTGAGCGTCAGCTCGACCAGCGCACCAGGCGTCAGGAACGCCTGCACCGCCTTCAGATTCTTGTCAGATGCCCTGACGTTGCGCACCACGTCGTCGGCGTATCGCAGCACAGCCTTCTCGTTGTCGTTGAAGACTGCCGCCTCGACGGTGGCATCGCGCAGGGCCGCGATCTTGTCTTCCGCCACGCCGACCTCGCGGCCGATTCGCTCGTGCTGAAACACCTCGTAGGCGGCACGGCTGAGACGTCCGACGCGGATGATGGCCAGCTCGCGCATCACCGGGTCGAGTTCGCAGCGATAGAGCAGCGCATTGCCCATGCGCACGAAGCCCTTCATGCCGTACTCGGAGTTCGCCAGCATGCGGTAGATGTTGAGGTGCGGCTTCAGCTTGCCGAGAAACTCGGCGTGCTTGCCGGTGGCGTTTTCGACTTCGTAATACGGAATGCGCGACATGACTTCCTCCCGCGGGGAGCCTGTCAAATCCAGTCGCGACGAACCAGCGGATTCATCCATCGGCCGATCGGGCCGGTCAGCACGATGGGCTTTTCGAGCACGATCAAGGCGATGCAGGGATCGCCCGGATCGGCGATCGGCTCGTGCTCGCCGGTCGGCCCCATGGTGAAATCGCCGACACCGAAGTTTCCGGTCGAATCGGTATAGCCGCCCTGCAGGACGACCGTGTGCTCGGTGCCGGCGTGGCGATGAACCGGCAGACCGCGGCCCGGCATCAGGCGCAGCAGCGAGACGATGTGGCTGTCGCCCCGCATGCCCAGGCGCATTTCCTCGAAGCCGCCGAGGACCCTGCGCCAACGCGACGTCGGTCCGAGATAGCGCGCCAGCGGCGGTGGCGCCCATTCGAATCCGGGACGCGGCACGTACGGTGCGGGTCGCGGGTCGACGGGGATGTCATCGAGCCGGGCGAGCGTCCGCTCGAGCACTGCGGGATCGAGCGCGGCATCGCCCTCGCCTTCCATCAGCGCGCCGCCCAGCGCGCCCAGGCGCTCGACCACCCGCCGCGCGTCCGGATCGAGCGCGGCATGGAGCGCCACCGCCAGCGCCAGCCCTTCAGGCAAGGCACCGGTGGCGTAGTCCAGCAGCAGCTCTTCAGGGGCCGGATGGCGGCTCATGACTCGTTTTCTTTCTCCAATGCTTCCCGCAGACGTCCGAGGGCCAGACGAATGCGGGACTTCACGGTGCCCAGCGGCAGCTTCAGTTGCTCGGCAATCGCGGTGTGGGTCTTGTCCTCGAAGAATGCCATGCGAATGACGATCAACTGCTCGGCCGACAGGCCGGCCAAAAGTTCTTGCACCTTCGTGTACGTTTGTCCGGCCAGGACGGATTTGTCCGGATCGTCCGGTTCAGGATGAAATGTCGTCAGCCAATCCTCGGTTTCGATCGGCGGCCGGCCGGTCCGGCGCAAAAGATCAATCCGTTTGTTGCGGGCAATCGTATAAATCCAGGTGCCGGCCGAGGCGCGGGCGCGGTCGAAGCTCGCGGCCTTGCGCCACACCATGATCAGGGCTTCCTGGGCGATTTCCTGCGCGGACTCTGCATCTGCGCTGCCACGCATGATGAAGGCCTTCACCCGCGGCGCGTAGTGCCGGAACAAGGCAGCGAAAGCCTCGCGATCCTGCCGGTTCGCGATGGCTTCGATCAGATCGGCGGCCTCGTCGGCGGAGAGCATCGCTTTAACCTTAACCCTCCCCCGCCATGCGGGTTAGCGCTTTGGCCGCTAAGCGGCCAAAGTCGCGCAGGTGCCCCGTCATACGGGGCGGAGGGGGAAGGCGACAAAGATTCTGCATGATCTCATTCATGGCGACGGCCGCGACTGAGGCTCTCCCCCTCCGGTCCTTCGGGCCACCTGGGCGCTTTTGGCCGATGCGCGGCCAAAACGCCGACCCGTCAGACGGGGGAGGTAATTGGAGGGTGCGCGCCAAGGTCCCAGAAGATGCCGGTCATCAGCCTGAGCCCGTTGCGCACCACCGGCGCCAGCAGGTGCTCGTTGGGCGCATGCTGGGAGCAGGCGGCGTAGGAATGCGGCACCCACACGGTCGGCATGCCGAGGATGTCGGTGAACACCTCGTTGGGCAGCGAGCCGCCGAGATTGGGCAGCATGTTGGGCTTCTGGCCGCCCGTCTTCTCGATCGAGGCGGCGGCGAACCTGGCCCACGGGTTCTCGGGATCCAGCCGCGTGGCATTCATGATCACGTCGCGCGCCGGCTCGATTTCGATCTGGCCGAAGCCATGCTTGGCGAGATGGCGCTTGAGCGCCGGCAGGATCTCGTGTGGATCGGTGCCGACCACGAAGCGCAGCTGGCAGTAGGCGATGGCGCTGGGCGGGATGGCGTTGACCGGCCGGTCGGGATTGCCCGTCTTGAAGGCCAGCACCTCGAAGGAGTTCCAGCCGAACACGCGCTCCACCGGCGTCAGCGACTTCTCGCCCCAATCCTCGTTGATCTCCGGTGCGCCCTCGCCGGCATCGACATGGGCGTCGGCAAGTGCTGCACGCACCGAATTGGTCAGCGTCTTGGGCCGCCATTCGGGCACTTTGATCTGGCCGCGTTGGTCGGTGATGGTGGCCAGCGCATGGGCCATGACGATACCGGGATTGGCCAGCAGCCCGCCCCAGTTGCCGGAGTGATGCCCGCCCTCGCGGTAGGTGAGCTTCAAATTGAAGTTCATGGTGCCGCGTGTGCCGCCGAAGATGGTCGGCCGGCGATGATCGAGCCGCGGCCCGTCCGAGGCGATCAGCGCGTCGGCCTTGAGCGCCGCCTTGTTGGCCCTGCAGAAATCCGCCAGGCCGGGCGAGCCCGTCTCCTCGCCGGTCTCGATCAGGATGGTGGAATTGAAGCCGAGCGCGCCGCGCTCCTCGAGCACGCTGGCAAGGGCTGCAATGTTGATGGTGTGCTGGCCCTTGTTGTCGGCAGTGCCACGGCCATATATGCGATCGCCTTCGATCACGATCTTCCACGGCGACAGGCCCTCGCGCCATTGATCTTCCTGGCCGCGGATCACGTCGCCATGGCCGTAGGTCAGCACGGTCGGCTTGGCGGGATCCTCGACGCGGCGGGCGATCAGGAACGGCCCGTACTCGGCGCGCGGATTGGGCGACACCGTACAGTCGTAGCCGAGCTTGCCGAGCGACTCCGACATCTCGCCGGCGACGTAGCTTTGCAGCGCCGGCATCGAGCCAGATTCCTGGCTGGTGCTCGGGATCGCCACCCGCCGCTGCAGGTCGGCGAGGAAGCCGCCGTCGTCGAAGTATTTTTCCGCGCGGCCGATCGCGCCATCCCTGCTGCCTGTCATGTTCGTCCTTTGCGTTTGGGGATCGACTCCACCAATAGACAGAGGATTTCCCACATCACGATGGCGCCGGCCAGCGCCGTATTGCCGCTAACCAGAGTGAGGCGAACGCCGAGTAGGATCTTGTTCGCGACCCCGGCTCACACTCTGCGCCCTTTCCTGTCGCCGATCCGGCCTGTCGGCATCGGATCGCCCAGCAGGAAACGCGGGCCCGCGCCGGCGCTGGCGGCGCGGTCGCCGGGGTTGTAGAGGGCGCAGCGGTCGAGCGACAGGCAGCCGCAGCCGATGCAGCCGTCGAGGCGGTCGCGCGTCCTCTCGAGCATGCCGATCCGTCGCTGCAGCGCGCCGCGGATATGCACGCTGATCGCCTGCCAATCGGCCTGGGTCGGCGCCCGTCCCTGCGGCAGCGTCGCAAGCTCGGCGCTGATCTCGGCCAGCGTCAGCCCGAGCTGCTGGGCGATCAGGGCGAAGGACAACCGCCTTATGTCGGCTCGCGGGAAGCGCCGCTGGTTGCCGCTGGTGCGGATCGCGGTGAGGAGGCCGCGTGCCTCGTAGAAGCGGATCGCCGAGACAGACAGGCCGGTGCGCCGGGCGAGCTCGCCGATCGACAACAGCCCTGCAGGGGGCATGCCTCCTCCAAATCCATGCTTGACCTAAAGTTAGGTTGAGGTTGGAACCTGCGCAAGCGATCCAGAGCGACGCTTTCGAAGGAGCTCCAGCCATGTCCACGCCGCGCATAGAACACGTCAATGTCACCGTCAGCGACCCCGACCGAGCCGCCAGGTTGATGACGGCGCTGTTCGGCTGGCACGTGCGCTGGCAGGGCGCCGCCCGCAACGACGGGCACACGATCCATGTCGGGTCGGACGATCACTACATCGCGCTCTACACCGGCAAGGGCGTCGCCTATGCGGCCGACGACTTCGCCAAGGGCCAGCCGCTCAACCACATCGGCGTGGAGGTCGACGACCTCGACGCCGTCGAGGCCAAGGTCGTGGCCGCCGGTCTGAAGCCGTTCTCCCACGACGATTACGAACCGGGCCGCCGGTTCTACTTCCTCGATCCCGACGGCATCGAATACGAGGTCGTGAGCTATCGGCCGGCCTAGAGCCGCCCCTTCCTCCTCGCCACCGACTCGGCCAGCAGGCAGAGGATCTCCCACATCATGGTGACACCGACCAGGGCGGTGTTGCCGCTCATGTCGAATGGCGGCGAGACCTCGACTACGTCGCCGCCCACCAGGTCGAGCCCGCGCAGGCCGCGCAGCATGCGCTGCGCCTCATGCGGCGTGTAGCCGCCGATCTCCGGCGTGCCGGTGCCCGGCGCAAAGGCCGGGTCGAGGCCGTCGACGTCGAAGCTGACATAGGTCGGCTTGTCGCCCACGACGCGGCGCGCCTCGGCGATCACCTTGTCGACGCCGAGGTCGAAATACTCCTCGATAGTGATCACCCGCATGCCCTGGTCTGCCGCCCACTGGTTGTCGTCGCGCTTGTAGAGCGAGCCGCGGATGCCGATCTGCACGACGCGCTTGGGGTCGAGCAGGCCCTCCTCGACAGCGCGGCGGAACGGCGTGCCGTGGGTGTATTTGTAGCCGCCGAAATAGGTGTCCCAGGTGTCGCTGTGGGCGTCGAAATGGACCATGCCCAGCGGCCCGCCTTTGGCGATGGCACGGAAGATCGGCAGGGTAATCAGGTGATCGCCGCCGGCCGACAGCGGCACTGTGCCGGCGGCATGGATCTTGGCGAAGTGCTTCTCGATGCGGACCAGCGAATCCTCAAGGCTGGCGGGATTGACCGGCGCGTCGCCGAGGTCGCCGCACTTGGCGAGTTCGTAGGGCGCCACGCCCGTCACGTGATGGACGCGGCGCATCATGGTCGACAGGTCGCGCATCTGGCGCGGGCCGTGGCGGGCGCCCGGGCGGTTGGTGGTGCCGCCGTCCCACGGCACGCCGACCATGCCGATCTCGACGTCGGCCGGGTCGCGGAACACCGGCAGGCGCATGAAAGTGGCGACGTCGCCGAAGCGCGGCGTCACGGTGCCGGAGACCGGCTCGGGGAATTTCGAAGAAACGTCGTTCATTGCTCTACCTTGTCATCCTGAGCGAAGCGAAGGATCTCATCGCTATGACGACCGGCGCGCTCGTTGAAATGCCATTAGGTCCTTCGCTGCGCTCAGGACGACAGGGATATAGGTACTTATTGCGGCTGCAACAGAGCCTTGCGGGCTGCGACAAATTCCTCGACGGCAGCCACGAAGCGGTCGGCCTCACTGTCGCCGATCATGATGTTGAGCGCCACGAAGCCGCGGCGGGCGATCCAGATGCCGGCCGCCGACATGTCGAAGAAGAACAGCTCCTTGGCGTCCTGGCTGCCGGCAGCGATGTCGGCCGCCGTCCTGATCGGCCGCGCCGTGGCATGCGCCGTCATCATCGAGCCGATGCCGGAGAACTGGAAGGCCACCTTCTGCTTGGTGCAGATCGCGTTCAGCCGGGTGCGGATCTTGTCGCCGCGGTCGTTCAGCTCCTTGGCCGCCTCCGGGGTGTAGACTTCGCCGTAGCCCGCCACGCCCGCCGCCATGGTGAGCGCGTTGTTGTTGAAGGTGCCGGCATGCGGCAGGTGGTCGGGCTTGGTCGGATCGAACAGCTCCATGATGTCGCGCCGGCCGCCGAAGGCGCCGAACGACATGCCGCCGCCGATATATTTGCCGAGCGTCGTCATGTCGGGGATGACGCCGGTCTTCTCCTGCAGGCCGCCCGGCGACAGGCGCGAGGTCATGACCTCGTCGAAGATCATGGTGATGCCGCGCGCCCTGGTTTCCTCGCGCACCATCTTCAGGAACGCGAGATCGCCCGGCAGGCAACCGTGGCTGCCCTGCATGGGCTCGAGCAGGACGGCGAAGATTTCCTCGCCGTGCTTGGCAATCAGCGCGCGCGTGCCTTCGACGTCGTTGTAGGGCGCCACGATGTATTCGTAGGGGATGTTCACCGGGCTGCCGCCGCTCACGAAATAGAGCACGCCGCCGTGATAGCCGCCGTGGAACACCATGACCTTGGTGGCCTTCGTGCGTCCCTTGCGCTGGGCGAAGACGCGGGCGCCGGCCAGCGCCATGACATTGCCCTCGGTGCCGGAATTGGTGAAGCGCACCAGGTCGATCGACGGCATGCGGTCGGCGATCATCTTGGAGAGCTTGGCCTCGTTGGCGTTGCGGCCGCCGTAGTTCCAGCCGTGATTTAGCGCGCGGTCGATGGCGGCGCGGATCACCGGATGGGAATGGCCGTAGATGCCGGCAGTGTATTCGCCCAGCACGTCGATGTACTCATGGCCATCGGCGTCCCACAGCCGGCAGCCCTCGCCACGCACCACGGTGAGCGGAAACGGCGAATTGTGCAGGGTCGTGCGGGTATTGCCGCCCGGCATTGCCAGGACGGCCTCCTGTTGGCGCGCGAGACTTTTTGGATTGCGATCGACATAGGCCTGGCGCGCTTCGCCGAGCGCGGACTGCATGTCTGAATTGACCAAGGGTGAATCAGGCACGGCATGCTCCTTAAGCCATTCTGTCATCCTGAGCGAATAGGCGCTTTCGGGCGTATTACGCCCGAAACGCCCAGAAGGATCTAGCGACCGCTACACCGCCTTTGGTCGTTCTGCTAGGTCCTTCGCTGCGCTCAGGACGACAAATCTTATCACACCACGTTCAGCTCCCGGATAGGCGCATCGGTTGATATCCGCTCATGACAGAAACAAACTCACCTCACCCTGAGGAGCGGTCCGCAGGACCGCGTCTCGAAGGGTGGGCAGCAGTCTTGGTGTTGCCCACCAAGGCGCGGGGGTTAGCCCGCGCTAATCGAGACGGGCGCTTCGCGCCCTCCTCAGGGAGAGGTCAGACAACGTTCAGCTCCCGGATAGGCCGGCCGGCGGATATCCGTTCATAACTGAACGGCGACAGGTCGAGCGTTCGATAGCTGCCATGCACGATCAGCTCGGCGACGGCGCGGCCCACGGCCGGCGATTGCTGGATGCCGTGGCCGGAGAAGCCGGTGGCGAATATCAGGCTCTCGACATCCGGATGGCGGCCGACAATGCCGTTCTGGTCGAAGGTGTTGTACTCGTAGTAGCCCGCCCAGCAATTCACCACCTTGGCCGCCTCGAAGGCCGGCACGCGCGCCGCCAGTGCCGGCCAGACAGTATCGTCCCATTCGGCGTGCTGGACCTCGAGCGGCGGCTCGGCCGGATCGTTGCCCTCGGCAGGCGACCCGCCACCTATGTAGAAGCGTCCCTCCGGACGAAACCACACGCCCGAGGCGTCGATGGTGAGCGGGGCCAAAGTCGGAGAAAGGGGGCCTGGCAACTGACGGAGGTCGTAGACGAACACCGAGCGACGCCGCGGCTCGACCGGCAGCGCGATGCCCGCCAGCGCCGCCACCTGCCCCGACCATGGACCGGCGGCGATCACGACCGTGTCCGCCGTGATCGTCGCCCCCGAGCGCAGGGTGACGGCATTGGGCGCCAGCCCCACTACCTCGTCGGCAATGTATGTCGCTCCCAGCTCGCGCGCCTTGCGCCGAAAACCCTGCATCAGCGCCGGCCCGTCGAACCAGCCCTCGTTGGCCGTGCCGTGCGAGGCAAGCGTGATGCCGTCAGTCGATATCCAGGGAAAGCGCGCCGCGAGCGCCGATGGGTCGAGCAACTCGACCGAACAATTCTCGGCCCGCTGAATGGCATTGTTGGCCCGCAATACGGCCTCGCCCGCCGGGCTCGCCAGGAAGAGGTAGCCGAGCTCCTTCAGGCCAAGATCTACTCCGAGAAGCTGCGGGGCACGGCGCAGGAAGCCGATGCCGTAGCGCGACAGATGGATGTTGAGCGGCGTGGAGAATTGCTGGCGGATCGAGCTCGCCGACAGCGCCGACGAGGCCCGCGCATAGGTCGGGTCACGCTCGACCACCACAACATCGCCAGTGAAGTTTGGATCGCTTTTGAGGTGCCAGGCGATGGACGAGCCCATGACGCCGCCACCGACGATGACGACGTCAGTCATGCACGCAACAAGGGACACCAGAGCTCAGGCCACCTTGCCCAGGAACACCGGCAGATCGGCCGCCGGGTTCCGGGCCGGCACCTGGAAGAACATCTGGGCGACCCAGCCCCGATGGTATGTCGCATGATTGACGACGTGCAGCAGGATGTCGCCGCGTGTCGTTGCCCCGCGTTCGCCACCGATGAAGGCGTACCGCACGACGTCAGCCAGCGATTCTTCCGACTGCGCCTTGCTCCAGTCGATGTACCACTGGTTCATCGCTTTCTGCGCGGTCCAGAGATCCCCGAGATCTTCGTGCAGGACGAGATCGCGCGCCTTGAAACCATGGTCGCGACCTTCGAGATGTGCCTGCCAGATCAAATCGATGACGTAGTTGTGGTTGAGCGTTCCGATCATCGTCTTGAACAGCGTCGGCCGTCGCTTGGCGGCCTCGCCGGGCGGGAGGGCCGCAACCGCATCGAAGGTGAGTTGGTCGGCCCACATGCGGTTTCTTGCCAGCGTCCGCACCTGATGAACGTTCGTCATATCGGCGAAGGTAATATAGTTGGCGACCCTCGGAAACGCGGAATCAACGCCGGCGCCACGCCTGCAGGCGGCCGAACAGGTAGCGGTCGACGATCAGGTGCACCGCCTTCACCGCGGCCGAGGTCGCCACGATCACCAGGCAGAGCGCCGTCGCGGCGGCCGTGGCGCCGCTTTCCTCGATGTTCACGGCGGCGACCGAGGCGAGCTTGGTGTCGGGTGCGTAGAGGAAGATCACCGACGACACGGTCGTCATGGCGTTGACGAACATGTAGATCGCGATATCGACGATCGAGGGCAGGCAGATCGGCGCCGTGACACGCCCGAAGGTCTTCCACAGCGGCACCTTGAGCGAGGCCGACACCGATTCGAACTCGGGGTCGATCTGCTTCAGCGCCGTGGTCGAGGTCAGGTGTCCCACGGTGTAGAAATGCGCCACGGTGTTGATCACCAGGATCGCCATGGTGGCGTAGAGGAAGTTGAGCGGGTTGTTGGGTGCGTTGAAGAAGAAGATGTAGCCCAGCCCCAGCACCAGCCCGGGCACCGCCATCGGCAGAAATGCGAGCAGCTGGACCAGCCCGCGCACCAGGTAGAAGCCCTTGGTCTTCTCGTTCAGCCAGGCGCCGACGAACATGATGGTCGTGCCGATCACCGCCGCGCCCGTCGCCATCCACAGCGAGTTGACGTACGAGCCCCAGCCGTTGGAATCGAAATTGCCGAATTCGTAGTTGGCCAGCGTGAGACTTAGATTGTAGGGCCAGTACTTGATCAGCGAGCCCCACGCCGCCATGCCGAGGATCGCCAGGATCCAGAGACAAACGATCGAGCAGAAGATGGTCAAGACGACGTCGCGGGCGCGCTTCGGCCGCGGGATCAGCGGCACGGCGCGCGCCGTGAGCAACGCCACCTGCTTGCGCTGCACCAGGCGGTCGACGACGAACGCGAGCGCCGCCGGGGCGAGCAGCACCATGCCGACCACCGCGCCCATCGAGAAGTTCTGCTGGCCGATCACCTGCTTGTAGACGTCGGTCGCCAGCACGTTGAAGTTGCCGGCGATCACCTTGGCGATGCCGAAATCGGTCATCACCATCGTGAACACCACCAGCGCCGCACTGATCAGGCCGTACTTGGCGCCGGGCAGCGTCACGGTGAAGAACACGCGCACCTTGGAAGCGCCCAGCGCATCGGCCGCCTCGTAGAGGCGCGCGTCGGCCGTGGCGAGCGCCGTCACCAGGATCATGGTGGCGTGCGGGAAGCAATAGAAGACCTGGGCGATGACCATGCCGTCGAAGCCGTAGATCGAGCCGCCGCCCATCAGCGCCTTGAAGAACCCCTGATTGCCGAACAGGTAGATGAGCGCCAGGCCGGGCAGCAGCGAGGGCGCGAAGATCGGGATCAGCGCCACGCCCTGGAACAGCCAGCGCATCGGCAGCACGGCGCGCGTCAGCGCATAGGCGTAGAGGAAGGAGATCGGCACCACGATCGCGGTGCACACCGCCGATACGTGCAGGCTGTTCAGCGCCGACTTGAACAGCGCCGGCGTGGAGAAATACGAGACGTAGTTTGCAAGCCCGACGAAATTGCCGTCACGGTCCTGGAAACCCTTGGACAGCAGCGCCCACAGCGGCAGGCCGAGGATCACCACCAGCCAGGCGGCGAGCAGCAGCAAGCCGGCGCGCATCATCAGGTCGTCGCGCGACAGGCCCATCCGCAGCGCGCGAATGCCAGGCGTGCGAACGGCCGCGTCGGTCACGCGGCAAAGACCTGCAGGCGGTCCGGTGGCAAGGCGACGTCGAGGCGGCCGCCCTGAACCACGCCGAGGTCGCGGATCAGGTTGCTCGAGAAGTCGGCGACCAGGACGACCTCCGGGGCGCTCACGATCTTGAGCGAGGCGCGGCAGAACGAGCCGACGAAGTCCAAATCGGTCACCTCGATCGGCACGCGGTTGGCGATGTCGGCCGGCAGGTCGCGCACGCGCACATCCTCGGGCCGGATGCAGAGCCGCACGCCGGAGCCGACGGCGAGGCTGGTCTGCGGCGGGCAGGCGAAGCCGAGCTGGCCCACCCTCACCCGATCGCCGGCTTCGAGCTTGCCGTCGAGGAAGTTCATGGTGCCGACGAAATCGGCCACGAAGGCCGAGGCCGGCCGGCGGTAGATTTCCTGCGGCGTGCCGACCTGATCGACGACACCGTGGTTCATCACCACGATGCGGTCGGCCATGGTCAGCGCTTCCTCCTGGTCGTGCGTCACCATGATGGTGGTCACACCAAGCCGGCGCTGCAGCGCCTTGACCTCGTGCCGGAGTCTCAGCCGCACGCGCGCGTCGAGCGCCGAGAGGGGCTCGTCGAGCAGCAGCAGGCCGGGAGAGGTGGCAAGAGCCCGCGCCAGCGCAACGCGCTGCTGCTGGCCGCCGGAAAGCTGGGCCGGATATTTCGTGCCGGAATCGGGCAGGCCGACCAGCGCCAGCAGCTCGGTGACCCGCTTGACGATCTCGATCCTGGCGTCGCGCCGGCTGACCAGGCCGTAACCCACGTTCTCGTCGACCGTCAGGTTGGGAAAGAGCGCGTAGGACTGGAAGACGATGCCGAAGTCGCGCTTGGCCGGCGGCAGGGCCGAGACGTCCCGCCCCTTCTGGCGGATCGTGCCCGACGTCTGCGGGTCGAGTCCGGCGATGGCGCGCAGCAAAGTGGTCTTGCCGCAGCCCGAAGGCCCCAGGAAGCAGACGAACTCACCCTCCGTGATGTCCAGTGAGACATCGCGGAGGGCGGTGAAGTCGCCGAAGCGTTTGGTGAGGTTACGAACCTCGAGGTAATGACCGGAGGTCATCCCGAGGCCGCAGGCCGAGGGATCTTCAAGCCCATGGGAAGATCCCTCGCTTCGCTCGTGATGACACGCTTTGCGTGTCACTTCGCCTTGGGCGCCGACTTGCCGTCGTAGCGCTTGGTCCACTCGGCAAGAATGCGGTCGCGGTTCTTGGCCATCCACTCGACGTCCATCTTGGCCATCGCCTTTTCGCCGTCCGGCGGATAGTTGGCCGGCGCCGCCTTCACCGCGGGATTGGCCACGATGGCGTAGTACTTGCCGTAGAGCTCGTTGGCCTTGAGCGAAGACGCCCAGTCGGCGAGCTTCTTGGCAGCCTCGAGGTTCTTGGTGCCTTTCATGATGGCGGTCGCTTCCATCTCCCAGCCGAGGCCCTCCTTTGGCACGATGAGATCGATCGGTGCGCCCTTGGTCTTCTCGGTGGCGCCGCGCATGTCGAAGCCGATGCCCATGAGGCGCTCGCCTTTGGCAGCCTGCACGCACGGCGCTGAACCGGAATGGAGGTACTGCGCGATGTTCTGATGCAGCGCATCCATGTATTTCCAGCCCGCCTCCTCGCCCATGATGGTGAGCCAGCCCGCGATGGTGAGATAGCCGGTGCCCGACGACGCGGGGTTGGGCATCACGATCGAATCCTTGTACTCGGGCTTGGCGAGGTCGGCCCAGCTCGTGGGCTTCGCCTTCTTGCCCTTGGCCGCCTCGGCAGTGTTGAAGCACAGGACGGCCAGGAAGGCGTCCATGCCGACCCAGGTGTCGGGCGTCTTGCCACTCCTGAACATCGGCTTCAGCGCCGCGGCGCCGGACGGCGTGTAGGGTTCGATCATGCCCAAGCTGGCGAACGCGCCGACGCTGGACGCGGCGAGGCCCCAGATCACGTCGGCGCGGGGATTGTCTTTCTCGGCGATCAGGCGTGCGGTCATCACACCGGTCGAATCACGCACCCAGGCGATCTCGATGGTGGGGTTGTCGGCCTCGAAGGCCTTCTTGAACGGATCGAGCTGTTCGTTCTCGATCGCAGTGTAGACCGTGAGCTTGGTTTTCTGTGCCAGCGCGGTGCTACAGAAACCGATCACAGCCAGCGCCGCCAGACCCGCAGTCGCGGCACGCCTCATGGTGAAATTCATCGTCATCCCCTTGTCTCCCCTTCGAGCGAAACCCTATCCCCGCTACACGCGCCGTATGATGTTTCCGTTACGGCGCTCTTCTCGAGTCTTTCATTCACAAAACCTTAACACGGGTCTGGGGCCGGGCAAGGGCTGCATGCTACGCTGGCCACGACAAGGAGAGGACAATGGACGGCACGGCGCTTCAGGCGCGTCATCCGATAAAGCCGGAAATCCTCCGGCTGGTCACCGAACACAAGCCGGGGGGCCCGCTGGAGCGCGACTTTTACGTCGCGGCAGAGGTTTTCGACGCTGATCTGGCACGAATTTTTCACCGCCATTGGCTGTTCGCCGGCTATGCCTTCCAGGTCGCGCGGCCGGGCGATTTTTTCACGTACCGGGTTGGCACCGAGTCGATCATCGTGGTGTGCGACCGCCAAGGCGAGATCCGCGCCTTTCACAATGTCTGCCGTCACCGCGGCTCGCAAATCTGCAAGACCGAGGCCGGCAACGCCCATCGCCTGGTCTGTCCCTACCATCGCTGGACCTACGAGCTCGACGGCTCTCTGGTGCTCGATACGCGCCGCGAGTTCGGCGTCGACAAGGAAGGCCTGTCGCTGCGCCCGGTTTCGATCGTCAACGCAGCCGGCCTGCTGTTCTTCTCGTTCAGCGCCGCGCCGCCCGATTTCTCCGACGCGCTGGCGACGATCAGCCGCAAGATGAAGCCGCACGCCATCGAGCGCGCCAAGATCGCGCACCAGATCGACTATGTCGTGAAGGCCAACTGGAAGATCGTGTTCGAGAACAATCGCGAGTGCTACCATTGTCCGCCCAACCACAAGGAATACAACACCGCCGCCTACGACGTGCAGCGCGACGCAGCGATGCTCGATCCCGGCCTGCAGCCCGGCATGGATGCCATCGTGGCGCGCGCCAACGCCCGCTTCCGCTCGCTCGGCCTCGACGAGGGCGACGCCATGTCGACGATGACCGGCGTCGCCTTCCGCTGTCACCGCACGCCGGTGATGGAGGGCTTCGTGACGCAAAGCATGGACGGCAAGCCGCTGTGCAATCGCCTGATGGGCGACATCAAGGAGTGGGACTCCGGCACCTTGCGCACCACGGTGTTTCCCAATTTCTGGCAGCACACCAATTGCGACTACGCCGCCGCCGCACGCCTGACGCCGATCGGTCCCGACGAGACGCATGTGCGCGGATATTGGCTGGTCGACGCCGAGGCGGTCGAAGGCAAAGACTACACGCTCGAGCGCCTGCTGCCGATCTGGGACATTACCAACAGGCAGGACTGGACGATCTGCGCCGACCAGCAGATGGGCGTCAGCTCGCTGGCCTACGTGCCCGGTCCGTTCTCCAAGGTGCGTGAGCGCAACGTGGCGCATTTCCTCGACTGGTATCTCGGAGAGCTGCGCTCGTGAGCTTGCCTTCCCAGGCGCGTATCCCCACTCAAGCGCGGGTTGTCGTCATCGGCGGCGGCGCGGTCGGCTGCTCGATCGCCTACCATCTCGCCAAGATGGGTCAGCGCGATGTCGTCGTGCTGGAAAAGAGCGGCCTGACGCATGGCTCGACCTGGCACGCCGCAGGCCTGGTGGGGCAGCTGCGCAGCAAGCGCAACCTTACGCGCCTCATGCAGTACAGCGCCCAGCTCTACGGCCGGCTCGAGGCCGAGACCGGCCAAGCCACGGAATGGAAGCCGGTTGGCAGCCTGCGGCTGGCCTCCTCAGAGGAGCGCTGGAGCGAGCTCAAGCGCATGGCCACGACCGCGCGCAGCTTCGACTTCGAGCTGCACATGCTGTCGCCCCAGGAGGCCCAGAAAAAATTCCCGCTGATCACCACCGACGGCATCGTCGGTGCGGTGTTCGTGCCCAACGACGGCTCGGTCGAACCCTCCAGCCTCACGATGGCGTATGCAAAGGGCGCGCGGGCGGGCGGCGTGCGCATTGTCGAGGGTGTGCTGGTCACCGGCTTCGAATCGGCCGGCCGGCGCGTGAAGCGCGTGCTCACCGACCACGGCGCCATCGACTGCGAGATCGTGGTCAACGCCGCCGGCATCTGGGCGCGCGACGTGGCCAAAATGGCAGGCGCGCAGGTGCCGGCCGGCGCGGTCGAGCATCAATATCTGATCACCGAGAAGAGCGACGCCATCCCCAAGGGCCTGCCGACCCTGCGCGACCCCGACAGGATCTTCTATTTGAAGCCCGAGCCGGGCGCGCTGGCCATCGGCGGCTGGGAGAAGGGCACGCCGACCTTCGGCGCAAACGGCGTGCCGTTCGATTTCGGCCGCGAGCTTTTCCAGGCCAACCAGGATCGCCTCGAGCAGTTCGTGCTGCCCGCCGCCGAACGCCTGCCGATCCTGAACGAGATCGGCATCCGTACGGTGATCAACGGGCCGATCCCGATCTCGCCCGACGGCGAGCCGATCATGGGTCTGGCGCCGGAGCGCGACAATTTCTACGTGGCCTGCGGTTTCACCTCGGGGATCGCTGCGTCCGGCGGGGCGGGCAAGGCGATGGCGGAATGGATAATCGAGGGCGAACCGGGCCTCGACCTGTGGGCCTTCGACGTGCGCCGCTTCGGCGGCCATCACATGAGCGCCAGGTACCTGGCCGAGCGCAGCGTCGACAGCTACTGGCGTTACTACCAGATCCACTATCCCATCGAGGAGCTGTCGAGCGCCCGCGGCGGCCGGCGCTCGCCGCTCTATCCGATCCTGGCGGCCAAGAACGCCGTGTTCGGCTCGCGCTTCGGCTGGGAGCGGCCGAACTGGTTCGCGCCGGCCGGCACGGAGGCGATCGACCGGCCCTCCTTCGAAGGCCGGCCCAACTGGTTCGGCCCGGTCGCGGCTGAGTGCCAGGCGGCGCGCGAACGGGTCGTGCTGATCGACCAGAGCTCCTTCTCCAAGTTCGAGATTTCCGGCCCCGGCGCCGCTGCCGCCCTGCAGCGGCTCGCCGCCAACGATCTCGACAAACCGGCGGGCACGCTGGTCTATACCCAGCTCTGCAACGAGCGCGGCGGCATCGAGGCCGACCTCACTTTCGCCCGCCTCGACGAAAACCGCTTCTACATGGTGACCGGCTCGGCCTTCGGCGTGCGCGACATGGGCTGGATCAAGGCTCACCTGCCCGCCGACGGCTCGATCGCGGCGCAGGACCTCACCTCGGCGCGCGCCACCATCAATCTCGCCGGACCGCAATCGCGCAAGGTCCTGGAGAAGGTTGCCGACGGCGACGTCAGCAACGCCGCCTTCCCGTACATGAGCGCCCGCGAGCTGCGCATCGGCCTTGCGCCGGTGCTGGCGATGCGCGTCACCTACCTTGGCGAGCTTGGCTGGGAATTGCACCTGCCGACCGAGTACGCGGGTCACGTCTACGAACTCCTGTGGGCCGCCGGTCGCGAGTTCGACATCGCCGATGCGGGCTATCGCGCCATCGATTCGCTCCGGCTGGAGAAGCGCTACCTCTATTGGGGCTCTGACATCACGCCCGACTACACGCCCTACGAAGCCGGGCTGGGCTTTGCCGTCTCGCTGAAGAAAAAATCCGACTTCATCGGCCGGGCCGCATTGGAGAAGGCAAAGGCTGCAGGGCCCAAGCGCAAGCTGATCACCCTGCTGGTCGACGCACCTCTGCAGCTCTATGGCGGCGAGGCCATCCACCGCGACGGCAAGGTGCTGGGCGTCACCTCCTCTGCCGGCTGGGGCCACACGATCGGCAAGGCCATCGCCTTCGGCTATGTCGCGGCCGAGGACGCGGGCCACCAGGACTACGAGATCGAGGCCTTCACCCGGCGCCACGCCGCGCGCCGCATCGACGCCGCCGCGGTCGATCCGCAGCGAGCGAAGATCCTAGAGCATGTTTAGTCCGGCTGAGGCGCGTAAACCCGCCGCAATCGGCCGGACGGAACATGCCATTGAAGGAAACGCTTCGTACAACGCGTTTCCGGTCTCCTGGAACCGCTCCGCAGTTCCAGGAGACCGGAAGCCGCTCTAGCGTAGCGTCTCGCCCACGGCGGCGAGCCAGCGCCTGACCGCCTGCTCGTCGGCCTTGGAGAGCGACGCGGCGAGGCGATCCTCGAGCTTGGCCACCCGCGCCCGGCAGCGCTTCAGCAGCACCTGGCCCTTGGCGGTCGCGTCGAGCTGCAGAATGCGGCCGTGCGTGGTATCCGCGGTCTTGGCGATGGCAGCGGCGCGCACGAGGTTGCGCACGATCACGTTGATGGTCTGCGGCGTCAGGAACGTCAGCCGCGCCAGCTCGGCGCCGGAGACGCCGGGATAGGCCACGATCATGGTCAATACCGCGAACTGCGCCGGCGTGACGTCGAGATCGGCCAACGTCCGCTCCATCGCGGCCCGCACCGCCACGTTGGCCTGGCGCACCAGATAGCCGAGGTGCCCATCCGGGCCGCGCTTGCCCTCGCCGGGACGCGGAATGGCGACGGCGACGGGAGTCTTGATCTTGCGCCGCATATCAGCTTTCTTATATGTTATCAGTACTCGAATATATCACAGGAAACCCCAATGAACCACCAACTCGCCGCCCTCGTCCGCCGCCATCTCGAGGCCGAGAATGCCCACGACCTGCCGGGCACGCTGGCCACCCTTCATCCCGAGTGCCGCTTCGACGACTTCGCCACCGGCCAGAGCTGGTCGGGCCACGAGGGCGCCGCGGCACATTATCGCCAATGGTGGTCCACCTTCGACGTCGCGGTTCAGCGCGGCCCCGGCCAACGCGCGAGCTGGTCACCCGACGATTTCTTCATGGCCGAGTCGACCTGGCACGGAAAGCATATCGGCCCGTTCCTCGGCATCGCACCGACCGGACGGACGATCGTGCAGCCCTTCGTCGTAGTCCTGACCTTCAGGGATGGGTTGATGGAAGGCGAGCGCTTCCACTACGACCTCGCCTCGCTGGTCCGTCAGATCGGCGCCGACCCGATCCCGGCGTTGGGCGGGCTGGCACACCGGTAGGCCGCCTGAACAATTTGCAGTGAATAGCGGCCAAGCGTTCCAGGTCGTTCGATGGCGGACCTAGACCGACAATTCAGCCCCTGAAGGCAGCCTTGAGGTCCTTGCTCGCCATGGTCTGGCGCATCCAGGTGAAGCCGCCCTTTTCCCTCATCTCGCGGGCGCCCGTCATGAAGGCGGCAAGCGCCAGCCGCGACAGGGCGCCGCCGACGCTCAGCCGCTTGACCCCGACCGCGGCCATTTCGGCGGCCGTGAGCGAGGGATCGGCGGCGCTCATCACCACGTTCAGCGGCTTGCCGACCGACGAGGCCACCAGCTTCATGGTGGCGAGGTCGCGCAGGCCAGGCGCGTAGAGCACGTCGGCGCCGGCCTTCTCGAAGGCCTGCAGGCGCCTGATAGTGTCGTCGAGGTCAGTGCCGCCGCGGACCAGGCTGTCCGCCCGCGCCACGAAGGTGAACGGCACCGCAAGCGAGCGCGCCACCTCGACGCCCGCCGCGACCCGTTCGACGGCATGGTTGAAATCGTAGATGCGCTCGCCGCTCCAATCCTCGATCGAGCCGCCGACGATGCCTACGGCGGCGGCGTCGCGCAGGATGGACGCGGCTTCCTTCGGATCGTCGGCGTAGCCGTTCTCGAGATCGGCATTGACCGGCAGGCCGGTCGCCTCGGCGATGACGCGGCAATTCTCCAGAAGCTCGGCGCGGCTCACCACGCCCTCGCCGTCGGGACGGCCGAGCGCGTTGGACATGCCGAGGCTGGTGGTCGCTAGCGCCTCGAAGCCCAGCGACTGGAGCAACTTTGCGGTGCCCGCGTCCCACGGGTTGGGCAGGATCAGGATGCCGGGCTTGCTGTGAAGCTCCCGGAACAGGCGGCCTTTTTCGGCTTGGGTGCGCATCATGTTTCCTCCAACTTCTGCTAGGGAACACCGATGAACCTTTCTGCGCAACGAGAACTCGCCCGACTGCTCGCCTCCCTCCGTCGGGAAGGCCGCCAGCAAAGCGGCCTCGAGACGCACCTCGTGCCGCCCGACAGCGCCACCGCCTATCGGGTCGCAGCGATGGTGGCCGAGGAGCTCGACTGGCCGGTCGTGGGCTGGAAGATCGCGGCCTTCAAGGCGGAGATGCAGAAGGCGTTGCGCACCGATTCGCCGATCTACGGCCGAACCTTCAGCATCGAGCCCTCGCCGTTCTCCGTCGCGCACGCGAAACTCGCGAGTCCGATTCCCGAAGTCGAGTACCAGGCGACGCTCGGCATCGATCTCCCGCCGCGCACCAAGCCCTACAGTGTCGAGGAAGTCACGGAGGCCGTGGCGTCGCTGCATCCGGGCCTCGAGCTCGCGGAATGCCGCTTCGTCCACGATGCCGCCTTCCCACCCCTGCCCGCCATCCTCGCCGATGGCGCGGGCGCCGGCACGATCGTCTACGGCGCCGCCATTGCCGACTGGAGGAAGCGCGACATCGCGGCTCAGGAAGCGACCCTGTCGTCGAACGGCAAGCTCCGCCGCAAGGGCACGGCCGCCGCGGCGCTCGATCACCCCATGGCGCCGCTCGCCTGGCTCGTCAATGAACTCTCGCGGACCGGCATCGGCCTGAAGGCCGGCCAGATGATCAGCACAGGAACCCTGACCGGCATGCTGGCGCCCAAGCCGGGCGAGACGTACGTCGCAAATTTTGGGGCATTCGGCAGCGTGACCTTGTCGTTTACCTAGCGAGTAAACGTCATCTACCTAGCGGGTAAACGTCATCGCGTTGTCGCGCACCTTGCCGAAGCGCAGGCTCAAGAGGTCGAGCGCGTAGTTCTGGTAAAGCTTCCACGGCCGCTTGGAGCCCTGCTTGGGCTGCTTGGCCAGCGCGCGCTGGATGTAACCCGAGGAGAAGCTGACCCACGGCTCTTCGGCCAAGGTCGGATCGCCGTTGTGCGGCGTGCATTGGCGATAGCCCTTGCGGTCCATGTAATTGAGTAGCCGGCAGACATATTCACAGACCAGATCGGCTTTCAGCGTCCACGAAGCGTTGGTGTAGCCGAACACCGAAGCGAGGTTGGGGACGTCCGAGTACATCATGCCCTTGTAGAGAAACGTCTTGGCCGGATCGACGGCCCGCCCGTCGACGGCGAGCTTCACGCCGCCCAGAGGGATCAGCACCAATCCGGTCGCCGTCACGATCAGGTCGGCAGGCAGTTCCGCGCCGGATTTCAGCTTGATGCCGGTCTCGGTGAAGGTTTCGATGTGGTCGGTGGCGATCGAGACCTTGCCCCGACGCATGGCACGGAAGAAATCGGCGTCCGGCACCAGGCAGAGCCGCTGGTCCCATGGATTGTAGCGCGGCGTGAAATGAGTATCGATGTCGTAGTCCGGCCCCAGCATCTGGCGCACGCCGCCCAGCAGCAGGCCCTTCACCTTGTCCGGCTTGCGCCTGCACATCTGGTAGAAATACATGCCGAGCAGCACATTCTTCCAGCGCGTCATCGCATAGGCAAGCTTGAGCGGCAGACGCCGGCGCAGCCTGTTGGCAGTCTTGTCCCGCGACGGGCGCGCCACCATGTAGGTCGGCGATCGCTGCAGCATGGTGACGTGCTCGGCCGTGTGCGCCATCGCCGGCACCAGCGTGACCGCCGTGGCGCCGCTGCCGATCACCACCACGCGCTTGCCGGCGTAGTCGATGTCGTCGGTCCATTTCTGCGGATGGGCGACGCGGCCCTTGAAGCGGTCGATGCCGGCAAATTCCGGCAGATAGCCGTTGTTAGTGTCGTAGTAGCCGCTGCACATCCACAGAAAGCTGCAGGTGAAGTGCTGGCGCTCCTTCGACGGCCCGCGCTCGACCTCGACCGTCCATTTGGCATCGGGTGTCGACCACGAAGCACTCACGACGCGATGCCGGTAACGGATCCTGTCGTCGATGCGGTGATCGCTCGCGACTTCGCGGATGTAGGTCAGGATCGACGGGCCGTCGGCGATCGCCTTGGCCTCCTTCCATGGCCGGAAACGGTAGCCCAGCGTGTACATGTCGGAGTCGGAGCGGACACCGGGATAGCGGAAGAGATCCCACGTGCCGCCGCTCGCCTCGCGCCCCTCGAGGATGGCGTAGCTCTTGCCGCGGCATTCCTTCTGCAGGTGCCAGGCGGCGCCGATACCCGAGAGGCCGGCGCCGACGATCAGGACGTCGAAATGTTCCGCGGCAAGGTCCGGCCCGGCACCGGGCGCAACGAGCGCATCCATCGTAATCAGCTCGGCTTGATGTTGCCCTTGCGGATGACATCGGCCCAGCGCTGCTGCGTCGCCTGCATATTGGCCTCGGCATCGGCCGTCGAGCCGCCGGAAACCACGATGCCGAGCTTCAACATGCGCGCTCGGAAGTCCGGGTCCTTGATCACCTCGTTGCCGACCTCGTTGAGGCGACGGACGACCTCGGCAGGTACGGCCTTGGGCGCGAACAGCATGTAGTTGGTCGCCGATTCGAAGCCAGGGAGGCCGGCCTCGGCCATGGTCGGCGCGTCGGGCAGCAGCGGCGAGCGGTTCTTGTTGGTGACGGCCAGGACCCGCACCTTGCCGGCGGCGATATGCGGCAGGTGCGCCGGCACGCTGTCGAACGACACCTGGACGCGACCTTCGTAGAGATCGGGCTGTAAAAACGAGGTGCCCTTGTAGGGCACGTGCGTCATCTCCGCGCCGGTCATCTGCTTGAACATCTCGTAGTTGAGATGGATGAGCCCGCCAAAGCCGGACGAGGCATAGGAAAGCTGTCCCGGCTTGGATTTGGCCAAGGCGATCAGCTCCTGCACCGATTTCACCGGCAGGCTGGGCGTGACCAGCACGGCGATTGTGCCGTTACCGATCTCGAGGATCGGCACGAAATCGCGCGTCATGTCGAAGGTGAGGTTCTGATGGAAGAAGGGCGCGATCGAATAGTCGATCGGGCTACCCACCATGATCGTGTAGCCGTCGGGCGCGCTGCGCGCCAACGCGGCCGCGCCGATGGTGGCGCCGGCGCCGGGCTGGTTGTCGACGACCATCGTCTGGCCTAGCTTCACCGAGGCCTTCTCGGAGAAGGCGCGCGACACGCTATCGACGCCGCCGCCCGGCGGATAAGGCGCGATCACGCGAATCTGCTTGGACGGCCAGGCCTGGGCCCGGACGGCCATCGGCAGCGACCCCAGCGCGAACGAAGCGGCGATCACGCCGCGGCGAGAAATTCCGGTCATGACTCTAAACTCCCTCAGTTCTTTTCTCAGTCCTTCATGAAGGCGTTGAAATCGGGCGTCGAGATCGACCGATCGAGATAGGTGAAGGTGCCTTTGTCCTTCACTTCCTTGGCGGCGTCCACAAGACCGGTAATCGCAGCACGATAGAGCGACGTGGCCAGGCTGATGCGCTTGACGCCAGCGGCTTCCAGCTCGGCCTTGGTGAACGACTTTCCCTTGATGCCGACCATGAAGTTGAACGGCTTCTTCAATGAGCCACAAACCTTTTTCACTGCCGCCAGGTCGGGCAGGCCGGGCGCGAACAGCACATCGGCGCCCGCCGCCTCGAAAGCCTGCAGCCGCTTGATGACGTCGTCGAGGTCGGGTTGCCCACGCAAAAATCCCTCGGCGCGCGCCGTCAGCATGAAAGGAATAGACATGGCCCGTGCAGCTTTCACCGCCGCCGCGACACGCTCCGTCGCGGTCTGGATGTCATAAAGCGGCTTGTCCTTGTTGCCGCTCGCATCCTCGATCGACCCGCCGACCAGGCCAATGGCGCCCGCCTGACGGATGGTTTCAGCGGCAGCATCCGGACCGTCGCCAAAGCCCTTCTCGAGATCGGCCGCGACCGGCAGATCGCAGGCGTCGACGATCGCCTTGGCGTTGGCCAGGGCCTCTTCGCGGCTCACCTTGCCGTCGCGCTTGCCCAGGACGCCCGCCTTGGCGCCGCTCGAGGTGGCCAGCGCCTGATAGCCAAGTCCGGCCAGCACGCGCGCCGAGCCGGCATCCCAGGGATTGGCGATCACGAAGGCGCCTGGCGCCTCGTGCAGGGCGCGGAATTTCTTGGCCTTGTCGGCCTGGCTGACAGTCATGGGAGTCTCCTCTACTTGCTATCGGCGCAGTTTGCAGAGGGTAGCCTCCGACGCAACACCGCGCTCGCCTTGACATCGACAAGCGGCTCCAACAGAGATGCCGCTGCATGCGAGCGGCCTTCTGCCCGGCCTACGGCGGCCCCGAAATCGTGCAGCTGCGCGACGTCGAGCCCCGGCGCCTCCAGCACCACGAACTCCTGATCCGCGTCCACGCCAGCACCGTGTCCTCGGGCGATTGCCGGGTGCGCAGCGCCAACTTTCCCGACGGCTTCGCCTGGCTGGGACGGCTGGTCCTCGGATTCAACCGGCCCAACCAGCCGATCCTCGGCACGGAATGCGCCGGCGTGGTCGAGGCGGTCGGCGTCGCCATCAGGCGGTTCAAGCCGGGCGATGCGATCATCGCCTATTCCGGCGCCCGGTTCGGATGCCACGCCGAGTACGCGATCATGCGCGATGCCCGCGCCATGGCCGCGAAGCCGGCCGGCATCCCGTTCGAGCAGGCGGCCGCCATCGGCTTCGGCGGCCTGACCGCGCTGCATTTCCTGCGCGGTCCGGGACGCCTGCAACACGGCGAGCGGGTGCTGATCAACGGAGCGTCAAGCTGCGTCGGCGTCGCCGCCGTCCAGCTCGCCAAGCATTTCGGCGCCCACGTAACCGGAATCTGCTCCGGCGCCAAGGCCGACCTGGTGCGCTCGCTCGGCGCCGATGTGGTGATCGACTACCAGACCTCCGACTTCGCCAACGGTGGCGAACGCTGGGACGTCATCATGGACACGGTCGGCAACGCGCCGTTCACGCGCGTGCGCGACGTCCTAAACGCGAAAGGCCGGATGCTACTGGTCGCGGCGGGTTTGCCCGCGCTTCTTAAGGCGCCATTCCAGTCGATGACCAGCGGCCGGACCATCGCCGGCGGCGCCTCACCCGAGCGGTCGGAGGACCTCGCCCTGCTGGCCAAGCTCTGCGACGACGGCATCGTCAAGCCGGTGATCGACAGCACCTATCCGTTGGATCACATTGTCGAGGCACACAAGCGCGCCGACAGCGGCCGCAAGAGCGGCAGCGTCGTCGTCACCATGGACGGCACGTCATAGGCCTTACTTGCTGCGCCCATCCCAAAGGCGCGGACTGAGCTCGTCGACGTCGATCCCGTCGAGGCAACGAAGATTGATGCCCACAGTGGCCGTGCCATCCGGCGCCGTTCCTTCAGCGAAGGTCTCGATGCCACAGCGCGTGCAATGGCGATGGTGGAGATGCTTCTTGCCGAATTGATAGTCGCCCAGCGCGTCGATGCCGGACTTGAGCTTGAACTTGCTCCTCGGAGCGAACGCCCACACCGCGCCAAGCTTGGTACAGATCGAGCAGTTGCACTTCAGCGCGCCTGACAGGTCGACCTCGACCTCATAGGCAACGGTGCCGCAATGGCAGGCGCCCGCATAGGTCTTCGCTTCAGCCATGTGAACCTGCCTTGGCCGACGCTTGGCCCGATTCTTGGTCCGGGCCTAGCCCGGCCAGGGCAACGACCAGGTCTTCACATTGGTGAAGCTTTTCATCGCTTCAAGGACCCCCTCCTTGTAGCCGAGGCCGGAATCCTTGATGCCGCCGAACGGCGACATCTCTATGCGATAGCCGGGGACTTCCCAGATATTTACTGTTCCGACCTGCAGCTCATCGACGAAGCGCGTGATGTAATCGAGGCGGTCGGTGCAGACGCCGGACGACAGGCCGTAGGCCGTGCCGTTGGACACCTGAATGGCGTGAGCGATGTCCTTCACCCGGATGATCGGAATCGCCGGACCGAACGTCTCCTCACGCACCAGCTCGCACGTGGGATCGACGTTGTCGACGACCGTGGGCGGAAAGAGTGCGCCGCGGCGATCATTGCCGTGCAGCAGCTTGGCCCCGTACTTGGCAACCGCTTCGCTCACCCTGTTCTGGAAGAGCGTGGCCGAGCGCTCGTTGATCACGGTGCCGACGTCGGTCTCGGGATCGAGGGGATCGCCTGCCTTCAGTTTCTTCGCCCTGGCGAGCACGCGCTCGACGAAGGCGTCAGCCACCCTGTCGACGACGATGATGCGCTTGACCGCGGTGCAGCGCTGGCCGGAATTCTTGGTGGCGCCGGCCACGGCGAGCTCGGCCGCCTTGTCGAGGTCGGCATCCTCCATGACGATCAGCGGGTCGTTGCCGCCCAGTTCGAGGACCAGCCGCTTGTAACCCGCGGTGGCCGCGATGTATTTGCCGACGCGCACCGAGCCGGTGAAGGTGATCAGGTCGGCGCGCGGATCGGTGATCATGGCATCGCCGATATCCACCGGATTGCCGGTGATGACCGACAGCATCTCGGGCGGCAGACCCGCCTCGTAGAGCGTGTCGGCCAGGAACAGAGCGGTGAGCGGTGTGAGTTCCGTCGGCTTCAGCACCACGCAGTTGTTGGTGGCAAAGGCCGGCGCGAGTTTGTGTGCCACCATGTTGAGCGGGTGGTTGAACGGCGTGATCGCCGAGATGGCGTTCAGCGGCTGGCGCAGGGTGAAGATCTTGCGCGGCTTGCCGTGCGGGGTGAGATCGCAGGAGAAAGTCTGGCCGTCGTCGAGCAGGCAGAGCTGGCCGGCAAAGGTGAAGACGTCGTAGGCGCGGCCGACCTCGTACAGCGAGTCCTTGAGGCAAAGGCCGCTTTCCAGCGTTATGAGGCGCGCCAGCTCTTCCTTGCGCGCAACCAGCAGGTCGGCAGTCTTGAGCAGGATCTTCTGGCGCTGGTAGCGCGTCAGCTTGGGTTGATAGGCATGGGCGATCTTGAACGCCTCGGCCACCAGCTCCGGCGTGGCGCGTGGCACGGTGCCGACCAGGCGGTTGTCCCAGGGGAAGCGCACTTCCAGCCGCGTCGCCGTCTCGACCTTCTTGCCGGCGATGCGCAGGAACTCGTGCCGCACGTCGGCTGCGGGGCGGGCCAGGGTGTCCATGGAGCTCTCTCAGGCGACGAGGTTGAGGGCGATGTCGAAGGCGTCGAAATTGCGCCAGCGACGCGATGCCGCCGGGTTGGCGAGCGGGGCATTGCAGATCAGCGGCACCTTCTGCTCGCTCGTGCCGCCATGGCTGCGCAGGGGCTCGGTGAGGCCCGACAGGTCGTGGCGCGCCGCCGAGGTGCCCAGCACCTTGTGCTTGGTCGAGACGACGACGAGATCGCCCAGCCGATCGGCCGGCAGCTCGTAGCGCTGCGCCGCCTCTTCCCTGGTCAGCGCCGCCTCGATGCCCGGCAGCGCCTTCAACCTGGCGGCCCACTCGGTGTGCGAGGCGCCAGCCGGCAGGTAGACGACCGCGAAGGATCCCAGCGCGCCGTGATGGACGACGTAGGGATCGGTGATCGGCAGGATGACGCGGGCCCTGGCCTTGCCCAGCCATTTATCGAACAAATCCTGCAGGTAGATGACGTCGGGCTGGCCGTCTTTCCCGAACTTGGCATTCATGCCGTGGTCCGCCGTCAACACGATCGTGCAGCCCATGGCGTCGAGCCTGGCCATGTAGCCGTCCATCATGGCGTAGAAGTCGTTGGCCACCGGCGTGCCGGGCGCGTGCTTGTGCTGAATGTAGTCGGTGGTCGACAGATACATGATCTCCGGCCGGTCGCGCTCCATCAGCCTGACGCCGGCGGCGAAGACGAACTCCGAGAGTCCGGCGCTGTAGACGTCGGGCACGGGCATGCCGACCAGGGCGTTGACGTTGTCGATGCCGTTTTCGGCGAGGCTCGCTTTGTCCGACTTCTCCGAAGAGAAGCTGCAGGCCTTGCCCGGCGCCAGGGTCAGGCCCTTGCCCAGGAGGCCGCGCAGCTTGTCCTTGGCGGTGATCACGGCGATGCGCAGGCCGGCGCGCTGGAAGGCCGGAAACAGCGTCTCGACGCGCAGGAACTTCGGATCGTTCATCATCACCTCTTTCCCGGTGTCGGGATCGAGGAAGTAGTTGCCGCAAATGCCGTGCACGGCCGGCGGCTGGCCGGTGACGATCGAGAGATTGTTGGGATTGGTGAAGGACGGCACCACGCAGTCGCCGATCAGGTTGGTGCCGCCCTTGAGCACCTTGGTGAACCACGGCGCACGGCCGGCGTCGACGGCGGCCTCGATGTAGCCGGGTTCGGAACCGTCGATGCAGACGACGACCGTGGGGCGCTTGGGGAGCCGGTAGCGCCGGCCGTTGACGGCGATCTCTCCGCCGGTCGTGTTGATGCTGTCGGGTGCCATGATCGTGATCCCCTACTCGGCGGCCAGTGCCGGGCCGCCGTTGGATACGCGCAATTCGTCCAGCACCTCGCGCACGGCGGCAAGGGCGCCCTTCATATGCTCGGGATAGAGACGCCCGATGCAGCCCATGCGGAAGGAATCCGCCACGGTGAGCTTGCCGGGATAGATCACATAGCCGCGGTCCTTCAGCCCGTCATAGAAGCGCTGGAAGAGGAACTTGGGGTCGGTCGGCATGTGGAAGGTGACGATGATCGGCGCCTGCAGCTTCTCTGGCAGCAGCGTGCGGAAGCCCATGGCGCGCATGCCGTCGATCAGCACTTTGGCATTCTCGCGGTAGCGCTTGCCGCGCCCCGCCACGCCGCCTTCGGCCGCGTGCTCCTCGATCGCCTTGCCCAGCGCCACGATGACATGGATGGGTGGCGTGAAGCGCCATTGGCCGGTCCTGGCGAAGCCCTCGGCCTGGTCGAACAGGTCGAGCACCAGCGTGGTGGCGTTGCCCTTGCACTCGGCGAGTGCAGTGTTGCGGCACACCACGAAACCCAGACCCGGCACGCCTTCCAGGCACTTGTTTGAGGATGCAGCCAGCGCGTCGTAGGGGATCTTGCGGGCATCGATCTCCAGCGCGCCGAAAGCGCTCATGGAGTCGACGAGCAGGCGGCGACCTAGCTTGGCGACGAGCGCGGCAATCTCGCCGATCGGATTCAGGACGCCAGAAGTGGTCTCGCAATGGACGGCGAAGACGTGGGTGATGGCCTTGTCGCCCGCCAGCAGCGCCTCGAGCTTGCCGAGATCGGGGGGGGTGTCCTCGGCCGTCTCGTAGGGGATGACGGCGCGGCCGGCGATCTCGGCGATCTTATTGGCGCGCTGGCCGTAGGCGCCGTTGATCAGCACCAGCAGCTTGCCGGTCCTCGGCACGAAAGACGTGATCATCGCCTCGACGGCGAAGGTGCCCGAGCCCTGCACTGGGACCGTCACGTGCGTACCCTGGCCGCCGGCCAATTCGACGATCCTGTCGAGCACCATCTTGTTGATGCGCAGGAACTCGGCATCGCGCGAGCCCCAGTCGTGGACCATGGCCTGCTTGACCGTGGCTGAGGTAGTGAGCGGGCCAGGCGTCAGCAGCAGCGGATCGCCGGTTTCGGAAGCGGCAGGTCGGGTCTTTGGCATGTCGCGAATGATCGTCTCGCATCCCCTATCCGTCCAGTATATAATCCCTATGTGATCTATCGGTTTCATTGATATGACACCCAGCCAGCTCCGCGCCTTCCATCTGGTGGCCGAACAGGGCTCGTTCTCGGCCGCCGCCCGGTCCTCCGGCCTCAGCCAGCCCAACCTGTCGGGCCAGGTGACGGCCCTGGAGAAGGCCTATGGCGTGCGCCTGTTCGACCGCCGCGGCCGCTCCGTCACCCCTACCGAAACCGGCCGGCAGCTCCAGGGAGTGACCTCCCGGCTGTTTGCCCTGCAGGACGAGGCACAGGCGCTGCTCGCCGGCGAGCAGACCCTGACCCGGGGCCACCTCCGCATCGCCGCCGACAGCGCCCACCACGTCGTGCCCATCATGGCGGCGCTCAAGAAGCGCGCGGGGTCGCTCACCTTCGCGCTCTCGATCGACAATTCCGCGATCGTGCTGGAGCGCCTGCTGCGCCATGAGGCCGATGTCGCGGTGATGGCCAAGAGCATCTCCGACCCGCGCCTGCACGCACTACGCCTGCGCACCGACCGGGTGGTCCTGTTCGCGCCGGCGCGTCATCCGCTCGCCCGCAGCGGCCGCGCCGCCTTGGCGGCGCTCGCCGACCAGGAACTGGTGTTGCGCGAGCGCGGCTCGATCACCCGGGAGGTCCTTGAACAGGCAATGGCCGCCGCCGACATCAGACCGCGCGCCATCGTCGAGGTGCAAACCCGCGAGGGTGTGCGCGAGGCGGTGGCGGCAGGCTTCGGCGTCGGCGCGGTGTTCGCCAGCGAACTGGGCGACGACCGCCGCTTCCGCCGCATCGCCGTCACCGACGGTGAGCTCGACGTCGCCGAATATGCCGTCTGCCTGCAGGAGCGCCGGCGCGTCGCGCTGGTGCGGGCCTTCATGGAGGAGGCGACTCGACTGGCATCGTAACGAAACTGTCAAAAAACTTTAACCTTCGGGCAGCGAGGCGTAGGATTCGCAAATCATGCATGGCGTAGAGACCGTCCTGAACGTGCTGGGCAGCGTGACGCTGCTGCTGTGGGGCGTGCGTATGGTCCGCACCGGGCTGACGCGTGCCTTTGGCGCCGCCCTTCGCCGCGCCATCTCCGCCTGCTCGCGCAACCGCTTCACCGCCTTCCTGGGCGGCATCGCCGTCACCGGCCTGCTGCAGTCGAGCACGGCCACCTCGCTGCTGGTCTCCTCCTTTGCCGGTCGCGGCCTGATTCCGCTGTCGATCGCCTTCGCGGTCATGCTGGGCGCCGACATCGGCACCACGATTGCGGCCCAAGTCCTGTCCTTCGACCTCGGCTGGGCCTCGCCGCTGCTGATCGGCGCCGGCGTCATCACCTTCCTGTCGAGCGAAGCCGACAAGCCGCGCCACCTCGGCCGGGTCGCCATCGGGCTCGGCCTGATGCTGCTGTCGCTGAAGCTGCTGGCGCTCGCCACCCAGCCGCTGCGCAGCGCACCGGCCTTCATGGCCATGCTGCAGGGGCTGCAGGACGAATATGTGATCGCCGTCATCGTCGCCACGCTGGCGACCTGGTTCGTGCATTCGAGCCTGTCGATCGTGCTGCTGGTGATGTCGTTCGCCGGCAGCGGCCTGATCGAGCCCCGGCTCGCCCTCGCCCTGGTGATCGGCGCCAATATCGGCGGCGCGCTGGCGCCCTACATGGCGCAGTCGGGCGCCGACGTCGAGGCGCGCCGCGTGCCGTTGGCCAACCTGCTGACCCGCGCCATCATCGGCGTGGCGCTGCTACCCTTCCTCGGCCCGGCCGTCGAGTGGCTGGCGCTGGTCGATGCCTCGGCGACGCGCCTGCCGGTGAACTTCCACACGTTCTTCAACATCGTCGCGGCTCTCGTCTTCCTGCCGCTGGTCGACGTGGTGGCCTGGCTGTGCCGCCGCCTGCTGCCCGACAGGCCGGTGACCGACGATCCCGGCAAGCCGCGCCATCTCGACCCCAACGTGCTCGATTCGCCCGCCGAGGCGCTGGGCTGCGCGCTGCGCGAGACGCTGAACCTCGGCGATCGCGTCGCCGACATGCTGCGCCGGACCATCGACGTCTTCGAGCGCAACGACCCCAGGGCGGTAAAGGCGATCGAGGATGCCGACGACGCCGTCGACCGTCTCTACGAGGCGATCAAGCTCTATCTCATCCAGACCTCGCGCACCGAGCTCGGCGAGGACGACGGCAGGCGCTATATCGAGATCCTCACCTTCACGACGAACCTCGAGCATATCGGCGATATCGTCGACAAGAACCTGATGGAGCTCGCGGCCAAGAAGATCAGGAACCGCTACGCCTTCTCGCCCGAGGGCATGGCCGAGCTGCGGGCGTTCCATGCCCTGGTGTTGGAGAACCTGCGGCTGGCGCTGAACGTCTTCACCACGCGCGACATTGCGCTGGCTCGCCGGCTGGTGGCCGAAAAGACCGCCATGCGCGAGGCCGAGGCCAAGGCCGCCGACAGCCACTTCGCGCGCCTGCGTGAAGGCAGGACGGAATCGATCGAGACCAGCGCGATCCACATGGACGTGATCCGCGATCTCAAGCGCATCAACGGCCACCTCGCCTCGGTGGCCTATCCCATCCTCGAGGCCGCCGGCGAACTGGCCGACACAAGGCTGAAGACGTCTCAGCCTTTGATGCGTGCCCCGGCAGGGTCGTAAGGCGCCCTAAACGACACCTTGGCCTTGAGCCTCACGCCGGCGAGATCGACTTCGAAGAGGCCGCCCTCCAGCCATGCCGCATCGATCGCCAATCCGTCGTCGCGGCGCACGTAGCCCAGACCGACCGACGCGCCGATCGTGTGGCCGTAGCCCGCCGAGGTGAGATCGCCCACCGGTTTGCCGTCGCGCAGCAGCGTCTCGGCTCCCCACAGCAGCGGCTCGCGGTCTTCCAGCACCACCGACACCAGGCGGCGCGCCAGTGGCCTGGCCTTGGCGTCGATCAGCGCCTGGCGACCCATGAAGCCGCTGGGTTTGTCGAGCTTCACCGCCCAGCCGAGGCCGGCCTGCCACGGCGTGTCGTCGGGCGTCAGCTCGCGGCCCCAGGCCCGGTAGGCCTTCTCCAGGCGTAACGATTCGACGGCGTAGTAGCCGGCATCGCGCAGGCCGAACTCGCCGCCCGCCGCATGCAGGGTCTCGAACACCGTTACGGCGAACTCAGCCGGCGTGTAGAGTTCCCAGCCCAGCTCGCCCATGTAGGTGCGCCGCGACGCCAGCACCGTAGCGTAGCCGACGCCGATCTCCCGGATGGTGGCGAAGGGAAAGGCCTCGTTGGAGAAGTCGGCCTTGCTCACTCTCTGCAAGAGCGCGCGGCTGTTTGGTCCCATCACCGACAGCACCGTCCAGCCGCCCGTCACGTCGGTCAGCGTCACATGCGCGTCTTCGGCGATATGACGACCAATCCAGTCGGCGTCTCGCGTCACCTGCGCCGAACCTGTGATGACCATGAACTTGTCTCGCGCGAGCCTCGCTAGCGTAAGATCGCTTTCGTAGGTGCCGCGCTCGTTCAGCAGGCCAGTATAGACGGTGCGGCCCACCGGTACGGCAATGTCGTTGGTACAAAGGCGCTGAAGCGCGGCCTCGGCGTCACGACCCTGCACCAGAAATTTGCCGAACGAGGTCTCGTCGACCACCGTGACGGCCTCCCGCGTGGCGCGATGCTCGGCGGCGACCGCATCGAACCAGGCGCTGCGACCCCAGCCATACTGCATGTCGGGCGTCTTGCCGACGCCGGCGAACCAGTTGGGACGGTCCCAGCCCATCTTGTTGCCGAACCAGCCGCCGCGGGCCTTGAGCCGATCGTAAAGCGGCGAACGGCGGAACGGCCGGCCGCTTTCGTTCTCGCGCTGCGGCCACGGCATCTTGTAGTGCAGCCCCAGCGTCTCGGCGACGCGGTCGCGCAGCCAGGCGTCGTTGCCATGAAAGCCGGCGAAGCGGCGAATGTCGACCGGCCAGAGATCGAGTGTCGGCTCGCCGGCGATGATCCATTCGGCCAGCGCCATGCCGGCGCCGCCCGAACTCGCGATGCCCATCGAGTTGAATCCCGCGCCGACGAAAAAGCCCTTGAGCTGCGGCGCCTCGCCCAGGATGTAGTTGAGATCCGGCGTAAAGCTTTCCGGGCCGTTCATGAAGGTCTTGATGCCGGTCTTCTCGAGCGCCGGGACGCGGATCAGGGCGTTGTCCATCAGGATCTGGAACTGGTCCCAGTCGTCCGGCAGCATGCCGAACTCGAAATCGTCGGGGATGACGTCCTTGTTCCACGGCTTGGCCTCGGGCTCGAAGCCACCCATCAACAGGCCGCCGACCTCCTCCTTGAAGTAGATGTAGCCGTCGGGATCGCGCATCACCGGCAGGTCGCGCGGCACGTTCTCCATCTTCTCGGTGACGATGTACATGTGCTCGCAGGAATAGAGCGGCACCGTAACGCCGACCATGCGCCCGACCTGGCGCGCCCATTGGCCGGCACAATTGACCACGATCTCGGCCGTGACCGGGCCTTCCGTGGTTTGCACGCCTGTCACGCGGCCATCCTTGGTGCCGATCCTGGTGACCCGCGTCTTCTCGAAGATGCGCACACCGCCGTTGCGCGCGCCCCTGGCCAGCGCCTGGGTGATATCGGCCGGGTTCGCCTTGCCGTCGCCCGGCAGCCAGACGGCGCCCACCAGGTCGTCGGTGCGCATGATCGGATACTTCTCGCCGGCCTGCCTGGGCGTCAGCTCCTCGCACGCCACGTTCTGCGCGTTGGCCATGGCGGCCGAGCGGCGCAGCAGCGTCATGCGCTCCTCGGTACGCGCCACCGACAGCGAGCCACACTGCTTCCAGCCGGTCGCCAGGCCCGTCTCGGCCTCGAGTTTCGAGTAGAGCTCGGTGCTGTAGCGGATCAGCCGCGTCAGGTTCTGGTAGCTGCGCAGTTGGCCAACGAGGCCCGCGGCGTGCCACGTCGTGCCGCCGCTCAGCCTGCCCTGCTCCAGCAGGACCACGTCCTTCCAGCCGTTCCTGGCCAGATGATAGGCCGTCGAGCAGCCCATGATGCCGCCACCGATGATGACGACCCGTGCCTGGGTGGGGAAATTGGCCGCCATGTCAGAGGCGACCGGCGAGGGCCGCGTCGTACATCTTGCGCATTTCCGGGACGCCCGCTTTCACCGGATTGCCGCCGGCCGTCGGATCGACCGCGGCCATCTCGGAGAACTTGTCGAGATGCTCGACCTTGACCCCGAGCTCGGCCAGCGTGTGCGGGATGCCGATCTCTCGGCGGATTTCCAGCGTCCATTCCATGAACCCGTCGAAGGTGGGGTTGCGCAGGCCGAGCCAGCGTGACAGCCGCACGATCTTGTTGTCGATCGCCGGGCGATTGAATTTCAGCACATAGGGCATGGCGACGGCGTTGGTCAGGCCGTGGTGCGTGTCGAGCGTCGATCCGACGGGGTGGGACAGCGAATGAATGGCCCCCAGCCCCTTCTGGAAGGCCGTGGAGCCCATCTGCGAGGCCGCCAGCATGTGGCCGCGGGCTTCGAGGTCCCTGCCGTCCTTGACCGCGCGCAGCAGGTTCTCCTTCACCAGCCGCATGCCCTCGACGGCAATGCCCTCGGCGTAAGGGTGATAGCCCGGTGCGCAATAGGCCTCGAGGCAGTGGATGAAGGCATCCATGCCGGTGCCAGCCGTCAGCCTGGGCGGCAGGCCGACCGTCAGTTCAGGATCGGCGATGACGATGGCAGGCATCATCCTGGGATGGAAGATCACCTTCTTGGTGTGAGTCTCCTCGTTTGTGATCACCGAGGCGCGACCGGTCTCCGATCCGGTGCCCGCGGTCGTGGGCACGGCGATCGAGGGAAAGATCCCGGCGGGATTGGCGCGCGTCCACCAGTCGCCGATATCCTCGAAATCCCACATCGGCCGCGTCTGGCCGGCCATGAAGGCGATCGCCTTGGCGGCATCGATGCCCGAGCCGCCGCCCCAGGCGATCACGCCGTCATGCTTGCCGGCGCGCAGTACCGCCACGCCCGATTCGACGTTGCTGGCGATGGGATTGGGTTTCACGTCGCTGAACAAGGCTACTTCGAGTCCAGCCTTACGCAACGCCACCAGGGCATCGGCAATCATCGGCAGCCTGGCCAGACCGGGATCGGTGACCAGCAGCGGCCGCTTGAGGCCAACGGCCTTGCAGGCCTCAGGCAGTTCACGGATGCGGCCGGCACCGAAGCGGATCGACGTGGGATAGCTCCAGTTGCCGACCAAAGGCTGCGACGCAGTCATCAGATGATTTCCATATACCGTTCGAGTTCCCAGTCGGTGATGGCCTTGCGGAACTCCCGCTCTTCCCACTCACGCGTTGCAGAATAATGATCGACGAAGGCATCGCCGAACAGGTCGCGCGACGCCTTGGAGGCCTTGAGCCGTCCCGCCGCCTCCATCAGCGTGCGCGGCAGCTGCGATTTTGCCGGATGCTTTTTCGCGTAGCTGTTGCCCATGACCGGCTCGCCGGGATCGATCTTGTGCTCGATGCCCCACAGGCCGGCGCCGACGGCGGCGGCCAGCGCCAGATAGGGGTTGGCGTCGGCCGCGGCCACGCGATATTCGACCCGCGTCGACTTGGCCGAACCCGGAATGACGCGCAGCGCTGTGGTGCGGTTCTCGACACCCCAGGCCGAGGCCGTCGGCGCCCAGAAACCCGGGATGAGACGACGATAGGCGTTCACCGTCGAGGCGACCATCGCCAGGGTCTCGGGCATCAGCGCCTGCTGGCCGCCGATGAAGTGGCGCATGGTCCTGCTCATGCGATGCGGTGCCTTGACGTCGAAGAAGACCGACTTGCCGTCCTTCCACAGCGACATGTGCATGTGCCCACCGCAGCCCGGCCAGTCCTTCGACCATTTGGCCATGAAGGTGGCCAGCCAGTCGCGCTTTTGCGCCAGCACCTTGGTGAAGAGCTTGAACAGCGCCGCGCTGTCGGCGGCCGGCAGGCCATCCTTGGCCCGGAGAGCTGCTTCCAGCACGCCCGCACCGGTCTCGGTGTGCAGGCCCTCGATGCCCATGTCCATGGTCTCGCACATGGCGAGCAGGTCCTTGTACCAGTCCGACAGGACCGAATTGCGCAACACCGAATAGCCGAAGAACCCGGGCGAGATTGGCTTGAGGTTCCTGTAGCCCTTCTCGCGGATCGAGAACGCCGTCTCTGCGAAGACGAAGAACTCGTATTCGAAGCCGACCTTGACCTCGAAGCCCATTTTCCTGGCGCGGGCCAGAACGCGACGCAAGGTGGCGCGCGGACAGATCTCCTCCGCCCTGTCGGTGAACTCGCAAAGGAACATCAGGTTGCCGGGCTCGGTCGCGATCTCGCGGCAAGTGTCGGGCAGGATGCGGACGTTGGCGTCGGGATAGGCGGTGTCCCAGCCGGTGTAGCTGACGTTGTCGTAGAGCTGGTCGTTCGAATCCCAGCCCAGGACCACGTCGCAGAAGCCCATGCCGCCGTCGAGCGCCGAATGGAACTTGTCGATATGGATGTATTTGCCGCGCAGGATGCCGTCGATGTCGTGGACGCCCACTTTTACGTGAGTCAAGCCGCGTTCCTTGACGATCTTGCGCGCATCAGCCGCCGTCTTGATCTGGCGCGGTTCCATTCACTCCCCCGAGGCAAAATCCGATGTCCGGAGTTTGGCAGAGGCCGATCTATCTCGACAGGATGAAATCGACCGGCCAAGTGACCAACTTGGGGAAGATCGTCAGAACCGCCGTGAACATCATCATGATGAGGAAGAACGGAATGACCTTCCAGGCGACGTAGGTCTGGGAATCGCCGGTTATGTTCTGGATGACGAACAGGTTGAAGGCGACCGGCGGGCTGATCTGGGCCATCTCGATGGTCAGGATCAGGAAGATGCCGAACCATAGCTTGTCGAAGCCCGCCGCCAGCACCACAGGCAGCACGATCGGCAAGGTCAGCACGATCATGGAGAAGCCTTCCAGCACCGTGCCGAGCACAATGTAGAAGAGCATCAGGAACATGATCAGCACGAAGGGCGAGAGCTGCCACGAGGTGATGGCTCCCGACACGAACTGTGGCACCCGCAGGCTGGCCAGCACCGTGCCGACCATGAACGCGCCGATCACGATCATGCCGATCATGCAGGTCGTCTGGACGGACCCCAGCAAGGCGTCGCGGATGCCCTTCCAGTTGAGCGTTCTCTGGAAGGCGGCGACGGCGAGCGCCCCCATCACGCCAATGGCCGAGGCCTCCGACGGGCTGGCGATGCCGGCATACATGGTGCCGAGCACGGTCAGGATCAGAAAGGCTACCGGCCCCAGCTCGATCAGGCTCCTGAAGCGGTCACCCCAAGTCCACGTCGTATGATCGTCGGCAGGCACCAGCCTGGGGTTCAGGATGGCGCGGATGGCCATGTAACCCATGAAACAGCCGGCCAGGGCGAAACCCGGCAGGAAGCCCGCCGTGAACAGGCGCAAGAGCGATTCCTCGGCCAGCACGGCGTAGATGATCATCGGGATCGAGGGCGGAATCAGGAAGCCGAGCGTGCCCGCCCCTGCCAGGCTGCCGACTGCCAGGCCCCTGTCGTAGCCGCGGTTGAGCAGCTCCGTTAGGGCGATGCGGCCGACCACCTGCGTGGTTGCCGCTGACGAGCCGGAGATGGCCGCGAACATCGAGCACCCGATCACCGTGGTGTGGAACAGCCGACCGGGCAGGAACGCCATCCACGGTGCGATGCCGGAGAACAGCGACTGCGACAGGCGCGTGCGAAACAACAGCTCGCCCATCAGGATGAACAGCGGCAGCGAGACAATTTCCGACGAGGTCGCGACATTGAACGCCCAGTTAGCGATCAGCTTGTGCGTCGGCAGGTTGGTGTACATCTCCAGCAGCAAGATCGCCGTGGCGATCAGCGCCGGTCCGATCCAGATGCCGACGCAGAGCGTCACCGTCATGAGGACCAGTAGCCAGGTGAGAATTGCGGTCATCTAGGTCTCGATATCCTGGCCGATGCGCAAGCTCGCATCCTCGCCCGGCTCGCCGCGCAGGAGGCGTCCCAGCCGCGCGAAGGTCTGCAGCGTGAAAAGAAGAGATCCAAGCGCCAGCGGCAACTGCGTGATCCAGCGCAGGATCTCGCTCTTCTCCGGCGAGCGCGATTCGCGCATCCAAGAGAGCCACGTCATCTCCGCCAGCGCCCAGGTGAGGTAGATGCCGATGGCGATGCCGCAGACGGTCGACAACAGGTCGAAGAGGCGCGCCACGGGCCTGGGCACGTTCTCCAGCAACACATTGACGCGGATCTGCGCGCCGGCGCGCAGGGTGTAGGCGGCGCCCATGAGGAACGCAGCGCCCATCAGATAGGCGCTGAATTCCCAGGCGAAGTAGATGCTGAAATTGAACGCGTTGCGCGTGATGACCTCGGCGACGATGAGGCCGAGGATCGACACGATCGCGGCAGCCGACGCCCACGCTCCCCATGTCGACAGCCGATCGACGGCGTCGAGCACCCGCCCGATCGGATCGGGCGGGCGATCGCTTGATCCCAAGGACACGATTAGGAGCGTCCCAGGTCCTTCTTGTACTTGGCAATAATCTCGGCGGCCATCGGGCCGGCGCGATCGATGAAGGCTTTCTCGAGAGTGACGGTCTTCTCGCGCATGTCCTTCATCATCGGCGCGGGGACTATGATCATCTCCATGCCGCCTTCGGTCAGGCGCTTGGCGCTGGCAACGTCGGCCTCGGCCGAGACTTTCCAGAACTCGGGTTCGAGCTTTGCCGCAAGGTCCAGGATCGCCTTCTGGTTGGCCGGCGAGATCTTCTTCCAGACATCGTTGTTGATCGTGACGATCTGCGAGCTCCAGACGTGATTGGTCTTGTAGAAGACCTTGAGGAACTCCCAGAATTTGCCGTCGACGCCGGAGACCGCGGAGGTCGTGACGCCTACGACCGCGCCCGACGCCAGTGCAGGCACCGTCTCGCCCCACGGGATCTGCACGGCCGCCATGCCGAGCGCATTCACCATGTCGCCGGCCTGGCGATCGGGCACACGGATCTTGAGGCCCTTCAGTCCGTCCAGTTTGTCGGTCTTGACGCTGGCGTGGAGGTACTGTGTCGGCCACGGCACGGTGTAGAGGATCTTCTGGTTGAACTTGGTGGCGATCTTGTCGAACTCGGGCCGCGCGTACTTCTGCAGGACCTTGAGCTCGTCGGCGCTGCCGACCAGGAACGGCACACCCTCGATGCCAAGCAGCGGCGCCTCGCCGACCTGCTGGATATTGAGAATATCGGCCATCGGTACCATGCCGTCGCGTACTGCGTTGAGCTGCTCCGGCCCCTTGTAGCCGAGCGAGCCGCCGGAATGGACGGTGATCTGCACCTGCCCGCCGGTCGCCTTGCCGACTTCCTCAGCAAACAGCTTGGCGTTCTTGGTGTGGAAGTTGCCGTCGGGCCAGACCGTCGCCAGGTCGAGCTTCATCGGCGCCTGCGCACCCACAATCGACGTCACACTCACTGCGGCCAACGCACCTGCTCCCACGCCAGCCTTCAAGGCCGTCCTGCGTCCTAGTTTCATCGAAACCCCCATTCGTTCGTTGATATCCTGACCCAACTACTCAGCCGCCAGCGGCGGCTTGTACGCGTAGAGCCTGTTCGCCGACTCGGGCGAGATCAGCTCGTCGGCGAGATCCTGTGCCACCTGCGCCCGATCGCGCCCGGCAGGTGCTCCGATGCCGGCGCCGCCGGGCGTCATGACGACCAGGCGATCGCCCGGCGGGATGAGCTGGAAGCCCTTGCCCTTGAGCGTCTGACCTGACTTCAGCGCCACGACGCCCGCCTGGCCGTCGCCGCCGCCATCGCGGCCACGCGCTGGGTAATCGATGCGGTCGAACGCCGCCAGAAGATCGAACGGTTCGGAGATGCCGCTTTCAATCTCCATGATCTGGCCCAGCCCGCCACGGGTGCGGCCGGCGCCACCGGAGTCGGAGCGGAATTCCTTGCGCCAGAAGATGAGCGGCGTCTGGGTCTCGGCGATCTCGACCGGCGTGCCGCGGACGCCGCTGGGATAGGCCGTCGCCGACAGGCCGTCCTTGTCGGCCCGCGCGCCGGTACCGCCGTTGGAGGTGATGGCCATGCCGAAGCCGTAGTTGCCGCCCTCGCCGCCGCGGACGTGGCCGCGTACGATGATATTCCACAGGCACGATGTGCCCTCGGCCGGCACGCGGTTTGGAATGATCTGGCGCAGGCAGCCGAAGGTCACATCCGGCAGCATCTGGCCGATGACATGGCGCGAGGCCACCGCCGCGGGCTTGGGTGCGTTCAGAATGCAGCCCGCCGGTGCCGACACCGTCAGCGGCTCGAGCGAGCCTGCGTTGTTGGGAATTTGGGTCGCCACCACGCAGCCCAGGCCGAAGACGGTGTAGGCCGTAGTGTAGGCGTGCGGGACGTTGATGCCGCGCGTCGAGGCGCCCGACGTGCCGGTGTAGTCGACATGAATGCCGGTGTCGGAGACGGTGAGCCCAGCCTTGAGCGTCACCGGCTCGTCATAGCCGTCGACCGTCATGGCGTTGTGCCAGGTGCCCTTGGGTAGCTTGGCGATCTCGACCAGCACTGCTTCGCGCGAGCGCTCGATGATGTGGTTGCCCAGATCGTCGAGCGACTCGATGTCGAACTCGTCCATCATCTCCACGAGACGACGCGCGCCGACATCGTTGCAGGCAGCCAGCGAATAGACGTCGCCCTCGGTGTCGACCGGCAGGCGCGTGTTGGCGCGGATCATCGACATCAAGGTCTCGTTCACCTTGCCCCGGTCGATCAGCTTCAGCATCGGGATGTAGAGGCCCTCCATGAACACGTCGGTGGCGTCGGGCCCGAAGCCAATGCCGCCGATATCCATGAGATGGCTGGTGCAGGAGAACAGCGCCACCAGCTTGCCGTTGCGGAAGCAGGGCGTGGTGACGACGAAGTCGTTGAGATGGCCGGTGCCCATCCACGGATCGTTGGTGATGTAGGCGTCACCCGCTTTCATGCCGTCGATCGGAAAATGTCGAAGGAAGTGCTTCACCGATTCGGCCATCGAATTGACGTGGCCGGGTGTGCCGGTCACGGCTTGGGCAAGCATGCGGCCCTCAAGGTCGAAAACGCCGGCCGACAGGTCGCCGCACTCGCGCACGATCGGGCTGAAGGCGGTCCGCATCAGGGTCTGCGCCTGTTCCTCAACGACCGCGATCAGGCGGTTCCACATGATCTGCAGGTCGATCAGGCCGACGCTGTTGGACTGGCTCATGACCTTCTCCTCACCCGCCCTTGCGATCCATGACGATACAGCCGGACGCATCGATGTGCGCGGCAAAACTGGCCGAAATATAGGTCGAAGTCTCGTCCTCAGCGACCACGGCCGGACCGGCGAAGGCGCTGCCCGGCAGCAGCTTCTCGCGCCGGTAGACCGGAACGTCGAGTGAGCGGCCGGAGCGGCCGTCGAACACCGCCCGGCGTCCCGCCGGCTCGGGTGCCGGTACCGATGGAGTGCCACCCTGCACCGCCGGCATCTTCGCCTCAGTCGAGACCTGCACCGACCAGCTCAGGATCTCGATGGCCGCACCCGGAATGTGGCGCTCGAACAAGGCGGCGTAGTCGCGCTCGTAGGCTTCCCGCATCGTCCGGGCGTCGGCCGGCGTCAGTGCCTGCAGCGGCAACGGCACGGTGATTTCGTGACCTTGGCCGACATAGCGCATGAAGGCAAGACGGCGTTCCCAGGTCGGCGCACCGCGCGCGCCGGGCGCCACGAGGCCGGTGGCTTCCTGGCTCATCTCCGCCAGCAAGGCGTTGGCGCCGGCGGCATCGAAGTCGTCGAGCCGCATATGCTTGCTGCGCACCAGTTCGTAGGCGACGGGTGCCGCCAGAAAGCCGACCGCGGAGCCAACGCCGGCATTGGGCGGCACGATCACGCGCTTGACGCCGATCTTCTCGGCGACGCGGGCTGCATGCAGGGGTGCGGCGCCACCGAACGCAATCAAGGTATAGTCATTGGCAATCGCACCGCGTTCGACTGCGTGGACACGGGCGGCGCTCGCCATATTCTCCGACACCATTTCATAGACGGCGTAGGCCGCCATCTCGGTCGAGAGCCCGATGCCCTTACCAATGTCGCGCTCCAGTGCTCCCCTGGCGGCCTCGACGTCGAGCGCAATGGTGCCGGCGGCAAAGTCCTTGGGATCGATCGTGCCCAGGACGACGTTGGCATCGGTGACGGCCGGGTGCGTGCCGCCGCGGCCGTAGCAGGCCGGGCCTGGTTCCGCCCCGGCGCTTTCGGGTCCCACGGTGACGCGCTGCAAGGCATCGAGACGGGCGATTGAACCGCCGCCGGCGCCGATCTCGACCATTTCGATCACCGGGATGCGCACCGGCAGTCCCGACCCCTTGAGAAATCGGGCGGCGCGGTCGACCTCGAACAGCCGCGCCGTGTGCGGCTGGTAGTCGTCGATCAGGCAGATCTTGGCCGTGGTGCCACCCATATCGTAGCTGAGCGCGCGCTTTTCACCGGCTCGCGCTGCCATTTGTGCAGCAAAAATCGCGCCGCCGGCCGGGCCCGACTCGACCAGGCGCACGGGAAACCGCCGCGCCGTCTCGATGGCCGTGAGTCCGCCGCCCGAAGCCACAAGATAGATGGTCCCCATGAAGCCCTCGGCGGCAAGCGCAGTTTGCATACGCGCGAGATACGACTCCATGAGCGGCTGCACATAGGCATTGGCCACTGCAGTCGAGGTACGCTCGTATTCGCGCACTTCCGGACAGGCCTCGCTCGACAGTGTCACCCAGAGATCAGGCAGCTCGGCTTTCAGGATGTCGCGAACCCGCCGCTCATGCGCCGGATTGGCATAGGAATGCATGAAGGCGATGGCGAGGCTTTCGATGCCCTGCGCCTGCAGCGTGGGCACAAGCGCCCGCACGGCCGTCTCGTCGAGCGCCAGCCGTACCGCGCCATGGACGTCGAGGCGCTCGGGCACCGTGAAGCGCAACGCTCGCGGCACCAGCGGCTTGGGTTTCTCGATGGTGAGGTCGTACTGGTCGTAGCGGCTCTCGTTGGCGATATCCAGGGTGTCGCGGAAGCCCTCGGTGGCGATCAACGCCGTCCGCGCGCCACGCCGCTCGATTACCGCATTGGTGGCCAAGGTCGTGCCGTGCACGAATACGCCGACATCGCCGAAGCCGCGACCGGCATCGCCGAGAATCAGTCGCACACCATCGAGAACCGCTTCCTCTGGCCTCTGCGGCGTCGTCAGCAGCTTGCGTGTCAGCCGCCGCGCACCCTCTTCCAGCACCACATCGGTGAATGTGCCGCCGATATCGACGGCAATACGCAGATCGTTGGCCACCTTCACCCAAACTCCCGTCCCGCGAAGCGGGCGCGACCGTAGACCGGCGCCGCATGCGTTGCAATTCGCGGGCCAAGCTGCCTAAGGTGCCGCGTGGCGGTAACGGCATCGACGGCCCGCGCGCGCATCTACGCGATCCTGCGGCATTCCGATAACAGTTCCAGCGGACGGCGCTGGCGCGCCTTTCATTTGCTCGCGCTTGGCTCCGGACTGCTCGCGGTCGCGATTTCGTCGGTCGACAAGCTGCCATACGGGCTCGCTCGGCTGCTGCCGATCGTGATCGTCATGGTGGCTGCCATATTTCTTGTCGAATACATCATGCGCCTCTGGGTGGCCCCCGAGGCGCCGCGCTTCGCCGGCCGATCGGAAGGGTCCGCGCGCCTGCGCTGGGCACTTTCGGCCAACGGGTTGATTGGCCTGGTCGCGGTGCTGCCAGCTTTCGCCATTACCACCGGCTCGGTCGGCGCCGACAGCGACTATGCGGCGATGTTCTGCGTCCTGTGGGTCCTGAAGCTCGGCCTGCACGCACCAGCCATGGGCACGCTGGCGCGCGTGATCTCCAATGAGCGCGCGACGCTGGCCAGCGTGCTGATCGTCTTCATCATCGTTCTCGTGATGGCCGCGACCTCGACGCACTTGTTCGAACGCAGCCGCCAGCCCGAGCTGTTCGGGAACATTCCCGCCGCCCTGTGGTGGGCTGTCGTGACGCTGACGACGACCGGCTACGGCGATGTCGTGCCGCAATCGGTGGGCGGCAAGATGGTCGGTTCGGTCGTCATGGTGAGCGGCATCATCGTGCTGGCGCTCATGACAGGTATCCTCGCCACCGGCTTCGCCGAGGAAGAACGTCGACGCGAATATCTACGGGTCTGGGATCAGGTGACCAAGGTGCCGATGTTCACCGAGCTCGGCACGGTCACCCTGTCGGAGATCGTGAGCAAACTCCGGGTGCGCCACTATCCGCCACGCATCGTCGTGGTGCGCCGCGACGAGGCAGGCGATTCGATGTTCTTCATTTCAGAGGGCGAGGTCGAGGTGCGCCTGCCGCGCGCTCCGGTCCGCTTGGGCCAAGGCGGATTCTTTGGCGAGATGGCTTTGCTCGATCGGCTGCCGCGCAGCGCCACCGTCGTCACCACCCAGCCCACCACGCTGCTGGTCCTGTATGCCAGCGACTTCTACGAAGTCGCCGCGCACATCCCTTCCCTCGTTGCCGCCGTGGAGAAGGAGGCGCAACGTCGCCGCAGCGAGAACGAAAGTAACGCCGCAAGAGCCGCATCATGAAGCTTCGGCCGGTCACGGGCATTTCCCGCGTCATGGGCGGCGCCTGCCTGGGGGCCGGCCTGACCATTGGCCCCGCCCTCGCCTTCGGCTATATCGCGGCCCGTCACGCGGCTTCGGCCGCAGCCTGAACGTCCCTCAAGAAAGCCGCCGTAATGTCGCTCATCACGCCCGTCATCCTGGTCGGAGGTTCCGGCAAGCGACTGTGGCCGCTATCGCGGGAGAGCATGCCCAAGCAGTTCGTGCCGCTGCTCGGCAAGCAGTCGACCTTTCACCAGACGCTGCTGCGCGTGGCCGACCGGGGCCTGTTCGGCCGACCTGTGATCGCGACCAACGATGCCTACCGCTTCATGGCCGAACAGCAAGCCAAGGACGTCGGCATGGAGATCGACATCCTGGTCGAACCGGAGCGCCGCGATTCCGGGCCTGCGATGGCGGCTGCGGCGGTCTATGCGCGGACGCAGGGAGCCAAGGCGGTTCTGGCAATGGCGTCCGACCACATGGTGATCGGCGTCGAGGAATTCCGCGCAGCCTGCCGCGACGGCCTGGCAGCTGTCGACCGCGGTGGCATCGTCACCTTCGGCATCCCGCCCACCGAGCCCAAGACCGACTACGGCTACATCCGGCCCGGTGGCGAACATATCGGCTCGGTGCAGAAGGTGACGGCCTTCGTCGAGAAGCCCAACGCCCAGACGGCGCTGCGCTACATCGCCGAAGGGCTGTTTTGGAATGCAAGCTACTTCCTGTTCGCGCCCGACGTGCTGCTGTCGGAAATGGCCCGCTTCGAGCCGGCCATGGCTGCTGCCGCCGAGGAAGCTGTCGCCAAGGCCAAGAGGATCGGCTCGACCGTGTTCCTCGACGCCGAGGCCTTCGCCAAGGCGCCGGCCAAGTCGATCGACTACGCCGTCATGGAGCGGACCGACAAGTGCTGGGTGGTGCCGGCGAAGTTCCGCTGGTCCGATCTCGGCACCTGGGATGCCCTGCTCGACATCGGCGACGCCGACTCGGCCGGCAACGTCACCGAGGGCCCGGTCGAACTCGACCATGTGCGCAACTCCTATATCCGCTCCGACGGGCCGCTGACAGCCGTCATCGGCGTTGAGGAAGTGGTCGTGGTGGCGATGGGCGACGCCGTGCTGGTTGGCCATCGCGACAATCTTCCGCGACTGAAGGATGTCGTGCAGCGCATGTCCGACAGCAAGCATCGCGCGGCGACAGAGCACGCCATCATGCACCGTCCCTGGGGCAGCTATCAGGACATCGACCGCGGCGACCGCTTCCGCGCCAAGCGACTGACCGTCAATCCCAACGGCAAACTCAGCCTGCAGAGCCACAAGCACCGGGCAGAACATTGGGTCGTGGTGAAGGGCATTGCCGAGGTGGTCCTCGACGGCAAGATCATGACCCTGCACGAAAACGAATCGATCTACATCCCGATGGGCGGCATCCACCGCCTCAGCAATCCCGGCACCGAGCCGCTCGAGGTGGTCGAGGTCCAGACCGGCCACTACCTCGAAGAGGACGACATCACCCGCTACGAGGATATCTACGCGCGCGTTTGAGTATTTCCGAGCGAAAGACTCTACAGCGCGATGACACTTGCTTCGGCCGTCGGCCCGGCTCCCGCAGCGAAGCGGTGCACGAGCCGCGCCGACGGCGCGATTCGAGTAAAGGTCATCGCGCTTTAATTGCCGCGTTTGGGTGTGCGGTCGAAGACGACGGACTTCGGTCGATTCATGGTCTTCCTGACGTGGACACTCAGCGAACGCACCAGCATAGCCACCTGACCGCCGACGAAGCGCAGTAGCACGATGGCGAAGCGTAGTGGCGGCATCTCGCCACTGCGGATAAAATTGTGCCCGGCGCGCAAGAAGGTCGTGGCGCAGACCAGCACCCAGACCACGGTGAGTACGAACAACTTCAGCAGGAGCGGCACCAGCGCCGGCGCCAGCAACGCGGCAAGCAGGCCTGACACGACGCCGACCAGCAGCACCGGCTGGTTGAGCGACATGCAAAGATGCAACAGCGCCGCGGCCTTGGCCGATCGCCCGATGTCGCGGCTTTTCAGGATTGCCGGAAACATCCGCATCGAGACATGCCGAAAACCGTCCTGCCAGCGCTGTTGCTGGCGCAGCCAGGTCTTTGAATCGGCCGGCAGTTCGCCCGGCACCGCCACGCTGGTGAGGAACGCGCCGCGCCAGCCCTTGATCCAGCCGCGATAGGTGAGATCGAGATCTTCGGTCACCGTATCGCCCTTCCAGCCGCCACCGGCCTCGATCGCCGAGCGCTGCCAGATGCCGCAGGTGCCGTTAAACGGCAGCGGATGGCCCGCCCAGGAGCGCGTTGCCTGCTCGATGCCGAGATGGGCGTCGAGCGTCACCATCTGCATTTCGGTGAGCGCATTCTCATGCGGATTGAGGAAGTCGAAGCGCGCCTGTACGAACGCCGTGTCGGGCTCGGCCGCGAATACCCGCATGCAGCGGCGGAGGAAGTCCGGCGGCGGCACGTAGTCGACGTCGAAAATGGCGAAATAGTCGTATGGCGTCTGCTGCATGGCCTCGTGCAGGGCACCGCCCTTGAAGCCACTGCGGTCGGTGCGCTGCAGGGCCACGACGTCGACGCCCTGTGCCCTGAGTTCAGCCACGACGGAGCGGGCAAGCTCGGCCGTCTCGTCGGTGCTGTCGTCGAGGACCTGGATATGGAGCTTGCCGCGTGGCCAGTCGAGAAGCGCCGCCGCCTCGACACCGCGCCGCAGCACCGCCCCCTCGTTGAAGGACGGGATCTGCACCACGACGTGCGGCAGCTCGGCATCGGGCGGCAACGGCGTGGCGAGCAGTGACTCCTCGCGGTCGAGCCCGGCCGGCCTCAGACGATGATTCAGGATCACCATATACAGGAGACTGCCGATGAATGCCGCGAGCAGCAGGCAGCACACCGTGAAGATGGTCGCAAACAGAAGGGCTAGGGTGGCGATGATGGCCATCGGTCGATCAGGCGCCCGTCTTCGGCGTTCGCTTGAACTCGGTCTTCTTGCCGAAGCCGGCGCCCACGATCGCGCCGGCGTTGGCGACGGCGAGGTAGACGATCAAGGCCGGCACACTCGCCGCCGTGACCAGGTAGCCCGCCACGCCGCCGCGCTTCAGCCGACGATAGGCCCCCCAGGTCATGCCGAACAGCACGACCAGCATGCCCAGCAGCCACAGCCAAAGGAAGAAGCGGAAGCCACCGAGCAGACGGCCATGGCCGAACACTGACAGCGCCAGGCACACGACGCCGATCGCCAGCACCGGGAAGATGAGCTGCTGGCCGAGTTGAACGGTCGTCGTGAGCTTGGCCTCGGTCGACCAGCCAGAGTTCCAGATCTGCGGCAACAGCTTGCGGGCAACCTGCACGAAGCCCTTCGACCAGCGGCTCTGCTGGGCGCCGAAATCGTCGAGCTTTTGCGGCAACTCGCCGACGACATGCGGCTCCATCAGAAACACCCCGCCCCATCCCTTGAGGTGGGTACGCAGCACCATGTCCAGATCCTCTGACAAGGTGTCGTGCGACCACCCCCCGGCCTCCTCGACCGCGGCGCGGCGCCAGATGCCTCCCGTGCCGTTGAACTGGAAGGGCACGCCGCGACGGGCCCGGATGTCCTGTTCGACGGCGAAGTGCGCGTCCTGCATCAGACGCTGCGCCCGGGTCAGCCAGTTTTGTTCGCCGTTGCCCCATTCGATGCGGGTCTGCACGAAAGCGGCCTTGGGCTCGGCGAGCATCGCAGCCATGGCGCGGCCCAGCCAGTCGGGAGACGGCGTGAAATCGGCGTCGAACACCGCGATGTAGGGAGCGTCGTTCAATGCCATGCCGGCCACCAGCGCCCCTGCCTTGAAGCCGGCGCGATCGGAGCGTCGGACATGATCGACGTCGACACCCTCGCGACGCAGGCGCGCCACGACATGAACGGCGATATCGGACGTGATGTCGGTGCTGTCGTCGAGGAGCTGGATCTTCAGCCTATCGCGCGGCCAGTCCAGCGCGGCGACGGCGCAGAGCACCCGCTCGACCACGACCGGTTCGTTGTAGACCGGAATCTGCACCAGCACGCACGGTACCTCGCCGGGCAGCGGCGGCGCTGACTGGTCGGCTGGCGCCGCCTCCATCATCCAATAGAGCAGGTAGAAGTAGTAGCCGGCGATAGCGAACTGCACGGCCAGACAGAGCGCCACAACGAGGTCGATGGCCGAAAGCAACACGCTCGTCCCGCCGCTCAGTGGTAGTGGATCGGCACTTCGAAGCAGCGGCCATCCTCGATATGGAGGCGGCGGGTTGCCACGTCGAAAATGCGCTCGTCGTGCGTCGAGAGCACCACGGCGCACTTGGCGCGCATGGCGAGATCCCGGAGCTGGTCGACCACCAGGCGGCCGGCCACGCGGTCGAGCGCCGAAGTCGGCTCGTCGGCGATGATGAGGTCGGGAAGCCCGATCATGATGCGCGCGATGGCCACGCGCTGCTGCTGGCCGCCCGACAATTCATCCGGCCAGGCATCCGCCTTGTCGGCGAGGCCGAGCAATTCCAGAAGATGGCGCGCGCGAGTTTCGTCCCACTCTGGATCCGACAGCGGCGTGGTCGAGACGCCGACGATGACGTTCTGGAGGGCCGTGAGCGACGACAGGAGGTTGCGCTTCTGGAAAAGAAAACGCACGCGGTTGCGCAGGACGTCGAGCTCATCGCCGGCGAGCCCGACGAGATCCGTGCCGAGCAGCCGAAGCTTGCCCTCCGACGGTCGCCGCATCGTGCCGAGAATGGTGAGCAGCGTGGTCTTTCCCGAGCCCGACGGCCCGGTGACGATCACCAGCTCGCCCTCGCGGACCTGCATGTTGATGTCGAACAGCACATCGGCGCGCTGCAGCCCCTCACCATAGTGGTGATGGACATCGACCGCCTCGATGACCGGCGGACCGAAAATGTGGGTATCCGACGACATGGTCACTCGAACAACATGATCGGGTCGACTTTCCACAAGCGCCGGATCGCGAACAGACTCGACACGACCGTCATGATCACGGACGCCACCAGCGCCACGACCATTTCGCGCAGCCCCATCGCCATGCCGAGGTGGATCGAGGCTTCGGCGATGCCGTAGGTGAGGCGTGCCAGGGTGAAGGCGACGAGAAAGGCGGGCGTAATGATAGCGGCGCCGATCTGGCCGATCATGCAAAGAAAGAACCACCAGTCGAAGCCAAGGCTTTTCAGGATAGCGTATTCGGGGAGGTAGAAGCGGATGATCTGGTATTGGGCATAGTAGATGAAAACCATGCCGATCATCAGGCCCATGACGAAGCCCAGGTCGGTGATGTAGCCGACCGGCGTTTCGCGCGACCAATAGTTCCGCTCGCGCTTCTCGAATTCCTCGCGCGTGATCGCCTCGGCGCGGCCGCCCATCGCCTTGTTGAGTTCCGCCCGTATTGCGGCCACATCGGCGCCGGGCACGAGCCGGACAGAAATAAAGGCCGGTCGGTCGCCCCACCATGGGCCGAACAGCTCGGACATGCTGCCCTCGGACATCAAGACGGAACCGTCGTTCACCACGTTGGGCCCGATCGCTATCGTGCCGACAACGAACATCTCGCGAAGGAGACCACGGTTGTCCGGAGGGCCCTGCACCGGGACTTCCACGCCGCGCTCGACGACTTCCGCGAGATCGCCGAAATAAGGCCGCGACGCGCGGTCGAACAGGATGCGGCGTTCGACACGGAGTTTGTAGAGATTGTCACGCAGTCCCGGAACATCGATCGCCGGGCGCTCGACATCGACGGCATACCAGGCAAGTCGCCGCGTCGCCGGCATGCCGGCGTGGCCGATCGACATGACGCCGAACCAGAACGGCGAGGTCTGGGCCACAGCCGGATTGGCCGACACGATATCGGTCATGGCGACCGGCACCTCGGCATGGAGCTGCATCGACTTGAACCCCGCCGGCACCAAGACAAGGTCCCCCAGCACCGAGCGATGGAGGCGAACGGCCGAGTCGTAGACTGCCCGCTCGATCCCGAGCTGAGCGAAGATCACAAGCAGGCTGGCGGTAACGCCCGCAAGCGACAAAAGAGTGCTGGTGCGCTGCCGCTTGAGCTGCTGTGCACCAAGCGGCATTGCCGTCGCCGTCTTGGCCGCGGCGCGCAGGCGAGACAGGGAGAGCTGCGGCCACCAGCGCCGCAGGCGCGGCGACGCGATGGCAGGCAGTGTCAGAACCATCAGAGGAAGGTGACGCGCGTCTCGCGTCCCAGCACCTGAGGCATGCTGGAAGGATCGTCGAGTTCGATCTCGACCTGCACAACCCGGGCGTCGGTCGACGAACCGCCGTCAGGCTCGACGCGCTGCATCCGCTTCACGGTGGGCGCCACGCGCGAGATCGTGCCTTTGTAAACCGTCGGGCTACCGCGGAACGTGACCTCGACCTTGCCCCCTGTCACGACGCGGCCGAGGTGCAATTCGTCAACGTCAGCCAATACACGGAGCTGGCTCATGTCAACGATCTTGACGATGCCGGGCCCTGGCACGCGCTCGCCCTGGCGCGCGTAGATCTGGACCACGACGCCGTCGATCGGCGAGCGCACCAGCGACTCCTCCGCGGTGGTACGCGCGTTGTCGAGGCGCGCCGCGATGACACTAATGTCGCTATCGATCTGGGCGAGGTCGGACTGGAGCGTCTCCTTCTTGACGCGAAGCTTCGCTTGCTCGCGTTCGAAGTTCCACTGGGAGATGTTGACCTCGAGTTGCCTCACGTCCGGGGGCTTTCCCGATCGCTGCATTTCGAGGACCTTGAGCTTGGCCTCCTCGGCCGACGACTTCACGGCGACTTCCTGCTCGGCGATTTCGGCGACACGGTAGCCCGACACCATCGCCTTGTGCTGCTCCTTGGCCTTCACGAGTTCGGCTTCGACCGACCGCACGGTAATGGCAGACTTGGCGTAGTTGGACATGACGGCGAGGATGTCGTCACGCTTGACCTTCTGGCCTTCAACGATGCGCAATTCGACGATGACGGGCCCGGCCGAGGGATTGCCGCCGAGCGCCGCGGTCCCGGCCGGAGCGTCGGTGTAGCCCCGCGAGATGAGGGGGCCGGAGGGACGCACCCCGTCCTGGGCGCTGCTGGTCTGGCGGCTGGGCGTAATCCACAGCACCAGGGCGCCGATGAAGAACATCACGGCGAGCCCTGCTGCACTCCATCTGAATTTCTTAGCTCTCGCCATCCAAAACTGTCCTAAACTCTCTCGAATTACCCAATATCGGGGTCAGAACAACGTCGTTGGAATCACCGTGCCCCTCGCGACACCAATGATCGAGAAGGTACGATAAATCGGCGTCAGGATCTTATCGTATTCATGCAGTGGCGAATTCGACACATATACCACATCTCGGGCCTGCATCCCGAATTGCTGGGCCACGAAGATAGACACTGGCTGTTGCAGGTCCAACCGAAAAACGCGGGCTTTTGCCGTAGGATTGTTCAACAGGTCCCCCATCCGAAATACATAAACGCCCGTTTTGTTCGCCCGTTCGTCTCTGAGACCGCTCACCTGCCCCAGTGCCTCCAGGAGCGTCAGGTTGGACTTGGTCAATTCATAGTTCCCGGCCTTCATGACGGCCCCAAGGACCGTGAACTGTTTGGAACTGGCGCGGACGACAATTTCGTCGCCTTTCTGGATTCCAACGTCAGCTCCGGCCAAGAGGTCCGAATACTGTGCCGTGAGGATCACCTGACCTTGACGCCGGAGAACCACCTCGAACTGGTTCGCCCCTGGTGCTGGCCCTCCTCCGCCACCACCGGTGGCCGCCGGGCCGCCCCGGGCGTTGATCGCGTCGATAACCGATCGCACGCCTTCGAGAACCGACACGCGACCGGGGGTTTTCACGTCCCCCGAGACCATGACCGTGTGGGTCCGGTCGGCGACGATCTCGACAATGACCTGCGGATCCTGCGCTTTGGTGCCGATCTGCTGGACGATTCGGCGTTCGATCTCGGGCAGGTCGAGGCCAGCGACGCGCACGACTCCGACGTAGGGCACGTTGATGTTGCCGTCATCGCCGACACGTTGGCTACCGAGATCGGCACCAGGACTCTGGATCGTCGGAAAGATGTTGCCCGCGTAGGCTTCGTAGATGCGGACTCTCAGCACATCGCCTGGGGCGACCGCGACGCGCGCGCCGGCCGACAGGGTGCTGGTGATCGACGGACGATCGACGCTGGCTGGAGGCCGGAACGCGACAACGGTGGTTGGCGTGAGGTCAATGACATCAAACGGCAGGGCCTCGGTGGAGGCCGACCCGGCGCCGCCCATCCACGGACCGTCGCCCGGCAAGGCCGCACAGCCGGCGACACCCAGGCCACAAGCAATGGCCACAGGTAGCGCCACGGCGCGCAGCGAGCTCCAAATTGTCAAAATCCCATCTCCGTCCGGACCGCTTGGCACCGCGCGCCGTCACGCGTCCCAGGGGCTTGCCTCAGATTATCCAGTAATTAGCCTGTGGTACCGCGCACGTGCAACCGGTCGGCTGGCCTGCCCATGAGCTTGGGACGCAGCCGACGTGTCGCTTCTTCCACTGAATCCGCCACGTCAAGGAGCTTTGAAAAGCCGCTGACCTCCAGGCAATCCGCCGCAGGGCCGCCAAAACGACAGAAGACGATGCGCACATTCTGCTCCCTGGCCCGGTGCAGAACCACGGCCAGGGCGCGCACGCCGGCGGCGCTCATATAGGTGACTTCGCTGCCGTCAACGATCACCGACGCGCGGCGCCGCAGCGCATCCAGCATCGTCGCCTGGACCGACGATGAAGTCGCCGAATCAACGCGTTCCGGCAACATGACCGTTGCGATCGCTTCCTCCGCTTCAGCCCCTGTCATACGGATTTCTCTGCGGCATCATCCCCTCGGCTACGCCATTGCCCGCCGAGGTCGGTGCCGCGCCAATCGATCGACCTGCTGCTGAGGGCGCTCACCATGAGCGCCGGCGCCAACGCCTCGCGCAGCAGGGCCGCCGCTGCTGCGCGCGGCCCGAACGACAGGCCGCGGCCGGCCATGAACCACTTCTCGCCGCTCAGCCACGCGACGGTGTGGACCAGAAGTCCGGCGAAGACGACACCAGGGCCGGCACCCAGACCACCCAACGCCGCCGCCCCGGCAATGCCCGACACGGCCCAGCCGATCGCCGGCTCCCACAGCACCAGCGGCCACACCGGCAGGCGTAGCCGGGTCCGCGCCCAGCGGACCTGGCGTCGCCACACGACCGACCAATCGCGCCGGCCGAGCGGTAGCTGCGGCATAACATCGCCCAAGCGCGTCGCAAGCCCGAGTTCGCGCACCGACCGGACGACAGAATAGTCGTCGGCAATCCAGCGGTTGAAGCCCTGCCAGTTGCCGATCCGCTGGAGGGTCTCGCGCGACAGCACGGTGACCCCACCTGAGGCCACGGCAATGCCGATCCTGTCGGCTGCGAACAGGAACTTCGCCTGATGGCCGTCAATGTAGGCGCGCTCCATTTCGGCGGCGAAATTCTCCGGCGTCTCTCCCGCCTTCAGTGCCAGCACGAGCCCGACTTCCTTCGAAAGTGATGCGGCAATCCGGCCAAGCACCTCGGAATCAAGCACGACGCCTGCGTCGCACAACGCCACGATGGGGCGGCTCGCCGCTTCGAGACCTTTGCGCACGTTGTTCATCTTGGGATTGAAGGTGTCGTCACTGCCGACGAGAATCGGCGCGTCCGGCCATAGCGCCCGCGTCGG
>CAMDCE010000025.1 GCA_945889625.1 Asaia bogorensis | reverse complement strand
CCGCGACCATCTCCGCCAGCACCATGGCGATGGTCTGCAGGGTCTCGATCTCTTCCTCGTCGTACTGGCGGCGGGTCCGGTTCTGCACGACCAGGACGCCCAGCACGCGGCCGGCACGCAGGATCGGCACGCCGGCCAGCGAGTGATAGATTTCCTCGCCGGTTTCCGGGCGGTAGGCGTATTGCGGATGGCTCTGCGCATCGTCGAGCGCCAATGGCCGGCCGTGCGCCGCGATGTCGCCGACCAGGCCCTCGCCGACGCGCAGCCGCGTGCGATGCACCGCCGAGGGATTGAGGCCCTGGGTGGCGAACAGCTCGAGCACCTCGCCGGCACGCAGGAGGTAGATCGAGCAGACCTCGGCCACCATCTCGTTGGCGACCGTGCGCACGACGTCGGCCAGCGTTTCCTCGACGGAACCGCCACGCGCCATCGTGTCCCGGAGCCGCTTGAGGAGCATTCGCGGTCCGGCCAGGGGAGCTGTTCTCTCCATGGTCAGACCGCTAGATGCTTGAGTCGGATGACGATAAAGCTACGGTCAATGATGCACGCGCAAGCTCGCCAGGCCGCTACGGACGAGGTCCGGCGGGCGCGCTGGCAGGCCATATTGTTGCGCTCGGCGTGCATGGCCCGCTTATAGCAAGACCCGCGCCGGACTGCCTACCGGCTAATTCGCAGTTCTATGAGCGAACCTAATGCGAGGCCGAGCTCAATCGGCGTCGAGCTCGTAGGCGGTATGCAGGGCGCGGACCGCGAGCTCTGTGTACTCGGCGGCGACCAGAACGCTCACCTTGATCTCCGAAGTCGAGATCACCTGGATGTTTATGCCCTTGGCGGCCAGGGTCTCGAACATTTTCAGCGCCACGCCGGCATGGCTGCGCATGCCGACGCCGATCACCGACACCTTGGCGACGTTGGTGTCGGCCTTGACCTCGGAGAACTTGAGCTGGGCCTTGGCCTTCTCCAGCCGATCGACGGCGCGGGCAAGGTCGGCGCGCGGCACCGTGAAGGTGATGTCGGTCGAGCTGCCGTCGAGCGAGATGTTCTGCACGATCATGTCGACATTGATGTTGGCCTCGGCGAGCGGCCCAAAGATCGCCGCCGCCACACCCGGCCGGTCGGGCACGTGCGTCACGGTGATCTTGGCCTCGTCCTTGGCGAAGGCGATGCCGCTCACGACGGACTTTTCAATTCCCTGGATCATGATTTCATCCTCGTCGACAACCAGTGTGCCGGGCAGGTCGCTGCCCAATGCCTCGTCGAACGACGACAGCACCTGCAGGCGCACGTGATGGTTCATTGCCAGCTCGACCGAGCGCGTCTGCAACACCTTCGAGCCCTGCGACGCCATCTCGAGCATTTCCTCGTAGGTCACCTTGTCGATCTTGCGTGCCTTCTCGACGATCCGGGGATCGGTCGTGTAGACGCCATCGACGTCGGTGTAGATGTCGCAGCGGTCGGCCTTGAGGGCCGCGGCCAGCGCCACCGCCGACGTGTCCGAGCCGCCGCGGCCGAGTGTCGTCAGGCGGCCGTCCGGCGAGATGCCCTGGAAGCCGGGCACGATCGGCACTTCGCCCGCCGCCATGCTGCGCGCCAACGCAGCGGTCTCGATCTCCAGGATGCGCGCCTTGGCGTGGCTTGCGTCGGTGCGGATCGGGATCTGCCACGACGCCCAGGAGCGCGCCTTCACGCCCTCCTGGTGCAGCGCCATCGCCAGCAGGCCGATCGTCACCTGCTCGCCGGTCGACACCACGACGTCGTACTCGCCGGCGTCAGGCAGGGGCGCGATCTCGTTGACCCACTTGATGAGCTGGTTGGTGGCACCCGACATGGCCGAGACCACGACTGCAACCTCGTTGCCGCGGGCGACTTCGGCTTTCACTTTGCGCGCAGCATTCTTGATGCGGTCGACGTCGCCGACCGAAGTACCGCCAAATTTGAGAACGATGCGCGCCATGGACCTGCTCGGAAGCGGGGTATAGACACCGCCAGTACCATATGGGTCAAGGGTAGCCATGGCTGGAACCTCGCATATCCCGCACGCCTCGACCGTCGATCCTGCCGAGATCGAGCGCTTTTCGCGCATCGCCGAGGAGTGGTGGGACCCCACAGGCAAGTTCGCGCCGCTGCACCGGCTTAACCCGCTGCGCATCGGCTACATCCGCGACCGTGCCGCGCTCCACTGGCAGCGCGACGCCCTGTCGGGGACGCCGCTGAAAGGCCTGTCGGTGCTCGATATCGGCTGCGGCGGCGGGCTCCTGAGCGAGCCGATGGCCCGGCTGGGCGCCCAAGTGACCGGCATCGACGCCGCCCAGCGCAACATCACGGTGGCGGGCCTCCATGCCGAGAAGCAGGGCCTCGCCATCGACTACAAGCAGCACACCGCCGAAGTGTTGGCCGAGGCGGGTGGGCAGTTCGATGTCGTGCTGGCGCTGGAGATCGTTGAGCACGTGGCCGATGTCGACCTGTTCCTGAAATCCTGCGGCCGGCTGGTCAAGCCCGGCGGCCTGCTGTTCCTCTCGACACTCAACCGCACCGCCAAGGCCTGGGCGCTGGCGATTGCCGGCGCAGAGTACATCCTGGGCTGGCTGCCGAGGGGCACACACGACTGGAAGAAATTCCTGAAGCCCTCGGAAGTGGTGCGCGGCCTGGCCGCTGGCGGCATCGAGGTGAAGGAGATTGTGGGCGTGGTCTACAGCCCGCTCAGCCGTGCCTGGTCGCTGAACAAGCGCGACCTCGACGTCAACTACATGCTTTACGGGATGACGCGGCGCTAATTCCCGCCCTAATTTCCCCTGGGGACCCACGGCAGGCGACCGAACTCGATGCCCTCATCGGCAAGCGCCTCGGCCTCCTCGTCGCTGGTCTCGCCGTAGATGCCTCGCTTGTCGCTTTCGCCGTAGTGGATCTTGCGCGCTTCCTCGGCAAAGGCCGGCCCGACGTGCTCGCAGTTCTTCTCGACCTGCTCACGCACCTTCAGCAACGCCTCGCGCATCTCCTTGGGCATGTGCTTGGCGAGGGCGGCCATCTGCTGCTGTTGTGGCGACGGCGCTGGAGCGGGCGCAGGCGCTGCTTCGGCCGGCGTCTCGACAACAGCCTTGGCGGAGCCTTTTCCGATGCGCGGCGCCATGACGGCTCGGGCGACCTTGGAGTCGCCGCACTCGGGGCAGCCGATCAGGGAGCGCTTTTCCTGCCGCTCATAGGCCTTGCTGTCCTTGAACCAGCTGTCGAATTCATGGCCCTTGCGGCAGCGCAGACGGTACAGAATCATCTTGATAAATCAGGTGTTTGGCACTCAAGAAGGGTGAGTGCCAAGATGATGGGGTGTGATTGTGGCCGACGCAAGAGGGATGCCATCGCCCTGGATCGTCCAGTGGGCCGGGCTGGTGGCGGCGGGTTCGACGGTCCTGGACGTCGCGGCGGGCCACGGACGACATGCCCACTTCTTCGCCGAGCGCGGCCATAGGGTGACGGCGGTCGATCGCGACGCGGGTTCGATCGCGCGCCATGCGAACCTCGAAATCGTCGCGGCCGACTTTGAAGATGGCAGCCCCTGGCCGTTTCCCGGCCGACAATTCGGCAGTGTCGTCATCACCAACTATCTGCATCGGCCTTTGCTGCCGACGCTACTCGACGCTCTCGAACCGGGCGGCGTGCTGCTCTACGAGACCTTCATGATCGGCAACGAACGCTTCGGCAAACCGAGCCGGCCGGACTTCCTGCTGAAGGACGGAGAACTGCTCGAACTGGTGCGCGGGCGATTCTCCGTGGTCGCCTACGAGGCGCGACTGATCAGCGAGCCGCGCATGGCCATGGTGCAGCGGATCGCGGCGCGACGATCGTCGTAGGCAGGACCCTATTCTGCGGCTTTCGCCACCGCCGCCTTGTGCAGCACGGGCGGGGCAAATTTCCGGTCATGCTGCAGCGACGGCACCATCTTGCGCGCCTCCTCGGTCTTGCCGAGATCGACCTCGGCCACGACGAAGCCCGCTTTCTCAGCCCCGGCATCGGCCAGCACCTCTCCCCACGGCGCGACGGCGATGGAATGGCCGTAGGTCCTGCGGTTGGAGCCCTTGTGCGTGCCGACCTGGGCCGGCGCGAAGACGAAGCAGCCGGTCTCGATGGCGCGCGCCCGCATCAGCGTGTGCCAGTGCGCCTGGCCGGTCGGCACTGTGAACGACGAGGGGATCGACAGCAGGGTAGCGCCAGCATGCGCCAACTCGCGGTAGAGATAGGGAAAGCGCAGGTCGTAGCAGATGGTCATGCCGAGCACGCCCCACGGCGTCTCGGCCAGCACCGACTTCTCGCCCGGCCGGAAGGTCGAGGATTCGCGGTAGCTCTCGCCGCCGGCTAGCTGGACGTCGAACATGTGGATCTTGTCGTAGCTCGCCACGATCCCGCCCGACGCATCGATCAGGTAGGAGCGGTTGCGGATCTGCTCTTCGCCGGGCACGCGGACATGGATCGAGCCCAGCAGGAACCACGCTCCGGTTTCACTCGCCGCGGCGCGACAGGCCGCCAGCATGGCGTGCGCCTCTTCGGTCTGCGCCTTTTCCAGGGTCTCAGTGCGGCTGGCGCCGATCAGGCCGGTGTTCTCCGGCGTCATGACGAAGTCGGCGCCGGCATCGCGGGCCAGCCGCGTCTGTTCGCGAATAAAGGCCACATTTTCGGCCATTTCGTTGCTGACGTTGGTCTGGATCAGGCCGGCGCGGAACGTGATGGACATGTCGTGAAGCTCCGTCAGCCCGGCTGGGCCAGAAGCGCGTCGAGCTTGCCCGCCTGTTCAAGGGCGGCGAGCTCGTCGGAGCCGCCGATATGCTGGCCGTTGATGAAGATCTGCGGCACCGTCGAGCGCTTGGCCCGCTCGCGCATCTCGGTACGCTTGGTGGAGTCTTCCATGACGTCCATCTCGTCGTAGGCCGCACCCTTCTTCTCGAGCAGGCCCTTGGCGCGGGCGCAGTAACCGCACCATGGCGTGGTGTAGATTTCGATCTTGGCCATCACGGACTCCTTGGACCAACTATAACGCCGGCCGGACGACCCGCGCCAGCGTCAGCACGTCCACAGAACGCGCGCCGCCCCGCTCCAGTACCGCCGTGCAGGCCTCGACGGTCGCGCCGGTGGTCAGTACGTCGTCGACCAGCAGCACGGCCTTGCCCTTGAGGTGGGCCATCCAGCGCGGATGAACCTCGAAAGCCTCGCGGACATTGCGCCGGCGCTCCCGAGCCTTGAGGCCCGCCTGCGAGCCGGTCCAGCGTCGCCGACGCAGCAGGTCGGGCGCCAGCTTCGTGTGGGCAGCCTCGCGCGCAACACTCTGCGCCAACAGGAGTGCCTGGTTGTAGCGGCGCGTCAGCAGCCTTCGCCAATGCAGCGGCACCGGCGCCACGAGATCGGCGTCGACCAGGAGCTCGGCACCCGCGCGCGCCATCCAGCCGCCACAGGCCCGCGCCATGTCGGTGCGGTCGCCATGCTTGAACGGCAGCACCAGGCGGCGGCTCCGATCATCGTAGATCATCGCTGCGCGCGCTCGGCGAAAGCGCGGCGGCCGGGTCAGGCAATCGACACACAGCGCCTGGTCGCCGATGTCGCTGGAAAACGGCACGCCGCACTGCGCACAGTGTGGCGACGCGATGAAGGAGAAGCCCGGCCAGCAGCCGACGCACAGCGCGCCCGCCGTCTCGACGATCTCGCCGCAGCCAAGACAGAGCGGCGGCAGGACGGCATCGAGCACACGTCGCGCCGGGCCTGCCCAAACGAAGCTCATTGTCGCCCGCAACATGAGGCCATTGAGCCCGGCAAATATGCCGGGACGGTGGCGGCCTCCCCTACCCGGCGCCACGCTTTGGCCCTACATACGGTTTGTGAACCTGCCCGACCCCCTGCTGGTCTTTGACCGCACGACGCTGCGCGCCCGGCGCGAGCGGGCGGCGCGCGACTGGGACCGCAGATCGTTCCTGAAGCGCGAGATCGCCGACCGCCTGGTCGAGCGGCTGGATGACGTGCGGCGCAGCTTTCCCCTGGCGCTCGATCTCGGCTGCCATGGCGACGAAATCGCCACCGCACTCGCCGCACGTTTGGGCGAGCGCAAGACGGTCGGCCACTTGGTGCGCGCCGATCTCGGCTTGGGCTTTGCTCGCCGCGCCGACGGCCCGGCGCTGGTCGCCGACGAAGAGGCCCTGCCCTTCGCAAGCGGCTGCTTCGACCTGGTGCTGAGCGCCATGAGTCTGCATTGGGTCAACGATCTGCCCGGTGCCCTGATCCAGATCGGCCGCATCCTCAGGCCCGACGGGCTGTTCCTCGGCGCCATGCTGGGTGGCGGCACGCTGTGGCAGCTCCGCCAGGCTCTGGCGGCGGCGGAAAGCGAGGTCGAGGGCGGCCTCAGTCCACGCGTTTCGCCCTTTGCCGATCTGCGCGATGCCGCAGGCCTGCTGCAGCGCGCCGGCTTCGCCCTGCCGGTCGCCGATAGCGAGACCATCGAGGTCGAGTACGACAGCGCGCTTGCCCTGATGCGCGAGCTGGGCGCCATGGGCGAAAGCAATCTGGTGGCCGAACGACGCCGCGGCTTCACGCGGCGAGCCACCCTGCTGCGGGCGGCGGAAATCTACGGCGAGCGGTTCGCCCAGCCGTCGGGCCGCATCGCCGCCAGCTTCGAGGTGCTGTTCCTGCACGGCTGGACACCGCACGAATCGCAGCCCAAGCCGCTCAGGCCCGGCACTGCCGCCCATCGCCTGGCCGAGGCGCTGGGCAGCACCGAACGAAGCGCCGGCGAGAAAGTGCAGCGGGGATAAATCGTGCCTGCCGTCAAACTGTCGTTCAGCGAAGTGCTGTCGGAGAGCTTCGGCTTTTTCTTCGGCCACCTGCCGCTGTTCTTCCATCTGGTGACGATCCCGTGGATCCTCTCACTCCTGATACGCATCTTCGGCGCCGGGCTTGCCGAAGGATCGCTCGTCGCCGTGCTGGCAGAAAAGGCGCTCGATGTCGTGCCGAGCGTGATGTTCATGGTCGCCTGGATGCGCGCGGTCCTGCTCGGGCCGCAGCGCATCGAACGGCTGCCTGGACGCGGCTGGTCGGCGCGCGAGACCGCCTTCCTCGTCCACCTGCTCAAGGTCGGCGGCATGACCTTCATATTGATCGCCGCTTTCACGCTGACCATCGGCGCGATCGATCCCAGCATGATCGGCAGAGCGCCGATCGACCCTGAGCTGGCCCGCCGCGAGGCGATGGCAGCCCCTCTCGGCATCGGCTTCATCGTCTCGGCGCTGCTGGCGCTCAGGGTGAGCTTCGGGCTGGCCGCGACAGCGGTCGACGTACCGTTCTCGCCGCGCCAGTCGTGGGGCCATAGCCGCGGCAACGGCTGGGTCATCGTCGGCACGCTGTTCGTGATCTTCTTCGCCAGCGCCATGGCCACCATGATGGCGTTTCTCGTGCCGCTGTCGGTCCTGCGTGGCGTGCTGGGCGCCGATGCGGCTGCCGTCGTGGTCGCCTGGACGGTGGCGATCCTCGCCTCCTACGCCGGCACCGGCGTGGTGGCGACTGCGCTGGCCATCATCTTCCGCAAGCTGACCGGCTGGCGCGAAGGCACGCAGCTGGCGCCACCCGCTTAATTGGCACGCCCCTAAAGAAGGTCCCTGAGCAATCCGATCAGCGGCAGGTCCGCCGGCGGCATCGGATAGCGGGCGAGGTCAATCGGGGCGACCCATTTCAGGGCCTGACCTTCGCGTGGCTGCGGCGTGCCGTGCCACTTGCGGCAGGCGAAGACCGGCATCAGCAAATGGAATTTCTCGTAGCCGTGGCTGGCGAAGGCGATCGGCGCCAGGCAGCTCGCTGCCGTCTCGATGCCGAGCTCCTCGTGCAGCTCGCGCACCAGCGCCTGCTCGGGAGTCTCGCCGGGATCGACCTTGCCGCCGGGGAATTCCCACAGCCCGGCCATCGACTTGCCGTCGGGGCGTTGCGCGATCAGCACCCGGCCGTCGGCATCGACCAGCGCCACGGCGGCGACCAGCACGAGCGAACGAGCGCCCAGCGGCGGCGGGCCGCCCGGACAGTCCTCGTCGAACGACCGATTCAAGAACGGTAGCTGCCGTTGATGTCGATGTAGCCGTGCGTGAGATCGCAGGTCCAGACTGTGGCGCGGCCGCGGCCGATGCCGAGATCGATGTCGATCAGGATGTCGGTGCCCTTGATGTGCTTGGCGACCGGCGTCTCGTCGTAGTTGGGTACGACCTGGCCGGCGTCGGTAATGCGCACGCCGCCGATCGAGATCCTGAGCTTGTCGCGGTCGGCGCGCTCGCCCGACTTGCCGACCGCCATGACGATGCGGCCCCAGTTGGCGTCCTCGCCGGCGATCGCCGTCTTGACCAGCGGTGAGTTGGCGACCGCCAGGCCAATCTTGCGGGCAGCACCATTCGAAGAGGCGCCGCCGACGCTGATGGTGACGAACTTGGTGGCGCCCTCGCCGTCGCGGGCAAGCAGCTGCGCCAGTTCGATCAGCACCTCGTCGAGGCCGCGCTTGAAGTCGGCCAGCACAGGATCGTCGGCTTCCTCGATCGGCGCATGGCGGGCGACACCGGTAGCGGCCAGCAGCAGCGTGTCGCTGGTCGAGGTATCGCCGTCGATCGTGACGCAGTTCAGCGACTTGTCCGCGGCGTCGGTCAAGAGCTTCTGCAGCACGCCGCTCGGCACCTTGGCATCGGTAAAGACGAAGGCCAGCATGGTCGCCATGTCGGGCGCAATCATGCCCGAGCCCTTGAGGAAGCCGTTGATGGTCACGGTCTTCTCGCCGATCTTGGCTTGGCGCGTGGCGAGCTTGGGGAAAGTATCGGTCGTCATGATGGCGGCGGCGGCGGCCGACCAGTTGTCTTCCCGCGCCGCCTTGATCATTCCCGGCACGACGGCGACGATCTTCTCCCAGTCGAGCGGCTGGCCGATCACGCCCGTCGAAGCCATGAAAACCTCGTTGCGCGGACAGCCCAGCGCCTGGGCGATGGCGCGCGTGCTTTCCTCGACCGCCTTGTCGCCGGCCTTGCCGGTGAAGGCGTTGGCGTTGCCGGCATTGACCACGATGGCGCGCACCTTGCCGCGCGTGAGATTCTTGCGGCACCAGTCGACCGGCGCGGAGCAGGTCTTGGACTTGGTCAGCACGCCGGCGATCGTGGCGCCGGCCGGCAGGATCGCCAGCATGACGTCGTCGCGGTCGGCATAACGCACGCCCGAACGCGCGGCGCCCAGCTTGACGCCCGCAATGCGCGGCAGCGTCGGCGTCGTCTTGGGCGCGAGCGGCGATACGGCGGGCTTGACGGCCATAGAACTCCCCATGCGGCTGGCCAGGTTCATCCCTGGATCGGCCGAAGCGCGGAGACTACACCAGAAATGCCGGAAATCGTGAGTTTTACTTGCCGGGGGCAGGCGGCGCAGCGGCTGGCCGGGCTGGCGTCCCGGGCGCGGCCGGCGTGGCCGCCGGCTCGGGCTTGCCGCCATCCATGGCGAATTTCTCGATCTTGGAGGCCGAGCGCAGCCGATCGAGCAGCGCCGTCACAGTCTCGCGCGCCATCTCCTCCTTGAGCGGCTCGGCCAGTTCCTCGAAGCCCGGCGGCGGCGCCTGGCGGCGGTCGTCGAGCTGGATGATGTGATAGCCGAACTGGCTCTTGATCGGCGTCTCGGTGAGTTCGCCCTTCTTCAGCGCGAACGCCGCGTCGGCGAATTCCTTCACCATGTCGCTCTTCTTGAACCAGCCGAGATCGCCGCCCTCGGCGCCCGACGCCTTGTCGGTCGACTTGTCACGGGCGAGCTTGTCGAATGCCCCGCCCTTCTTCAACTCGGCGATCAGTGCCTTGGCCTCGTCTTCGGTGGCGACCAGGATGTGGCGCGCGTGCACCTCCTCCTCGGCCGGCATCGACTTCAGGCGTTCCTGGTAGCGCTGCAGCAGCTTCTCGGCCGTAACCCTCTTGGCGATTTCACGTTGCAGCCAGAAATCCTGGATCACCTGCTCCTCGACGAAGGCCAGGCGCTTCTTGAAGGCGGCGTCGTCGCCGACCTTGTTCTTGCGCCCGTCCGCCACGACCAGCTTGCTGTCGATGATGCGGTCGAGCAGCGCCGGGAAGACGGCCTGCAGCGGCATGTTGCGATATTGTGCCGGCAGCGCCTTCTGGGCCTCCTCGAGCTCCGAAAGCCGAACCGGCTGGCCATTGACGGTAGCCACGATAGGGTCCTTGAGCGGCTGGACCTGGGCGGGCTTCTGCGGCGCCGGCAGCGCCGGCTTGGGCACGCCAGCCGGCGGAGCGGCCGGCTGCTGGGCGACGGCAGGGCCTGTAATGGCGACAGCCGCGCAGCATAGGACGACGATGCGCAGGACGCGCAAGCTCTGGCTCATGAGGCACTCCGGACCGGAAAAGACGACAAGACGGGCGGCGTCCTTCGTTTACACAGGGCCACTCGCCCCAAGCAAGCGCCGACACCGCGGCGATGCCCGCCATGACGACGAATTGCGGCACTTTTTCGTGAGTCGTCAGCGGCCACCGGTTGCAGTCATCGGACCTTGCGTTGACACTCCGGGAGACGCTCTCTATCTCTGACGGGGAAGGCGGGCCGCAGTACCCGCCTAAGTCATTACAATATCGAGGTTTTCATGCTGGGGTCGCTTGCCCGAAGCTTGTTCGGGACGGCCAATGACCGCATCGTCAAAGGCTTCGACAAGCCGGTGGCGAAGATCAATGCGCTCGAGCCGGAATTCGCCAAGCTCTCCGACGACGACCTGCGCGCCAAGACCGCGGAATTCCGCGAGCGCTTGAGCAAGGGCGAGACCCTGGACGGCCTGCTGATCGAGGCCTTCGCCGTCGTGCGCGAGGCGGCCAAGCGCACGCTCGGCCAGCGCCATTTCGACGTCCAGCTCAAGGGCGGCATGGTGCTGCACCAGGGCAAGATCGCCGAGATGAAGACCGGCGAAGGCAAGACCCTGGTGGCGACGCTGGCGGTTTATCTCAACGCCCTCGAAGGCAAGGGCGTGCATGTCGTGACGGTGAACGACTACCTGGCCCGCCGCGACTCCGAATGGATGGGGCAGATCTACGGCTTCCTTGGCCTCACCGTCGGCGTGATCGTGCACGACCTCTCGGACGAGCAGCGCAAGGAAGCCTACGCCTGCGACGTCACCTACGGGACCAACAACGAGATCGGCTTCGACTATCTGCGCGACAACATGAAGTTCCGCCTCGACGCCATGGCCCAGCGGCCCTTCAATTTCGCGATCGTCGACGAAGTCGATTCGATCCCGATCGACGAGGCGCGCACGCCGCTGATCATCTCCGGCCCGGCCGAGGATTCCTCGGAGCTCTACCGGCGCGCCGACACGGTAATCCCCAAGCTCAAGGCCGAGCACTACGAAAAAGACGAGAAGACCCGCACCGTGGTGCTGACCGACGCCGGCATCGAGGCGGTGGAAGACATCCTGCGCGGCGACGGCCTGCTGCCCGAGGGCATCAGCCTCTACGCGCCGGCGATGATATCGGTGCTGCACCACATCACACAGGCGCTCAGGGCCCACAAGAACTTTGCCCGCGACGTCGACTACATCGTCAAGGACGGCCAGGTCATCATCATCGACGAGTTCACCGGCCGCATGATGTCGGGCCGGCGCTATTCCGAGGGCCTGCACCAGGCGCTCGAGGCCAAGGAGAATGTCGAGATCCAGCGCGAGAACCAGACGCTGGCCTCGATCACCTTCCAGAACCTGTTCCGCATGTATCCCAAGCTGGCCGGCATGACCGGCACGGCGCTGACCGAGGCCACCGAGTTCGGTGAAATCTATCGGCTCGAAGTGGTCGAGATTCCGACCAACGTGGCCGTCGTGCGCAAGGACGCCGACGACGAGATCTACCGCACGCTGACCGACAAGACCCGCGCCATCGTCAAGCTCATCCAGGAATGTCGGGCCCGCAACCAGCCGATGCTGGTCGGCACGGTATCCATCGAGAAGTCCGAGGCGCTGGCCGAGGAGCTGAAGAAGCAGGGTATCCCGCATAATGTGCTGAACGCCCGCTTCCATGAGCAGGAAGCGCAGATCGTCGCCCAGGCCGGCCGGCCGGCCACCATCACCATCGCCACCAATATGGCCGGCCGCGGCACCGACATCCAACTGGGCGGCAACGTCGAGATGCTGGTGCGCCAGAGCGAACCTGAGATCGCCGCCAAGTTCGCCGGTGATTCGGATCAAGCCCGGGCCGAACGCAAGGCCGAACTGGCGCGGATCGAGGCGGAAATCCGGGCGGGTGTCGAGCGCGACCGCGAGATCGTGCTCAAGGCGGGCGGCCTCTATGTGGTCGGCACCGAGCGCCACGAGAGCCGACGCATCGACAACCAGCTGCGCGGCCGTTCCGGCCGCCAGGGCGACCCCGGCGCATCCAAGTTCTTCCTGTCGCTGGAAGACGACCTGATGCGCATCTTCGGCAACAACAAGGTGCTCGACTGGGTGCAGAAGAAGGGCATGGCCGACGACGAGGCGCTGACCCACCGCTGGCTCAACAAGGCGCTGGAGACCGCGCAGGGCAAGGTCGAGGCGCGCAACTTCGAGATTCGCAAGAACCTGCTGCGCTTCGACGATGTCATGAACAGCCAGCGCAAGGAGATCTACAAGGAGCGCATCGAGCTGATGGCCACCGAGGACGTCTCGGAGACGGTCGCCGGCATGCGCCGCGACGTCATCGACGCCCTGGTGGCGCGGACCATTCCCGAGGATGTCTACGCCGAGCAATGGAAGACGGGTGAGCTCAAAGAGGAGGTGCAGCGCATCTTCGGGCTCGACCTGCCGATCGACGAGTGGGCCAAGGAAGAAGGCATCGCCGACGAGGAGATCACGACGCGCCTGAACGAGGCGGCCGACCGGCTGTTCGCCCAGAAGGCGGCGCAGTACGGGCCGGAAGTGTGGCGCCAGGTCGAGAAGAGCGTGCTGATGCAACTGTTCGACCAGAACTGGAAGGACCACCTGCTGCATCTCGACCATCTGCGGCAGGGCATCGGACTGCGCGCCTACGGCCAGAAGGATCCGCTGAACGAATACAAGCGCGAGGCCTTCAACCTGTTCAGCGACCTGCTGACGGGCTTGCGCGAATCGGTGGTCAACGTGCTCGCCACCGTGCAGCTCCGCATGGAGCAACCGCCGATGCCGGAGGTGCCGACCCAGATGCGCGAGATCCACGGCGATCCGGCGCTCGCCGCCGCGATGGCCGACGATCCGGCCTACGATCCTGCCGACCCGTCAGGCGGCGGTGTCGCCACGCTGTCGCGGCCTCGCACGATGAAGCCGATGGGCAAGGCGGCAGTCGATCCCAACGATCCCTCTACCTGGGGCAAGGTCTCGCGCAACGCGGCCTGCCCGTGCGGTTCGGGCAAGAAATTCAAGCACTGCCACGGACGGGTCTAGTCGCCGGTCAGCGCCCCCTGAAGGCTCGCGCGATCTGATCCTGCATGGGCTTGACGAGATAGGAAATCGCCGTGCGCGGCTCGGTCTGGAGAAAGGCCTCGACGGGCATGCCGGCCAGCAGTTTCTGCCCGTCAAGCCGCTGAAGTTCGGTATCGAAAACCCGGATGCGCACCGAGTAGTACGACTCGTTCCTTCTGTCGTCCTGCGTGACGTCGGCTGCGATGCCGACGACCTCGCCATTGAGCTCGGGCGTCGAGCGCTGGTTGAAGGCCGGGAACCGCAGCACAACCGACTGGCCCAGGCGCACCTGGTCGATGTCCTGCGGTGCGATCTTGGCTTCGACGATCAGGCTGTCGGCATCGGGCACGATCAGCATGACCGGCTCGCCGGCCTGGATGACGCCGCCGACCGTGTGCACGGTGCGCTGAAAGACCTTGCCGTCCTGCGGTGCGATGAGATCGATGCGCTTGAGCTGGTCTTCGGCGGCGACCCGCCGTTCGACCAGTTCCGACTTCTTGCTGCGGATTTCGGCGAGGTCCTTGCCGACGTCGACGTAGAGATCTTCGCTGATTTGCAGGATCTTCAGCCGGATTTCCGCGATACGGCCCTTGGTCTGGGCAATCGTGGCGATCAGGGCGCCGCGCTCGCCTTCAAGCCGGGCGCCATCGCGCTCGAGTGCGGTCACCCGGGCGAACGGCACCAGGTTCTGCTTCCACAGGTCGCGAACGCCCCTGAGCTCCTGCTGGATCCAGTCGATTTCCTTGGCCTTGGCCGACTCCTGTTCCCTGTTGCCCTGGATCTGCTGCTCGAGCTGGGCGACCTGCTCCCGGAGCTGTGCTTTCTGGCCTTCGCGGCTGGACCGGCGGATCTCGAACAGCCTCTGTTCGCCCGACGTCACCCGCGTCACGTCGGGATCATGGGTCCTGGCGAGGAGGTCCGGCGTGAAGTGCACTTTGTCCGCGGCGTCCCGTTCGGCTTCATTGCGGGCCTGCCGCGCCGCCAACTCATCCAGCGCCTTGGTCACGATCGCCAGACTGGCGCGCGTCTGGGTCTCGTCGAGTCGCACCACGACATCGCCGGCCTTGACCCGGTCGCCCTCCTTGACCCGCAGCTCGCCGACTACGCCGCCGGTCGGATGCTGAACCTTTTTGACGTTCGAATCGACGACGAGCTGGCCTGATGCAATCACCGCGCCCGAAAGTTCGGTCGTCGCAGCCCAGCCGCCGACGCCGCCGGCCAGCAGGAGCACCGCCGCCGTGCCCGCGAAAAGATGGCGTCGTATGGATTGCTGCGAGGTCACGGTCATGATGCGGCTGCCTGCTGCCTGGCGACGAAGCGGGCGGCTGTCGGCCCGGGAACGGGCTGCAACGCATCCTTGAGCACCGCCTCCTTCGGCCCGAAGGCCTGCAGGCGTCCGCCCCGCATCACCAGCAAGGTATCGACGCCGGCAAGCGCGCTCGGCCGATGGGCAATCACGACGGCGATGCCGCCGCGCGCGCGGACGCCCAGGATGGCCTGCGTCAGGGCCTCTTCGCCCTCGCTGTCGAGATTGGCATTGGGCTCGTCCAGCACCACCAGGAACGGATCGCCATAGAGCGCGCGGGCGAGGCCGACCCGCTGGCGCTGTCCGGCCGACAGCGCCGCGCCTGCTTCGCCGATCTGCGTCTCGTAGCCCTCCGGCAGGCCGAGGACCAGCTCGTGGACGCCGGCGGCCTTGGCCGCGGCAATGACCGACCCGGAGGACGGCTCCGGTTCGAAGCGGGCGATGTTCTGTGCCACGCTGCCGGCGAACAGCTCCATGTCCTGCGGCAGATAGCCGATGTGCGGACCCAGATCCTCCGACGACCACTGGTCGAGCGCCGCGCCGTCGATGCGGATCTTGCCGCGTGCCGCCGCCCAGACGCCCACCATGACGCGCGCCAGCGACGACTTGCCCGACGCGCTGGGCCCGATGATGCCCAGCCCCTGGCCCGCCTTGAGCTGAAGCGCCATGTCCTGGACGACGACCCGGTTCGTTCCGGGTGGAACCACGCTCACCGTCTCGAGCGCCAGCGAATGGACCGGCGTGGGCAAGGCCATGCGCGGCTGGTCCGCCGGGATCTTGCCCATGAGGTCGCTGAGGCGCCGCCAGCTCTGGCGCGCCGAGACGAAGCCCCGCCAATGGGCGATCGCGAGCTCGATGGGCGCCAGGGCACGCGAGGTCAGGATCGAGCTGGCGATAATGACGCCGGCCGTGGCCTGGCCGTTGATCACCAGCCAGGCGCCGATCCCCAGCACCCCCGATTGCAGCACCACGCGCAGGACCTTCGACAGTCCGCCCAATCCGCCGGCAACATCGGCGGCGCGCCGCTGGGCGGCGAGGTAGCCGCGATTGCAGTCGCCCCACAGCGCACCGAGACGGTCCGCCATGCCCATTGCCTGGATCGCCTCGGCGTTGCGACGGCCGGCCTCGGCCAATGCCGCACGGCTGCTGCCCAGGCCCGCCGCCTCGCCGGCCGGCGCGCGCGTCAGCAGCTCGGTGAGAAGCGTGACGACGACCAGGATCAACCCGCCCGCCGTCGCCGCGATGCCGATCAAGGGATGAAAGAGGAAGCAGATGCCGAGATAGAGCGGCAGCCACGGCAGGTCGAACAGGGCCGCCGGCCCGACTGTCGACAGGAAGGAGCGGATCTGGTCGAGATCGCGCAGCGGCTGCATGCCGTGCGGCGTCGGCGCCTTGAGCGGCAAGGTCACCAGCACGCGATAGACGCGACAGCTCACCGCCTCGTCGAGCGATCCGGCGATCCGCACCAGGACGCGGCTGCGGACGATGTCGAGGAAGCCCTGGAAGCCGAACAGCACGAGGGCAAGGATGGTGATGCCGACCAGCGTCGGCACGCTGCGGCTCGGCAGCACGCGGTCGTAGACCTCGAGCATGTAGAACGAGCCGGTGAGGTAGAGCACGTTCAGCATGGCGCTGAACAGCGCCACGCCGATGAACGCCTTGCGGCAGGCGGCGAGCGCCGCCGACAGTTCCGAGCGCGGTCGGTGCCAGCTCATGTCACACGACGTGGTCGAAGTCGTTCAGGATTCCGGCGAACTCGAACGGGTTCTGGGCGATCCCGCTGCTGTCCGACGAGGCGTAAGGGGCGCCGGCCGAATTGCCGTTGTCGCGCGCCACCGACCACATCGAAAGCATTGCCACGTCGGGATCGTTCGCGGCGTAGTCGACCAGCGCCTGGGCGTCTGCCAAGGTGAACACTTCGGAGATGATGTCGTTGACGCCGATCATTGGCGTGATGCCGATCTTGGCGTCGAGGCCGAGGTCCAGGAGCTGCTGCTGGGTCGCCTCCGACGCAAGGATGGCGTTCAGCCCCATCTGGCCGTTGTTGTCGACCGACTGGCCGTAATCCATGGCCATGATGTTGACCATGTCGATCCGCACGCCGTCGTTCATGGCGCTCCGCAGCAGGTTCAGCCCGTCGGCGACGAGGCCAGTCGGCAGCACCGCCAGGGTGAACGACACCTTGAGGTCGGGGTTGGCCGCCTGCAGGCCGACGATGGCCTGGTCGCGCATGGTGATCGAGCGCTGGTCCTGCACCGCCGCACCTTCGATGTCGAAGTCGATGGAGGTGATGTTGTAGCGGTCGATCACCGACTGGTATTCGGCCTGCAGGACGGTCGCGTTGGGCGCCGTGAGCGCTGCTTCCTGGCCGGCCGCGCCGCCGAACGAGATGGTGATGTTGCCGCCGGCCGCCTGGATCGCCTGGACCTGCTCGAGGATCGTCGTCGTCGTTCCCGACGGGGTATACAGCGTGTCGTCGTCGATCGAGCCGACGCCCTGCCAGCCGATGCCCTCGCTGGAAGCGAGCATGAAGGCCAAGGTGAAGTTCTCGATGCCCGCGGCCTGGGAGATCGCGACCAGGTCGGCGTCGACCGGCATCGCCATATCGATGTAGGGCGAGAACATGTGCTCGAGGCTGCCGTGGGGATCGGGGATCGTCGTATGCACGGCGATCGGGCTTGCCTGGGCCGACGATCCCAGCGCGTCGATCGCCGCCACCGAGAACTGGTAGCTGGTGTCCGGCGTAAGGTGAGTGGCGGTGTAGTGGGTGCCGGTGACGGTGGCGATCTGCTGGCCATCCTCGAAGACCGCATAGCCGGTGACGGTTCCACCGCCGGGTACGGTCGAGGCGTCCCAGCTCAGCATCGTCGATGTGCTGGACACGGTGGTGGCGACCAGGCCGGTCGGCACGGTCGGAACGGAGTCCGGCGTGTCGTCGACGGCGTGGATGTGCACCGCCGACGGGTTCAGCTGTCCCGAGGCGACGAAGCCGAAGGTCGTCTCGCCGTCATGCGCGAGCTGGCCGTTCCAGGCGGCGCTGCCGATCACGTAGCTGTTGGCGTCGTGGGAGATGATGCGGGCGTTCCAGATGTCGGTGATCAGGTACGGCATGTCGATGGCGATCTGCCATCCGCCGCTCAGGTTCGCGCCGTCATTGTGGACGGTGACACCGCCGTTGAAGCCGCCGCTCCAGCTATCGGTCGCCGAGAACACCCCGCGCAGATCGCCCGAAGGACCGGGCGGCGGCAGAGGCGGAGGCGGCGGAGGAGGCGGCGGCGTCACGATCCCGCCGTCGTCGTCGACGATGGTGGCGGTCGCGGTGTCGCGCGCCAAGGTGGCGCCCACGGCATTGGTCAGCACCACGGTGAAGTGCTCGTTGGCCTCGCCCGTATTGTCCGGCTTGATTGGGATCGAGATCGTCCTGGTCTGCTCGCCCGGCGCGAAGGTGACCGAACCGGTGGTGGTGGTGAAATCCGTGGCCGTGGCATCGCCGGGGACGGTATGGAAAGCCACCGTCACGAAACCGCTGGCCGGTGCCGAGAGCGTGAGCTGGAAGACGGCCTCGGCCGTCGCAGGCTCGTCACCGCCGCCGCCCGGCACGTCGCTGTCGAAGTCGAACTGGATCGGCGTCAGATAGTCGAGCTTGGCCTGGTTAACGCTGTTCCAGTCGTTGCCCAGGATGCCGCCGGTATCGCCGGAATTGGGATTCCACGACCAGAAGGTCCAGCTGATGCCCTGCTCGTCGGCAGGGATGTCGGACGTGCCGTCGTTGTCGAAATCGCCCGACATGTAGGAGGTGATGGCCTCCAGCCAGGGCGCGTCCTTGGGATCGGTGAGGTTGGTGCCGAACTCGCCGATATAGACCGGTGCGATGCCCTCCTTGTGGATGTAGCCCCACATCTGGTCGAACTTGGCCGGCAGGGCGGCGGCGAAGTTGTCGCCCTGGAACCACGGCTGCGGCCACACCGAGTTAGGATAGTCGTGCGCCGAATAGACCAGCTTGTTGGAAACATCGAGATCGATGGGCCGGTCCCGCACACCCATCAGGTTGCCGCCCCACCAGTAGTTCTCCCCCTGATAGACGGCGACGCCCTCGACGAAGATCAGCCAGTTGGGATTGACCGCGCCGATGGCGTTGCCGGCGAGCTCGGCGGCCGCTGCCCAGTCGGTCGGTCCGCCGCCGCCCCAGGTACCGGCGTGGGGTTCGTTGTGCAAATCGGCGCCGATCACGGTCGGATCGTTGGCATAGCGCGCCGCCAGCATCTGCCAGTCGGAGACCCACTGGGCCTCGCTGTGCTGGCCATCGTACCACAGGCCGTTGGGCGACGCGCCGGGGCCTGAATCGTTGCGATGATGATCGAGGATGATCTTGAGCCCGAGCTCTCCGGCATAGGCCACGATCTTGTCCATGATCTGCATGGCGGAGAGGCCCTGCAGATCCGGATTCTTGAAGAAGTCGATGCCGTTGGGCGTGCCGGTGCTGTGGATCGTGTCGTTGGAGAACGGCAGGCGGATGGTGTTGAAGCCCAGATCCACCATCTGGTCCATCATGCTCTGATAGCCGCGCGTCCACAGGCCGTGCGGCGCCAGAGTCGACGATTCGAAGCCGAACCAGTTCGTGCCGGCGATCTGGACCGAATGCCCCGCGGCATCGACGATCTGGTTGCCCGAGGTGCTGAACCAGCCCGAGGCGACGGAGCCGGTACCGGGATCGCCCTCGACCACCGACGTGTCGGCGATGCTGAGAGCAGGCAACTCCGCTGGCGGCGGCGCCGCGTCGTCATTGGTGATGGTGCCGGCGCCCGTGCCATTGGCGAGAGTGGCGCCGACCGGGCTTGTCAGGACGACGGTGAAGGCTTCGTTGGCTTCAACGACCGCGTCGCCGATCGCCGCAATCTGGATCGTCTTCTGGGTCTCGCCGGGCGCGAAGGTGAGCGCGCCGGATTGCGCGACGTAGTCGCTACCCGCAGTCGCCGTACCGTTCGCTGTGGCGAAGTTCACGGTCACCGGCGACGTCGCGGCGGCCGACAAGGTCACCGTGAAGGTGGCATGTCCCGGCGTGGCGGCGCTGCCTTCGGCAAAGCTCGCGTCGCCGATGCTCAGAGTTGGCGGCGGAGGTGCCACATCGTCGTTGGTGATGACACCGGCCGCCGTGCCGTCGGCGATGGTCGCGCCATTTGGCGACGACAGGGTGAGCGTCAGCGATTCGTTGCCCTCCAGCACCGTATCGCCCGACACCTGGATATGGACCACCTTCGAGATCTCGCCCGCCGCAAAGGTGAGCGTGCCGGTCTGTGCCGTGTAGTCCGAACCGGCGGTCGCAGTGCCGTTGCTGGTCGCATAGGCGACCGAGACGGAAGTCGTCGCCGCGGCCGAGAGCGTGACGGTGAAGGCGAGATCGCGGCTCCCGCTGTTGCCCTCGCTCACCGTGGTATCGGCCACGGAAAGGCTCGGCACCACCGGCACGGGATCGTGTCCTGTAGCGACGCCATTGACCGTGAAGCCCGACGCGGCGGCGCCGGCGCTGCCGGCCGTTGCCTGGAAGCCGAACGACGTCTGCTGTCCGCTGCCGACCTGGCCGTTCCACGCCGCGTTGCGCACGACATAGTGGTCGCCGACATGGCTCACGATCTCGGCGTTCCAGATATTGGTGATGGCGAACGAGGCATTGAACTCGACGGTCCAGCCATTGAGCGCGGAGCCCGTCGTGCCGACCGTCATGCCGCCGGTGAAACCCGAACCCCAGTTGGAACCGATGGCGTAGTCGAGCGAGACACTGCCCGGCGGAGGCGGAGGCGGCGGCGCAACGTCGTCATTGACGATGGTGCCGGCGGCCGCGCCGTCGGCGATGGTGGCGCCGGAAGCGCTGGAGAGCGTGACGACCAGGGATTCGTTGGCCTCGACCGCGGTGTCCGCCGTGACGGGCACCGTGATCACCTTCGAGATCTCGCCGGCCGCGAAGCTGACGGTGCCCGACTGGGTGGTGTAGTCCGAACCAGAAGTCGCCGTGCCGTTGCCGGTCGCATAGTGGACCGTCACCGGTCCGTTGGCCGCCTGCGAGAGGCTGACCGTGAAGGAGAGCTGCGAGCTTCCGGCATTGCCCTCGGCGACCGAGGCATCGGCGATCGACAGCGTCGGAAGCACGGGCGGCGGCGCGTCACCCGCACCGTCGAGCGTGAACCCTGTCGCCGCTGTGCCGCCGGCGCCCGGCGTCGCCTGGAAGCCGAAGGTGGTGTTGCCGCCCGACGGCACGTCGGAGTTCCAGCTGAGATTGCGGATCACATAGTGGTTGCCGACGTGGCTGACGATCTCGGCGCCCCAGATGTCGGAGATGGCGAACGTCGCATCGAATTCGACGGTCCAGCCGTGCAGCCCCTGATTGCCGCCGGGCACGGTCATGTTGCCGACAAAGCCCGAACCCCAATTGTCCGTCACGGTATAATTGATGCTCGCCATCGCGATCCCTCCGAAGCGCCCGTTGCGTCCCCTCGTGCGTGGCCGAAATATGTCGTTGCGCCCCGGTGGCCGCACCGGTGCGCGCCCGGCCACTCGGCGAACACGGCAGGAAAATCGGTGAAGCAGCGCGACGCCCGCTTCCACGGCGCCCCCGGCGCTTGCCTGCGCTCGGCAAATGGCCTTTTCTCTTGCACGACATGGCCACAAATGTGCCCGCGAGTTCTGCCGTCGCCGAAGCGAACGGCTTGCCGACGTTCTGGCGGGTCCAGCTTGCGGGCTGGGGCCTGTTCGCCCTCGTCGACCTGATCGACCAGCAGCTCACCTACAACGACATGCCGATCGCGCTTTTCCAGACCGCGCTGGTCTACCCTGCTCTCGTGGTGATCTCGTGGGCGCTGCGCTCGGTCTATGCGTCGCCGAGCTTCGACAACAGGCTGAGCCAGCGCACCGTGGCCCCGATCGCACTGTACTCGCTGGCAGGTGCCGCCGTCGTCGTCGCCTGGCTGTTCGCGGCCCAGCACGTTTCTGGATGGACGGTGCCGAACTGGTCTCCGCTCGAGGAGATCGTCATTCCCCTCATCCACTATTCGCTGGCACTGGTCGGCTGGAGCCTCGGCTACTTCTGGATCCATGCCGAGATCGGCAAGCGCACCGAGCGCCGGCATGCGATTGCGGCGGAAGCCGAGGCGCTCCGGGCCGAGCTTGAGGAATTGCGCCTGCAGCTCGATCCGCATTTCCTCTTCAACGCGCTGAACGGCGTGGCCGAGGAAATCCCCGAGCATCCGGCAGCGGCGCTCGCCATGCTGCGCGACCTCACGGCCTATCTGCGGCACTCGCTCGACGGCATCAACCAGACCGTCGTCACGGTCGAGGCGGAAGTCGGCGGCCTCGCGGCCTACCTGCGGGTGCAGCAGGCGCGCTTCGGCGACCGCCTCAAGACCAACCTCCATACCGACTCCGCCGCCGCGTCACGGCGGATCGCAAGCTTTCTGCTGCAGCCGCTGGTCGAGAACGCCGTCAAGCACGGCCGGCGCGACAATGGCCTCGATGTCAGCGTCGATGTCCGCCTGGTGGGAGAAGCGCTGCACATCGAGATCGAGAACACCGGCACGCTCGAGAATGGCACGAAGTCGCGCCTGCGCCGCCCCGGGATCGGCATGGAGAATGTGCGGCGGCGTCTGGCCCTGCACTACCCCGGTCGCCACCAGTTCACCTTGTGCGACCGCGGCGCGGGACAGGGCAAGGTGGTGGCAACGCTGGTGCTGGAGGGCGAACCGTGCTCCGGATCCTGATCGTCGATGACGAGCCGCTGGCGCGTTCGGCGATGCGACGGCTGCTCGCCGCCCATCCCACCGTCGAGATCGTGGCCGAGGCTGAGACCATCGCCGAGGCCGTGCGCGCGGTCGCCGAGAGGAAACCGCAACTCGTTTTCCTCGACATCGAACTGGGCGGCGGCGACGGCTTCGATTTCCTCGAAGCCCTCGAGAAGCCACCGGTCGTCGTGTTCGTCACCGCCTACCCCGAACATGCCGTCGAGGCCTTTGCCGTCGATGCCGCGGATTATCTGCTGAAGCCGGTCGATCCCGAGCGCCTTGCGGAGTCGCTGGTGAGGGTCGAACGGCAGCTCGCCCAAGCTGCCGATCCGGCGCCGGCGGGTCCGAGCACCATCGAACTCAGGACACCGAGGCGGACGGTGTTGGCCGCGCCCGCCGAGATCGCGGCCCTGCGCGCCGACGGCGATTTCACGCGCGTGCTGCTGGCCAATCAGCCCGAGGTGATGATCTGGCGGACGCTCGCCCATTTCGAGAGCCTGCTGCCGTCGCCGCCGTTCCTGCGGCTCGGGCGGTCGCTGATCATCAACCGCGACCGGCTGCGCAACATCGATACGCAATCGCGCGAGAGCGCGCGGATCACGCTGCTCGGCATCGCCGAACCCTTGACGCTGGGCCGCACTGCCGCCCAGCGGCTGCGCGAGGCCTTGGCCGCCGACAAGCCGTCACCGACCTCCTCGACCTAGCCGGTGCGGCGCGCGATGATTTCCATGCAGACGCGATAGCGTTCGCTCACGCTGTAGTGCACGACTTCGAAGCCCGACTCGGCCAGCAGCGCATGGAGGCGTTGCCGGCTGAAATTGTGGAAGTGCTCGAGCTCGCCCCAATAGGGATTGGCATTGGCGGCATCGAGCAGGCGCCAGGCCGCGCAATCGTAGTTGGGCATCGACGCGAACAGCACGCCGTCGGGCCGCAGCAGGCGATGCGCGGCGGCAAGGCCCTCGCGCGGGAAGGCCATGTGCTCGAGCACGTCGGCCAGGCTGATGACGCTGAAGCGGCCGGGTTCATCGAGCGTCGTCAGATCGGCACAGCGCGCCTCGATGCCCAGCCGCTGCAGCGCCTCGACGCTGGACGGCCGGAGATCCAGGCCGAACGGCGCAAAGCCCCATTCCTCGGCAGTGAACAGCAGCGAGCCGTTGCCGAAGCCGACATCGAGCCAGGTGCCATCGTCGACATAGCGCGCGACGCGCTCGACGATGTGCGCCGAGATCATGCGCTGCTGCTCGAAAGCGGCGCCCGGCTGCTGGCCGGCGTTGGTGAGCTGGAAGATCTCAGCCGTCACCTCGGGCGAGAAATAGCCGTCGGTGAAGACATGTCTGCACTCGCCGCACTGCATCCAGGTCATGACGCGGGCGACCACCGGACGATAGAGCGGGTGCTTCGAACAATCGGCGGTGCGAAGGGTCGCCATCTTGCTGCTCTTGCAGAGCGGGCAACATTCGAACGGAATACGCGGCCTGGGCGGGACCGCCGCCTTCGATTGGGCCACGCCATAGCCGAAGCTGAAGTTGGTCGAGTAAGGGTCTTTGACCATGGCGCCACTCTAGGCATGGCCATCCATAACTCAATTGGCGTTTGGGTCTCTTGCGCTTCATCGGCCTTGCCATTGGCGCGATTTGCGGCACGATCTCCTCGACCCTGATGACCTTCATCGGCGTGGCCATGAACTACGGTTTTCACCCCGGCTTCTTCGTCATCTGGCTGAAGGCCGCCGCCGTCGGCTACCTGATCGGCGTGGCGCTGATCGTGCCGTACATTCAGCACTTCGTCCTACGCCATGCTGCCGTCCCATGACGCCGCTATCGGCCAACGCGCGGACAGCCACCGCGATTGCAGCCTTCGCCATCGTGGCCATCGCCTTCGCCGCCAATGCCTTCCTCAACCACACGCCCACCGGCGCCGGGATCAAGGCCATTTCGGGCTTCTATAGGGGCGTCTTTTTCATCGGCGTGGGCACTCTCCTACCCGCCTGGCTTCTGGGCAAAATCACGCTTGGCGGCGCCGGGACGGCCCGCCAACTCGGCATTGGCGCGGGCAAGCGCGATGCCGTCGCCATTATTGTCGCCCTCGTCGTGGGCGGCGCCCTTGCCGCCATGCCGCTGGCGCCCTTTCTACGCGACCCCGCCGGCCCGCGGCTGCTGCACAGCCTGTTCGCCCAGCTTGTCATAGCGAGCACCGCCGAAGTGCTGCTGTTCCTCGGCGTGTTGGGTGCCGGCATCGATGCGCTGCTGGGGCGCCGGGACGACTGGCTCACCTGCCTCGTGATCGTCGTGGCCTCCTGCATCACCTTCGGCTTGTTTCACTTCACCTATCCCGCGCCCTGGAACACGCTGCAGTTGGCTGCAATGCTCTCGCTGGTCTGGATCCCCACGGCGCTTCTGTTCGTCGTCGGTCGCAGCCTCCTCGCAGCGATCGTCTACAACAACATCATGGCAGTCGTGGGCTTTGCCACTAATCGGCTGACCCTGCCGCAATCGGCGCTCGAGGGCTGGCTGCTCGCCGCGGCGGCGCTCGCGGGTTTCCTGCTGGTCTTCCGGTTGGCGCGCGTCAGTCGCTGAGGCGGAAGCGAATACGCACCGTGCGCGTCGTCTCCGTTCCCGGTGGCGGCAGGGTGGCGCCACGCAGCAGCGCGAGCGTCGCTGAATCGAGCGTGGCAAATCCGCTGCCCTGCACCACGACCACGTCGCTTACCCGTCCATCGCCTTCAACGGTAAAGCGCACGGTGACGTCGCCCTCCTGGTGGCGTCTGCGCGCCGCTTCGGGATAGGTCTTATGCGCGGCCAGCCACGCTGCCAGCAGCGCATTCCAGCCCGGCGCCACGCTCGATGGCGCACTCGGCAGCGCCGCAGCGGGTGCTGAAGGCGCCGCCTGCGCAGGAGCCGTCGGTGCCGACTTCGGCTGAGACGGACGTGGTGCCGCCGGCGCGGGTCGCGGTGGAGGTGGCGGCGGAGGCGTCTTGAAATCGGGCGCTGCCGACGCCTCGGGTGGTGGCGGCAGCGCGGCGTCAAGCATAGGGACCGTGGGCCGCGGCAACTCCTCGGAGGGCGGCGGCGGAATTGCAGCGGCGAGCGCTTCGAGCGTGGGTTCCGCAGGCTCACTGGGTTTGGTCTCGCTTGGTTTGGTCTCGCTTGCGGTCGCGACGGGAGCGGCATTGGGTTCGGCGAAGACCGCGATGATTGCCGCGTCGTCGGCCGGCGGTCCGCTCCCGGTGAAGGCCATCAGGACCATGACACCCGCAACGGCATGCAAAGCCAGCGATCCCGCGATCGCGCTGCCAGAGCTCCATCGGGCGGCGCGCGGAATCAGGACCGGCCGGTCAGGTTGACCGGTTGAAATGTTATATTGTAACGTCACAATGCTGGACACTACGAAGCGTGATGACGGACGACAAGGGGGGATGCGATGCAGCGGCGTTTGGGCGGATCGGCGTTCGTTCTCGGGGCGGCTCTCACGGCGACGGGGCCGACTCAAGCCCAGACCCCGCCGGAGCCGAATCCCCTCGAGATCACGGTCACCGCCAAACGCCTCGACGAGGCGCGCACCTCAATCCAGCCGAGTCTTGGCGCCACCAAGTACGAATTCAGCCCGCGCGCTATCGAGGATATCCCGCAGGGCGAGCAGGCCCCGCTCAACCAGGTGCTGCTGCGCGCGCCGGGCGTGGCGCAGGACGGTTTCGGCCAGGTCCATGTGCGCGGCGATCACGGCAACCTGCAATATCGTCTCGACGGCGTGCAGTTGCCGGAAGGTCTGTCGCTGTTCGGCAACGCGCTGGCCACGCAATATGCCCGGAACATGTCGCTGATCACCGGCGCACTGCCGGCGCAGTACGGCGTCAGGACGGCCGGCGTCGTCGACATCGCACTGAAATCGGGCACGACCGATCCCGGCGCCGAAGCCTCGATGACGGTCGGCACACGCGACTTTCTGCAGCCCTCCTTCACCTATGGCGGCCGCTCCGGCGCGGTCGATTACTTCGCCACAGGCCTGTTCACGCACAACAACTACGGCATCGAGAACCCGTCGAACTCCTACACGGCGCTGCACGACAATACCGACCAGTGGCACGTGCTGGGCAAGGTCACGGGCATCGTCGACGAGAACACGCGGCTGAGCTTCATCGCCGGCGGCTCGAGCGCGCGCTTCCAGATTCCCAACAGTCCCGGCCAGGTACCGACCTTCACCGTGAACGGCTTTTCCGACCTCAACAGCGGGCTGCTCGACCAGCGCCAGTGGGAGAAGACCTACTTCGGCATCGCCTCGCTGCAGAAGCACTACGAGGCCGTCGATTTCCAGCTCTCCGGCTTCGCGCGCTATTCGAGCCTTGCCTACAAACCCGATCCGCTGGGCGACCTGATGTTCAACGGCATCGCGCCGTGGGCGAAACGCACCAATCTCGCGGTCGGCGTGCAGGGTGACGCAAGCTGGCAGGCGGCGAGCAACCACACCGTGCGCGGCGGCTTCCTCGTGCAGCGCGAGCGCTCCACGGCGCTCACCAATGCCAATGTCCTTGCCGTGGACGAAGAAGGTGAGCCGATCGACGACCAATTCATGCAAGTCATCAACGGCTTCGACCAGGTCGGCTGGCAGTACGGCATCTACCTGCAGGACGAATGGAAGGTGTCGCCGACGGTGACGCTCAATTTCGGCGCCCGCTTCGATGTCCTCGACGCCGCCTCGCAGGAGAACCAGCTAAGCCCGCGGCTGAACGTGGTGTGGCAGCCCAACAATATCCTGACGGCGCACGCCGGCTACGCCCGCTATTTCACCCCGCCGCCCCTCGCCCAGATCAACAACACCTCGATCGCGGTGCTGGGCGGCACGACAGGCGCGCCGCCGGGGACGCTGAACGACGTCGTAAAGGCCGAGCGCTCGCACTATTTCGACGGCGGCTTCACCCTGAAGCCGCTGCCGGGCCTGACCGTGGGCTTCGATGCCTACTACAAGATCTCCCAGAACCTGCTGGACGAGGGCCAATTCGGGGCGCCCATCGTGCTCACGTCGTTCAACTACGCCGAGGCCAACGTCAAAGGCTTCGAGCTGAGCGGCAGCTACGACGATGGACCGTGGTCGGTCTACGGCAACCTTGCCTGGTCGGAAGCCAAGGGCAGCAACATCAATTCGGCGCAGTTCAACTTTCCGCCGGAGGAACTCGCCTTCATCGCCCAGAACTACATCTTCCTCGACCATAACCAGAGCTGGACGGCCTCAGCGGGCGCCGCCTACATCTTCAATCAGGAGTCGCCGTGGGCCACGCGGGTGTCGGCCGACATGATCTACGGCAACGGCCTGCGCACCAGCATCACGACGCCCAACGACAGCGCGATACCTGCCTATGCCGTGGTCAACCTTTCGGCGACGCAGAAAATCCCGATCAAGGGCACACGCGGCACCCAGTTCCGCGTCGACGTGCTCAACCTGTTCGACAACAGCTACCAGATACGCGACGGTGCGGGGGTCGGCGTCGGCGCACCGCAATTCGGGCTCCGGCGCACCTTCCTGTTCAAGCTGACGCAAAAATTCTGAGACAAATCCGACAAGATTCGGAGCGGCCGGACGTGATACACGCTTGGCCCATGGCACCCATTTCACTCCCCTATGTCGTGCCGCTGCAGGGCGGCTCCAATTTCCGCGACCTTGGCGGCTATCGCGCCGCCCAGGGCCGCACGGTCCGCCGCGGTGCGGTGTTCCGCTCGGCTCATCTCGGCAACCTGACCGACGAGGACCGTGGCGCGCTCGGGCGGCTGGGCGTGCGCACCATCGTCGACCTGCGCGGCATCAACGAGGCGGCCGAGACGCCGCACGCCGTCGACGGTCTGGCCTGCCAAATCGTCGGCGCCCATATCGAGCCCGGGGTTGGCGAGAGGATCCGCGGCGCCGTGGCCGACGGCAGTGCCACGCCCCACGTGATGATGGGCTTCCTGACCGATCACTACCGCGACTACCCGCGCCGCTGCGCGCCGGGCTTCCGCACCCTGTTCACCACGCTGAGCGACAGCAGTCATCGCCCTCTGGTGTTCCATTGCACCGCCGGCAAGGACCGCACGGGCTTTGCCTCGGCGCTGCTGCTCACCCTGCTCGGCGTGCCGTGGGACCAAGTGATGGAGGATTACCTCCGCACCAACGAGCTGTGGACCGGTCACCTCGGCCGCTATCCCGAGCTCGACCTCGACACCCGCGCCGCCATCGTCGAGGCGCGCACGCCCTATCTTGAGGCAGCCTTCGAGGTGGTGCGCGCCGATTTCGGCAGCCCCGAGGCCTTCGCCGAGAAGGCGCTCGGCCTGGATCCCGCCGCCCGCGTGCGGCTGCAGGCGGATTTGCTGGAAGGGTAATTTCCGCGCTACGCCTGTCGCCATGCCAGACACACGCTACGACACTCCCGAGCCGTTCAAGGTCGATATCCCCGAACGGGCGCTGATCGATCTCGACGAACGCCTGCGCCGCTGGCGGCCGCCCATCGCCATCGCCGACAACGGCAACTGGGCGTCGGGCACCGATCCCGATTTCCTGGCCGAGCTGGTCGAGTACTGGCGCCACGGCTACGACTGGCAGCGCGCCCAGGAGGCGATCAACCGATGGCCCAACTACCTGGTCGATATCGGCCCGCAGCGCCTGCATTTCATCCGCGAGCCCGGCACCGAGGTCGAGAATGCGCCACGTCCGCTGCCGCTGATCCTCACCCACGGCTGGCCGGGTTCGATCGTCGAGTTCCTGCACATCATCGAAGTGCTCGCCCATCCCGAGGCTCACGGCGGCGACGCCCTCGACGCCTTCGACGTGATCGCGCCGTCGCTGCCGGGCTACGGTTTCTCCGGCCCGCCGATCCGCGACGACGGCAGCGTAGGTCCGATCGGTCCGCGCGCCATCGCGGGCCTCTGGCACAGACTGCTGCACGAGACGTTGAACTACCGCCGGCCGTTCGGCGCCCAGGGCGGCGACTGGGGTGCCGTCGTCTCCTCCTGGCTCGCCTTTGACCATCCCCTGAAGGAAGAGAAGGACGAGGGCCGCTCGGGCGCGCTCGGCCTGCATCTCAACATGGTCGGCCTGCGGCCCGGCATCGATCGTCGGACGACCAAGTTCAGCGCCGCCGAGAAAGCCTGGCTCGACAAGGTCCAGGCCGAACGCGACGAGCGGACGGCCTACCAGCGCATCCAGGCGACACGGCCGCAGACACTGGGCGTGGCGCTCACCGATTCACCGGTCGGGCTGGCGGCCTGGATCGTCGAGAAGTTCCAGGCCTGGAGCGACTGCGCCGGCAGTCCGCTCAACCGCTTCACCATGGACCTGCTGCTCGACAACATCATGGTCTACTGGCTGACCGGCACGGCGGGCACCGCGACCTGGCTCTATCGCGGCGTCACCCTGCAGCAGCCGCGCGCCCTGCCCGAGGGCCAGCGGGTCGAGACGCCGACCGCGTTCGCCGCCTTCCCCGCCGACCTCGCCCCGCCGCCGCCCAGGGAATGGATCGAGCGCTGCTACAATCTTCGCCGCCACACGATCATGCCCAAGGGCGGCCACTTCGCAGCGCTGGAAGAGCCGGAACTGCTGGTCGAGGATATCCGCGCCTTCTTCCGTCCCCTGCGCTACGGGGCCGCCAACGACTAGCGCCCCAGAAATGCGCAACTTTATTGCGCGAGGGGTGTGGCTGGATTCTGGACGAATCGCATAAAAGCCTTATGACATCGGCATCCGAAGTGTCCAGACGAGTCTGGACACTTTGGACACTACAGCGCGATGACTTTTGCTTCAGCCGTCGGCCCGGCTCCCGCAGCGAAGCGGTGCACGAGCCGCGCTGACGGCGCGATTCGAGTGAAAGTCATCGCGCTTTAGTCAGGCCAGCGTCGCCGTCGCCTGGGCCGCGATCGTACCCTTGGGCGTCACCGTCCAGAGTTCGGCGCCTTTGCCGTCCGCCGTCGGCCGGCCGATCACGTCGAACGGTGCGGTGTCGAACAAAGGCGCGCGGGCGCGCACGGCGAGGGTCTTGATCTTCCGGCCGGGCAGCGAATCGCGCAGCAGGTCGAAGATGCATTGCTGGGCGAAGGGCCCGTGCACCACCAGGCCGGGATAGCCCTCGGTCTCGATGCAGTAGGTGCGGTCGTAGTGGATGCGGTGGGGGTTGAAGGTGATCGCCGAGTAACGGAACAGCATCACCGCATCGGGCTTGATGGTGCGCCGCCACGGCACGTCGCTGGGCGCGGGATCGCGCACCGGCACGCCGCTCTTTTCGCCCGGCTTGGGATCCTCGCGGAACACCGTGTTGGCCGCCTCAGTGAGCGCCAGCCCACGCGGCGTGAAGATGCGCCTTGTCTGGGTGGTGACGATCAGATTGCCGGTGCTGCCCGAGCGCGACTGGATGTCGGTGAACTCGATCTCGCGGCGAAGCTTGTCGCCGACCCGAATATCGCCATCGAAGGTGAAGGTCGAACCGGCATACATGCGGCGCGGCATCGGGATCTTGGGCAGCACGCCGCCTTCGAAGGCGGCGCCATCGCGGCCGAGCTGCGCGGGCCGCGCGTGGGAGTGCAGGTAGAGGAGATGCCAGCCCGGCGCGATCGGCTCACCCGGCCCCGGCACTTTGTCCTTCCGATCGAAGGTGGCGATCATGGACCTGATCGGCGCCTCGGTGACGATGTCCTCGTCCTCGATCTTGCGGCCGAGTTGTTTCCTGAGCGGTTCGATGTCGACGATCATGCTACGTCCCTCCGGCCTTTCCGGAACCTAGACATGATTCGCCGCCCTCGTCCCGATGAAATCCGGCTGCTGCCGCAGATCGAAAACGCCGCCGACCGGCGCTATGTCCGCGTCGGCCTGCCGCGGGTCGTCGACATGCCGCCCGCGACGGCAGCCTCGCTGGAGTATGGCCGCCGCCATGGAATGCTGTGGGTCGCGGCCTCGCCGCTCAACCGGTCGGTCGGTTTCGCCTTGATGAAGGTCAGGGGCGGCACGGCCTGGCTCGATCAGCTGTCGGTGCTCGATCGCTGGCAGGGCCGCGGCTACGGCGCGGCACTGATCGAGCGCACGGCCGCGACGGCGCGCGCCCAGGGTTTCGACGCGCTCTATCTGTCGACCTATCGCGGCGTGCCGTGGAACGTGCCATTCTATGAAAGGCGTGGCCTTCGTGAAGTGCCGCGCGGTGCGTTCAGCCGCGTGTTGCGCGTCGTGCTGCTCACCGGAAGCAGCCACGGCCATCCGGTATGGCGCCGCGCCATCATGCGGCGCGATATCTAGGTTACTCCGCCGCGACCGCCAGCCCCATCTGCTCGCAGGTCGGTGCCACGTCGGAGACAGTGGCGCGGCGCATGTCGCGCTTGTAGCGCTGGTCGTCGAACTCCAGGCCGCGATGCATGGTGCAGCGGTCGTCCCACATCACGAGGTCGTTCACGCGCCAGCGGTGAGTGTAGACGAACTGGCGCTGGGTGGCGTGATCGATCAACTCCTTCAGGAGCTTCTCCGCCTCGTCCTTGGCCATGCCACGGATCGAACCGGCGTGGCTTGCGATATAGAGGCTCATGCGGCCGCTATCCTGCAGCCGGCGGACCAGCACCTGCGGCACCGGCTCGAAGGATTTGCGCTCCTCCTCGTCGAAATCGCTGAAGCCCAGCCTGGAGCGCGAGGTCATCAGCGAATGCTCGGCCACCAGGCCCGCGATCTGCCGCCTGGTCGCGTCGGGCAGCGAGTCGTAGGCCGCGCGCAGGTCGGCGAACTCGGTGTGGCCGCCGATCGGCGGAATCGACCGGCCATGCAGAATCGAGCAGTAGGCCGGCAGGCGCTTGAACGAGGAGTCGGTGTGCCACAGGCGATTGCCGAGCTGGTAGAGCCGCACGCGGTCGTCGGTCTTGAGGATGCGGTCCTCGGCGTCGAGGTTGCCAACGTCGGCGAGCTGCGCGGGCAGTCGCATCTTGTGATCCTTGCGGATCGCGAAGACGCTGGTCTCCAGCGGGCCGAAATGGCGGGCGAAGTCGAGATGACTTTCGTCGCTGAAGGTCTGGTCGGCAAAGACCAACACGGCATATTTGGTGAAGGCCGCGCGGATCGTGGCGAGATCGTCGGCGCTGAGCGGCCGGCCGAGATCGACGTCGCCTATTTCGGCGGCGAAACTCGGCGTGATCGGCTGGACGGTGACGGCCATATGTTCCTCCCGGGGTTCCTCCTGGGGTTCCTCCCGATCCTGTGTAGGACCGTGATTGGACCACCGAACGGTCCGGGCCGCAAATGGCCAGAGATGCACCGGTGGCGGGGACTTTCATGATGCGGTTTTTCGGCTTTCTCGCGGCCCTGCTGCTCGGCCTGGCCGGCGCCCAGGCGGCACCGCTCGACAACAAGGACGGCTTCTGGAGCGAATGGTCCGACGCCACCTTTGCGCGCGCCACGGCAGAGAAGAAATTCGTGATCGTGTCGCTGCAGAGCTGGTGGTGCCCGTGGTGCCTGGTCATGAACCGCGACACCTGGGCCAACCCGGAAGTGCGCAGCGTGCTGAAGGACCATTTCATCCCGGTCCATGTCGACCAGGACAGCCGGCCTGATATTTCTCAGCGCTACGAGCGCTGGGGCTGGCCCGCCACCATCATCTTTGGTCCCGATGGCGAGGAGATCGTGAAGCTGCGCGGCTTCTACTCGCCGCAGTTCTTCCTTCCGATCCTCAAGGAGACGATCAAGGACCCCTCGCCGGTGAACTACGGCACGCCGGGCGGGCCCGAACGTGCGCCCATGCTGGCCAATGGGCTGAGCGTACCGCAGCACGCCGAGATCGTGGCCTTCATCGACAAGGCCTACGACCGCGCCAATGGCGGCTGGGGCAAGAGCAAGCTGGTCGATGGCCCGACGCTCGGCTGGTTCCTCGACCGGGCCAAAGCCGGCGACAAGGAGGCCGAGGCGCGGCTCAGGCGCAGCCTGACGGCGATGATCGCGCTCATCGACAAGCAGAGCGGCGGCATCAGCCAGGTGTCGCTGAAGCCCGACTGGTCGGCGGCCTCGCACGAGTTCCCGATGTTCGCCCAGCAGGCGGCGCTCAGCGCCTATGCGCGCGCCTGGGTGATGTTCGGCGATCCGGCCTATCGTGATGCCGCCGACCGCCTCTTCGGATTCCTGAAGAACACCCTGCGCGGCCCGGGCGGCGGCTTCTATGCCTCGATGGGCATGGCCGAAGGCCAGCCCGGCATCGACAAGCGACAGTATGCCCGCGAGACGGGACAGGCCATCCAGGGACTCGCTGCCTATGCCGATGCGACAGCAAACAAGGAAGCGCTGGCGATCGCCATCGCCGCCGCCGACTGGGCGCTGGCCAAGCGCAGCCTGCCGGGCAGCGGCTTCCGTCACGCCGAGCGCGATGCGGCGGGTCCTTATCTCGCGGACAATATCGAGATGGCTGCGGCGCTGCTGGCCCTGCACCGCTCGACCGGCGAGCGCAAATGGCTTGCCGCCGCTACCGCGGCCGGCGAGTTTATCGCCCGCACTTTCATCGATCCCAGGACCGGTGGCTTCTTCGCCTCGGCCTCGCCCGACGCCAAGCACCTGCCGAAGTCCATCAAGCAGCGCGAGGACAATGTGGCGACGACGCGTTTCTTCACGCTGCTCTCCTTCTACACGGGCCAGGCGCGCTTTCGCGAAGTCGCAGAAGCCGGCATGGGCTATCTCGCCTCGCCGCCGGTGCTGGATGCCTATGGCTTCCTGCCCGACGTTCTGCTGGCCGAGGAAGAACTCAGGCACGAGCCGGTGCACGTCACGGTCGTCGGGCCGAAGGACGACCCGCGCAGCGTCGCGCTCTATGCCGGGGCGCTGGCCTATCCGCTGGCCTACAAGCGCACCGAATGGTGGGACAAGCGCGAGGGCCGGCTCGCCAACCAGGACGTCGACTATCCCGACTTCCCCGACGGGCCGGCGGCCTTCGCCTGCACGCAGAACTACTGCTCGCTGCCTGTCACAGACGCTGCGGCCATCCCGGCCCAGATCGACCGGCTGCAGCGCGCCCTCAAACGATGAATGGGGCCACGGCGAATTCCGCTATACTTGGGGGATGAAACAGGAAGTCCAGGAACTCTTCCCGACGCCGATCTGGATCGTCGACCTCGAGCCCGTTCAAGCAGCAGCGCTCAACATCAGCCTCAAAGCCGAGATCGAACGGCTGATCGCGCCGCGGCCGACCATTCCGCCGGGCAGCAACTGGCAGACGCCGCAGGACCTGCACACCAAGCCCGCCTTTGCCGAGTTCGTTAAGCTGGTCGAAACGGCAGCACGCGGAGTCGCGCGTCACCTGCAGGTCGATCAGTACCCGATGGCGATCACCGGCTGTTGGGCGAACATCAATCCGCGCGGCGCTTACCATCCGACACATCATCATCCCAACAACTATCTGAGCGGCGTCTACTACGTTGCCGTGCCGTCGCCCGGCTCGCGCATCGTCTTCCAGGATCCACGTCCGTCGATGATCATGCCCAAGCCCAAGCAGTACACGCGGATCACGGCCAACGGCGCCGACGCGCAAAGCAAGGAAGGGCGCCTACTGATCTTTCCCGCCTGGCTCAAGCACAACGTGCCATCCAACCAAGGGCAGAGCGAGCGCATCAGCATCTCGTTCAACCTGATGTTCAAGAATTTCACCGACACCATGGCCGCGCCGATCTGGGATCCGACTGCGGGCACGGAGAAGTGACCATGCTGAAGGACCGTTACGGCAATGACCTGAGCACGGCCTCGTCGGCCGCCCGCGACGCCTATGCCGAGGGCATGGACAGGCTGCTGTCGGGAGCACCCGGCATGGATACCGCCTTCGCCCAGTCGGTCGCGGCCGACGACGGCTTCGCGCTCGGCCACATCGCGCTCGCCCGCGCCAAGCAGCTTCTGGGGCGCGGTCACGAAGCCAAGGCGCCGCTGGCGCGTGCCCTCGAGCTCAGCCCCGGCACGACGCCGCGCGAGCAGAGCCAGATCGCCATCTTCGAAAAGATCCTGACCGGCCAGGGTGCCGCAGCGCTCGAGGCGATCCATGAGCACATCAAGAGCTGGCCGCGCGATGCCATGGCCATCGCGCCGGCAACCAGCGTGTTCGGCCTGATCGGCTTCTCGGGCAAGGTCGGCCGCGAGGTCGACCAGCTCGCCCTGCTGGCACCGCTCGAGCGGCATTACGGCGACGACTGGTGGTATCGCACCCAGCTCGCTTTCGCCCAGATCGAGCTGCAGATGCTCGACGAGGGCCAGCGCAACATCGAGAGCGCCCTTACCGGCTTCCCGCGCAGCGCCCACGCAGCGCACATCCGCGCCCACCTGTTCTACGAGCGGGGCGAGCGCGAGGAGGGATTGGCCTACCTGACGGGCTGGACCAAGGACTACGCCCGCGAGGGCATTCTGCATTGCCACATCAGCTGGCATGTCGCGCTGTGGTCGCTGGAGACCGGACGACGGCCGGAGGCCTGGCGCGTCTACGACGATGCGCTGCGTCCAGGCGCTGCCTGGGGACCGCAGATCAACGTACTGACCGACTGCGCAGCCTTCCTCGCCCGTGCCGAGATGGCCGGCGAGCCGCGCCGGCCCGAGCTGTGGCGGGAGATCGGGGACTACGCCACGAAGTGGTTTTCAAGGCCGGGCCTCGGCTTCGTCGACATGCACACGACGCTGGCCTACGCGATGGCGGGTGACGGCCAAGCGCTCGCCAAATTCGTCGAGAGTCCGCGCGGTGCCACGGCGGACATGCTGGCGCCGCTGGGCCGCGGCTTCGACGCCTTTGCGCAAGGCGACTGGGCCCGTGCCGCCGACGAGATCGAACCGCTGCTTGCAACACACGAGCGCCTGGGCGGCAGCCGCGCGCAACGCGACCTGCTGGAATACACCGCGATCGTGGCCAAGCTGCGCGCCGGCCAGCGCGACGCGGCCCGCCGGATGATCGAGACCCGGCGTCCGCAGAACGGCCGGCAGATCGGCTTTCCCGTGGCTGGCCTCTAACGCTCGTGACGCCGACGCTGCACATGATGTGCGGCAAGATCGCCGCCGGCAAGTCCACGCTCGCCCGCCGCCTGGCCGATGCGCCGGCGACGGTGCTGATCAGCGAGGACTATTGGCTGTCGCGCCTCTACAAGGACGAGCAAAAGACCGTGGCCGACTACATCCGCAACTCCCGCCGCCTGCGCGAACCGATGGGCGAACTTGTCGAGGCCCTGCTCAAGGCCGGCCTGTCGGTGGTGCTCGATTTTCCGCTCAATACGCCGGCGACCCGAAAGTGGGCGCGCAGCCTGTTCGAGAAGGCCGGCGTCGAACATCGGCTGCACTTCCTCGACATCCCGGACGAAATCTGCCGTGCGCGCCTGCATCAACGCAATGCCGCCGGCAGCCACGACTTCGCGGCGAACGACGCCGAGTTCGACCAGATCACCAGCTACTTTGTGGCGCCGTCCGAACAGGAAGGCTTCGAGACGACGGTCTATCGCGCGACCTGATCGCCCGCGGCGACCTGATCGCCAGCGGCCGCTAGAGTCCCTTCTTGCCCATGGCCAGGAACTTGTCCTGGCGGCGGCTGCGCAGCGCATCGGCATCGAGATTGCCGAGCTGGGTCAGCGCTTCGGAGATCACGCGGCCAACCGTGTCGATCGTCTCCTCGGGCGAGCGGTGGGCGCCGCCCATCGGCTCGGGGATCACGTCGTCGATGATCTCGAGCTTCTTGAGGTCGGCCGCCGTCACCTTCATCGCGTCGGCGGCGTCCTGGGCCTTGGCGTTGTCGCGCCACAGGATCGAGGCGCAGCCCTCCGGCGTGATCACCGCATAGACCGAATTCTCCAGCATGTAGACGCGGTCGGCCGAGGCGAGCGCCAGGGCACCGCCCGAGCCGCCCTCGCCGATCACCACGCTGACCAACGGCACGCCGATCTCCAGGCAAGTGTTGATCGAGCTCGCGATGGCCTCGGCCTGGCCGCGCGCCTCTGCATCGAGGCCGGGATAGGCGCCTGGGGTATCGACCAGCGTGACCACGGGAATCTTGAAGCGGTCGGCGAGCCGCATCAGGCGCTGCGCCTTGCGGTAGCCCTCGGGCCGCGCCATGCCAAAATTGTGCTTGATGCGGGCTTCGGTGTCGTCGCCCTTCTCCTGGCCAAGCACGACGACGCTGCGGCCGCCGAGCCGCCCGAGCCCGCCCACGACGGCGGCGTCCTCGCCGAAGGCGCGGTCGCCGGCCAGCGGCGTATAGTCGGTGATCAGCCGGTCGATGTAGCGCTGGGCATGCGGCCGCTCGACGTGGCGCGCCACCTGCACCCTCTGCCACGGCGTCAGCTTGGCGTAGGTCGCGCGCAGCTGCTTCTGCACCCTGTCCTGCAGGCGCATGACTTCCTCGGCGATGTCGACATCACCGGAGTTGGGGAGATGGCGAAGCTCCGCGATCTTGCTTTCGAGCTCTGCGATCGGCTTCTCGAAGTCGAGATACGTCGTCATTGAAACCCAGATGGCCCGCCGTCCGAGTCCTGTCAACTATCGTGCCGGCGCCAGTTCCGGGCACGCAGTCAACCAGCCGGCTTGCGCCGCCGGCGGGCCAGCGGATGGTGGTCTTCTACCAGAGAGCGCAACTTTTCCGGGATGACATGGGTATAGATCTGCGTCGTAGCAATGTCGGCATGACCCAGCATGAGCTGCACGCTGCGCAAATCGGCGCCGGCTTCCAGCAAATGACTGGCAAAGGCATGGCGCAGCACGTGCGGCGAGACTCGCGCAGGATCGAGGCCGGCAGTTAGCGCCGCCTCTTTTAGGAGCTGGGCAAATCGCTGACGTGTCAAATGCCCGGTGCGGCCACGTGACGGAAAGAGATAGCGCGAAGTCTCTCCGTCGGCGAGCGCGCTTGCGCGTATATGCAACCACTGCGCAATCGCGATGCGCGCCGGATCGGACAGCGGCACCTGCCGGTCCTTATCGCCCTTCCCGCGCACCATCAACATGGTGGGATCGCGCTCGGCCGCAGCCAGTGGGAGGGCTACCAGCTCCGAGACGCGCAGGCCCGAGCCGTAGAGAATCTCGAGCAGGGTTTCCATGCGACCGCCGTCCTCGCCACCCTTGGCGTGCGCGGCTTCGATCAGCCGGTCAATCTGCACGCGAGACAGAACTTTGGGCAGCGGTCGGCCGAGCTTGGGTGAATCGAGCGTGCTTGCCGGATCGTCGTCGCGCAGCCGCTCGGCGAGCAGGAAGCGGAAGAACTGGCGAATCACCGACAGGCGACGCGCCACCGTGCGCGGCGTCATGCCGAGGTAGTCGAGCGATTTCAGGTAGGCACGCAGCGCCTCGGCATTTGCCGTCACAGGCCCCTGCTTGCGACGGGCAAGGAAGGCCGCCAGGTTCAGAAGATCGCCGCGATAGGCGGCCTCGGTGTTCTTCGAGGCGCCGCGCTCCGCCGTCAGCATTTCGATGAATGCTTCGCCCTCGCGGGGCAGTGGTTGTGCGGGCTTCTTCTTCACAGGCCGTGGGCGATCGCCGTCTCGATCGCAAACAGGCGCGCAGCGTGATCTTCGCCGGCCTGACGCAAGGCCAGCACGATGGCGCCGACCGCAGCGGGATGCAGTTCGACAAGCGGAGTCTCGCCGGTCGTAATGGACGCAAGCAGCGCCGCCTCGGCGCGGCGACGGCCGGCGCCGGCCGAGCGCAGCGCCTGAAGCGTCGCGGCGGGCGGCGAGACCAGGCGTGCGCCGGCGGGCGGCGTCTCGGGCAGATTGGTCGAGCGCTGCGGCACGTCGAGGCCGGTGGCGCGAAACAGCTCGAGCAGAAGATAGCCGCGCAACGGCGCGCCCTTGGCATCGTCCTGACGCATGACCTCGTACCAGCGGTTTATGTCCTCGGGCGCCAGCCGGCCCGGATTGTCGATGCCGGCGACGACGACCAGCGGCATCAGCCGGTCGAGCGCCAGTGCCGCCCGCGCGTTGTTGTAGGCGGCCTGAAGCGCCAACCGCGTCCAGGCCTCTGTCTTCTGCTTGTCGCCCAGCAGCAGGAAGCCGCGCATCGCCTCCTGCGCCACGTTGGCGTACTTCGCCTGGGCTGGCAGATTGAGCAGACCGATCGCACTGGCCCGCGCCACAGTCGCGAACAGGGCGCCGCCGCGCGCCTCGCTATAGACCGCGGCGACCGAATCCATGACCTCCTGCGGGTTCGAGGCGTTGCGGGCAGCAGCGACGAGCCGGGCACGGCGCGCCATCGCCGGCGGCAGGGCTGCGCCGTCGCGGATCGCCTCGAGATAGAGATCGCCCAGCCGCGTCGCCTCGACGATGGCCAAGGCCTCACCGCGCTCGGCGATGTCGAGGCGGGTGACGATGGGCAGTGTCCTGTGACCGACCAGCGCGCGGATCATCGGCGGCTGCGTGGATCGAAGCGCTGCCGCCGGCGGCGGCACGTGAGCGAGATTGAGCATGATCATGGCCGGCCCATCGAGCTGGACGGGCGGCGCGGAGGGCGGCAGGCCGCCGGCCGCGACTCCGACCAGGGTGGCGAAGGCCGGATCGCTGGCGCGCATCGGTACCACTTCGGCGAGCGCGCCGGCATTGTCGCCGGCCGCCAGCTTGCAGGCGATGTCGGCGCGACGGGCGAACGGCTGGCCGAGCGCATTGCTGCGCTGGATGCTGCAGGCGCCCTCGCGCTCGCCGGCCATCATCAGGGCGTTGACCACGATCGAGGCGATCGCCGGGTCGGCATAGCCGCCGGCGTTGCGCACCATCTCGTTCAGGCTCTCGCCCTCGCCCATTGCCGCGAGCTTCTCGACCTTGCGGGCAAACAGGCTGGGCGGCGGGCTGCCGTCGGGAGCGGGTGGCGTGAGTTCGCTCACCATCACCTTGAACTGCAGGTCGCGCAGCGAGCGACTGCGCGGAGCGGCCGGCAACGCCGACATCAACCGCTTGGCGGTGGCGAGCGTCGTGCCGTTCCAGGCATCGGCCGGCATGCCGCCGGTCCTCGCCGTCAGGAAGCCGGTCGGGCGATCGTCGAAGTTGATGCTCTGCGCGCCCGACGGCAGCGCCTGCGTCGCCACGGCAAGGGCCAGCGCCAACGGGGCGGCGAGGCTAGCGCGCAAAGCGATCACTCGGGATAGGCACTTCGAAGTGCCGCATCGCCGGGCGCGGTTCGATCACCGTCAGGGCCACCACACTGCCGATCAGCAGGCAGGCGACGACGAACACGATCACCGGGGTGAGCTTGAGCGTGGGAACACGAAAATGGCTTCGGGAGCGGAACAGAGGCACGGCGGCGGCAAACTACCCGGCCACCGCCTTAGCGGCAATTGCGCTCAAGCGGCGACGTCCGGCCCGGCTGCCCGCCCGGTCGCTTGAAACGGCGGGCGGAATGGGCGACATCCATGGTCGCAGCACGTCATGGACGCACCTCCCCCCTTCTCCCTGCCGCGCACCGTGGCCCTGGTCGGCCTGATGGGCGCGGGCAAGAGCGCGATCGGCAAGCGGCTCGCGACACGGCTCGGCCTGCCGTTCGTCGACGCCGACGACGAGATCGAGCGCGCCGCCGGCTGCACGATCGCCGAATTCTTCGAGAAACACGGCGAGGCCGAGTTCCGCGCCGGCGAACGCCGCGTCATCGCACGCCTGCTCGACGGGCCGGTGCACGTCCTGTCGACCGGCGGCGGCGCCTACATGGACGGCGAAACCCGGGCGATCATGCGCGCCCGCACGCTGACCGTCTGGCTGCGCGCCGACCTCGACGTGCTGTTCGACAGGGTCAAACGGCGCGGCCATCGGCCATTGCTGCGTAACGGCGATCCCAAGGAAGTTCTCGGCCGGCTGATGACGCAACGCTATCCCGTCTACGCCGAGGCCGACCTTGTGGTCGACTCGACGGCACAGCCTGTCGATCTCACGACCGAGGAGGTCATCGACGCGCTGCGCCGGCACCTCTCGCCGCAAGCCGCCGGAGCCGCGGTGTGAGCGTCCCGCGCATCGTTCGCGTCGACCTCGCCGGCCGCGGCTACGACATTGCCATCGGCCCCGGCCTGATCGACCGCGCCGGCGAGCTGAGTGCGAAGCTCCTGCCCGCCCCGAAGGTCGTCATCGTCAGCGACGACACCGTGGCGCCGCTTTATGGCGCACGCCTTGCGGCGTCGTTCAAGAAGGTTGGCGTCGATACCGCGACGATCGTCGTTCCAGCCGGCGAGAGCAGCAAGGAATTCACCGCCTTCGGTCGCCTGCTGGGCGAGCTGCTCGACCGGCGGCCCGACCGCAAGACGACGCTCGTGGCACTGGGTGGCGGCGTGGTCGGCGATCTGGCGGGCTTTGCCGCCGCTGTGCTGCTGCGCGGCGTCGACTTCATTCAGGTGCCGACGACCCTGCTCGCCCAGGTCGATTCCTCGGTCGGCGGCAAGACCGGCATCAACACCCGCCACGGCAAGAACCTGGTGGGCGCGTTCTACCAGCCGCGCCTGGTGCTGGCCGACACCGACGTGCTTGACACGCTACCACGGCGCGAGCTGCTGGCCGGCTATGCCGAGGTGGCGAAATACGGGCTGATCGACGATGCGGAATTCTTTGCCTGGTGCGAGCAGAACGGCGGCGCCGTGCTGTCGGGCGACGCGGCCATACGCAGCCACGCCATCGAGCACAGCTGCCGTGCCAAGGCGCGCATCGTGGCGGCCGACGAACGCGAGACCACCGATCTGCGCGCGCTGCTCAATCTCGGCCACACGTTCGGCCATGCGCTGGAGGCCGAGACCGGCTTCGGGCCCGACCTGCTGCACGGCGAGGCGGTGGGCGCCGGCATGGCGATGGCCTTCGACCTGTCGGCCCGCCTCGGCCTCTGCCCGCCCGCCGACGCCGAGCGCGTGCGCCGCCACCTCGCTTCCGTCGGCCTGCCGGTGCGCCTGCGCTCGATCGGCGGCGACAATCGGCGGCGCTGGGACGCCGCCCGGCTGATCGAGCATATGCGCGGCGACAAGAAGGCCGAGGGCGGCCGGCTTGCCTTCATCCTGGCGCGCGGCATCGGCAAGGCCTTCGTGACCCGCGAGGTCGACGAGGCGGCGCTGCGTGGCCTGCTCGACGCCGCCATCGCGGTCTGACGCCAGGTCATGGATCCCGAGCTCCATCTCGACGTCCCGCTCTACGTCGCCGTCCCGCTGGTCTTGTTCTGCCTCGGGCTGGCGAGTTACCTGTCGGCGGCGGAAACCGCGATCACCGGCGCCTCGCGAGCGCGCATGCATCGGCTGGCCCAGCAGGGCAACCAGCGCGCCGCCCTGGTCAACGGCCTGCTCGACCGCAAGGACGAGGCGGTGAGCGCCATCCTGCTCGGCAACAACGTCGTCAACATCTTCGCTGCCTCGCTCACAACAGCGGTCCTGACCGCCCTGTTCGGTGCAGCGGGCGTGGTCTACGCCACCCTCGTCATGGCCGCGCTGGTCGTGATTTTTGCCGAGGTGATGCCCAAGACCTGGGCGCTGTTGCGCGCCGACCGCGTGGCGCTGATCCTGGCGCCGTCGATCGTGTTCACGCTGGCGATCCTCGGACCGGTGGCGCGTGGTGTCGCCTGGCTGTCGCGCTATCTGCTGCGGCTGATGGGCGTACGCACCGAGCTGCATCACGACGCCGAGGAACAGGCCGAGCTGCTGCGCGGCGCCATCGAGCTCCATGGCGAAGGCGGCGAGAAAGGCGACTCGGCACCGGCCGAGAAGGCGATGCTGCGCTCGGTGCTCGAGCTCGGGGACCGCACGGTGGGCGACGTCATGACCCATCGTGGCAACGTCGTGCTGATCGATGCCGACCAGGCCACCGACGCGATCGTGACGCAAATGCTTGCCGCGCCCTACACCCGCATCCCGCTCTATCGCAGCCAGCCCGACAATATCGTAGGTGTCGTGCACGCCAAGGACCTGTTCCGCGCCGTCGAAGCGGCGGGCGGGCCCGAGACGATCAAGATCGCCGAGATCATGACGCCACCCTGGTTCATCCCCGAATCGACGGTCCTGTTCGACCAGCTCCAGGCCTTTCGCGCCCGGCACGAGCATTTCGCCATCGTCGTCGACGAATACGGCGCGCTGCGCGGCATCGTCACCCTCGAGGACATCATCGAGGAGATCGTGGGCGACATCGAGGACGAGCACGACGCCATCAAGCGCGGAGTGGTGCGACGCGACGACGGCAGCCTGATCTGCCAGGGCGACGTGCCGATCCGCGACCTCAACCGCGAGTTCGGCTGGGGCTTGCCCGAGGACGTCGCCACTACCATCGCCGGCCTCGTCCTGCACGAAGCCCGGCGCATCCCGGAGGTCGGCCAGATCTACGCATTTTACGGATTCCGCTTCGAAATTCTGAAGCGCGAGGGCACCCGCATCGCCGAGTTGCGTATCCTGCCGCCGGCCGCCATACAGGCCGGGTAGTCATCTGCCATCCTGAATTTGCGAGAGGATTGACCATGCCGCTTTCGCCGCCGGTCGGGCGACAGCAACTGCACACGCGTCGCGTCACCTGCCAGGGATTCTTCCGCGACGACGGACTCTGGGACATCGAAGGGCGCATCACCGACGAAAAGAGCTACGCCCATTCCAACGAATGGCGCGGCCAGCTTGGGCCCGGCGACCTCGTGCACGACATGTCGATCCGTCTCACGCTCGACCACAAATTCACCGTTGTCGACGTCGAGGCGGTGACCGACAGTTCGCCCTACCGGATCTGCGGCGACGTCGCGCCCGATTTCAAGAAGCTGATCGGGCTCCGGATCGGCGGCGGCTTCCATCGCGAGGTGCGCGCGCGGCTGGGCGGCGTCCACGGCTGCACCCATATCGTCGAACTGCTGGGGCCGGTCGCCACGACAGCCTTCCAGACGGTGTCGTCGGGCAAGGCACGCGACCTCAATCGCGCCCATCGCGCCAAGAGCGGCGATGCGCCAAAGCCCGTCGACAGCAGTGCGACACCCAAGCCACAGCGCAGGCCCTATGTCATCGACACCTGCCACGCCTGGGCGGCCGATGGCCCGGTGGCGAAACGCTGGACGCCCAACTACTACACTGGTCCTGACGCCGATGCCGTCCGCGCCGCGGCGGCAGGCAAGGAGATCGAGAGGGAAGGTTGACAACGAAGTTGTCATCCCGAGTCGTACGGGGTAACCCCCGCGCTTAAGCGAGGGACCTTTGCGGACCGGCAAAGGTCCTTCGGCCTGCGGCCTCAGGATGACAAGCGCAACTTGTCATCTTCCGACGGCGTAAGCGTGGTGAGCGCCAGTGCATGTAGGCCGGCGTCGAGCTCGGCCTTCAGCGCCTGATAGACCAGCCGCTGGCGGGCCACGCGGCTCTGGCCCTCGAAGGCAGCCGACACGATCTCGACCTTGAAATGCGTTTCGCCGCCTTCGCGCCAGCCGGCATGGCCGTGATGCTTGGAGGATTCATCTTCGATCGAAAGACGCGCCGGCGTGAAGCGCTCCCGGAGCTTGCTGTCAATCGCCATCGCTACCGCGCCCATCAATGCCTCTCTTGCCCGCCAATACGGTCAGACACATATTAGACCAATGTCGCGACGTCGGGCGAAACCTCTGGCTGAGACCAACGGCGCCGATCCCTACCGACGGATCTGCGAGGCGCCGGGCTGCGGGCTGCATGGCGACTTCCGCGCCCCCCGCGCACGCGACAAGCTCGACCAATATCGCTGGTTCTGCCTCGAGCATGTCCGCGAATACAACAAGAAGTGGGACTATTTCGCCGGCCTCGGCGCCGAGCAGATTGAGGCCCATATCCGCGCCGATACGATCTGGCGTCGCCCGGTCTGGCCGCTTGGCGGCCGGCGCAGCGGCGGCCCGCAAATCCATGACCCGTTTGGCCTCAGCGACGACGCCGGACTGGCCGAGCGGCCGCCACCCCGGATGGATGGCAGCGAGCAGCTGACACCGGCCGAGTGGACTGCCCTGGAGGTCCTTGAACTTTCATGGCCGATCACCCAGGCGAATGTGAAATCTCGTTACAAGGAATTGGTGAAGTTGCACCATCCCGATGCCAATGGCGGCGCCCGCGAAGCCGAGGAAAAACTTAAGGAAATCAACGCCGCGTATTCCACTCTGCGGGCCTCCGAACACCTGCCCGTCGAGTGATTAGCCCTGCTCAGGGCTGCCCGGGCAATTGGTCGCTTGCAGTGCACAAATGGGCCTGCGACTATGATTTTTGCCCGCAATTTGGCGGGCATTGTTATGTAGGACTCGTGTGATGGCCTCTACGACGACCGCGTCTCGGCAGAACGTTTCGGGCTTACCGGATATCAAGGTTTCCGCTCGCCAGCTGTTCGGCATCGACACCGACATGGAAGTTCCGGCATTCAGCGCTGCGGGCGAGCACGTGCCGCCGGTCGACGACGCCTATTTGTTCGACCACGACACCACGATGGCCATCCTTGCAGGGTTCGCGCACAACCGACGCGTCATGGTCCAAGGCTACCACGGCACCGGCAAGTCGACCCATATCGAGCAGGTCGCCGCCCGCCTCAACTGGCCCTGCCTGCGCGTCAACCTCGACAGCCACATCAGCCGTATCGACCTGATCGGCAAGGACGCGATCGTGCTGCGCGACGGCAAGCAGGTCACCGAATTCCGCGAAGGCATCCTGCCATGGGCGCTGCAGAACCCGACGGCGCTGGTGTTCGACGAATACGACGCCGGCCGCGCCGACGTGATGTTCGTGATCCAGCGCGTGCTCGAGGTCGACGGCAAGCTCACCCTGCTCGACCAGAACAAGGTGATCCATCCGCATCCGTCCTTCCGCCTGTTCTCGACCGCCAACACGGTGGGCCTCGGCGACACGACCGGCCTCTATCACGGCACGCAGCAGATCAACCAGGGCCAGATGGACCGCTGGTCGATCGTGACCACGCTGAACTATCTGCCGCATGACCAGGAAGTGAACATCGTCATCGCCAAGACGCCGATGTACGACAACGACGAGGGTCGCAAGCTGGTCTCCGCCATGGTGGCGCTGGCCGATCTCACCCGGGCGGGCTTTATCGCCGGCGACATCTCGACCGTAATGTCGCCGCGCACGGTGATCACCTGGGCCGAGAACGCGCGCATCTTCAACGGCGACATCGGCTTTGCCTTCCGTCTCACCTTCCTGAACAAGTGCGACGAGGTCGAGCGCAGCACGCTTGCCGAGTACTACCAGCGTTGCTTCGGCAAGGAACTGCCCCCGAGCAGCGGCAAGGGCGGCAAGCTGCACTAGTTGGAGAAGGCCTCAATGGCCACCAAGGACTCGACCCCTCTCGAGGAATTCCGGCGCGTCACTGCAACGACGATGCGGGCGGTTTCGCGCAAGGAAGTAAACGTCTCGTTCGTACCCGATGGCGGCTCGTTGCTCGGCCAGGAGGCGCGCATCACCGTGCCGGCGCGCGACCTGCCGGTCGAGGATGTGAGCCGCGTCCGCGGCGAAGCCGATTCGATGGCGCTGAAGCTGCGCCACCACGACCGCAAGACCCACCTGCGCCGGGTGCCCCGCGGCGAGACTGCGCGCTCGATCTTCGAGGCAGTGGAACAGGTCCGCGTCGAGGCGCTGGGCGCGCGCCGCATGGCCGGCGTCGCCGACAATCTCGCAGCCCTGTGGCGCCAGCGCTCCGACCAGCGCGGTCATGCCCGCATCAAGTCCAAGGACGACGCGCCGATCGCCGACGTGATCGGCCTGATCGCCCGCGAGCAGCTGCTGGGCGCTGCGCCGCCCGAATCGGCCAAGGCGATGGTTGACATGTGGCGGGCCGACGTCGAATCGGCGGCCGGCCGCGACTTCCAGAAGCTGAAGGATGCACTCGGCAACCAGGAAGCCTTCGCGCGGGCCGCGCGGCAGTTGATCCGCGACCTCAAGCTCGGCGATGAATCGGCTGACCTTCAGGACGACGATCAAGAGGACTCGCAGGACCAGGAGAACGCCGACGGCCAGTCGAACGAGACCGGCGACGACCAGAGCGATTCCAGCGAAACCCACGGCTACGGCGCCCAAGGCGAGGAATCCGAGGACGCGAGCGAACAGGAAGACGCCTCCGAGACGGTGGCCGACCAGGCGCAGACCGAGATGCAGATGGGCTCGGGCGACGAGGAAGAGCCGGGCCGCGCCGAGCGTCCCTGGTTGCCGCCCGGCGCGCTCTCCAACGAGCCGCTCGGCCAGCAGTATCATGCCTATACGGTGAAGTTCGACGAGATCGTCGATGCCGACATGCTGTGCGACGCCGAGGAGCTTGGCCGGCTGCGCAACCATCTCGATCAGCAGCTCTCCCACCTGCAGGGCGTGATCGGCAAGCTCGCCAATCGCCTGCAGCGCCGCCTGATGGCGCAGCAGAACCGTTCCTGGGAGTTCGACCTCGACGAGGGCACGCTCGATGCCGCGCGGCTGGCACGCATCGTCGCCAACCCGATGCACGCTCTGTCCTTCAAGAAGGAAAAGGACACCAATTTCCGCGACACCGTGGTGTCGCTGCTGATCGACAATTCAGGCTCGATGCGCGGCCGGCCGATCACCGTTGCAGCCATGAGCGCCGACATCCTCGCCCGCACGCTCGAGCGCTGCGGCGTCAAGGTCGAGATCCTGGGGTTCACGACGCGCGCCTGGAAGGGCGGCCAGAGCCGTGAGCAGTGGCTGGCCGCCGGCAAGCCCGCCAATCCCGGCCGTCTCAACGATCTGCGCCATATCATCTACAAGCCGGCCGATGCGCCGTGGCGTCGGGCGCGCAAGAATCTCGGCCTGATGCTGCGCGAGGGCATCCTGAAGGAGAACATCGACGGCGAGGCGCTGCTGTGGGCGCACAACCGCCTGCTGGCGCGGACCGAAGAGCGCAAGATCATGATGGTGATCTCCGACGGCGCGCCGGTCGACGATTCGACCCTTTCGGTCAACCCGGGCAACTATCTCGAGCGCCACCTGCGCGACGTCATCGACTGGATCGAGACGCGCTCGCCGGTCGAGCTGATCGCCATCGGCATCGGCCACGACGTCACGCGCTACTACCGCAAGGCCGTCACGATCGTCGACGCCGACCAGCTCGGCGGCACGATGATGGAGCAGCTCGCGTCGCTGTTCGACGAGGACGATGCCAAGGATCTGCGGGCGGCCCGTGACGGAAAACGCGGCAGCCGCGCGGCTGCCAGCAAGACTGGCAAGGCCGGCGGCAAGCGCGCGGCGTGATTGGCGAACCTGCCGCGCGATGAGCGGGCGACTGTGCTAGAAGGGCGCGCCATGCGTCACGCGCTCCGTCCCATCATCGGCTTCTGCCTGCTCATTGCCGCAGCCTGTGCTGGCGTACCGCCACCGGCCCCCGTCGGCGCCCAAAGCCTGGCGCTCGAGATCCGCGCCGCTTCACTGCCGCTCAAGTTCGACGAGCCGGCGGCGCGCCTCACTGGTCGCCTGATCTGGCGCGGCGGCATTTCGATGACGGCGAATTCACCCAATTTCGGCGGCTGGTCCGGCCTCTATGTGACGGCTGACAGCCGTTCCTTGACCTCGATCTCCGACGTCGGCGGGTGGTTCACCGCCACGATCAACTACGACAGCGACGGCAATCTCACCGGCCTCAGCGCCGCTCGGATCGGGTCGCTGCGCGGCCTCGATGGCAAGCCGCTGGCCGACAAGAAGGAGGCTGACGCCGAGGGCATGGCTCTCCTGCCCGACGGCACGTGGTTGGTGTCCTTCGAGCAACGTCACCGCCTGTGGCGTTATCCGACCCTCGATGGCACGCCGGTCGCCGTCGACGGCCCGGCCGAATTCGCCCGCCAGCCATCCAATGGCGGCGTCGAGGCCCTCGCCGCCCTGCCCGACGGCCGCGTCATCGCGATCAGCGAGGAATATGGCGAACGGCCGGGCACGTCGCTGGGCTGGATCGGCCAGCCCTCGGCCGGCGGGCGCTACAGCTGGCGGACTTTCGACTACGCGACGATCCCGGATTTCAGGCCGACCGCCATCGCGATGCTGCCCGACGGCTCGTTCGCCACCATCGAGCGGGCCTTCGACGTGGTGCGGGGCGTGCGCTGCCGCGTCATGCGTTTCGCCGCCACCCAGCTCCAGCACGGCAGCACCGTGCAGCCAGAGGAGCTGGCGCGGCTTGCCGCGCCCTATGCAGTCGACAATCTCGAAGGCTTGGCCGTGACAACGGGCGCGCGCGGCGAGACGCTGTTGTGGCTGATCTCGGACGACAACTTCAATCCGCTTCAGCGCAACATCCTGCTGTTGTTCGAGCTGGCGCCGTAACGCCGCTACGCCGCTTTCTTGGCGTCCTTCTTGGCCTTGGCCGCAACGACGCGACGCTTCAGCACCGTCATCTCCGGGCTGAGCTTGCTGTTGTTGGTGCTGAGCAGATAGGCGTCGATGCCGCCATTGTGCTCGATGGTCTTCATGCCGCGCGGGGTGAGCCGCAGGCGCACGGTATGGCCGAGCACGTCGGACAGGACCGAGCCGACCTGCAGGTTGGACATGAACCGCCGCTTGGTCTTGTTGTTGGCGTGGCTCACATTGTTGCCGTACTGGACGGACTTGCCCGACAGGGCGCAACGACGAGGCATGGCAATATCCGCTAAAAAACGATCCCGCCCCAAGGGATAGCGATGGGCGGGAAGGCCGGCTTTTTACGGGCCGGACAGGGGCCCGTCAAGCGACGCTCAGGCATACCAATCCACGACCCTTTGGCTGATATCCTCGACCTGATCCTCCGGAATCACCTTTCCCCGGGCCGAAATACCCGCCTCGTGCACGGTTTCCGGGTCGCCGGAAATCAGGGGGTGCCACCAGTAGAGGTCCTCGCCGAAATGGACCAGCCGGTAGCCGCAGGTCTTGGGCAGCCAGTCCATCTTGGCCACCACCTTTGGGGTGAGCTGGATGCAGTCCGGGACGACTTTCTTGCGGTTTTTGTAGTCCTTGCAGCGCGCCGTCTTGGGGTCGAGCAGCTTGCAGCAGGTGTCGGTCTGGGCGAGCTCGCCGGTGCCTTCATATTCGAGCTTGTTGACGCAGCACAGGCCGCAGCCGTCGCACAGCGATTCCCATTCCTGCTTGCTCATCCGGGCAAGCGTCTTGCGCTTCCAGAACGGCAGCTCCTGGGCGGCGGCGGCCCGGCGGGCGTTCCTGACGAAGGACTTAGCGGCCATGGAAGACTTCTAGCATACGACGTGCCGCTGTCGCAGGCGTCGTGCGGCCGTTTTCCACCTCGCGCTCGAGGCCGCCGACGATTTTCCTGATGTCGGGATGCTTGCGCAGCTCGGCAAGCAGGGTCTCGCCCACCTCGTTCCACATCCAGGCGCGCGCCTGCTCGGCACGGCGGCGCGCGACGCCCTTCTCGCCCACGGCCTTGAAAAAACGCTCGACGGTCTGCCAGATCTCGGCCACGCCCTCGCCGGTTTGCGCCGAACAGGTCGTGACCTCGGGCGTCCAGCCGGCGGTCGGTGAGCGCAACATGCGGAGCGCATGCTGATAGTCGGCGGCGGCGCGCAGTGCGGCGGCCTTGAGGTCGCCGTCGGCCTTGTTGACCACGACGAGATCGGCGAGCTCGATCACACCGCGCTTGATGCCCTGCAGATCGTCGCCGCCCGCCGGCAGCAGCAGGACAACGAACATGTCGACCATGTCGGCCACCGCCGTCTCGGACTGGCCGACGCCCACCGTCTCGACGATCACCGTGTCGAAGCCGGCGGCCTCGACCAGCAGCATCGCCTCGCGGGTGCGCCGCGCTACACCGCCCAGCGTCGCGCCCGCCGGCGACGGACGGATGTAGGCCGCTTCGCGCCGCGACAGCTCCTCCATCCGCGTCTTGTCGCCCAGGATGGAGCCGCCGCCACGCTTGGACGAGGGATCGATCGCCAGCACCGCAAGCGAGCGGCCCTTGTCGATCAAGCCAAGGCCGAAACGCTCGATCAGCGTCGATTTGCCGACGCCCGGGACGCCGGTGATGCCAAGGCGCACCGACTTGCCGGAGTGCGGCAGCACTTCCGCCAGCAATGCGTCGGCGCGTTCGCGATGGTCGCTGCGCGTCGATTCGATCAGGGTGATGGCCCGGGCAAGGGCGCGGCGGTCGCCGCCCAGCAGCGGCTTGAGCAATGGATCGCTCATCTCTGTCAGACTTATCAGGCGCGGCGGCGCATTGCCAGCAAGGCAGCAATCGCAGCAGCCGTGTAGAAGAGCGCCAGCGTAACGCCCAGCCCCGGATCGCCTATTGCGTCCATCGCCGCACCTGTGATCGGCCGGCCGATCAGGCCGCCCAGGATGTAGAGCATGCTGAAGGCCGTGTTGGCGCGCGCTATGTCGCCGCCCCGGAAATGGTGGCCGAGCAGCGCCAGGCCGACCGGATAGATGGCGAAAGATATGCCGCCCCACAGCAGCACGACGCCGATGATGCCGGGAGAGGTCGCGGGCACCAGGGGCAGGAGCGCCACGAGCATGGCGCTGGCCAGCGTGCATCCCGCCAGAACGGCGCGGCGGTTGAAATGATCGGCCATCCAGCCGATCGGCCATTGCAGGATGACGTTGCCCAGCACGAAGGCCGACAGCCAGAGCGAGCCGGTCTCGGCCGAAACACCGGCGCCGACCGCATAGACCGGCAAGAAGCTGAACGCCACCTGTTCGCCAAGGCCGCAAGCGAAGGCCGCGAACATGGCGAGTGGTGCCGCCACCACGACGATCAAAAAGCCGCTGTCGGCGGTGTGCTCGATCGCCGGTGCCGTCTTCCAGTAGGGCAGCAGCGGCAGCGCCACCAGCAAGGCCAGCGCCGCACATGTCAGGAATGGCACCGGCCCATAGACGCCCGTCACCTGCAGCACCAGCGGGCCCAGCGCCAAGCCGAGCGCCACCAGCATCGCATAGAGGCCCATGACGCGGCCGCGGCGCTTCTCCTCGACGACCACGTTCATCCAGATCTCGCTCACCACCCACGGCACGCCACCGGTGAGGCCGTGCAGAAGGCTCAGTACGAACCACACCGCGGGACTGCTGGTGAGCGTATAGGCGACGGTAACGAGAGAACCGGCGACCACCGAGGCGACGATCAGGGGCACCGCCCCGAAGCGCGCCGCCATCTGGGGAATGCGCGTGCCAAACGCCAGCATGCCGAGTCCCCAGGCGGCGGCGACGATGCCGATGGTGAGCTTGTCCGCCCCCTGGCGCTCCAGGGCGAGCGGCACCAGCGGCAGGGCGACGCCCGCCTGCAGGCCGATGGCGGCGCAGGCGGCGAAGACCGGGAGAAGGGCGCGCCAGGGGTTGGCGGCGACGGTGCTACTCGGCGACACGCAGATGGCCCTCGGCGCGGAAGGATGGCGGCTCCGCGTCATGGACGTGGCGTTCGGCCTCGGCCGCGGCCTCCTGCTGGCGGCTCCACATGTCGGCGTAGAGGCCGTTCCTGGCCAGCAGCTCGGCATGGCGGCCACGCTCGGCCACCCGGCCGCGATCGAGCACGATGATCTCGTCGGCGTTGATGATCGTAGAAAGGCGATGAGCGATCACCACCGTGGTGCGGCCGCGGCTCACCTCCTCGAGCGAGCGCTGGATCTCCTGCTCGGTGCGCGTGTCGAGCGCGCTGGTCGCCTCGTCGAACAGAAGGATGCGCGGGTTCTTGAGGATGGTACGGGCGATCGCCACGCGCTGCTTCTCGCCGCCCGACAGCTTCAGGCCGCGCTCCCCGACCGACGACCCGTAGCCCAACGGCAGGGCCGCGATGAAGTCATGGATGCGCGCCATGCGGGCGGCCTCCTCGACCTCCTCGCGCGTCGCGGCCGGCCGGCCATAGGCGATGTTGTAATAGATGGTGTCGTTGAACAGCACGGTGTCCTGCGGCACCACGCCGATCGCCGCCCGCAGGCTCGCCTGCGTCACCTCACGGATGTCCTGACCGTCGATCCGCACATGGCCCGACGCCACGTCGTAGAAGCGGAACAGGATTCGCGAGATCGTCGACTTGCCGGCTCCACTCGAACCGACGATGGCCACGGTATGGCCCGGCGCCACGCGGAAGCTCACGTCGTGCAGGATCGGCCGCGCCCTCTCGTAGTGAAAATCGACATGGTCGAACACGATCTCGCCGCCGGTCACGGTGAGCGGCGGCGCCCCCGGCCTGTCGGCGATCTCGGCGTCGACCTCGAGCAGCCCGAACATCTTCTCCATGTTGACGATGGCACTCCTGATCTCGCGATAGGCGAAGCCCAGCATGTTGAGCGGCACGTAGAGCTGCAGAAGGAAGGCGTTGACCGCCACGAAGTCGCCCACCGTCATGGTGCCCTGCACGACGCCGCCGCCCGCCATCACCATGACCGCCGAGAGTCCCACTGCGATGATGGCGCCCTGGCCGATATTGAGCAGCGACAGGGTGCGGCTGGAGCGAATGGCGGCGATCTCGTAGCGCCGACGCCCGACATCGAAGCGGCTCATCTCGTGGCTCTCGTTGCCGAAATACTTGACCGTCTCGTAGTTCAGCAGGCTGTCGATCGCCTTGGCATTGGCCTCGGTATCGGCATCGTTCATGCGGCGGACGAACTTGATGCGCCATTCCGACAAGGTGACCGAGAACACGATGTAGCCGACGATGACGGCCAAGGTCACCGCCATGAAGCGCCAGTCGTAGAGATGCCACAGGATGGCGCTCACCAGGACGATCTCGAACAGGGTCGGCAGGATGTTGAAGGTCGTGAAGCGGATCAGGAACTCCATGCCCTGCGTGCCGCGCTCGATGACGCGGCTCAGCCCGCCGGTCTGGCGCTCGAGATGGAATCTCAGCGACAGCGCATGGAGATGACCGAAGACCTCGAGGGCGAGATTTCGGATGGCGCGCTGGGAGACCGGCGCGAAGATGGCATCGCGGACTTCGCCGAGAGCCTGCGCCAGCACGCGGGCAAGGCCATAAGCAGCGATCAGGACAATCGGCACCGCCACCAGCTGGGCCTTGGGCTCGCCCAGCGCGTCGACGGCGTACTTGTAGAGAAGAGGAACGTAGACATTGGCGACCTTGGCCAAAACCAGCAGCACCATGGCGACGACCACGCGGCTGCGCAGGCCGAATTCGCCCTTTGGCCATAAATGCCGGGCAAGAACGCCCAGCACCGCCCAGGAGCGGCCTACGCCGATGGCAGGAATACGGTCGTTATTGGGTGGCGACATGCAATTAAGGGCCGGTTTTGGCGCGTGAGTTCAGTGGCGTAGAATGCGTGGGCCTTCTATCGTGCCCGTGAGCCGGAAGTAAGTCCCCCGGGAAAGGCATTTCATGAGTTTTCGTAGGGCCTTGTTGGTGTTTACTTTGTGTGCCGGCGCACCGGCTGCAACGCTCGCGCAGAATGCGCGCCAGGTCGAGGCTGGCTACGAAATCACCTTCGCCGGCTTCGCGGGCTTCCGCGTCGACTTCAAGGCGCGCTTCGATGGCACCAACTACGACGTCGAAAGCCACACCTTCAAGGAAGGCCTGCTGCGCGCCATGACCATGCACTATGACGGCCGCAATCGCGCTTGGGGCGGCTTCGCCCCCGGGGGCGCGCGGCCCGTGGGCGGCTCGCTGTCGATCGTGGTCAGCGACAAGGCGCGCACCTGGCTCGCCCAGTATGGTGCCGGCGGCATGGTTCAGGAGACGTTCAATCCGGAATGGAAACCATCGGCCAAGGACGCAATCCCAGACGACAAGCGGCTGGGCTCGCTCGATCCGCTGTCTGCCGCCATGACTGTCGGCATGGCGGGCGAAGCTGCCTGCGACAAGACCGTGCCGTCCAACGACGGCAAGCGGCGCATCGACATACTGTTCCGCAAGATCGGCACCGAGTCCCCCGCCCAGGCCGGGGTGCCCAATGCACAGGGCGATCTGCTGGTGTGCGAGATCTACACCAAGCGGATTGCCGGCGAATTCGATGACGCGCCCAAGGAAGCGGAAAGCAAGCGCGAGGAGCCAATGAAGATGTGGCTCGCGCGGTTCGACCAGACGCAGTTCCGATATCCCGCCAAGCTCGAAGCGCAGACGGGCTTCGGCACCATCCGCGGCAAGCTTCTCTACTTCCGCGAACGCCCGCTCACTGAAGAGGAAAAGATCGCGATGCGGCGTTGAAGATCTTTCCCTCCCCTGCGCGGAGTCCGCGCAGGGGAGGTGTCGGCCTCATAGGCCGACGGAGGGGTTCTGAAGCCTCAGTCGCGACTCATGAACCCCTCTGTCGCCGTAAGACGGCGACACCTCCCCTTCGCGGACTCCGCGAAGGGGAGGAGAAGAGTCTGGCCTAAGCCGCGCGCTTCTGGCTGCGCTGGCGCAGGATGCCGAGGATCTCTGCCGCGGCCGCCGGGATATTGGTGCCGGGACCGTAGATCGCGGCCACCCCGGCCTTCTTCAGGAACTCGTAGTCCTGCGCGGGAATCACGCCGCCGACCACGATCAGCACTTCCGAGCCACCCTGACGGCTGAGTTCGTCGATGAGTTGCGGCACCAGGGTCTTGTGCCCCGCCGCCTGGCTCGACACGCCGATCACATGTACGTCGTTCTCGATCGCCGCCCGCGCGGCCTCCTGCGGCGTCTGGAACAGCGGCCCGATATCGACGTCGAAACCGAGATCGGCGAAGGCCGTGGCGATCACCTTGGCGCCGCGGTCATGGCCGTCCTGGCCCATCTTCACGACCATCAGACGCGGCCGGCGGCCCTCCTCCTCGGCGAAGGCCGCGATGTCGGTGCGGATACGCTCGAGACCCTGATCGCCCTCCCATTCGCCGGCGTAGACGCCGGAGATCGAGCGGATGGTCGCCTGATAGCGGCCATAGACGCCTTCGAGGGCCGACGAGATCTCGCCCACCGTGGCGCGTGCGCGCGTGGCCTCGATGCTGAGCGCCAGGAGATTGCCGGTGCCGTTGCGCGCCGCCTCGCCCAGCGCCTTCAGGGCTGCGACGCACCCGGCCTCGTCGCGGCTCTTGCGGATCTTGTCCAGGCGCCTCACCTGGCCCTCGCGGACGACGTCGTTGTCGATGTCGAGAACCTCGATGGTGGTGCCGTCCTTGGGCTGGAACTTGTTCACGCCCACGATCACTTCCTCGCCGCGGTCGACGCGGGCCTGGCGGCGCGCCGAGGCTTCCTCGATGCGCATCTTGGGCATGCCGGCCTCGACCGCCTTGGTCATGCCGCCCAGCGCCTCGACTTCGCCGATCAACTTGCGCGCCTCGGCGACCAGGCTCGCCGTCAGCGCCTCGACGTAGTAGCTGCCGGCCAGCGGATCGACGACCTTGGTGACACCGGTCTCGTGCTGGAGGATGAGCTGGGTATTGCGTGCGACACGGGACGATGTCGGCGTCGGCAGCGCGATCGCCTCGTCGAAGGAATTGGTGTGCAGCGACTGCGTGCCGCCCAGCACCGCCGCCAACGCCTCGTAGGCGGTGCGGATGATGTTGTTGTAAGGGTCCTGCTCGGTGAGCGACACGCCGGAGGTCTGGCAGTGCGTGCGCAGCGACAGCGAATCGGCCTTCTTGGGCTCGAAGGGCTTGACCAGCTCGGCCCACAGGAAGCGCGCGGCGCGCAGCTTGGCCGCCTCCATGAAGAAATTCATGCCGATGCAGAAGAAGAACGACAAGCGCGGAGCGAAGGCATCGATGTCGAGGCCCTTGGCCTTGGCGGCGCGCACGTACTCCAAGCCATCGGCGAGCGTGAACGCCAGCTCCTGGACCAGCGTCGCACCCGCCTCCTGCATGTGATAGCCGGAGATCGAGATCGAGTTGAACTTGGGCATGTGATGCGCGGTGTGCTCGATGATGTCGGCGACGATGCGCATCGAGGGTCCGGGCGGGTAGATGTAGGTGTTGCGGACCATGAACTCCTTGAGGATGTCGTTCTGGATCGTGCCGCTGAGCTTCTCTTGCGGCACGCCCTGCTCTTCTGCCGCCACGATGTAGCCCGCCAGCACCGGCAGCACCGCTCCGTTCATGGTCATCGACACGCTCATCTTGTCGAGCGGGATGCCGTCGAACAGGATTTTCATGTCCTCGACCGAGTCGATCGCCACCCCCGCCTTGCCGACGTCGCCGACCACGCGCGGGTGGTCGGAATCGTAGCCGCGGTGGGTGGCCAGATCGAACGCCACGGAGAGGCCCATCTGGCCCGCTGCGAGATTGGCGCGATAGAACTTGTTGCTCTCCTCGGCCGTCGAGAAGCCGGCGTACTGGCGCACGGTCCACGAACGGCCCGCATACATGGTGGCCTTCGGTCCGCGGGTGAACGGCGGGAAGCCCGGCAGCGAGCCCACCGTCTCGAGGTTCTCGAGATCGGCTGCGGTATAGAGCGGCTTCACGACGATGCCCTCGGGCGTCACCCAGTCGAGCGACGACACAGGCCTGTCGCGCAGCTCCTTGGAGGCGAGCTTTTCCCAGTCGGCCAGGGTCTTCTTCGGAAAATCAGCCATGGACCAGAATCTAAATGTCATCCCGAGCGAATGCGAGGGATCTTTGACCTGACAGCTGGGACAACCCGCTATTCGTTGGCCAGGATGGTGTTTCGCACCAAGGGATAGATCTGGCTGGCCCAACGCCTGCCGCTGAACACGCCGTAGTGGCCGACGCCGGCCTGCATATAGTGCTTCTTGCGATATGGCCTGAGGCTGGAGCAGAGATCGTGCGCCGCCACCGTCTGGCCGATGGCGCAAATGTCGTCGCGCTCGCCCTCGACGGTGAACAGCGCGGTGCGGCGGATCGCCTTGGGATTTACCCGCCGGCCTTTCCACTCGAGCTCGCCCTTGGCCAGGCGATGTTCCTGGAACACCCATTGCACCGTCTCGAGGTAGAACTCGGCCGTCATGTCGAGGACGGCGAAATATTCGTCGTAGAAAGCCTTGATGGTCGCGGCCTGCTCGGTCTCGCCCTTCGACAGCGCCTTGTAGAGATCCATCTGCGCCTTGATGTGGCGTTCGGCGTTCATGCTCATGAACGCCGTGAGCTGCAGGAAGCCGGGATAGACGCGGCGCATCGCGCCGGGATAGCGCAGCGGCACGCGGGTGATCAGGTTCTGCTCAAACCAGCCGATCGAGCGGCCGGTCGCCAGCTCGTTCACTTTGGTGGGCTGGACGCGCGCGTCGATCGGCCCCGCCATCAGGGTCATGCTGCGTGGGTACGCGGGATTGTCGTCCTCGGCCATGATCGCCGCCGCCGCAAGCGCCTGCACGCAGGGTTGGCAGACGGCCACGAGGTGCGCGCCCGCGCCCATCGCCTCGAGAAACCTGATCAGGTGCTCGACATATTCGTCGAAGCCGAAGCGGCCGCTCCACAGGCCGACGTCGCGCGCATTGGCCCAGTCGGTGATGTAGACGTCGTGCTCGGGCAGCAGAACGCGCACGGTGTCGCGCAGCAGGGTCGCGAAGTGGCCGCTGAGCGGCGCCACGAGAAGCACGCGCGGCTGCGGCGGCGCGCCTTCCTTGGCGAAGCGCAGCAAGGTGCCGAAGGGCGTCGCCAGAACCTCTTCCTCATGCACCGGCACGACCCGGTTGCCGCTCTTGATTTCGGCTATGCCGAAGGAGGGCCGGCGGTGACTGAGTGTGGCGCGCGTCATCATTTCGCAAAGCGCACTGGCCGCCCGCCACCTTTCCGCACTCGCCCCGCCGCCTGCCATCAGCGCCTGACCCGCAACCGTGGCCCAAGCCCGCATGGGCAGCGTCAGGTCGGTGGCCGTCTGGTACAGCGCATACAACATCAAGTGACCGGCTCGGAAATTGCATCCCAATGAAAAGCTCGACAACATAGACACAATCCGCCGAATGGGGAGGGGTTGGCACCCATGGCCGAGGCTTCGCTCACCGTCAGTAGCAAGAACTATTCCTCTTGGTCGCTGCGCGGCTGGTTGCTGTGCAAAATGGCCGGGCTGGATTTCGCCGAGCAGGTGGCGCCGATCGACGATCCGGCGACGCGGGCCGAGCTTTTGCTGCTGTCGCCATCCTTTCTCGTGCCCTGCCTGGAGCATGGCGCGGTCAAGGTCTGGGACACTCTGGCGATCGGCGAGTACCTGAACGAAATCAGGCCCGAGGCCGGGCTGCTGCCAGCCGATCCGGTGGCGCGTGCCCATTGCCGGGCGGTTTGCGGCGAAATGCACTCGGGCTTCGCCAACCTGCGCTCGGCCTTGCCGATGAACCTCAAGGTGCGCCACGACGGCTTCAAAGTGTGGGCCGGCGCCCAGGCCGACATCGAAAGGGTGACGGCGATCTGGCGCGAGTGCCTGAAGCGCTATGGCGGTCCCTATCTCTTCGGCGGCACACCCACGATCGCCGATGCGATGTACGCGCCGGTGTGCACGCGCTTTGCCACTTACGACGTGAAGCTCGACCCTGTATCGGCCGCCTACCGGGATTTGATGCTGCGCTTTCCGCCGATGCTCGAATGGGTGGCGGCTGCCAAAACGGAACCGGAGGAAGTCGAGGAACTCGACGTCGAGTTCTAGACACGGCAGACTCCGGTCAACCAACCGGAGGAAACAGTGACCATCAATCGACGCGCCGTGCTTGGCGGCCTCGCGGCCTTGCCGCCCCTATTCGCAAGCGGGCAGGCGCATGCGCAAACGCCCTTCCCCAACAAGCCGCTCACCCTTGTCGTACCCTTTCCGGCAGGCGGTCCCGCCGATATTTTTGGCCGCCATCTCGCGCAAGCGATGGCCGCCAATCTCGGCAAGCAGGTCGTGGTCGAGAACAAGAGCGGCGCCGCCGGCGTCACCGGCATCGACTATGTCGCCAAGGCCGGCTCCGACGCGCATGTCATGGGCCTGATGAGCGCGTCGGCGGGCACCATCATGCAAAGCCTGATGCCCAAGATGCCCTACGATCCGGTCAAGGATCTGGCGCCGATCACCCTGGTGGTGCGGGTGCAGGAGGTGCTGGCGATCAATTCGAAGCTCGGCATCTCCGATCTCAAGGGCCTGATCGCCTACGCCAAGGCAAATCCCGGCAAGATCTCCTGCGCCTCGGCCGGCACCGGCGGCATCACCCATCTGGCGATCGAGCTGTTCAAGCGCGAGGCCGGCGTCGACGTCCTGCATGTGCCCTATCGCGGTGCCGCGCCGGCGGTGAACGACCTGCTCGCCAACACCGTGCAGATGACGATCCTCGACGTGCCGGCGTTGCTGTCGCACATCCGTTCCGGCGCGATGACGGCGCTGGCGATAACGTCGGAGGCGCGGGCGCCGTTGCTGCCCAACGTGCCGTCGATGAAGGAACTGGGCTATCCCAAGGTCAATTCCGACAACTGGTATGCGCTGGTGTCGCCCGCCAGCTCCAGCCCGCAGGATCGCGCACGCATCTACGAATCGGCGACCGCAGCGCTCAGGACAAAGGAGCTGATCGACGCCTACAACGCCGTCGGCGGCATCGTGGGCGGCGGCACGTCGGAGGAGCTGGCCGCCTTCCTGCGCACGGAAGTCGTCAAGTGGGCCGAGGTGATCAAGCTCGCCAACGTCAAGCTCGAGTAGCGAATGCCCTTACCGATCGAGCGCGGCCTGGCGAAGACCTTCGCCGGGCATATCCATTGGCGGGCCTGCGGCAAAGGTCCGGCCGTGGTGATCAGCCACATCAACCAGCAGAGCTCGGCGCTGATGATCGAGCTCCTGCAGGCGCTCGGCACGCATTTCCGCGCCGTCGCCATCGATTATCCCAGCCATGGCCATTCCGATCACCTCGACCTACAGCCCAGCATCGAGGACTACGCCCGTTGCGTGATCGAGGTGATGGACACACTCGGCATCGAACGCGCCTTCGCGCTCGGCGAGGCGGTGGGCGCCGGCGTCTCGTTTGCGCTCGGCCACGGCTGGAAAGGGCGCATCGACAAGGTGGTGGCGATCAACACGCCCTACTTCGAGAAGGGCGGCACCGACATCGCCGACATCGCCAAGGTCCGGCCGAGCGATGCCTCAGGCTTCCCGTCACCGCGCAGCATCGAATTCATGTTGGCGAACGATCCCGATCACGCGCCGATGCAGCCCACGCAATCGTGGATGGATCGTATCAACACCGCGCAGCTCGAGATCGGCCGCGACCGCTGGCAGGCGGTGCAGGCCTTTGCCAACTTCGATCTCTTTGCCGCAATGGCCGGCCTCGCCTGCCCCGTGCTGATGCTCTACGGCGAGCGCTTCATCTACGGCAAGCACAGCGCGTTGCTGCAATCGAAGTGCCCGCAGGCGCGGGTCGAGATCGTGCCCAACGGCCGCTTCTGCATGACCTGGGAGCGCGCGACCGACATCGCGGGCCACGCCCGCGCCTTCCTGTTGTGAGAGGACGGCCAAATGCTCGACTCCGAAGCCCGCCTGCTGCTCGACCTGATGGACAAGGCCGTCCAGGACGGGCGGCCGAAGCTGAGTTCGCTGCCCTACAAAGTCGGCCGGCAGGCGGTCGACAAGATGTCGGAGGACAGCGAGGCCGATCCGCCCCAGGTTGCCGAGGTCGCCGACGGCGCCTTCGCCGGCCCCTCTTCCGAATCAGGGAGCGGCGAGATCCACTTCCGCCGCTACCGGCCGCTCGGCAGTGCGGCCGGGCCGCTGCCGACGCTGATCTACTATCACGGCGGCGGCTTCGTGATCGGCACCATCGAGACCCACGATTCGACCTGCCGGCGTCTGGCCAACAAGAGCCGCTGCCAGGTGATCTCGATCGACTATCGGCTGGCGCCCGAACATCCCTTCCCGGCCTCGACCGACGATGGCGTCGCCGCCTTCCGCCACATCCGCGACAATGCCGCGTCGTTCGACGTCGATGCCGCGCGCATTGCCGTCGGCGGCGATTCGGCGGGCGGCGCGGTGGCCGCCGTGGTCTGCCAGGCCTGCCGCGACTCGGGCGACAAGACGCCGGCGTTCCAGATGCTGATCTATCCCGCGACCGACTCCAGCCGCGAGAGCGCCTCGCGCAAGCAATTCGCCGACGGCTACTTCCTCACCAGGGAGCTGATGGACTGGTTCTGGAAGGCCTATGTACCGGCCGGCGTCGACCTGGCCGACCTCCGCCTGTCGCCGCTGCTGGCCAGGGACTTCTCGGGACTGCCGCCCGCCTTCGTGCTGACCGCGGGCTACGATCCGCTGCGCGACGAGGGCCGCGCCTACGCCAACCGCCTGATCGATGCCGGCATCAAGACGACCTATGTGAACTACCCCGGCACCATCCACGGCTTCTTTTCGCTCACCCGCTTCCTGCACCAGGGCCTCAAGGCCAACGACGAGGCCGCCGCCGTGCTCGGGGCCTATTTCGGGACCTGACAGGAAGCGTCCAAAGTGTCCGACCCGGCTCGGACACTTTGGATGCCTATGGCACAAGGGTTTTAGGCGATTTGTCCGAAATCCAGCCACACCCCCCCACGCAACCTTCTGTCGTCCTGAGCGTAGCGAAGGACCTGACGCCAACCCCAAAGGTCCGTGTCTGATCGTTCCGTGAGGTCCTTCGCTGCGCTCAGGACGACGAGGAGGGCAGCAGCCGCACGAAGCCGATCGGGTCGGCGAAGCCCTTGAGCGCCACGCTCTCCTCGCGCGACGGCACCGCGGACACGAGCGGCTTCACGGCCGGGTCGTCGGCCACGGCGCGGCTCAACACGATGTCGCCGCCCTGGCTCTGGCCCTGCAGGCGGGCGGCCATGTTCACGGTCGAGCCGAAGTAATCCAGCCGGTCGTTCAGGGTGACGACGATGCTGGGCCCGCTATGGACGCCGAGCTTGACAACGATCTCCTGGCCGGCGATGCGTGCCTGCATGGCGAGCGCCGCCTTCACCGCATTGGCCGGATCGCCGAACGAAGCCATCACGGCGTCGCCGATCGTCTTGACCACCGCGCCGTCATGGTCGCGCACGATCGAGGCCAGGAAGGCAAAATGCTCGCGCACGATGTTGAAGGCGGTCGCATCGCCCACCCGCTCGTAGAGCGCCGTCGAGCCCTGCAGGTCAGAGAACAGCAGCGCCACCTGGCCGACGCCCGCCTCGTCGCCCGGCCGCAAGGTCGCCTCGGCAAAGAGATCGCGAAAGACCTGCAGCGAGATCACCTCCGGCGCGGTCAGCGCCTCGCGCGTCCAGGTGCGGTCCTCGATCAGCGCCGCCAGCTCGAAGCCCGCGTCGTTGGCGAAGTTCACCTTGCCTGCCTCACCCGCCGGCGTCGCCTCGACGCCGCTTGCCGTGACGCGCAGTCCGGGGAACGCCCCGCCGCGATGCTCCACGTCAGTATGCGTGCCGGGATGAAGCGTGCGCAGGCGATAGCTGCCGGCCGGCAGGTCGAGCGCGACCGTGCGCCGCTCGCCCGGCGCCAGCAGGAGCTGGGCCGCGACATGGGGCGTGGCCATCGGGCCCGAGAGGCAAAAGCCGCCGGCCAGGATCGGCCGCACCGCGGGCGCCGGCGCAAAGGAGAGCTCGACGTTCTTCTCGAAGTTGCGGTCGTAGTCGATGTTGCACGAGGGACAGTGCGCGCCGCGCGGCAGCTCGCTCAGCGCCGCAGCACTCGCCTTGGCGCCGCGGCAGTTGGTGCAGAGCAGGTCCCACTTCATGGTGAGCAGGCCCGCGCGCACGGCGGCCAGGCAGGCCTCGACCATCGGCCGCTGCGCCACGTCGAAGGCGCGCGCCAGGGGCTTGGGCTTGATCGGCGACAGGTCGGTCGCCATGCCGCCGAGGACATGGTCCGCGAGGCGTTGCCCCAGGCCGTTGCCGTAGGGCCCGCGATCGATCTCCGCGGCGAGCGCCGCCGCCCGCACGCGCGCGCCCTCGGGCAGCTCGGGCGGCGCCAGGTCGAAGAAGGTCGGCCGCTCGCCCTTGGCGAAGGACACGGCCTCGAGGATGCGCTTGCTCACCGCGGCGCCGGCCTTCTCGGCCAGCGACTTGCCGAACAGCCGGCCCATCAAAGTGAGCGGCTCCCATTCCAGCGCGTAGCTCACCGTGCTGCCGCCTTTTTCGTCGGGGGCGAGATCGAACACCGGCCCGAAGCGACGGAACGGGCCTTTTGTAAACTCGCGGGCCTGGCGGAAATGCCGGCCATGGATCCACTCGTAGGGCTTCTCCTCCCATTCGAGCGTGAAGCCCGCCGCCTTGCCCCGCCCGCGGCGCAGGACGGTGCCGTTGGGCTGCGGCGTCTCCTCCAGCGCATAGGGCGGCAGGCCCATCGCCTCGTTGAAGCGGTTGGTGTCGGCCAGCACCGGCCACAACTCTTCCGGCGGCAGGTCGAAGGTCCAGGTCCAGGTGCGGCGCATGGGGGTTGTACGATAGCACTCGGGGCGGCGGATGACCGGCGGGGAATCACAGGCTGGTGAGCCGGCAGGAGACGCATGCCGCGGCGTGTAGCTAGCGAGCCCCGACGGCGTCTGACGCAGAATACCAGCTTCGACTATGCGAGGTGCCCCCCAACGAGAAATTCCTTCTTTGACGAGCCCACTTGGATCGATCACCTGACCTAATGGGAATTTTGCAAGAGTATCTGGACTAAAGCCTCGTGATGAAAGGTACTCACGACCGCTTTCTTCAAGGGGACTCACTTCCATGAGCCAGCGGAAGATGTCCGAATTCACGCTAGCGGATCGCTTCAGCACGAGTAGACGCCGAACTGGCATGACCCGTTTGGCGATAGGCGTCTGAGTATGCCGAGGGACCACGTAGATGACACTACGCCGCTTCGTCGCTTCAAGAAGGGGGACCGAATCTATGTTCAGGCTCAGCAGATTTGGCTAGTGCTGACCTGTCTCGTGATGCGCTCCGATCGCAACCCAAGACGACCGCTTCTCATTTCCTATGGCGATCTGGCGGAAGCAATGGGTATGCCGCGACGCGCCGGAATTACGCTTGGACGTCAACTCGGCATCATCGGACGGCTTTGCATACTCAACGAGTTGCCAACACTAAACAGTATCGTCGTAAACGACACCACAAACGAACCTGGCGACCACGTTGTGACGAGGCCGGGGAAAAATTACAAGCAAGAGCAGGCTGATGTCATGAGAGAAAATTGGCATGGGATTCGCGCGCCATCCACAGGCACTCTTCGCAAAGTGTGGAACGCGATAAGCGATGACGATGAGTGATCGTGACTTGTGATCCCATTGCTCCACATCGAGTGCCTAGCTTACTCGTGCCGCGCCGCGGGGAAGGTCCAAAGACTTCTTCGAGGTAAGAATGGCCGCCCTGGTTCCCAGAGGAGACTAAAGTCATGAGCCCGTCCGATATCGCCTACACCCCGATCCTGCCGGAAGGCTGGCAGCGTCCGCGCGGCTTCTCGCATGCCGTCGTGGCCACCGGCACCAGGAGCGTGCGCATCGCGGGGCAGATCGGGCGGGAGCCCGGGCAGTCCCATATCCCGTCGGGCACGGATGCCGGCACGCAGTGGAAGGTGGCGCTGGGCAATGTCGTCGCCGTGCTGAAGGCGGCGGGCGGCCAACCCACGCACCTCGTGGCGCTGCGCGCCTATGTGACGGATATCGCGGAATTCACCGCCGCCGGTGCCGCGATCGGCGCCGCCTGGGGCACGACGCTCGGCAAGCACTTCCCGGCGATGACGCTGGTCCAGGTCTCGGCCCTGATCGATCCCAACGCCAAGGTCGAGATCGAGGGCGACGCCATTCTCCCCTGAGCCCAGCAGCGGTCGCTCCGACCCCTCAGCGCGGCGGCGAAGACTCCTCGTAGTCGGTGTGACCGCTGGTCTCCGAGATCTCGATCACGGTCGCGACGGTGTAAACAATGGCGAGCGCGCCAACCACCATGAATCCCATAAGAACGAACTGGCGCATCCTCGCCTCCCTTGCCCAAGCAACGGGAGGCACTGCGATAAGTTTCGCCAAGATATGCGCGGGTGCGAGGGAACAATCGCGGGGTCAGCTTCTCACCGCCTTGCGGCTCAGTGCTCCAGGTCGATCTGTTCAGCGCTTGGCACGACCTTCAGGTTCATCCGCCCGTCGTAGATCGGCCGGGCGCCGGTGGTCGGGCCGGGATACTGGACGAACAGCACGGTGCCGCCCGTCTCCGTCCTCATCTCGTGCTCGAAATGCGGGTCTTCCATGTAGACCAGCGTGCCGGGGCCGTACTTCCTGTCGCCCATCTGGAACTCGCCGTCGATGACGTACCAGATCTGCGCAAAGTTGTGCTTGTGCAGCGGGAAGCCCGCGCCGGGCTCGTAGCGCAGGAAGCCGGCGTTGGGCACGGTCGGGCGCTCGGGCGTCGGGTGGAAGAGGAACTTGGTGGCGTTCCTGAACCGCCCCAGCTCCCAGTCCATCTCGTCGGGATGCTTGTACTCTGGCGCGTTGTGCGTCGGTGCAGGCGTCTTTTTCGCTTCTGCAGTCATGGGCCTCCTCCTGCCGTCGTCGGCCCCCAGCCTAGAGCGTATTCCGTTCGATTGGATGCAGTCTCTTTGCTGGGGGCGCGCCACTCCAGTGGCGCGTCTTCTCATGAATCA
>CAMDCE010000024.1 GCA_945889625.1 Asaia bogorensis | reverse complement strand
GCGCATCAGCGACCTCGGCACCGGCACCGTCCTGGTCTCGCGCATCGACCCGGCCAACAAGTACGCGCTGGGCTTCACCAAGGGCGACCGCAACGACACCAAGCTGCTGATCTTCGACAGCGCCGGCAAGGTTGAAGCAACGTTCAATGTCGAGTGCACGGCGGCGGCGTTTTGAGGGGCCGACCGGAGGGGAGATGGTATCCGACATCACAGCAGAGAATTGCCATCCGTACGTGAAGCAACGATCAGATATCAACCATATCCCGTCAGCAGCCACGAAAGCGTGCGGCTCGAGATCAGAGCGAGTCGGAAAAGCAGACACATTGGAAAGGCTGATCTAACTTCGTACTTCTTGTAATTGCCAACAGGTACTCCCAGAGCATTCGCCATTCGAGCCTGAGACCAGCCTAAGCGCTCGGGATGACAATTTGCCTGTCATCCCGAGCGCAGCGAGGGATCCTCAATCGGCGCAGCAGGGTGCGTCGAACAACTACCCGTTGGCCGCCTTGCGCCGGATGCGCTCGATCTTCGCTTCCGGCGTGCCGGCGCCCTGGATGCGCGGCAGCAGGCGGCGGGCGGCGTCGGCCATCGACCGGGCCTTGCCGCTTTTGAGCAGCTTGCGGACCTCTGCCACCACCGCGTCGTCCTTGTAGGCGCGGCTGCCGCCCTTCTTTTTTGCCGGCGACGCTGCCGGCACGTTGCCGAATTCCCTGGCGAAGGCGCGCTCGAACTTTGCCTTGTCGACGAACGAGCGGCGGCCGCGCTCGACGACGTCGATGCCGTTGGCGTCGAGCCAGTCGACAGCCTGCTCGCGCTGCCAGTTCATGAATTCGAGCCGCTCGAAGGCCCGGCGTACCAGCGGCCCGCCATAGAGGAGTCCGCCGGGCACCACCGTCGACGAAAGGTAGGCGTCCTTGAGCATCCACGTGTCGCGCGCCGTGAGCTTGCCGATCCATTCGCCGAGAAACAGCGCCGGGCCGAGCTTCCGCAGGGCATCTTCGTAGGCCAAATCCGCCATGCGCCGAGACTAGCAGATGCTAGTGTCCTGCCCCATGCTCCGCCTCGTCCTTGCCGTCCTCGCCGCGTCGTTCGCCGTCACGGCCGCCCCCGTCGTCGTCGCAGCGCAGACGCTCACCGTGACCGGCCGCGACGCCGCCCGGACCTACACGGTGGCCGGGCTGCTGGCCGATCCGGCGATGCGCGAGCTGGCCGTGGCCAACGATCCGGTGTTCAAGCGCGCCATGACCTACCGCGCGCTGCCGATGGCGGTGCTGCTGCGCGACGCGAGGATCGGCGACGGCGACTATGTGCAGGCCCGCGCGGTCGACGATTTCTCGGTGGGCATTCCCGGCCCGCTGCTGGCGCAGGCCGCGCCCGGCCAGCCCGAAGCCTTCCTCGCCGTCGAGAATCCGGCGAGGCCATGGCCGGTGCTGAGCAAGGGCACGCAGAAATACAGCGCCGGCCCTTTCTACATCGTCTGGCGGGTCGCCAGGCCCGGCCAGGTCAGCAGCGAATACTGGGTCTATCGCCTGGCCGCGCTCACCGTCACCGACAGTCCCGACAAGCGCTGGCCGGCGCTGGGCGTCGCAGCCGACGTGCCGGCCGCCGATCCGGTGCGCCGCGGCCTCGACCGGTTCGTGGCGGTCTGCATGGCCTGCCACCGCTTCAACGGCGCGGGCGAGGCCGAGCAGGGCCCCGACCTCGGCAGGCCGATGAACCCGGTCGAGTATTTCCAGCCCGCGGCGCTCAAGAAACTGCTGCGCGATCCGGAGTCGGTGCGGAGCTGGCCCGAGCGCAAGATGCCGGCGTTCGACGCCGAGAGCCTGAGCGACAGCGACCTCGACGCGATCGTGGCGTGGCTCACCTACAAGAACCAGCATCGATAGGCCGATTGCCCGCCGCCCGACGCTCTGGGAAGCTCCGGCCGGGGGGAGGCCAGCGAGGGCCAGGTGAGCCTGAGAGCAGTGCTGTGGGCAGCGTTCGTTGCGGCGGTCGTGCTGTCGGGCGTCATCCTGCTGCGCGCCTGCGGGCTTTCGGTGATGGCGTTCGGCTGGAATTTCTGTCCCGCCGTCCCGCCGGCGCTGTCGGCCGAAGCCGAGCGCGGCATGGAATTGGCGCACCAGGCCCGTGCGCTCGAGCTCGAGCTGGCACAAAGGAACCTGGAATGCGCCAGCATTCCTCCGCCTCCGTCCCTGCCGCTCGAATTGCCGACCCATACCGACAAGCCGCAGCCGCAGCAGACCGCGCTGCTCAAACCGCCGCCGCCGCCTCCGTCAGCGCCGCCCAAGCCGCTCGACGCCGAGCGCTGGGAGAAAAAGGATCTCAGCATGCTCAAGGGCTGCTGGCGGCTCGGCCGGCAAACGGTCGGGCGCATCAATGCCGAGGAGTGCGCCGTTCCGGAAGGCCGGATCTGCTTTGGCGAGCAGGGCACCGGCCGGCGCGAGACGAGCTACAACTGCCGCGTTGCAGGGGCGCTGAAATGCGAAGCGCCGATCACCAGCCAGTTCAACCCCGACGGCACGCTCGGCACCCGGCAGCCCAAGGTCACCTGCTCGCGCGGCATGATCTGGAACGAACGGGAAAACTGGCTGACCTGCCGTCGGGTCAGCGACACGCTGGCGATCTGCCGCGACAATGTCGGCTTCGAGCACGAATTCCGCCGCTAGCGCACAGTTGGGGGCGACGGGGCGACGGTACGGACGCGGCGGAAAACGGATCACCGCAGCCTTCACGATCTGCTCAACTAAGTTTGAGTGCAGTGCATTATGGGGGGCTAGTCTCCGGGCGCGAAGCGAGGCAGGATTGTGCTGCCACATCGATCCCCGATGCGGGTACAGAGCAGGGAACGTTCCATGACAAAGCAAGCCATGATCGCATCCGCGATCTCGATTTTCGCCGCCACCGCCTTCGTGAGCACGGCGCAGGCCCAGGTAAAGTGCAGCGGCGTCAACGCCTGCAAGGGCCAGAGCTCCTGCAAGTCGGGCACGTCGGCCTGCAAGGGCATGAACGCCTGCAAGGGCCAGGGCCTCGTCGTGACCACCGACGTCGTGGGCTGCACCAACCGCGGCGGCAAGGCCGTCCAGTAACGCCTCCAGCGACCAAGAACGGGCGTCCCGGGCAACCGGTGACGCCCGTTTCTGTTTGGGGGCGGTAGCCCTGCAAGCGGCATCGCCACTAGCGGCGACACGACGCGGGCTGCGGTGGATGAATATGGCGCGCGGCGGCCCATATCGGGGACCAGAGAGGCGGTCCCGATGTCGAGAATTCCCCAGATTTCCCAAGGCCTTGCCGCAGTGCTGTCGGCGGTTCTGTTGGCTGCCCCGGCGATCGCCCAGACGCCGCTCCAGGGCCAGAGCCAGGACCCCGTGCGCCAGGACGCCAATCCTCTGCAGGGTGCGGGGCCGCTGGCGGGCGCTGGCCCGCTTCAGGGCGCCAATCCCCTGCAAGGTGCCGGCCCGCTCCTCGGTGCCGGCTCGCTCATGGGCGCCGGCTCGCTCATGGCCGCCAGCCCCCTGGCAGGCGCCGGCCCGCTCGCCGGTGTCGGTCCACTGCAAGGTGCCGCGCCCCTGCTCGCCGGCGGCCCGATCGCCTCCGTCGGCCCGATTGTCCTGACACTGGCGCCGCGTGACCTGGCCGGCGCCATGCTGCCGTTCCTGCTGGCGTCGCTGTCGCCGGACACGTTGTTGGCTGCCGTCCCGCTCGGACGGCCGGTTGCGCTCACGCTTGGCCCAGATGTCATCCTGTCGAAGGCCGAGCCCGTCGTGACTTCGACGCCCACGCCGGCCGTAACGACGACGACAGCGCCCATCGTGACATCGACGCCCCCGGTGACACTGGTCACCACCTACCTGCCGCCGGTCGTCACGCCGCCGCTGCCGCCGGCCAACAACTACTCGTCGGCGCAGAACGCTAGCGGCAGCTAGCCCGCCAGCGGCAGCCAGTCCCGCGGGCGGGATTCAACAATCCCGCGATACAGGCGACACACTTCCCCGGTCTGGCGATATCTCCACGACACCGGCCCCCGGTACACACGCGCCATCGAAACCCGGGGGATATGACATGTACATCACCATCGGCGCTCTCCTCGCCCTCACCGCCATCGTCGTTGCCCTTGCCGCTTCGCCCGAAGCCGGCGCCGTTCTCTCGGCCTTAACGGTCATGTGGGTCGCGCGCGGCCGGACAGGCGCGAACGCCGATCGCGACCCGAGCCCCGAGCTGCGCCGCCTGGTCCGCGACGCCCAATCGGCCCATGAGATCGCGCCGCCGAGCTGGGACTTCTACCAGGCCGCCGGCCAGCGGCTCCCCAACTAGCCTCGAAGCCCAATCTCCGAGACTAGTCTCCGATCTCGGCCCGGGCCCGCTGGACCTCGATCGCCAGCGGCCCCAGCCCATCCTGACAGCCGGCGCGGTCGCCGGCCTTGGCGGCCCGCTCCAGAGTCGACGCCGCCTCGACCAGACCCCGCGCACCGACGGCCAGCGCACTGCCCTTGAGCCGATGCGCCGCCGCCGCCAGGGCGGCCAGATCGCCCGCCGCCATTACCGTCTCGATATCGCGCCTGGACTCGCGGGCCGTCTCGGAGAACTTGCGCAAGAGGTTGCGCCGCGCCGGCTCGTCGTCCTGCACCCAGGGATCGAGCACCGTGGGATCGATCGCCGGCTGGGCTGCGTCCGACGCACGCAGCCAGCGCTGCAGGGTGGCGCGCAGTCGAGCCAAACCGACCGGCTTGGAAAGATAGCCATCCATGCCGGCGGCACGGCAGCGTTCGTCCTCGCCGGCCAGCGCATTGGCCGTGACCGCCACGATCGGCGTGTGCGGCCGGCCTTCCGCCGCCTCGACGCGGCGGATCTCCGCCGTCATCTCGAAGCCGTCCATGTGCGGCATGTGGATGTCGGCGAAGACCACGGCATAGTTTCCCGCACGCCAGGCCTGCTGGCCGGCCCGGCCATCCTCGGCCGAGTCGGCGGCGACGCCGAGCGCACCGAGCTGGCGCACCAGGACCTCGCGGTTGATGGGGTGGTCGTCGACCACCAGCACGCGGCCGCCGCCCTGCCGGGCCGGGCCGGCTGAGACCGGCGGCGGCGCCTCGACGGCAGGAAGGTCGACCAGCGGCGAGTCGAAGGGTGCGCTCATCAGATCGAGCGTCACGCTGAAGGTCGAACCCGCGCCCGGCGAGCTCTCGATCGCGACGTCGCCGCCCATCAGGTGGGCCAGCCGCCGCACGATCGACAGGCCAAGGCCAGTGCCGCCATAGCGCCGGGTCGTCGAGCTGTCGGCCTGGCTGAACGGCTGGAACAGGCGGGCCTTCTCGGTCTCGCTCATGCCGATGCCGGTGTCGCTCACCGACAGCCTGACCAGGGCGCGGCCCTCGCCCAGCGGCTCGGTGCGGGCGCGGATCATGGCGCCGCCGCGCTCGGTGAATTTCAGCGCATTGGCCAGCAGGTTGAACAGGATCTGGCGCACCCGCGTGGGATCGCCCAGCAGCGCATCGGTCGAGCCCGGCGCCACGGCGGCAACCAGCGACAGGCCCTTGCGCTCGGCTTGCGGACGGAAGGTGGCGACCGCGCCGTCGACCAGCCCGGTCAGCGAAAACGCCGTCTGCTCCAGTTCGAGGGCGCCGGCTTCGATCTTGGAGAAGTCGAGGATGTCGTCGATGATGCGCAGCAGCGCCTGGGCCGAATCGCGCATCGTCGCCATGGTGCTGAGCTGGCCGTCGGACACGCCCTCGGCCTCGAGCACGTCCATCATGCCGAGCACTCCGTTCATCGGCGTGCGGATCTCGTGGCTCATCGTGGCGAGGAAAGTCGACTTGGCCTGGTTGGCGGCTTCCGCCTCTTCGCGCGACTTCTCGGCCCCGACCAGCGCCCGTTCCAGCTCGCGCTGGCGCCGGCGCTCCTCCGAGACGTCGCTGACCAGCAGGACGGCGCCCTGCCGGCCGGTCTCGTAGCGCATCGACACGCGCGCCCATTTCTGGATGCCGTAGGAGATCAGCGCCGGCCGGCCCGAGCGCACGGTCTCGGTCTGGCGGTTGCCCCACAGCGTCGGATCCTCGCCCGGCGGCGCCGCGCCCGCCTTGCCGGCATGGACCATGGCCTCGCGCAGCGCGGTACCCAGCGAAACAATCTCCGGCATGTGCAGCATGAAGCGCCGGTAGGCCTCGTTGCACAGGATCAACCGTTCCTCGCCATCGAGGAAGGCAATGCCGTCGTCCAGCGCCTCCATGGCCACGATCAGCCGCTCGTGCGCCTTGGACGCCTCGTCGCGCGCCGTCTCGAGCTCGCGCTCGCGCGCCTTGTTGTCGGAGAGGTCGGTGACCAGTGTTACCACGCCGCCCTCGCGCGTCGGATGCTTGGCCACCCTGATCCAGCGGCCGTCGCGCGTCGCCATCTCGCGCTCGCCGAACGAATTGCGATGATGGGCGAGCCGGCCCTGCAGCCAGGCCTCGGCCTGCGTCGCGTCGGCCGGGCCAAGGCGACCCGTTGCCATCATCGCCCGCATCAGCTGCTCGTGGGTCATGCCGGGCTTCAGCAGGCCGGCGCGTCGCCCGCCGGTGAACATCTCGTAGCCGTCGTTCCACACGATGAGGTGGCCGTCGGCGTCGTGGATCGAGAAGCCGGAGGGCAGCGCCTTGATGGCATCCTCGAAGCGCTCGCGCTGGCGGGCCGCCTCGGCGCGCGCCCGTTCGAGCTCGGTGACGTCGCGATGCATGACCAGCCGCCAGCCGTTGGCCAGCACGGTGAGGGTGAACTGCAGCGTGCGCTCGCCCTTCTTCATCAGGGTCCAGCCGTCGCTGCCGGTCTCGAACAGCCGTCGCTGGTTGGCCACGAACTCGGCCCGACGTTTGGCATCCATGACACCGAAGTCGCCGCGGTCGAGCTCGTAGTCGAGCATCGACCAGACGTCGGGCAGCCCGGCCAGCATCTCGCGGTCCATGTCGTGGAAACGGACCAGCGCGTCATTGATGAACAGCCACTTGCCGTCGGCGTCGTAGACCACCATGGCGTCCGGCATCTCGTTCAGCACGGTCTGCAACGTCGAATGAGAGCGCTCCAGCTCCTGCTCGCGCTGCTTCAGTTCGGTGACGTCGCGATAGACCACGAGGATCCGCCCGTCGGGCATGCGGTGCGACTTGATCTCGAGGGTGACGCCCTTGCTGCTGGTGCGAACGAAGGCCTCGCCGTCGCCACGCAGCACCTGCTCGGTACGGCGCGACACGTCGGCTTCGAGAGCTTCGGGCTTGAGGCCGTCGACCGGGCCGAAGTCGCCGCGCTTCAGGCGAAAGCGGATGACGTCGCGCAGGCGGCCGCCGACGGCGAAGGTCGTTTCGTCGAGATCGAGCCCGAGCCGCAGTGCCTCGTTATGGAACAGGATCCCACCGTCCGGCGTATAGAGGGCGACGCCGTCGCTCATGTTGTCGAGCACCGAACGCATGGTGGCGCGGGTGCGCTCCTGGTCGGCCTGGGCGGTGGTAAGGCGCTGCTCCTGCTCGACGATGTCGGTGATGTCGCGGTGCACCGTCAGCACCCGCCCGCCGGACAACGGCCGGTAGGTCACCTCGACGGTGCGTCCCGTGACGGTGCGCCGCCGCTCAGCCGGTTGCCCGGGCGTGTTGAAGCGCGCGACCCGGCTCTGCACCCAGCCCTCGAGGCCGTCGGGCATCTCGGCCACCGGTCCGTAGTCGCCGCGATGGGCGCGGAAGCGGATGATGTCGGAGAAGGTCGGCAGGGTCTTCAGCAGGCCATCGGGCATGGAGTGCAACTCGGCCATCGCCTTGTTCTGGTAGAGCCAGCGGCCGTCGGCCTCGTAGAGCAACGCGCCGTCGCTCATGTTGTCGAGCACGGTGCGCATGGTGTCCTGGGCGCTGGCGACGTCGCGATGCGCCTGGTCGAGGTTCTGCGACATGTCGGCGGCGGCGAGGTCGCGCGCGATCTGCTCGCGCACGCGGCGGCGCTCGATGTGGGCGAACAGATTGACGATCACCAGGAAGCCGAAGGCGATCGCGGCCAGCCCGATGGCATTGCGGCTGCCGTCGACCAGGACCAGCACGGCACCGGTCGGCAGCAGCGCCGCCGCTGCCGAGAGCAGGAAGGTTCGCCCGTCGAGACCGCGCGACGGCGTCCAGCCGACGATCAGGCAGAGCGCGAAGGTCCACAGGATGCGCTCCTGCTCGGCCGGCAGGGTGGCAAACAGGCCGCCCATCAGGCCGTTGGCGAAGGTCGTGGGCACGGCGGTGACGGTATAGAGCCAGCGCCAGCCCGACAGGCTGACCGACGCGGGATTGCGCCGGTGCGCGACCTGCACGCGCCACGATCCCCAGACCGAGACCAGATAGATGACCGCCGGCACCAGGAACATCCAGAGCGGCGCGATCCCGGCGTAGAGCGACGCGGCCACGACCCCGAAGATCGGCAGCGCCACCAGCTTGGGCAGGACCGGCACCGCGACCAGCCGCTCGGTGACGATCTGCTCGATCCGCTTGGGCTCGATCTTGGCGGTATCCAGGGAGTTCATGTCCATCATGCTGGGAGTCCGACGTATCGCCCATGTGTCACGCAGCCGACGCTTTGTATCGTCGAAGTCGCGAGGCCGCCCCCGACGATACACCGGCGACACGAAAGCACCCCCCTCCGGGGGCCGGTTTGCCCGACCGCTCGGTATGCTACGCTGCCGGCCGGGGGAGCGATGGACAAGCGTCAGCATATCGTCGTGGTCGAGGATGAGCCGGCCCAGCGCCAGCTATTGCTCGACTACCTGACCAAGCAGGGCTACCGCGTCACCGGCTTCGAATCGGGCGCGGGCCTGCGCCGCCTCGTCGAGCGCGAGCTGCCGGCGCTGGTGCTGCTCGACATCGGCCTGCCCGGCGAGGACGGCTTCGCGATCGCCCGCTGGCTGCGCGAGAAGAGCGGCAAGGTCTGCATCATCATGGTGACGGCGGCGGGCGATACCGTCGACCGCGTGGTCGGTCTGGAGACCGGCGCCGACGACTACCTGCCCAAGCCCTTCGACCCGCGCGAGCTTCTGGCCCGCATCAAGAGCGTGCTGCGCCGCTCCAACGGCACGGTGGGCGCCGCCGCCGGCCCGAGGGTTCGCATGGGCCGCCGCGTCCTCGACCTCGAGAAGCGGGTGCTGATCGACAGCGACGGCAGCGAGGAGACCCTGGCGGCCAGCGAGTTCGATCTGCTCAGGATCTTCGCCGAGAATCCCAACCGGCCGCTGGCCCGCGACTGGCTGTTGGAGACCGTCGGCCATCGCGAGATGGAGGCCTTCGACCGCGCCATCGACCTCAGGATCACCCGGCTGCGCCGCAAGATAGAGAAGGACGCCGCCCATCCCGACGCAATCCGCACCGTGCGCGGCGTCGGCTACATGTTCGTGCCGCCCAAGGACTGAATACCCTCACTTGCAAGCGTCGCGCAGCGCCTTCCAGTCGGCGTCGCTGAAGGCGGGCTTTCCAGTGGCCGGACGCCTGGTGGTGGCGATGCGCTCGGCGGACGGCGGATGGCTCGACCAGATGCCGGCCACACCGGCGAGGTCGGTCGGCTGCTTTTCCATCATCTGCTCGAAGAAGCTCGCGATGCCGTCGGCGCGAACACCGAGCTTTTCCAGGACCCTGACGCCGGTGGCATCGGCCTCGCGCTCGAAAGTGCGGCCGTTGCGCAGCGCCAGCAGCAGGCCGCCGCCGGAGGCCAGCGTGTTGAGGTCGGTGTAGCCGCCGGTCAGCAGTCGCAGCAAGAGGTCGGTGCCGTACTGGCGGGCCAGCCCCTTCATCGGATGGTAGTGCACTACATGGCCGATCTCGTGCGCCAGCACGCCCGCCACCTGCGCGCTGTCCTTGGCCTGATCGATCAGGTCGGAATAGAAGACCAGCACGCCGCCCGGCAGGGTGAAGGCATTGACCGGCCCACCCTTGACGATATGGACCGTGACGGGATGGTCGTAATTGCTGGCCTTGGCGAGCCGGTTGGCGAAATCGTTGATCGCGGCCAGCCCCTGCTCGCCGCGGCACAACACCTTCTCGCCGATCAGCTCGTCGCGCACGCTGGCGCCGAGCTTGGCCTGCAGGCGATGCGGCACCCACTGGGCGGCATATTCGCTGCCGTAGTCGACCGCCCCCCAGAACAGCGCCACGAGGACCACCAGCGAGACGCCGAACCCCGCGATCCGGCCGAACGACGAGGGCCGCGGCGCCCCGAGTTTCGCGAGCTGGGGCACAGCGGCGCTGAGCTGGCGACGCAGCTCGGGATCATCGATCACCAGCCGTGCGTCCTCGCCGGCGTGTCCGATCGGCGGCGAGGCCTCATGCCCGGTGTCGCCCAGCAGGGTGAGCTCGGCGAACGGCCAGCGCGCCACGACAAGTTCATCGGTCCGGCGAAAGATCACCAGCAGGCCGGCGCTGGGACGCACCTCGACCTCGAGCACCGAAGCGGTCTGGCCGTCGTAGTAGCGGGCGCGGGACGGCATCGTCAGACCCCGCTCACGTCGAACATGTCGAGCAGGCCCTCGCCGTAGCGCGGGCCGCGGTCGGGCGGCTGGCGGATCGCGGTCGGTTCGGGAGCGCCATAGAGCCAGAGTTCGTTGGCGATCAGCCGGAGCGTGCGGTGCATGACCACCGGCCAGCCGAGCCCCAGGGTCAGCAGCACGATCAGATAGTTCAGCACCAGGAAGCCCCACATCTGGCGCGTCGAGAGCGCGGTGGCGAACAGCACGTTGCCGGCGCGTGTGTGCGACACGAGATAGCGGATGAGATAGGCCTGCCACCAGCAGCGCAACGGCAGGATCAGCAGGCCGAACAGCAGGTACGCGGCGATGGCGAGTGCCGCGATCACCAGCACGGTGCGCAGGCTGGGCCTGGAGAACAGCTTCAGGAACTCTTCGCCGGACAGGCCGAGTTCGCCACCGAGGCCGCCGATGGCGAAGGCGACGACGGCGATCGCGGCGATCCAGGCGAGGATATTGAGGAAGTAGTAGCCGAGGTAGCGGCCGTAGATGTCGCCGGAGCGGCCGGCGAAGTCGAAATGTTGCGTGCCGAGACGGGTGTTGACGATGCGCGGCCGTGCCAGGGTCACCGAAACGACAGGCAGCAGCAATTGCCCAGTGATCGCATTGGCGAATGTCAGCCCGCTCGCCATCGCGCCGTATTTCCATGCCGAGCCCGCCATGCCGCAGCGGATGCCGCGCCAGCGCGTGCGCGAGAGCTTGTAGCGGAGTGCTGCATACTGGCCGACGTAGGACAGGGGAAAGCCGAGGAAGGCCAGCGAGAGATAGAAGATGTCGAGGATGCCGAAGCCGTGGGCTGAGCGTTCGTGGAAGGCGAACTCCCAGATCGCCCACAGGCCGCCGCCCCAGACGCCCAGCATCAACAGCACCAGGACAAAGCCGATCAGGAGCTCGATGCCGCGGCCGCGATACTCGAAGCGGTCGCCGAGGATGGCGAGGTGATTCCACAGATAGCGCCGCAAGCGCGTGCGGCCCCAGAAGCGCGACCAGCCCAGCGTCAGCACCATCAGCACGAGATGGCGCAGATAGAGGGCGTAGAGCTCGCCCAGCGTGCCGTCATAGACCGGCCGACTGGGCGTCAGATCGGGCGCAACTGGAGCGGCAGGCGGTTCCGCGGTCGGATTCCAAGGGGCTGGAAGATCGTTCACAGCGGGCCTTTACCCATTGGCTGCAGCGCGGAACGTTTTATGCTGCAATGCAACATAGATTGGTGTAGGGGAGTCTACACCATGACCGCTGCCAATCGCGACAAGCCCTGGTTGATCCGTACCTATTCCGGCCATTCGACGGCGGAAAAATCGAACGAGCTGTATCGCAAGAACCTCGGCCGCGGTCAGACGGGGCTGAGCGTCGCCTTCGATCTGCCGACCCAGACCGGCTACGACGCCGACCATCCGCTGGCCAAGGGCGAGGTCGGCAAGGTCGGTGTACCGGTCGGTCATCTCGGCGACATGCGCACGCTGTTCGACGGCATTCCGCTCGACCGCATGAACACCTCGATGACGATCAACGCACCGGCGGCGTGGCTGCTGTCCTTATATATAGCGACGGCCGAAGCACAGGGCGTCGAGCGCGCCAAGCTGCAGGGCACGACGCAGAACGATATCATCAAGGAATATCTGTCGCGCGGCACCTACATTTTCCCGCCCGAGCCGTCGCTCAGGCTGACGGCCGACACCATCGGCTTCACCTACCGCGAGGTTCCCAAGTGGAACCCGATGAACGTCTGCAGCTATCACCTGCAAGAGGCGGGCGCGACGCCGATGCAGGAGCTGGCCTTTTCGCTCGCCAACGCCATCGCCGTGCTCGATGCGGTACGGGCGCGCGGCCAGGTGCCGGAAGCGGATTTCCCGCAGGTCGTCGGCCGCATCTCGTTCTTCGTCAATGCCGGCATCCGGTTCGTCACCGAGATCTGCAAGATGCGGGCCTTTGCCGAACTGTGGGACGACATCACCCTCAATCGCTATGGCGTGTCGGACGCCAAGCAGCGGCTGTTCCGCTACGGCGTTCAGGTGAATTCGCTGGGGCTGACCGAGCAGCAGCCGGAGAACAACGTCTATCGCATCCTGCTGGAAATGCTGGCCGTGGTGATGAGCAAGAACGCCCGTGCCCGCTCGGTACAGCTCCCGGCGTGGAACGAGGCCCTCGGCCTGCCGCGCCCGTGGGACCAGCAATGGTCGCTCAGGCTGCAGCAGATCGTGGCCTACGAAACCGACCTCTTGGAATACGGCGACATCTTCGACGGCAGCCAGGAGATTGCGCGCAAGGTCGACCAGCTCAAAGAAGAGACGCTGGCCGAGATGGCGCGCATCGCCGACATGGGCGGCGCCGTGGCCGCCATCGAGGCCGCCTACATGAAGCAGCGGCTGGTCGAGTCGAACCTCAAGCGCCTGGCTGCCATCGAGTCGGGCGAGCAGACGGTGGTGGGCGTCAACGCCTTCACCGAGGCCGAGGCCTCGCCGCTCTCCACCGGTGAAGGCTCGATCCTCACCGTCGATGCCTCGGTCGAACGGGGCCAGATCGAGCGGCTGGCCGCCTGGCGCGCCCAGCGCGACGGCGCCGCAGTGAAGCAGGCGCTGGCCGAGCTCGGCACCGCGGCCAAGGAAGACCGCAACATCATGCCGGCCTCGATCGCCTGCGCCCAGTCAGGCGTCACGACCGGCGAATGGACCGAGACCTTGCGCTCGGTGTTCGGCGAATACCGCGCGCCGACCGGTGTCGCCCGCGCCGTCGGTGTCAGCAACGGCCGCCTGGAGGCCGCGCGCCGCGAGGTCGATATCGTGTCGCGGCGGCTCGGCCGGCGCATCAAGATCCTGGTCGGCAAGCCCGGCCTCGACGGCCATTCCAACGGCGCCGAGCAGATCGCCGTGCGCGCCCGCGATTGCGGCATGGAAGTAGTCTACGAAGGCATTCGCCTCACGCCCGAGCGCATCGTCAATGCCGCCCTCGAGGAAAGCGTGCATGTGGTCGGACTTTCGATCCTCTCGGGCGGCCATGTCTCGCTGGTCGGCGACGTGCTGGCGGGCCTGCGGGCTGCCGGCATCGGCGACGTGCCGGTCGTGGTGGGCGGCATCATCCCGCCGGCCGACGCCGAGACCCTGATCAAGGCAGGCGTGGCGCGCGTCTATACGCCCAAGAATTTCGACCTGACGCAGATCATGCGCGACATCGTGGGCGTCGTGGACACGGCCTGGAAGGAAGCAGCCTAGGTCCGGCTCCGGAGCGTCGCCGTCGCATGCAGCATCGGCTCGACCACGGCGTGGCTGAACAGCCAGGCCTCGACATGCACCGTGGCGCCGTCGCGACGAACGATCCTCGACAGGGCGATCACGTCGGCCTCCTGCGCCGCTCTCAGCACCGTCACATTGAGATGCGTGAGCGACGCAGCCATCCGGGCTGCCGCGCGTAGCGACGTATCGGCCAAGGCCAGCAGCGCCGGCATGGTCCAGCCCTCGCCCTTCGCCGGAGAAAAGCGCAGCCGCACGTCCTGATCCCGGCATTCCTCGACGAACAGCTCGTAGCGGTCGCGCTCCGCCACGGTCTGTTCGAGGAGATTCTGCAATTCATCTTCGGTCATCGGCCGCAGGTTATGTTATCTCCCCTCCGATGTCCTTCCTCGACCACATCGCCCGCTGCAACAACGCCGACATGAGCCAGTTCGAACCCTGGTTCGTGGGCTCCGAGCGCGCGGGCTTCATCCATCGCGACTTCGCCCCGGTCCTGGCGACCAAGCCCGATCTCTTCAGCTATCGCCGCAAGGCCTGGCACCTCGATCCGGCGCTCGACATGCCGACCAAGCGCACGGCCGCGGTGCGCGCGTTCCTGCTCGAGCTGCGCGAGCAGGGCCGTTTCAAGGGCCTGTGGCGCGAGGAGGCCTATCCCGTCACCTGGGAATTCGCGCGGGCACCGCTGTTCGCGATGGAGCGCGCCGCGGTGCCGTGGTTCGGTGTGCGCGCCTACGGGCCGCACATGACGGGCTATGTCCGCCGCCGGGACGGACTGCATATCTGGGTGCCGCGCCGCGCCTACAACAAGCCGACCTTCCCCGGCGAGCTCGACAATACGGTGGCGGGCGGCCAGCCGATCGGCATCGGTCTGCACGACAATCTGATCAAGGAATGTGCAGAGGAAGCCGCGATCCCGCGCGCGCTGGCCGAGCAAGCCAAGGCGGTCGGCGTCGTCGCCTACTGGAACCAGTCGGGCGCCCAGCTCAAGCCCGACATCATGACCTGCTTCGATCTCGAACTGCCCGAAGATTTCGTTCCGCGTGCAAACGACGGCGAGGTGCATGCGTTCGAGCTGTGGCCGGTGGACCGGGTGTTCAATACGGTACGCGACACCACTGAGTTCAAATACAACTGCAATCTGGTCCTGATCGACTTCTTCGTCCGCCACGGCCTCTTGTCGGCTGACGATCCGGATTTTTTTGCGATCGTCGAAGGTTTGCGGGCGGAAAAACCGCTCTGAGCCGGCCGTCATCCACAAAAAGCCGAACAAGTATCGTCGTCTGACTACGAACAATGTTGTATTATGCGACAACGGATTCAGTCGAGCGCAATGGCGCGTCGCTACGAATACGTGGCCGGTTCGACTGGCTTTGCGGAAAGGCGGCACCCCTCATGCCCCTGCGCACGCGTTCTATTGTCGTGTTCGTCATTGTCTTGCTCGGCGCGTCGGTTGGACTGCGAGTCCACGCGCAAGACGGTGGCGCCGGAGTAGTCTCCGGCTCTCACGGCCGGGGCCACGCCGAAAATCACGACTGGTACAAGGAGCTGAAGCAGCCGGGCACAGGCTATTCCTGCTGCAACGGAAGCTCACCCGGAGTCGAAGGCGACTGCCGGCCGACCCGCGCCTACCAGGGCGACGACGGCAGGTGGCGCGCCCTGATCAACGGCAGGTGGGTCGACGTGCCGCCACGCGTCGTGCTGCAGAGCCTGGCGCCCGACGGCAACAGCCACATCTGCGCCAGCCGCAGCGGCCTCATCTATTGCTTTCTCGGCGGCTCGCCGAAGAGCTAGCGGGCGGCAGCGGTTGTAGTCAGCCGCGAGAGCCCGCGCGCTGCCAATTGCGCACCTTCGGGCACCCCGATTCATTCTGTTCGGCGTGGCGCACGCGCTTCGGTCGCTTAGCGCTTTTGCCGACTACGTAGGCAAAACGCATAGCTCCCTGCAGCGCTACACGCCACCAGGTGCTCCGCAAGCGGAGCGCCTAAGGCGGCGGGATGTTGGAGTCCTTGATCACCTTGCGCCATTTGGCGATCTCGGTGGCGACCACGGTCGCGTAGGATTGCGGCGTCCCGCCGATCAGCACGAAGCCGAGTTCGAGGAGCCTGCGACGCGTCGGAGGATCGGCCATCGCCTCGTTGAATACGGCGTTCAGCCGCGCCACCACTGGCGCGGGTGTGCCGCCCGGCACGGAGATCCCGAAGGGCACCGAGCCCTCCATGCCAGGCAACCCCGCCTCGCCCACCGTCGGCACGTCGGGCAGCAGCTCCGACCGCTGGGCCATCGCCACGGCGAGGCCGCGCACCTGGCCCGCCCGGATCGCCGTCGCGGTCGGCACCAGCACGTCGAAGAACAGCGGCACATGGCCCGCGATGACGTCGCGCAACGCCTCGGCACTGCCTTTGTAGCCGACATGCTCGAGCGGCATGCCGGTACGCGCCTTCACGTACTCGCCCCACAAATGCGTGAGGGCGCCGACACCGGCCGTCGCGTAGGCGACGGTGCGGCCAGGCTGCGCTTTCGACCAGGCGATCAGCTCGGCGATCGACTTGAACGGCGCGCCGTTGCTGGCCGCCATGAGCATCGGCAGCTCGACGAAGCCGGTGACCGGCACGAGATCCTTGTCGATGTCGTAGGGCACCTTCGTGCCGAACGCGGCGTTGGCAATCATGGCGGCTGGCGTCAGCAGGATGGTGTGGCCATCGGGCTTGGCCTTGGCCACGAACTCGGTGCCGATGATGGTGCCGCCACCCGGCTTGTTCTCGACGATCACCGGCTGGCCGAGGATCGTCGCCAGCCGTTCGGCGACGATGCGCGAGGAGGTGTCAGTCGAGCCGCCCGGCGCATAAGGAACGACGAAGCGGATTGGACGATCGGGAAAAGCCTGGCCGAAGCCGGATTGCGGAACGATCGTGGCTGCGGCCGCTGACAGCAGAAGACGGCGCTTCATTCTTCCTCCCGAGCTTTTGCCCAACCTGCCACGGCATGCGAAGCTCAGGCAACTCGGGGGGCGAAGGTGGCGCGGGACGGTCAGGGGCTGGAGGTCAGCAACGCCAACGCAGAGGCGATCGCCGCGATCGACCTGTTGAGCAACGAATGGCTGGCTTTCGGCAAGCGCCTGCCCGAGGTGGTGGCCGCAGCTGACGCCGAAGAGCGTTGTGCGCTGCTGCCGCTGATGTCGGCCAACCTCCTGCTGACGGTGAACTCGCCGGCCGCCCACGAGATCGCCACCCGGCAGTTCGCGCACGCCCGAAAGCTCGCGTCGGACGCCAATCCACGCGAGCGCGCCTGGCTCGCCGCCACCGAGGCAGCGTTCGCCCGCGAAAAGGATCGCGCGCAGAAGATCCACGAGGACATGGCAGCCGAATGGCCGCGCGACCTGGTGTCGGCCAAAATGGGTCAGATCCACGCCATCGACCGCGGCGATGCCGAAGGCATTCTGCGCGTCGGCGAGCGCATCCTGCCGGCCAATCGCGACAATCACTACGTCTGGGCGATGCATGCCTTCGGCCTCGAGGAGTGCAATCGCATCGACGAGGCCGATGCCCACGCCCGCAAGGCGATCGACATGGACCGTCGCGATCCCTGGGCACACCATGTCGTCGCCCATTGCCTGGAGGCGCGCGGCTGCATGGTGGAGGGCGTCGCCTTCCTGCGGTCGATGTCCGACACCTGGGAGGACTGCAACTCCTTCATGTACACCCACAATTGGTGGCACCTGGCGCTGTTCCTGATCGACCTCGACCGCACCGACGAGGCGCTGGCGCTGTTCGACAAGCGGGTGTGGGGCATCGACAAGGAATTCTCGGAAGACCAGATCAACGCCGTCTCCCTGCTGGCCCGGCTCGAACTGCACGGCGTCGACGTCGGGCCGCGCTGGGCCGACATCGCGACCTACCTGAAGCCGCGGCTGCACGAGCACTTCTCGCCCTTCCTCGACCTGCAATACCTCTACGGGCTGGCGCGCGCCGGCGAGCGGAGCGCCGTCACGGAAATGCTGGCGAGCCTCGAGGATCGCGCCGAACAGGCCAAGCCCGATGAACGCGAAGCCTGGGCCGATTGCGCCGTGCCGGCCGCGCATGGCCTGGCCGCCCACGCTCGCGGCGAGCATCCCGACGCGGCGCGCCTGCTCGGACAGGCGATGCCGCACCTGCAGCCGATTGGCGGCAGCATCGCCCAGCGCGCCCTGTTCGGCGCCATCCATCTCGATGCCCTGATGCGCTCGGGCTGGAACGACGCAGCGCTTGCCATCCTGCAGGCCGACGACCGCGGGAGGCCGACCGTGCCCGCCACCAAGCGGGCGCTGGCCGGTCTTTACCGCCAGCTCGGCCGCACCGAACAGGCCCAGGCCGCCGAGTACCAGGCCGAACAACTCGCCCGACAATACAAGGCTGGCCAAGGGGCAGCCAAAGGAGCCGAGGCATGACCCAGGATCTGACGCAGGCCAGTGCTGCGCGTCTGTCGAAGCTCTACCGCCGCGGCAAGGCCTCGCCGGTCGAGACCATGAAGGCGGTGCTGGCACGGGTCGAGAAGATCAACCCTCTGATCAACGCCTTGATCCGCGTCGACACCAAGGAGTCGCTCGCCGCGGCGCGTGCCTCCGAACGGCGCTGGAAGACGGGCAAGCCGCTGTCGCCGATCGACGGCGTGCCGGTTTCGATCAAGGAGCTGGTGCGGGTGAAAGGCTGGCCCGCCTCGATGGGCAGCAAGCTCACCGACAAGACTCCGGCCGATGCCGATGCGCCGGCCGTCGCCCGGCTGCGCGAAGCCGGCGCCATCGTCTTCGCGCAAACCACCAGCTCGGAGTTCGGCCACAAGGGCGTCACCGACACGCCGCTGCATGGCATCACGCGCAATCCCTGGAACCTCGAACGCACACCGGGTGGTTCGTCGGGCGGCGCAGGTGCTGCCGTCGCGGCCGGACTGGGGCCGCTTGCCATCGGCACCGACGGCGGCGGCTCGGTGCGCATTCCTTCCAGCTTCAACGGGCTGGTCGGCCTGAAGGCCACCTATGGCCGCGTGCCGAACTGGCCACCGACACTCAATGGCGATCTCTCCAACACCGGCCCGATGTGCCGCACCGCGCTCGACTGCGCGCTGATGATGAATGTTATCGCGCAGTCCGACCCGCGCGATCCCTATCAGCTGCCGCCCGAGGAAATCGACTATAGCAAGAAGCTCGGCGGCAAACTGAAGAAGTCCCGCGTCGCCTTCATCTTGCGCATGGGTGATCATCCGCTCGACATCGAGGTGGCCGCACTGGTCACCAAGGCGGCCAGGCGCTTCGAGAAGCTCGGCTGCATCGTCGAAGAAGCACGCCCGCCCTTCCCCTATGCCGACGCCAGCCGCTCCTTCGTCACCCACTGGCTGACCAACGCCCAGCGCCTGCTCGAGCTCTATCCCGAGGAACGCCATGGCGAGTTCGATCCCGGGCTGCTGGCTTCGGCCGCGGCCGGAGCCAAGTACTCGTTGCAGGACGTGATCAATGCGCAAGGCACCCGGCGCGAGCTCGCGGTCGCCTGGAACCTGTTCTTCACCAAATACGATTTCCTGCTGACACCGACCGTCGCGGTGCAGCCATTTGACGCCGGCCAGGATCTGCCGACAGGGCCTGATGGCAAACCCAACAGGCAATGGTCGCCCTACACCTCGACCTTCAACCTGACGCGACATCCCGCGGGCTCGGTGCCGTGCGGGCTGAGCCGCGAGGGCCTTCCGGTCGGCCTGCACATCGTGTCGGGCCATTTCAAGGATGGCCTCGTGCTGCGCGCCGCGGCGCACTATGCCGAGTCCCATCCGATGGAATTTCCTCGGCTTCCGGAGACCAAGAAATGACCGCCGACCTTGCGATGATGCCGGCCCATGAACTGGTGAAACTCTACAAATCGCGCAAGGCATCGCCGGTCGAGGCCACCAAGGCAGCGCTGACGCGAGTCGAGGCGTTCAACCCGCAGCTCAACGCCTTCCAGCACCTCGATCCTGACGGGGCGCTGCGCGCCGCCCGCGCCTCGGAGAGGCGCTGGAAGAAGGGCGGCAAACGGCTTTCCGACATCGACGGCGTGCCCATCACCATCAAGGACATGGTTCTGACCAAGGGAATGCCCACGCGCATGGGCAGCCTCGCGACCGACGCCGAAGGGCCGTGGACGGTCGACGCTCCGGTGGCGCAGCGCCTGCGCGAGGCCGGCACGGTGCTCCTGGGCAAGACGACCTCGCCGGAATACGGCTGGAAAGGCGTGACCGATTCGGCGCTGTTCGGCGCCACGCACAATCCCTGGAAGATCGGCCGCACGTCCGGCGGCTCGTCCGGCGGCGGCGTCGCGGCGGAGGCCGTCGGCATGGGCCACCTCGCCATCGGCACCGATGGCGCAGGGTCGGTCCGCATCCCCTGCTCCTTCACCGGCCTGTTCGGCCTGAAGCCGACGCAGGGCCGCGTGCCGCTCTATCCGCCGTCGGCGCAGGGCACGCTGTCGCATATCGGGCCGATGACCCGCACCGTGCGCGATGCCGCGATGATGATGAACGTCATCGCCCGTCCCGACCCGCGCGACGCCTATGCCCGGCCCGACGACATCGAGAATTATCTCAAGGGCTTCGACAAGGGCGTGAAGAACCTGCGCATCGCCTATTCGCCCAACCTGGGCTTCGTCGAGCGCGAGAAGATCGACCGCGATGTCGCCGTCGCCGTCGAGCATGCCGCCAAGGTATTCAAGACCCTGGGCGCCACGGTCATCGAGGACACGCCGGACCTGCAAGGTCTCGACCCGCGCCGCATCCTGAACGCGCACTGGCAGTCCAACGTGGCGGTGCTGCTGAAGAGCTTCAGCGAGGAGAAGCGCGCACTGATGGATCCGGGCCTGGTAAAGGCAGCCGACGTCGGCGCCAACCTCGGCCAGGAAGCCGTCGTGACGGCGATCCACCAGCGCCAGACGCTGGGCGTGATCATGAACCAGTTCCTCGACAAATATGACCTGCTGCTGACGCCGACCATGCCGGTCACCGCCTTCGCGGTGCATGAGAACGGCGCCTGGGGCGGAGACGGCGTCGACATCGGCTGGACGCCCTTCACGCTCACCTTCAACCTCACGCGCCAGCCCGCGGCCACCATTCCCTGCGGGCTCGACCGCGAGGGCCTGCCGATCGGCCTGCAGATCGTGTCGGGCCATGCCCGCGACGCGCTGGTGCTGCGCGCAGCGGCGGCCTACGAGCGCGTCCGGCCGATCCCGGCGCCGCCGATGGCGCACCAGGTGTGAGTCAGCGCGGGCAGGACACCGAGTAGGTCCACTTCGTGCCATCGCCCTCTCCGGTCACGATGACCTCAACCGAATAGTCCGGCGCGACTGGTCGCCAATCGAAGCTCAGCGTATCGCCACCGCTGCGCGCGCCACCCGTGGTGGTGAGAATGTCGTCGCGATAGACCACCCTGAGGTCGTCGGGCTGGGTGTACATCTCATAGGTGACACTCACTGGCCCCGGGATATCGCCGAGAAAGTGCTTGTTGCGGGTGACGCCCTGGCCGCCCGAACTGGTCGCCGCGTTGCACGGCAGCTGCCCGGGCGGCGGTGTGGGCGGCGCCTTGGCCACCGCAGGCGGCTTGGGTGGAGGTGGAGGTGGCGGCGGCTTGAGCAGGGCCGTCTGCTGCGGACGGACAGGCCCCGTTTGTGTCGGCAGCTCGAGCGGCGGCGGCTCGGGCGGCGGGATGCTGGCACAGGCGAGGCCCTTGTGCGCGAGCTGGAGTTCGAGCTGACCGAGCAGCTTGCGCAACGAAGCGCCACGCTCGGCTTCGGCCGAAAGGGCAAGCGGCGGCGTCGGGCAGAAATCCCAGCCGAGGGCCGGCAGCGGCAGACCGCAGGCACGCAGCAGCACGACTGCGCCAGCAGTAAAAATCACCCCGAATGCCGCCCATAACACGGCCAACAGGCTGGTCCGCATTGCTTGCTCCCCGCCACAACTGTTCCAGAGCTTCGGGTCCCCTGGCAATGGCCAGCTTGCCAATCGCAAGGTTTGGCTCTCAATGTGGTCGAGCATCGAGGGCGAAATGGTCGGCAGCCTCTTCATCGCTCACACGGTCATGCTGGCGGGCGCGGTTGGCGCGGCGGCGGGCGCCGTGCCGGAAAGCCGGAGGCGACCGGTGAAGCGATGGTGGCTGCTGGTGCCAGGACCGCTCGCGGCCCTCTCCACGGCGATACTGATCGCCTATCCCGAGATCATCGATTTATTGCAGCCTGAGGTCTGGATGCTCGGCATGCTCGCCGCTCTCGCGGGCGCCGCGCGCGGCCACTGGATGGGTCTCGACTCCGACCATGGATGGGGCCTGGTCCGCCTGCGGCGGGGCTACGACGGGCTGGCGGTTGCCCTGGCCGTGGCGCTGTTCGCGGCCATTCAGTACGCGCTCGAGCTCCGAGGCACGGACGACAGCCGCTACGAGCCGACCCTGGAATTCATCATGATCCTGGCCTCGGGTTTCCTCCTCGGCCGATCCGTCGTTGCCTGGGTTCGCGCCGGGGCGATCGATCACGTCGACCTGCATCAGCCGTAAAAAGCCAAGGGCGGAATTGCCTTCGAGGTTGAGGTTTCGTAAGTGATGTCGGGCCGTCGACACAAGGCCGGCCCGGGAGGAAGACTTCACATGAAGAGATCGTATGTCACGGTGTGGCTGGCGGCGGCCTGCCTGCTCGGCGGGACGGCGGCGGTCGGCCAGGATGCGCGGGACATCAAGAAAATGGCCCTGCGCGGCGTCGAGACGTTCATCACGGTGCATCTGAACTACACCAAGCTTCCCGCCGCGCTCGCCTGCGAGGAGGGCCCGCCCGTGAAGATCGAAATCGTCACTCCACCGAAGAACGGCACCGTGACCTTCCGCGCGGCTGCGGAAAAAGCGCCGGACTGTGCGCAGCGTGTCGTTGGGACCGGCATCTACTACACCTCCAAGCCCGGCTTCATCGGCACCGACACCTTCTCCTACAACGCCAAGGCCGACGGGGTGGCGCCGAAGCTGGTCGGCACGGTAGCCGGCATCCGCAACGTCACGGTCGAGGTCGAGAGCCCTTAGCGCCTGCAACGTCGAGAGCCGTCTCGTGAAGATTCTCGCTGACTGAAAAAACCGAGTCGCGCCTTCGTGATTGCATGCAAATTGTTAGAGAATTGATCGACTACGACGCCATGCTACGCTGCACGCGCAGCTGAGGCGGGGCGAGGGCGATGACGGTCTATTTGGTTGCATACGACGTCGTCGATCCGGAGACGGATCGAGCCGCAGTGACAGCGGCACTTGAAGAAAACTACAACGATAGTTGCCACATGCAGTCGGCCGGCTGGTTGATTGAAACCGAGAAGCGCTCCAGTGACATCAAGTCGGATCTGGCGGCGTGTCTCAGCCGGAAGGATCGTCTCTTCGTGATGCGCCTCATGACTCGCGTCTCCGCCCACAATCTCGACGACGACGGGATCAACTGGCTCAGGGGCAAGAAAATCCAGGTCGTCTGAAGGACAGACAACCACGGCCTCTAGGAGACGACCTCGAACTTGTCCCGGTAGGTTTCCTTGTAACGCAGTGCCGCGAGGAACGAGGCGAGCGAAGCGGCCATGATCATGTAGGCCGGACTGAGTTGATCCTTCGTACGATCAACCAGCCATGTCGCCACCAGCGGACTGCAGCCGCCGATAAGCCCCATCGTGACATTGTAGCCGATAGCCACCGCCGTGCAGCGCACCTGCGGCGGCGCGGACTCGACCATGGCGGCCGCCAGGGCGCCGGAATACATCCCCACGGCCATAACGAAGCCCATCTGCCCCAGCAGGATCACCAGCAGGTTGTGGTGATGCATCAACCAGAACATCGGCACGGCGCCGAGGAACCCGATGGCAGTGGCCGCCAGCAGCAGAGGCCGGCGACCGATCCGATCCGATAGCCAGCTTGCGCCGCACATGACCGGAATGATCGCCGCCATGCTGATGGTGTTGATCGCGAGCGCACGCTCCGGCGCGATGCCATCGGCGAATTGCAGCCAGCTCGCGATGTAGACGAACGAAATATAGAAAAGGACCGCGAGGAATACCGCGAACCCTGCAAGTTGGATCACGACCGGCCTGTGGTCGCGGATCGTCTCGACAAGGGGAGACCGTACGGCCGTGCCCGTCTTCAGCTCCTCCTGGATATGGCGGCGCAGGATGAAGCCCGCGAGACCGACGACCAGACCCGCCAGGAAGGGGATGCGCCAACCCCACGCCTCCAGCGCCTCCGGCGACATCATCGAGGCCAGGACCGCGCCGCTTGCCGAGCCAAGCAAGATGCCGAGAGTCGTGCCGGCGCAGACGATCGCGCCAAACAGGCCGCGCCGGCCGGGCGGTGCGTGCTCGACCACGAAAACAATCGACGTCGTGTATTCGCCGCCAACCGACAGGCCCTGGATCATGCGCAGCAGGGTGAGCAGGATCGGCGCCGCCACGCCCAGCACCTGATAGCCCGGCAGGGCGCCGACCAGGAAAGTCGGAACAGCCATCGCCATCACCGAGAAGGTCAGAGCCGCGCGCCGCCCGAATCGATCACCGATGTGTCCGATGACCGCGCCGCCGATGGGGCGCATCAGGAAGCCTATGGCGAAGATGCCGAAGGCGGCGAGGATCTGGGCGATCGGGCTCTCGTGCGGGAAGAACGTCCGGCCGATCGCGGCGGCAAAATAGCCGTAGATCGCAAAATCGTACCACTCCAGAACGTTGCCGATGGTGCCGGCTGCGATGATCCTGTTCGTGCGGCCGGAGCCCATTCGATCCTGTCCTTGCGTCTCGTGAAAGATTGAGCCGCAATCAGTTCGAACTCGGCTTGTGCATCATGTGCTGATGCCCTTGGTCGGCACCCAGATAGCCGCGCAACTCGGCATAGCGATGAAGCTGCTGTGGCAGCAGGATCGCGGCTGTCGAGAGGTGATATTTCAGATGGGCGCCGCGCAGCCTGGCTTGGACCTCGCCGATCGCCGCAGTCGCAGCCTGCAAGGTCTCCGGTGTTGCCACACGGCCGGCAAACAGACGGTCCAGTGCCGCTTCCTGAACAATCAGGCCTTCTCCAATCGCGATTGTCTCGGCCTTCATTGCATCGAACAGATCCTTGATGGTCGCCCGTTGACCGGCCGAAAGGCTCAATTGATCAGCGAGTTCCAGCACATGGCTGGGCCCCGGATATCCATTCAGTTCCGCCGCCAAGGCGAGACCCATGCCGTGCCCGGCCTTCAGGTCGGCAATCTGCTGATCAGAAAGTGCCTTGATCTGGCGCGCCTGCATTCCCGCATAGGGCTGGGTGGTCTGCGCCGAAGCGTTTGCCATCACGGATGCAAGGACGATGGTGGCGAGAATACTGGTTTTCATCGGCCTCTTCCGCTTGCGTCGATCCGCGCCACTATGCCCACCGCCCCCTGAAGAAACCATGTCCGTCCGGTTCAGAAGTTGGGAAGAGATAGGCCCGTCTGTTGAACCCACTGCGTGTCAAATGACGCCCCCGTCACCCAGTTTGGGGAGAAATGGGCTGCCGGAGCCAAGCATTGTCTTGACGTCGGGCCATGAGATGCGTTGGACTGCCGCCCGCTCGGGCAAAACTGCAAAAAGTTGCGGCCGGGACTCGTTGGGAATCGAGTTTTTTCGTGTGTCATAAGGCGGGCAGCGGCCGGGAAGCCGCTGAATCGTGCCGCTTCTGGGAGAGTGGGAAGTAATGCGCCACGTGCTGGTGGCCGCCCTGATGTTTGGCGTGGGGATGGTCCTCACATCGTTTGCCGCGAGTTCGCTGCAGGGCTGGGCTATGGCGAAAGTGGTCCATCACGACACCGAGCCTGTCCCCGAAGTGGCGGAGTTCCTGCTGCCGACGGCGGGCGGCCGCAAACGCGGCGGCCTCAATTGCGAGGCGCCGGCGTCGGGGCCGATGACCCTCATGAAGACCGACACGGGCGCCAAGAAATAGACGGCGCCTCGCTCAGCCCTGGCCCAAGCGATTATAGTCGGGGCAACGATTGCCTCTGAGGCAACGATTGCCTCTGAGGCAACGACTGCCTCTGAGGGAGGGCGCCATGACGCGACATGCACATCCTCGAACTCAACAGCAGCGCACGCCGGATGGCGAGGCTCCGGTGAGCTGATGCTGAGCCGTCGCACGCTCGTCCAGACGTCGCTGGCGGCGGGGCTGGTGGCGGGCCTGGCCGGCTTCTCCATCATCGGCAACTGGTATGCCGACAACACCGGCTGGCGCCAGATCGCCTGGCCGTTCCCGCGGGATGCCTGGCCGGAAGGCCAAGCCTGGCGCGGCGAAGGCCTCGAGATCTACATCAGGCCGAAACCCGGGTTCAGCGGCAATTGCGATATCGGCGTCGTCGAGGACGCCGAAGTCGACAGGGTCACCGACATCGAGCTGCTGGACAAGCACTTCACGCCGCTGCAGCCGGGCCGCCGCATCCGCATTACCGATCTGTTCGGCCGCGCGCGGCTTTACCGACTCAAGATGAAGGACGGTTCGGAGCGCCTCGCCGAAGCCATCGCGGTCTCCCACAAGTGCGACCTCGTGGTGGCGATCGTGATCGGCAACGTCACCGACGAGGCCACGCGCAAGACCGCGCACCTCTTCATCGAATCCAACAAGGTGCAGATAAAGCTGAACCAACAGCTCGAGGACAAGTGACCTACTTGCGAGCGTCGGCCATCCATCGCCTCACACCGGCGTGAGGCCGAGGCTCCCAACCAGGTCCGTCACACTCTGTTCCATGCCGGCCAGCGCCGTATCGAGAACGGTTCGCGGCCGGTCCCAGGGTCGGCAGTCGCGGTCGAGCACGGCCTGCGATGAGCATCGGCTCATCCCCACACCTCTTCGGCGACCTCCACGCACCTCGACAGCTTCGCCCACTGCTCGCCCTCGGCCAACAGATTGCCCTCCTCCGTGCTGGCGAAGCCGCACTGAGGACTGAGGCACAGCCGGTCGAGGTCGGTGAACTTGGCAGCCTCGTCGAGGCGGCGCTTGAGCTGTTCCTTGCTCTCCAGCGCACCGGTCTTGGACGTCATGATGCCGAGCACGGCGTGCTTGTTCTTGGGCAGCAAGCGCAGCGGCTCGAAGCCGCCGGCGCGGTCCGAATCGTATTCCATGAAATAGGCGTCGACGCCCATCTTGTTGAACAGGATCTCGGCCACCGGCTCATAGCCGCCCTGCGCCATCCAGGTCGAGCGGAAGTTGCCGCGGCAGAGATGCATGGAGATGGTCATGCCGGGCGTGCGGCCGGAGACCGCTGCATTCACCAGGTCGGCGTAGACATGCAGCAGCTTGTCGGGATCGTCGCCTCTCCCGCGCAGGTAGTCGCGCTGCGCGGGATCGCAGAGATAGGCCACGAACACCTCGTCGAACTGCAGATAGGTGCAGCCCGCCTCGCCGAAGGCGCGCACGGCCTTCGCGTAGGCCTTGCCGAGATCCTCGAAGAACGGCTCCATCGTGGCGTAGGCCGACTTCTCGATCGCCTGCCGGCCGCCGCGATAATGCAGCGCCGTGGGCGACGGGATCGTCATCTTGGGCGTCGCCTTGGCAACCGACTTCAGGAACTTGAAGTGCTCGATCATCGGATGAGATGCCGAGAAATCGATTTTGCCGTGGACGTGCAGCCCCTCGGCCTTGGTCTGGGTGCCCTTGAACTGGAGTCCCTGCGCCACACTCACCAGCTCGACGCCGTCTAGGGCGGCGAGGAAATCGTAGTGCCACCAGGCGCGGCGGAACTCGCCGTCGGTCACGCCCTGCAAGCCGATCTCCTCCTGCCTGGCCACCAGCTTCCTGATCTCGGCGTCCTCGACCCCCTTCAGTTGGGCGGGCGAAATCTCGCCCGTGGCCCGTCTGGTCCGTGCTTCCTTGAGCGGCGCCGACCGCAACAACGAGCCGACTTGATCGGCGCGGAACGGGGGTTTGCTGTGCTTCATAGGGCGTATCCTCCATCGACCATCAGCGTCTGCCCGGTGATCCAACGGGCGCGCCGAGAAGCCAGGAATACCACGCCCTCGGCGACCTCGTCCGCCGTACCGAGTCTCTTGAGCGCCTTGGCCTGGCGCGAAGCTTCGATAAAGCGCTCGTCGAAGTCGCCCTTCTCCATGAGTGCATGATAGAGCCCATCGGTGATGACCCCGACACCCACGGCGTTGGCGCGTACGCCGAAGCGGCCCTCTTCCGCCGCGACACCCTTCACGAGCTGCTCGATGGCGGCCTTGGGCGCGGCACTCAGTATGTCGCGGCTGGCGTAGCGGCGGATGGCCGGCGTAACGATGGCGACGAACGAACCCTTGGACTTCCGCAGATGCGGCAACGCCGCCTGGATCAGGTGATAGCAGCCGAACATGTCGTGCTCCATCACCTCGCGAAAGGACGCGGCCGGCTGCTGGCTGATGAAGCGCATGGGGATGTACGGCCCGGCGGCGTAGATCACGGTGTGCACACCGTCGAAATGCTCCGCCGCCTGGTCGACGAAGGCGCGTGCTTCGGTTTCGACACGCAGGTCGACCTTGCCGACATGCACCTCGCGACCGGCGCTCCTGATCAGCGCTGCCGTCTCCTCGGCACGCTTGCGGCCCGTGAAATAACTGAAGGCGATGTTGCAGCCGCGCTCGGCGAGTTGGCAGGCGACGGCGCGACCGATGCCGCCCGAGCCGCCGATCACGACGGCGCAGCCCATCGGCGGGAAGTCGGTCATATCGCGACGCCGAGGGCGCTGCGGATGGAGCTGTGGAAATGGACCAGCGACGGTTCGTTGCGGCCGTAGATCACCTCTTCGGTGGCACCCGATTCGAAGCCGATCTGCATGCGCTCGCCCAGCGGGAAATCCTCCTCCATCACTGTGCGGATGGCGATGCTGCGGTTCTTCTCCCAGTAGGAGTCCGATTTGGTCGACTCGGCGGGCTTGTAGATCGCCATCTCGACGTCGCAGTGGCTGGGATCGTCGCGCCCCGGGAAAGCGCGCCAGATCTCGATATGATCGACCTGCCAGATCAGGAGGGTGTTGGGGAAGAGCTGGTAGATCGCAATCACATGCGGCCGGTAGTTGCGCTCGGCTTCGGCAAAGCCGCGCACGGCCTCGATCGAGGTGCGCGCCACGCACATGCGCCCGTGCAGACCCGCGGGATCGAAGGTGCCGCAGTTGCCGATGAAATACGGCGCGATGGTTCTGCGATGGAGATGAGGGATGTGATAGCCCTCGAGGAAGGTGTCGACGGCGAACTTCCAGTTGATACGCGGGCTGATGCGATCGGTCGAGAACAGCGGATAGGTGTCTAGCCGAAGCGCCGCGAGGTCAGGGGCGATGGCGCCGAGATTGGCGGCGACGTCGATGTCGAGGCTTTCGCTGCCTTGCGCCGGGCTGGGCCGGGCGAACAGCATGCCGTGCTCCTCCGCCGCCGGCAGGCGCACCAGACCGTGGGCGCCAAGATCAAGACCGGCAAAGCCCATTTTGTCCGTCGTGCCCAAAAGTTTGCCGGCCGTGTCGTAGGTCCAGCCGTGATAGGGACAGGTGAAGGCCCGCGCATTGCCGCAGCCTTGGGCGACCGGTGCGCCACGATGCCGGCAGATGTTGGCAAACGCCTTCACCTGGCCGTCGGCGCCGCGGGTCATCAGCACCGGCATGCCGGCGACGTCCTCGGTGAGATAGTCGCCGGGCTTCGGCAGGCGCGTGGACAGCCCCATGAAGATCGGCTGGCGGCGAAACAGCCGGTCGCGTTCGGCTGCGGCGCGATCACGGCAGGAGTAGTTGATCACGCGGTTTCGGAACAGCTCCGACGCGAGATCGGTGGTGCGGCCGTCGATATGGCCGAGCAGCCGCCTCCCGACGGCCAGTTCTTCGTTGCGGTCCATGCTCGAATCCTAGGCCTGCTCGCCCGCCGCCGCCAGTGCGCGCGACAGCACTTCTCGCGGGCTCAACCCGCTTTCGCGCAGCGACTTCACCGCGAGATCCTTGTCGCGTTTGGCAAGGCGCCGGCCGGTGCCGTCGGTGAGTAGGCGGTGATGGGCGTAGATTGGCGTGCCGTAGCCCAGCAGGCGCTGCAGCAGGACATGGACGTGGGTCGAGGGCAGGATGTCCTCGCCGCGCGTCACCACCGTCACGCCCTGCAAGTGGTCGTCGACCGTGACGGCGAGGTGATAGCTGGTGGGCGTGTCCTTGCGGGCAATGACAAAGTCGCCCATCAGCAGCGGCTGACCCTCGAAGCGGCCGCGCGTCTCGTCGATGAACTCATACGACCCAACCGCTGCCGCAGCACGCGCCGCATCGAGCCGCATGCAGAGCTCGTGACCCGCAGCAATGCGCCGATGGCGCTCGGCCAGACCGAGGTGCCGGCAGGTGCCGGGATACAAAGGACCGTCTGGACCGTGCGGCGCATTGGCCGAGGCTGCTATGTCGGCCCGACTGCAGAAGCAGGGATAGAGCAGGCCACGCGTGTCGAGCCGGTCCAGCACCCGGCCGTAGTCGGCGAAGTGGTCGGATTGGCGTCTCACGTCGCCATCCCAGTTGAGACCCAGCCATCGCAGGTCGTCCAGGATCGACGTCTCGTATTCGCGACGGCAGCGGCGGATGTCGGCATCCTCGATTCGCACCAGGAACCTGCCGCCTGAATCGCGTGCGCGCCGCCAGGCCACCAAAGCGGAATAGGCCGAGCCGAGATGCAGTTCGCCCGTCGGGCTGGGGGCAAAACGCGTCACCACTTGGGATCCGGCAGGCATGATCGGACGTTACAGCGGCCTCGTGCGGCGTGCTATGCCGACGCCGTGGGCAAGATCGTTCTCGACGACGCGAACCTCAAGAAAGCCATGCGCCATCTCGCGCGCGCCGACGCCGATTTTGCGCGTATCCTGAAGGAGGTGGGCCATCCCGAGCGGCGCGAGATGCCGACGGGGTTCGGCGGCCTGATGCGCTCGATCGTGGGTCAGCAGATCTCGGTCCATGCCGCGCGCAGCATCTGGCTTCGGCTCGAAGCCGCAGTGCCGTCGATGGAGCCGGCCGAATTTCTCGCTCTGTCGGACGCGCAGCTGCGTGCCGTCGGCTTCTCGGGCGCCAAGATGAAGTACGGCCGCAGCCTCGCCACCGACATCGCCGCAGGCCGCATCGATTTCGACGCCCTGGAAGAGCTCGAGGATCAGGCTGCCATCGCCATGCTGTGCCAGGCCAAGGGCATCGGCCCGTGGACCGCCGAGATCTATCTGATGTTCGCGCATGGCCGGCCCGACATCATGCCCGGCCTCGATCTCGGGCTGGTGGTAGCGGCGCAGCATCTCAAGCGCCTGCGCAAGCGGCCCGACGCAAAGCGGCTTCTCAAAATCGCCGAAGCCTGGCGGCCGTGGCGCAGTGCCGCCGCGCTGCTGCTCTGGCACTATCGCCGCAGCATGCCCGATTGGGGACCCAAGCCGCTGAAGCCGGACGTAAAGACGGAGGCGAAATCAGAATGATCAAGCTCGAAGGCGCCAGCCACGACCCTTTCGCCGGCGGCAAGCCCGGCCATCTCGTGGTGCTGCTGCACGGCTACGGCGCCGACGGCAACGACCTGATCGGGCTCGCGCCGGTGCTGGCGCCGCTGATGCCCGACACCGTGTTCCATGCGCCCAACGCGCCTTACCCGTGCGAGGGCAACCCGATGGGCTATCAGTGGTTCGCCATCGCCCGCGGCGATCCGGCACTCACTCTGGCCGGCGTGCGCAGCGCAGCACCCCTCATCGATACCTTCCTCGACGACACGATGGCGCAGTACGGGCTCGACGAATCCAAGACGACCCTGGTCGGCTTCTCGCAGGGCACGATGATGGCGCTGCATGTTGGCCTGCGCCGCACCAAGCGGCTGGCCGGCATCATCGGCTTCTCCGGCATGCTGGCCGGAGCGGATGTCCTGAAGGGCGAGATCAAGTCTCGCCCACCGGTCCTGCTGGTCCACGGCGACGAGGACCAGATGCTACCGCATGTGCTGACCGAGCAGGCCGCCAAGGTGCTGGCCGACAACGGCCTCGCGGTCGGCATGCACATCGCCCAGGGCGTCGGCCACGGCATCGACCAGTCGGGCCTGTCGCACGCCGCGCGCTTTCTGCTCGAGGTCTTCAAGCTGCCGATACCCAAGTAGGGGGCTGAAATGAAGGTCGAAGGAATCTGCAAGAAGGGCTTCGAGCGGGTCGCCGAAGCCTTCCAGAGCAACTTCGACGCCAAGGACGAGCTGGGCGCGTCGATCTGCCTGACGGTCGGCGGCGAGACAGTGGTCGATCTGTGGGGCGGGATCGCCGATCCCAAGACCAATGCACTGTGGACCCGCGACACCGTCAGCATCGTGTTTTCCTGCACCAAGGGCGCCACCGCGTTCTGCGCCCACGTGCTGGCCTCCCGCGGCAAGCTCGATCTCGACGCGCCGGTCATCGAGCTGTGGCCCGAGTTCGGCCGCCACGGCAAGGAGCGCGTGACCACGCGCATGATGCTCGACCATTCCGCCGCCGTGCCGGCGCTGCGCGCGCCAGTGAAGCAGACCGGAGTCTACGAGTGGGACTACATGACCGGGCGGCTGGCCGACGAGCAGCCGTTCTGGGAGCCCGGCACACGCAACGGCTATCACGGCCTTACCTTCGGCTGGACCGTGGGCGAGATGGTGCGCCGCGCCAGCGGCAAGTCGCTCGGCACCTTCTTCCAGGAGGAAATCGCCAAGCCTCTGGGCCTCGATTTCTGGATCGGCCTGCCCGAGGCGATCGAACCGCGCGTCTCGCAGATGCTGCCGCACGTCTACAAGCCGGAGGACACGGTAACGCCCTTCCTGCGCGATCTCGCGACCGACAAGCAGTCGATCCCCGCCCTCTTCTATTTCAATTCCGGCGCCGTGCTGGGCGGCGGCCTCAACACGCGGGCGGGCCACGCCGCCGAAATCGGCGCCGCCAACGGCATCACTAATGCGCGCGGCCTGGCCGGCATGTACGCACCGCTGGCGAACAATGGTTTGATGAGGGGCGGCGGCAAGCTGGTCGACGGCAAGACGCTCGCCCGCATGGCCGAGGTCTCGATGGCTACGCACGACGACGCGACGCTGCGCATCCCAACCCGCTTCGCGCTGGGCTTCATGAAGTCGATGGACAACCGCAGGCGCAGTATGGCCGCCAAGCTATGGGGCGAGGAGTGCGACAGCGTCATCATGGGCAGTACCGCGTTCGGCCATGTCGGCGCCGGCGGCTCGCTGGGCTTCGCCGATCCCGCCACCGGCCTCGGCTTCGGCTACACGATGAACAAGATGGGCCCCGGCCTGCTGCTGAACGGCCGCGGCCAGCAGCTGGTCGACGCGGCATACCTGTCGCTCGGCTACCGCAACAAGGACGGCGGTGTGTGGGTGAAGTAGTCCTCCTCTGATGCTCGCCATCTTCCGCCCGCTGAAGGACCGCGCCATCACCGTGGTGTGGTCGGGCCTCGCCGCATCGACGATCGGCGAGGATCTCTTTCGCGTCGCCGTGGTGTGGATCGTGGCCGAGCAGATCGGCAACGCCACGGGCTACGTCAACGCCACGCAGTACGGCGCCATGCTGGCGGTGGGCCTGCTCGGCTCCTCGGTGATCGACAGGTGGCGCGCCGACCGGGCGATGATCGGCGCCAAGTATGTCAGTGCCGCACTGGCACTCCTGCCGGTGCTCGCGGTGCCGTTGTGGGGCGTGTCTATTCCGCTGCTCATCCTGTCGGTCATGGGGATCGCGGCGATGCGCATGGTGTTCACGCCGGCGCTGCAGTCGACCGTGCCCGTGCTGGTGCCCGACCGCGACGCCATGCAGGCGATCAATGGCCTGTTCGACGCGACCTGGCGGCTCGCCCGCCTGATCGGGCCGGCGCTGGCGGCGGTGCTGAACGCCATCCTGCCGGTCATACATTTCCTGTCGGTCACGGCCGTGGGCTTCATCCTGTCGGGCCTGGCGATCTGGGCGGTGCGCGACCGGCTGATCGACCGCAACCACGTGCCGAGGCTCGGCCGCGGCGGCCTGCGCGGTACGTGGGACGCGCTGGCCGACGGGGCGCAGCTCATCCTGCGCGAACGCCGTATCGGTCCGCTGCTGCTGGTCAACGCCATGGCCAACGGTCCGTGGAGCGTGGCGCTGCAGCTTTGCATCGCGCTGATGGTGAAGGAGCACGATCCGCAGCTCTTTGGCCTCAGCGGCCTCGCGGCGTTGGGCCTGATCGTCAGCGCCTATGGTGCGGGCGACGTGGTCGGCAACCTGATCGCCGGCAGCGTGCGTTTCCGTCGGCCGCTGTCGACGATGTTCCTGGGCTACGTCGCCATGGGCGCGGGCTTCTCCTTGATTGCGGTTGCCGTCTGGCTGTTCGACAATCCGGTGATGCTGCCGGCCATGATGCTGGCGGGCGCGCTGAGCGGCCTCGGCGGGCCGTTCTTCTTCATCCCGATGGTCACGCGCATGCAGACCGCCTACCACGGGGCCGAGATCGCCCGCGTCTTTCGCATGCGACTGGCCGTCATGGCGGGCTCGATGCTGGGCTTCAACATGGTGGCGGCGCCGCTGCTCGACCTGTTGGGCTCGACGCTCACCGAATTCCTGCTCGGCCTGATGATCCTGGCCCTGGGAATCGGCGGTTTCTGGTATTTCAGCCGGGTCGAAAGCCATCCTCCGGTTGCCTGAAATAGTCCTTGCGGGTAACAGCGTGTATTGATAGCGTAGGTTAGATACACAGCGTTACCCCTACCCTTCCGCGAGCAGGAGCACGCCATGGCCAAGCCGTTCCCGACCGACAACCCCTTCCTGCAAGGCTACTACGGCCCGGTGAACACCGAGGCCGACGCCGCCCACCTGCACATCTCCGGCGAGATGCCGAAGGAACTGTGCGGCACACTCTACCGCAACGGCCCCAATCCGCAGTTCGCGCCGCGCGGGCCGTATCACTGGTTCGGCGGCGACGGCATGATCCACGCCTTCCACATCGAGAACGGCAACGTCTCCTACAAGAACCGCTGGGTGCGCACGCCCAAGTGGGAGATCGAGAACAAGGAAGGTGAAGGCCTCTCCGGCACCTTCGGCAATCCGCGCTACACCGACCCGCGGGTGATGGCGCTCAACTCGACCATCGCCAACACCAACATCGTCTGGCACGCCGGCCGCCTGCTCGCGCTCGAAGAGGCACATGCGCCGTTCTCGATCGATCCCGCGACCCTGATGCCGGTCGGCCCCGACGGCGGCTACGAGACCTACGGCAACAGGCTGAACGGTCCCTTCACGGCGCATCCCAAGTTCGATCCGGAAACCGGCGAGATGATCTTCTTCGGCTACTCGGCCAAGGGACGGTTCACCAAAGAGGTCAGCATCCAGACCGTCGAAAAGAATGGCAAGGTCACGCGCGCCGAGATCCTGGAGGGCCCCTATCCCTCGATGATCCACGACTTCGCGGTGACCAGGAACTGGATCGTGCTGCCGATCTTCCCGCTCACCTCCTCGATGGAGCGGGCCATGGGCGGCAAGCCGCCCTTCGCGTGGGAGCCCGACAAGGGCACGCACATCGCCTTCATTCCGCGCAACGGCACCGTGGCTGACACCAAGTGGGTGACGGCGCCCGCCTCCTACGTCTTCCATCCGATGAACCATTTCGAGACGGCCGACGGCAAGGTGGTGGTCGACGTCATGAAGTACGACGTGGCGCCGCTCTTCCCGCTGCCCGACGGCTCGCCGTCGAGCAAGGAGCTGCCGATGGCCAAGCTGTTCCGCTGGACCTTTGACTTCGACAGCCAGGGCAACACCTTCAAGGAACAGCAGCTCGACGACCGCTCGGGCGAGTTCCCGCGCTTCGACGAGCGCTTCTGCATGAGCGACTACCGCCACGGCTGGATCGTCGCGGGCGACGTCACTGATCCCAAGACAGGCGAGCCGCGCCAGGACGGCCTCATCCACTACGATCTCAAGAGCGGCAAGAGCACCGCCTGGAGCGCCGGTCGCGACGACCGCTTCGGCGAGCCGATCTTCGTGCCGCGCTCGGACGGCGCGGCCGAGGGTGACGGCTGGCTGCTGAGCGTGCTGTTCCGCGGTGAGGACAAGCGCAGCGATCTCGTGGTGTTCGAGGCGACCGATCTCGCCAGGGGCCCGATCGCGGCGGCCCATCTGTCGAGCCGCGTGCCGGCCGGCTTTCACGGCAACTGGCGCCCGGGATCGCTGTGAAGTGCCCACCTCACCCTGAGGAGGCCGCGCAGCGGCCGTCTCGAAGGGTGGGAACAGGCACCGCGTCTCTTACCCACCCTTCGAGACGCGCAAGCGCGGGGGCTACCCCGCGCGATGCGGACCGCTCCTCAGGGTGAGGTCATTCGGGAGATTCGGCCATGATCACCGTCCATCATCTCGACAGCTCGCGCTCCCAACGCATCCTCTGGATGCTGGAGGAGCTCGGCCTGTCCTACGAGATCAGGCATTACAAGCGCAATCCGGCGACCATGCAGGCGCCGGCCGAGTTGCGTGCCATCCATCCGCTCGGCAAGTCGCCGGTCATCACCGACGGCGACAAGACGATCGCGGAGTCCGGCGCCATCCTCGAATATCTCGCCGAAACCTACGGCGCGGGACGCTTCACGCCCGCGCCGGGCACGCCCGAGCGGCTGCGCTACACCTATTTCATGCATTACGCCGAAGGCTCGCTGATGCCGCTCCTGTTCCTGAAGCTGCTGTTCAACCGCCTGCCCGGCCGTGTGCCCTGGCCGATGCGGCCGGTGGCGCGCATGATCTCCGGCGGCGCCGACAAGACGTTGATCATGCCGCAGTTCGCTACCCACTTCGCCTTCCTCGAGGGCGAGCTTGGCAAGCGCGACTGGTTTGCCGGCGACATTTTCTCTGCCGCCGACGTGCAGATGAGTTTTCCTCTCGACGCCGCGTCGGCACGGGCCGGCCTCGGTGACCGCTTCCCGAAACTGCAAGGCTTCCTTGACCGCATCCATGCACGGCCGGCATACAAGCGGGCACTCGAACAGGGCGGTGCTTTCGCCCTCATGAAATAGGACGAACTCATGGCTCTGCCGGCTCTGTTGCGCGACACCCTCTCGATCCCCGTGGTCGGCGCGCCGCTGTTCATCGTCTCCAATCCCGATCTGGTGATCGAGCAGTGCAAGGCCGGCATCGTCGGTGCCTTCCCGGCGCTGAACGCGCGGCCCAAGGAGATGCTGGAGACCTGGCTGCAGCTCATCACGACGGAACTCGCCGACTACAAGAAGAAGCACCCGGAGAAGAAGGTGGCGCCCTTCGCGGTCAACCAGATCGTGCACAGTTCCAACGACCGGCTGCAGCACGACATCGACCTCTGCGAGAAATACAAGGTGCCGATCCAGATCACCTCGCTGCGCGCGCCCGACGACGTGGTGAAGTCGGCCAAGCGCTACGGCTGCCTGGTGTTCCATGACGTCACCAACGTGAAGCACGCCAAGCGCGCGCTGCAGGCCGGCGTCGACGGGCTGATCCTGGTGTGCGCCGGCGCGGGCGGCCATGCCGGCGGCCTGTCGCCCTTCGCGCTGGTGCCGGAAGTGCGCCAGTTCTACGACGGCTGCCTGCTTCTTTCCGGCTCGATCTCCAACGGCGCCTCGGTGCTGGCGGCCCAGGCGGTCGGCGCCGACCTCGCCTATCTCGGCACGCGCTTCACCGCCAGCAAGGAAGGCAACGCAACCGACGCCAACAAGCAGTGCATCATCGAGTCGAGCGGCGAGGAGATCGTCTACACCAACCTTTTCACCGGCGTGCACGGCAACTACCTGAAGAAGAGCATCGCGGCGGCCGGCCTCGATCCCGACGACCTGCCGGTGGCCGACAAGAGCAAGATGAATTTCGGCTCGGGCGGCAATACCAAGGTCAAGGCCTGGCGCGACATCTGGGGCGCGGGCCAGGGCGTCGGCCAGATCTTCGACGCGCCGCCCGCCGCCGAAATCGTGGCCCGTCTCAAGGCCGAGTACGAAGCCGCGCGTGCGGCATTGTTCTCGGGTGAAACGGTCCCTACGAGGCTGAAAGAGGCAGCGGAGTAGGCTATAGCAGCGACCACATGTTGCGCCGCCTCTATGACTGGGTGATTCGGCTGGCCGGACACCGTTACGCCATACCCGCCATGGGCGCGGTATCGTTCGCCGAAAGCTCGTTCTTTCCCATCCCGCCCGACGTAATGCTGATCCCGATGATCCTGGCCAACAGGGCCAAGGCCTTCAGGATCGCAGCGGTCTGCACGGTCTGCTCGGTGCTGGGCGGGCTGCTGGGCTACGCCATCGGCTTCTATTTCTTCGAAACGATCGGCGAGTGGGTGGTCAGGACCTACGGCCTGCAGAACGGCCTGGCCAAGTTCCGCGCCGGCTTCGACGAATACGGCACCTGGATCATCCTGATCAAAGGCCTCACACCCATTCCCTACAAACTGGTCACCATCGCTTCGGGCGCGGCGCACTTCGATCTCTTCACATTCGTGTGGGCGTCCATCGTGACGCGTGGCGCGCGCTTCTTCCTCGTGGCAGCGTTGCTGTGGAAGTTCGGCGAGCCGATCCGTACGTTCATCGAAGAACGCCTGACCCTGCTCACCTGGGCATTCCTGATCGCGCTGGTCGGTGGGTTCGTGGCCTTCCGTTACCTGTTCTGAGTCCCCGTCGATGACCGTGCTGCAACGCCTGCCGCTCCCCAGCCAGCTCGGCCTGCTCGCCCTGCTGGGCAGCGGCGCGTTGCTGGGCGGCGCGTATTATTTCCAATATGTCGTCGGCCTGGCGCCCTGCGAGATGTGCTACTGGCAGCGCTGGCCCCACATGGCCGCGATCGTGGCCGGACTTGCTGCCGTCGCGTCCTTCGCCTGGCCGCGGCTTGCCCTGGTGTTCACTCTGACGGCGATCACGGCGCTGCTCGTCAGCGCCAGTCTCGGCGTCTTCCACGCCGGCGTCGAATATCAACTGTGGCAGGGACCGCAGGCCTGTTCCGGTACGATTCCGCGCGGCCTGTCGATCGAGCAGCTCAAGAAACACTTGCTGGGGCAGGCGCTGGTGCGCTGCGACGTACCGACCTGGAAGATGTGGGGCATCTCGATGGCGGGCTGGAACGCCATCCTGTCGGCGGGGCTGGCCTTCCTTCTGGCGTCGCGCGTGGCGGCCTGGATCAGGCCACGGCGATGAGCGATAGCAGGCGGACGGGCGACCTCCGCAATCCCGGCGACCCCGACGCGCGCCAGCTGGTCGAGCGCGTGATTAGGGTCGACCAGGCAGGCGAGTTCGGCGCCGTGCGCATCTACGAAGGCCAGCTTGCGGCCCTGCGCTGGACCGGACGGCAGCATGGCGCCGCCCACGCCAAGATCGCCGCCATGGCGCGCGCCGAACGCGAGCACCGCGCCACTTTCGACCGGCTGATTGCCGAGCGCCGGGTGCGGCCGACGATCCTGTCGCCGCTGTGGAGCGTGGCGGGCTTTGCGCTGGGCGCCGCAACGGCGCTGATGGGCGACAAGGCCGCGATGGCCTGCACGGTGGCGATCGAGGAGACGATCGACGAGCACTACGCCAGCCAGGCCGCCGCACTGGGCGACGACGAGGCCGAACTCAGGACCACCGTCGAGAAGTTCCGCGCCGACGAAATCGCCCACAAGGACGAAGCGCTGGCCTCGGGTGCCGAGCAGGCACCCGGCTACACCGCGCTGACCACCACCATCAAGGCAGGCTCGCGGCTTGCCATCTGGTTGTCGACTCGGATCTGACGGCCCGGGGCCGTCATCCGAGGCGCGCGGGGTAATCCCCGCGCTTATTTGCGAGGGATCTGATGCTTTCTTGTCTGTTCTGAGCCGTGCAGGCTCTCGCGCTTGACTACAAGCGCTGCCGCCCGCCAGCGCGTAAGGACGCGCTAAGTCTGCTCGAGTTCGCTGTCCCAATACAGGAAGTCGCGCCAGCTCTCGTGCAGGTAGCCGGGCGGGAAGGCGCGGCCGTTCTCCTGCAGCTCCTGCGTCGTGGGCTCGAGCGGCGCGCGCTGCAGGAACATGCCGATCTCGCGCACCAGCCGGTTGCCCTTCAGCAGATTACACGGGCTGCAGGCCGTCACGACATTGTTCCACAAGGTGCGCCCGCCGCGCGACTTCGGCACGACATGGTCGAACGTGAGCTCATTGGTCGCGAAGTCGCCGCCGCAATACTGGCAATGGAAGCGGTCGCGCAGGAAGACGTTGAACCGCGTGAAGGCCGGACGGCGCGCCGCCGGGACATATTCCTTCAGCGCAATGACGCTCGGCAGCCGCATCTCGACCGACGGGCTGTGGATCTTGCGCTCGTACTCGGAAATGACGCTGACGCGATCGAGGAAAACCGCCTTCACGGCATCCTGCCAGGACCAGATCGACAAGGGAAAATACGACAACGGCCGAAAGTCGGCGTTGAGCACCAGCGCGTGGCAGGACTCAAGGCCCGGCGACACGGCTAGCCTCGCGGCCGTTGGTAGGGACTACTCGGAAAGTCGATGCGATCGAAAGCTGGGGCGAACATGGCGCGCATTGTGGCAAAGTTTTTTGGAAACACAATATGTCGCCAGGGCAGTGGTGGGGCAGTCATCGACATGCCGTCGAACCATAATATAGTCGTCCCAGGGAGGAACCTTTGGACACCACCATCCGCACCCAACCGGCGACAGGTTTTCCGCTGCCCGCCGGCGACCTCGACTCGCTGGGCTTTCGCAAAGGCCAGATCGATCGCCTCACCGCGCTGATCGAACGGCACATCGCCGAGGGCCGCTATCCCGGTTGCCAGATCGCGCTCGCCCGTCACGGCAAGCTCGCTCTCACCAAGAGCTTCGGCAATGCCGTCACCGGGCAGCCGTCGCGCGCCGCGGCCGACGACACGCTGTGGCTGCTCTATTCCAACACCAAGGTGGTGACCGCCGTTGCGCTGTGGGCGCTGGCCGAGCGCGGCCTGTTCTCCTTCTCCGACAAGATCGCCGACCATGTGCCGGAGTTTGCCCGCAACGCCAAGGGCAACATCACCGTCCTGCAGGTGATCACCCACCAGGCCGGCTTCCCCAATGCCGTCGTCGGCAAGGACGCCTGGGCCGACCACAAGCGGCTGCGCGAAGTGGTCTGCGATTTCCCGCTGGAATGGTCGCCGGGCTCGAAGGTGCACTATCACGGCCAGACCGCTCACTGGACTCTCGGCGTGCTGATCGAGGCGGTGACCGGCAAGGACTTCCGCGACGTCATCCGCGAGACCGTCATCGAGCCGCTGGGTCTCGGCCGCGAACTTTACGTCGGCCTGCCGGAGGGCGAGTTCGCGCGCGCCGTGGACATGCATGAGCCGGTGCCGGGCGGCGAAGGCTTCCGTCCGCTCGCCGAGAACAATACGGCCGATTGGCGCAAGAGCGGCTCGCCGGGCGCGGCGGGCTACGGCACGGCGCGGGCAATGGCTGCGCTCTATCAGATGATGCTGGCCGGTGGTGAGCTCAACGGCACGCGCATCGTCTCGCCACGGACGCTGCAGTACGCCATCCGCAATCACACCGGCGACCGGATCGACGAGTTCATGGGCATGCCCATGCATCGCGGGCTCGGCCCCCATCTGCGCGGCATGACGGAGAATGTCCGCGGGCTCGGCGGATTTGCCAGTCCACGCGCCTTCGGCCACGGCGGCGTCGGTACGTCCTATTGCTGGGGCGATCCCGACTCGGGTGTGTCGTTCGCCTACATCACCAACAACCGCATACCCGATCCCTGGCACTCCAAGCGACTCGACCAAGTGGCGAACCTGGTGCACACGGCAATCCTCTAGCGCAATTCTCAGCGACCGAGGCGCTCGCGCGCGCCGGCTTCCGAGCCGAGCGAGGCCGCTGCGAGGACAAGGGCTGCGGCCGACAGGATGAAGATGGCACCGTAGCCGCCGGTCCAATCGTGCAGCAGGCCGCCGATCCAGGCGCCCAAAAATCCGCCGAGGCCCATGCCGATGCTGATCAGGCCGTAGATGCGGCCGAAATGGGCGCCGCGATAGCGCAGAGTTGCAAGAGTCGAGATCATCGGTCCGCGCGAGCCCATGCTGCCGCCGAACAACAGCACATAAAGCCACAGCCAGAGATCGTCCTGCGGCCCGCGCACCAGGGCGAGCGCACCGACACCGGCAATCGAGCTGGCATAGGCCAGGATCGCGGCAAGCCGCCGGCCGCCGCGATCGGCCAGCCAGCTGAAGCCCACCATGCCGAGCGGCGTCAGGAAGCCCGCGATGGCGAGCGCACGTGCCGCGTAGCCGCCCTCCATGCCGCGTTCCAGCAGGTAGACCATGGCCTGCGGGGCGATCGAGAAGATGCCGACCGAGGTCAGGCCGAACGACAGCGTCAGCGCCCAGAACGGCCAGTCGCGCACCGCCTCGCCGACCGTCGGTCCGGCACTCGTCGAGGCATGCAGCCGTGCCAGGCCCGGCGCGCCTTGGCCGATGCGACGCCACGGCAGGACGAGGAGAAGCGGTATGAACGCAGCACTCACGATCGCAAAGACAAGATAGGCTTCGCGCCAGCCGACGGTCGTGATCAGGTGCTGGGCGAGCGGCAGCACGACGATGGCGCCGACACCCGAGGCCGACCAGGCGACGGCCAGCGCCACGCCGAGACGATGCGCGGGGAACCAACGGCCGAGCAGCGAAGCGCTGAGAACGCCGGAAAGCGACGCGCCGCCGAAGCCCATGACGACGCCGAGGCCGACGTAAAGATGCCAGACTTGCGTCGCCTGCGAGGCGCTGGCGCTGGCGAGTGCGGCGGCCGACATGCCGATGACCGTCAGCGCGCGCAGGCCGAAGCGGTCGACGATCCAGCCGGCGAGCGGCGCGCCGGTGCCGCCGACCAGCAGGGCGAAACTGTAGACCACCGTAATCGAGCTGCGGCTGGCATCGAACGCGTGCTGGAGCGCGGGCACGAACACGACAAACGAGTCGCTGATCGAGCGGCTCGCCACGCCGAGCGCAAAGCACAGCGCCACCAGCAGCCAGGGTGCGTAACGGCTCATCGGCTCCACCCTTCGCACACCGCCAGACTTGCGTCAGCCGCAGCGGCGCGGCAGGTTCCGCGCCGCGGAGGGTTTTTGAGTGCACGAGACGATCACCATCGCGCAGGGCTTCAACGGCCCGCGCCTGTCGGGCAATGGCGGCTATGTCGGCGGCGTATTGGCCGGCAGGTTCACGGAGACGTTCGGCGGCGACGGCGTGGTCGAGATCACGCTGCGCGCACCGATCCCGATCGACAGGAAGCTGCAGCTCGCGCCCTCGGGCGATGCGCTGCTGCTCAGCGACGGCGACACCCTGGTGTGCGAGGCCCGGGCCGGCTCGATCGCGCATCTCTCCCCGCCGCCGCCGCCCGGCGACTGGAATGAGGTGATGCGGCGCGGCGAGCAAGGCGGCAGCCCCGAGGACAGCGACTTCCATTGGTGCATCGTGTGCGGCCGCGCGCGCGGCGTCGGCGATGGACTGCGCGTCCTCGGCACGGCAGGTCCCCAACCGGGCACCTCGCTCTCCTGCTACCTGCCGCACGCCAACCACGCCGACCAGGCCGGCCGCATCAGGCCGGAGTTCGTATGGGGCACGCTCGATTGTCCCGGCGCGTTCGCGGCGCAGGATCCCGGCGACTGGCGGCCGGCAGTGACGGGGCGCATGACCGCCAAGGTGATCGACCCGCCGCGCGTCGGCGAGCGTTGCGCGGTGGTCGGCTGGCGGCTGGGCTCCGAGGGCCGCAAACTCTATTCGGGCACGGCGCTCTACACCGAGCAGGGCCGGCTCTGCGCGATCGGCCACTGCACCTGGATTTTGCTCAAGGACTAAAGCACGGTCCGCGCCAGCCGAACCAATTTCCCTCCCCTTCGCGGAGCCCGCGAAGGGGAGGTGTCGGCGTCTTACGCCGACGGAGGGGCCCGGGTTCGACGCGATGGCTGCAGTCGCCCGCTTGATGCAACTACAGCGCGACCGTGACCCAAGACCCCATCGTCGCCGTATGACGGCGACACTTCCCCTTGGCGGACTCCGCCAAGGGGAAGAGGACCAATCCGACCTGATCGAGTACTGCCCTAGCGATCGCGCACGAAGATCGTCGTTGAATCGTCGCTGTAGGCCTGATGCCAGCCGGGCAGCCGGGCCAGCAGCTTGTTGGCCGGCTGGTCCTTGGGAAACAGCGTCCAGTCGATCCGGTGGCGATCGAGCAGCTTGTCCAGCGGTTCCTCGCCGCGCAGGTTCACCGCCTCGGCATAGCGCTTGATGAACTCGCCGCCATAGAGCTCGCCGCGGCCGTCGATGAAGGTCGGCACGCCGGCGCGGATCAGGTAGCCGCCGTAATTGTAGTGATTGAGCACACGACCCGTGATCCCGGCCTGGCGGACGTGGTCGAGCGCCGCCGACGGCATGGTCGACGCAGGCGGCTTGGCATCGGCAAAAAGGATCATGCCGCTGGCAAAGACCGTGGCCAGCATCGTCGCCATCGCGACCGCAGCGGCGCCGGCCGGCCGCGCCAGTGCGCCGAGGCGTCCGCCCAACTGAGGGTCGGGCCGCAGCGACGGCCATTGCCGCGCCAACAGCGGCGCCATGGCGAGCGGCGCCAGGGTGGCCAGCAGCTCGGCGTTGCGGGCGTAGCGCAGATAGAGGTGCACCAGGCCGATCACGATCAGCAGCCGCAGCAGCGGCAGCCTGAGCCCGCGCGACAAAGCGAGGTAGAGTGCCAGCAGCAGGATCAACTCCTGCATCGGCTGGCTCTGGAAGTCAGGTGACTTCCATTCGGCGATCATGCCGAGCGCGTCGCCCAGGCCAAAGATGCGCAGGGTGACCAGGATCGATTCGGGGCCATAGGGCGTGATGCAGGCGACCAGTCCGGCGGCCAGGCCAAACTTCGCCCATCCAATGAACAGGCTCCTGCGCTCCGCCGCATCGCGTGCGCCGACCACGGCGTCGAGGGCGAAGGCTCCGGCAAGCATCAGCCCCAGGGTGAAGCCGCCATGCAGGTTGGCCCACAGCAGCATGGCAAGCAGCAGTATCGGCTGCGGCGCACGGCGTTCCTCGACGGCGCGCACGAGGCCGGCGACCCACAGAAGGATGAACGGAAAGGCCAGCACGTGCGGGCGCGCCAGGAAATGCGGCGCCGTCATCACGATGGCGGCGAGGACGAACAGCATGGCCGGCAGCGGCTTGAGATCGCGCAGAAGCAGACGCAGCAGCAGCGCGAAGGTGACGCCGAGCGCCGCGGCGCTGAGCGCCATCACCGCCCCCCAGCCGCCGGTGTTGTAGGCGGCCGCCAGCAGGGTCTGCGACAGCCATTCCTTGGCGATCCACGGCTGGCCGGCGAAGGTGTGGGAATAGATATCGGCGTCCGGCAGGGCGCCGTGGTCGAGGATCCAGGTGCCGACGGCGATGTGCCAATGGCTGTCGGGATCGGCCAGCAGCGGCAAGCCTTCGATATTGCACAGGCAAATGAAGACCAGCAGGCCGAGCGCCAGCGGCCACGACGGCGCCCAGGGCGAACGCGCTGCGAAGCTTCCTTGGGGGGCCGAGGAAACGGAGAGGCCGGAAGAAACGGCCATGACGAAGCTCCAATATCACTAAAAGAAAACTATTTAATACATTGATATACAATATTTTTTGCTTCCATACCAGAGCCCCCTCCGATGGGCTATACGGGACAGGATGCAGGACGCGCCGCAACTCAAGGACCTCGTGCTGGTGGGCGGCGGCCACGCCCATGTCGATGTGCTGAAAAGCTTCGGCATGAAGCCGATGCCGGGCGTGCGGCTGAGCCTGATCGGCCGCGATATCGAGACGCCCTACTCCGGCATGATCCCGGGCTTCGTCGCCGGGACTTATTCCTTCGACGAATGCCACATCGACCTGGCGCGGCTGGCCGCCTGGACCGGCGCACGCCTGATCCAGGCCGAGGCGGTCGGCATCGATCGCGCCAACCGCCAGGTGCTGCTCAAGGACCGGCCGCCGGTTTCCTACGATCTCCTGTCGCTCGATACCGGCGCGGCGCCCAGCCTCGATGCCATCCCCGGCGCCGAGCAATATGCAACGCCCGTCAAGCCGATCGCCGAACTCGGCCGCCGGTGGCTCGCCTTCCTCGAGCGCATGAAGGATTGGCGCGGGCCGCTCCGCATCGTGGTGATCGGCGGCGGCGCGGGAGGCGTCGAGCTGGCGCTGGCGATCGACCATCGCCTGCGCGAGGTCGTGAGCGGCGCGGCGGTCGGCGTCACGGTGGTCACGCGGGACGAGATCCTGGTCGGGCAAGCAGCCTCGGCGCGCAAGGCCATGCGCGCCATCTTTGCGCGACGCGGCATTCGCCTGATCGAGGGCACGGCGACAACTCGCGTCGAGCAGGGCGCGATCGCGCTGGCAAGCGGCGATCGGATCGAGGCCGACGCAGTGTTCGTGGTTACCGAGGCGAGTGCCTCGAAATGGTTTGCCGGCACCGGCCTGGCGCTCGACGAACGCGGATTCTTCGCCGTCGACGCCACGCTGCGCTCGACCAGCGATCAAGACATCTTTGCCGTCGGCGACTGCGCCACGGTGCTCGCCCATCGCCGTCCCAAGGCAGGCGTGTTCGCCGTGCGCCAGGGACCGCCGCTCGCCGCCAACCTGCGGCGCGCCCTGCTCGGCCAGAAGCTCGAACCGTTCACGCCGCAACGCCGCTATCTCTCGATCATCGGCACCGGTGACGGACGCGCGCTTGCCACCCGCAACGGCTGGTCCGTCGAAGGCGCCTGGGTGTGGCGCTGGAAGGACCATATCGACCGCAAATGGATGCGCATGTATCGCGAGCCGCCGGCGAAGCGCATGCAGATGAGCTCGACGGTGCCGCCGGATCCGGCGCTGGCCGATGCCGAAGCCCGACGTCTGTTGGCCGATATCGGCATGCGCTGCGGCGGCTGCGGCGCCAAGGTCGGCGCCTCGGTGCTGGCACGCGTCCTTGCCCGACTTGGTTCGTCGCCCGGTTCCGGCGTGACCATCGGCCTCGACGCGCCCGATGATGCCGCCATGATCGAAGTGCCGGCCGGACAGGCGCTGGTGCAGTCGGTCGATTTCTTCCGCACCTTCATCGACGATCCTTTCGTCTTTGGCGAAGTCGCAGCCGTCCATGCCCTGGGCGACGTCTGGGCGATGGGTGCCAAGCCGCACAGCGCGCTTGCCCTGGCCATCGTGCCCGCCGCCGCCGAACGGCTGGTGGAGGAGGATCTCTTCCAGATGCTGGCCGGCGCCCGCCGCGTGCTCGACCAGTCGGGCTGCGCCCTGATCGGCGGCCACTCCGGCGAAGGGCCGGAAGCGGCGCTGGGCTTTTCCGTGAACGGCCTCGTCGAGCCGGCGCGCGCCCTGCGCAAAGGCGGCATGAAACCGGGCGACATATTGGTCCTGACCAAGCCACTCGGCACCGGCGTGATCTTCGCCGCTGCCATGCGTGGTGCCGCACGCGGACGCTGGATCGCCGAGGCGCTCGCCTCCATGCGACGTCCCTCCTCCGACTCTGCCACGGCACTGGTGCAGGCGGGCGCCCATGCCTGCACCGACGTCACGGGCTTCGGGCTGGCCGGCCACCTTGCGGAGATGGTTCGCGCTACCGGTCGCGGCGATGAGGTCACGGTCGATCTTCGCCTCGACGCCCTGCCGGCGCTCGACGGTGCGGTCGAACTGTTCGCCCAGGGCTTCGCCAGTTCCCTGCAGCCGGAGAACCTGCGCGCGCGTCATCTGATCGACGGCATGGAGAGCCATGCCTCGCATGCCAAACTGGCGCTGCTGTTTGATCCACAGACCGCGGGCGGGCTGCTGGCCGCCGTGCCGGCCGATGTGGCGAACCGGATCGACGGTGTCGTCATCGGCGAGGTGCGGGCGCGCCGCGAGCACGGAGCTGCAATCGCTCTGGTCGCCTGAGCGCAACCTTGAGACGCTATCAGCGTTTGCTGAAGACCCAGGCAAATGGAGATCATGATGGCGAAGACGACAATCGTCGGTTCGGTCACGGATGCAGTCACCGGCGCACTCGATGCGATCACGCATCCGGCGAAGATCGTCGCGCGGGCCGAGCGCGCCACCCGGCGAGCCATCGCCACAACCAGCCGCAGTGTGACCAATGCCGCCAAGCGCGGCGTGAGCGCGAGCAAACGCCGGGTCGCGGCGCGGAAGAAGGCGGCAAAGAAAGTCACCAGGAAGGTCGTGTCCAAAGCCAAACACGCCGTGCGGAAGGTTGCAAAGAAGACGACGAGACGCACCAAGCGCCGCTAAACTGACCCCGGCTCCTCTCGGGCGCCGAGGATCGGAGGCGGCATGGCACACGCAAGGGCAAGCATCGGCAAGACCAACTACGCCACGTCGATCGCGGCCGGGCCTCATCAGCTCACCGCCGACGAAGGACCGGAGCTGGGCGGCAAGGATACCGGCCCTGGACCCTACGACCTGCTGGTCGCTGCGCTCGGCGCCTGCACTGTCATCACCTTGCGCATGTATGCCGAGCGCAAGCAGTGGCCGGTCGCGGCCGTCCATGCCGACGTCCACTTCGTGCGCGAGGGCGACAAGAGCCACATCGACCGCGTTCTTACGTTCGAGGGCCCGCTCGACGACGAGCAGAAGAAGCGCATGGCCGACATAGCCGAACGCACGCCGGTCACCCTGACGCTCAAGGGCGGCATCGAGATCCGGTCCAAACTCGCTGCGTTTTAGGCATGTGAACTGGAACAGATAGCGAACGGCTATCTGCGCCCCTCATGGGACGGAAGCGAATCAGGCGGAGAGCCGGATGGACACAAGTTGGCCGAAGGCAGGGTAAATCGGCATTGATGTTATCATTTCAGATAATCGACCTCATGCCGGCGAGAGCGACGATGAGCGGAGATGACAAGACCACGTTTTATGATTCGATCGTCAACAGGTTATGATTCGATCGTCAACAGGATCAAAAACAACAGGTTCTTCGCGGTCGGATTGCTTGTTGCGGTGATTGCCACTGCAAGCGTCACCATCCTGATCCAGCTATTGGGCGGCTACGAGAAGCTCAAGGAGTCCCTCAGCCCGCAGCTCGTTCTTGGCGCGATCAATGTCGTCCCCTCGGACGCCGCTCCGTTCCGCGACGGCCTGGGAATTCCCTGTCTCCTTCAGGACAAGGTCATGCGCACCTTCGACTCCGGCTCGGAGCGCAAGCCTGGTTCGCCCCTGCCATTGACCTTCACGTTTTCCAATCGCGCAAAGTTCGATGCCTTGATCACCGGTGCGGATTTTGTCGTTACTCATACGCAACAGACCGCTGGCGGTGGCCCCGGCGTCGTCGAGCCCAACCACACTTACAAAATGAATCTCCAGTTCAAGGAGGGCAGGCAGCCGCTGGCGCTGGTCCCGCCCTATAACATTCCGCCGAACACCACCGGTGCCTTCACGATCGACATAACGCCGGCCACCAGTGGAATTGGACTGTGTTGGATACTGTACATCGAGTTCAAGACCAGCCTTGACAATATCAAGACCGATCCATTCGCCGTCACGATGTCCAAATCCCGCTAGAGCGGCTTCCGGTCAGATGGAACCGCGGAGCGGCTCCATCTGACCGGAAACGCGTTGTACGGAGCATTTCCTTCAATGGCACATTCCGTCCGGCTGATCGCGGCGCGTTTACGCGCCCGTGGCGCGTTTTGCGCGCCTAGGCCGGACGAAGTATGCTCTGATGATATGGGCCGGGGCTACCCTTTGCTGCCCTTCTTCTTCCATTCCTCGTAGTCGCGCTTGGCCTCGTCGCCCGCCGCCGGGAACAGGCCCTTGAGCGAACGGCCCTTGGCGACCTCGAGTTCGGCCCAGCTCTCGTATTCGTAGTTCTTCAGCGCCTCTTCGGCCACGGCCTCGACGATGTCGGGCGGAATCACCAGCACGGCATCGCGATCGCCGACCACGATGTCGCCGGGATAGACCGCGACACCGCCGCAGCCGATCGGCAGTTGCAGGTCGACCGGCCGATGCACGATCGGGCTGGGCGGCGAGGACGGGCGGCGGTGATAGGCCGGCAGTCCGGTCTTGAACACGCCGTTGGTGTCGCGAAAGCCGCCGTCGGTCACGACGCCCGCAGCGCCGCGCGCCTTCAGGCGGCCGATATAGAGGTCGCCCGCCGAGGCGGCGCGCGAATCGCCGCGCGAGTCGATCATCAGCACGTGGCCCGGCGGGCATTCCTCCATCGCCTGCGGCTGGACCATCGAGCGGTTGGTCGAGGTCGGCCCGTCCTTGTCCTCGCGCGACGGGATGAAGCGCATGGTGAAGGCGATGCCCACCATGGCAGGCTGCTCGGGCCGCATCGGCCAGACGTCGAACAGGGTCATGCTCCTCAAGCCCCGGCGGTTGAGCACGCCGGTGAGAGTCGAGGTGCCGACTTTGGCCAGCACCTCGCGAAGATCCTTTGACAGCTCGCTCATCGGTGTTTCCCCTTTGAATTGGTCCGAGACTAGCGGGCGGCGGTATCGCTGCGCAAATCGCGGTTTCGCACCGCTGCCAAGCGGCTTGCCTGCCAGCCACTTGGACCTAGCATCGCGCCATGACCATCACCGGCCGCCAGTGGCTGATCCTGCTGTCGGTGCAGTTCACGACGATCCTGTTCGGCCTCACCGCGACCAGCGTCACCGTCATCCTGCCCCAGCTCAAGGGCGCGCTGTCGGCCACCCAGGACCAGATCTCCTGGGTCCTCACCTTCAACCTCGTCGCCACCGCGATCGCCACGCCGCTCACCGGCTGGCTCGCCGCCCGGCTCGGCTGGCGCACCCTGATGGTCTGCTCGGTCGCCGGCTTCACGGTGACGTCGATGCTGTGCGGGCTGGTCGATTCGCTCGAGGCGCTGCTGGCGTTGCGTGTCGTGCAAGGCGCCTTCGGCGCGCCGATCTTTCCCATGGGCCAGACCATCCTGCTGGCAAGCTTCCACCGCAGCCAGCACCCCTTCATCATCATGATGTGGGGCGTCGGTGGCGTCATGGGGCCGATCCTGGGACCGACCTTCGGCGGCCTGGTGTCGGAACTGATGACCTGGCGCTGGACGTTCTTCCTGATCTTTCCGCTCGGCATCCTGGCCGGCACCATGGCCTTCGTGGCGCTGAACGACGACGAAAAGGGACGGGCCCGGCGCTTCGACTATGTCGGTTTCATCTTCATCGGCATCGCCATTGCGGCCGCCCAGCTCCTGTTCGACCGCGGCCAGCGCAACGACTGGTTCGACTCGCTGGAGACCGCCGTCGAATGCGGCGTGGCGGCGGTGTTCTTCACCATGTTCGCCATCCATATGGCCACGGCGCGCGAACCGCTGTTCGAGATCGCGACCTTCCGCGACCGAAACTTCTCGGTCGGCATCGCCGTCTGCCTGATCATGGGCATGCTGCAGTACACGCCCATGGTGCTGTTCCCGCCGCTTCTTCTGGAGCTGCAGGGCTATCCCGAGACCATGATCGGCTATCTCGTGGCCTCGCGCGGGCTGGGCAACCTCGCCTCGTTCTGTATCGTGGCGCAGCTCACCCGTCTCAATCCGCGACTCTGCCTCTTCCTCGGTCTTGGCATCCAGGCCATTGCCGGCATGCAGATGGGCGCCTTCGACATCATGCTCACCACCGAGGCTGTGATGTGGAGCAACATCCTGCACGGCTTCGGCTTTGGCCTGACTTACACGCCGATGGCGGTGCTGGCATTCTCGACCATGCCGGTTCGCCTCCTGACGCAGGGCAACGCCATCTTCTCGCTGATTCGCATGCTGGGCTCGAGCGTGTTCGTGTCGTTGACCCTGGTGGTGTTCGCCCATTCGACGGCCGAAGCCAGCGTCAACCTCGCCAGCTCCATCACCGTCTTCACGCGCGACCTGATCGCGCCCTGGTTCGCCGCTGCTGGCCATCTCGGCGAAAGCCAGGTCCATGCCCGGCTGTCGGCGGAGATCCAGCGGCAGGCCAGCATGATCGGCTACATCAACGCCTTCCACCTGATGACGCTGGTGCCGCTGCTCACCGCGCCGCTGGCCTTCCTGTTCGTCACCAACCGCGCGGCGGAGCGAAGCACCTAGACGGGCTCTTCTCCTCCGCCGTCTTCGGGCTAGCGTTTGGCCGCGCAGCGGCCAAATCGCGCGGGTGTCGGCGTCTTGCGCCGACCTTGCGCCTTCACAGGCGCCGGGGGTCCGAAGCTCATGACCCCTCCGTCGCGGTATGACCGCGACACCTCCCCAGAAGACTGGGGAGGGAGATGCCTCCGGGAAGTCCCTACGGCTTCTTCTGCGTGTAGGCGCCGCCCGAGTTGGCGGCGCGGACTTCGGCGGCGGACTTGGCCTTGCGGATGACGACCAGGCGGCGCGCCTCGTCGTCGAGCATGGCCTGGGCGTTCTTCAGCACCGCCGGCGCGTGATGCACCGGGAACTTCACCGCGCCATTCTCGTCCATATGGATGAGCTCGCCGGGCGCCACATCCATGCCGCCGACCGACACCGGCACATTGACGGATTGCACCGCCATCTCTCCGTGACCGGCAGTGACGCCGCCCAGCAGCAGCTGGAACTTCAGCTTGCGGATGGCGTCGACGTCGCGCGACGGGCCGTTCGACAGCATGCCGACGCAGCCCACCGCCATCATCGAGCTCACCATCATCTCGCCGGCCAGCCCCGCCTTGTTCATCAGCTCGGGCGGCCACTTCTGCTGGATCACCAGGATGGTCGGCTTCTTCATGGCGTCGAGCGCGTCGACCACGTCCATGAAGCTCAGCCGCCCGGAATAGTTCGGATCAGGCAGGCCATACACGCAGGTCACGGCATAGCCGATGATGGCGCCCAGCTCGGGATAGATGCAGCGGATCGAGGTGTCGGTGTACCAGTTCTCCGTCCAGGGATTGTAGATGCCGAGACAGAGGGGATTCTTCGGATAGGTCGCCACTACGTTGGTGATGGTCGGCGTGTCGATCTTGCGCAGCTCGGCGAACAGTTGATCGTCGGACATGTGTAAGCGTTTCCCCTTCTGGCGTTGGATGTCCGTTCTACCCCAATGGCCCGGTCCTTGCTCGTCAAAAGCCTTGCGCTTGACGAAACTTCACTTTGAACCGACTCTTGGCGCAGGAGGCCACGATCATGGGTGAAGCGCTCAATGTTTCCTCTGCTACATCTGCCAACGCCACCGCGGTCCTGACCGACAGCGACGAAATTCCGGTCATCGACATCTCGGGTGTCCTGGCCGGCGACCCGGCGGCGCTCCAGGACTGTGCCCGCCAGCTGCGGCACGCCTACGAGGACGTCGGCTTCTGGTTCCTGAAAGGCCATCGCGTGCCGCAGGTCCTGGTCGACAAGGTATTCGCCGAAGTGGCGCGCTTCCATGCCCAGCCGATCGAGGGGAAGCTCAAGCTCAAGATCGACGAGCACAATATCGGCTATCTGGCGATGAAGGCCGCCACGACGCGCCATTCCGACGTCAGCACCAACAACAAGCCCAACCTCAACGAAGCCTATTTCGTGAAACGCGACCTGCCGGCCGATCATCCCGACGTGATTGCCAACAAGCGTTTTCGCGGCGCCAATCAGTGGCCGGCCGCATTGCCGGGTTTCCGCGAAACCATCGTGACCTACTGCCAAGAAATGGAGGGGCTCTCGCTGGCCATGCTGCCGCTCTATGCCGTGGCGCTCGACCTGCCGGCCGACTACTTCGGGCCGGCCTTCCGCGAGCCGCAATATACGCTGCGCATGTCGCACTATCCCTACACGCCGCACCTCGACCACAACGAGTATGGCCTGGCGCCGCACGCCGACACCTCGTTCATGACCCTGCTGGCGCAGAACAGGATCCCCGGCCTGTCGCTGCGCACCGCATCGGGCCGCTGGATCGACGCGCCGGCGATCGAGGGCTCATTCCTGGTCAACAGCGGCCAGATGCTCAATCGCTGGAGCAATGGACGCTTTCGCGCCACGCCGCATCGCGTGGTCAACCGCTCGGGCGGCGATCGCTATGCCATCCCCTTCTTCTTCGACTGCACCATCGATCACGTGATGACGTGCCTGCCGTCGTGCACCGACGCCGCCCATCCGCCGAAGTTCGAGCCCACGACCTACGCCCAGTGGATGAGCTGGTACCAGAGCCAGAATTACGACCACGTGCGCGACGCCGACGGCGTCAAGCTGCAGGCGAACTGACGACATGACTATCGTCATCCACAACGCCGCGGTCGTCACCATCGACGACCAGGACACCGTCCATTACGGCGGCGCCGTCGCGGTCGAGGGCAACCGCATCGCAGCCGTCGGTCCCAGCGCCGAGATCCTGGCCCGCTATCCCGGCGCCGAAAAGGTCGACGGCACCGGCAAGATGGTCATGCCCGGCTTCTGCAACATCCACACCCATCTCACCATGACCCTGGCGCGCGGCGTGTTCGAGGATCTCTCGCCGTCGCACAAGCCGCCGTTCTCCGGAGGGCTGTCGCCGATCCCATTGCCCGACATGACGCCGGAGGAACGGCGCACTATGGCGCAGCTCGGCGCGCTCGAGGCGCTGCGCAGCGGCACGACGCACGTGCTCGAGGACTCCAACGACATCGATCACTATGCCGGGGCGCTCGGCGACACCGGCATGCGCTGGCTGCTGGCCGAGCGCGCCTACGATCGCATCGGCACCTCGATCGGCGATCCCGCGCCCTACCAGCTCGATCGCGCGCTGGGCCAGGGCCACATCAGGAACATCGAGCGCAACCACCGCGACTGGAACGGCAAGGCGGACGGCCGCATCCGCATCGCCATCTCGGCCTGGGCACCCGACATGTGCTCGCCCGAGCTGCTGGGCGATCTGAGCGCGCTGCAGAAGCAGCTCGACACCCGCATCACCATCCATCTCAACCAGATCTGGGGCGAGGTCGCCGCGGTGCGGGCGCATCGCAACCGCCTGCCCACCGAGTATCTCGCCGACCTGGGCTTCCTGAACGACAAGGTGATCTGCGCCCACTGCCGCTGCATGGAGCCGGCCGAGGAGAAGATCCTGGGACAGGCGAAGGTCAACGTCTCGTTCAACTCGGCCATCGCCGCGCGCCGCGGTCTCAGCCCGCGCGTCGCCGACCTCGAGACCTATGGCTGCAATGTCGGCATGGGCTCCGACAACATGGCCGAGGACATGGTCGAGGTGGTGCGCACCGGCCTGTTCATGGAGCGCGTCCGCCGCGAGGACGGCCGCAACCCCTCGCCCGAACAGGTGCTGCGCTGGGCGACACGCAACGGCTACCGGGCGCTCGGCGTGCCCGACGGCGGCTGGCTGGCGGCGGGCAACAAGGCCGACCTGATCATGATCGACCTGCAGCGCGCCCACTTGATCCCGGTGCTGCGCGTGGTCTCCGACTTCGTCCACAACGGCCAGGCGCGCGACGTGCAGTCGGTCATGGTCGACGGCAGGTGGCTGATGAAGGACGGCGCCGTGCTGACGATGGACGAGCCGGCGATCCTGAAAGAAGCGCAGCGCGTGGCCAATGCCGCGTGGTCCAGGACCTTCCGGACGCGCTTCACGCCGCCGGCCGGCTTCTCGCCCGACGCGCTGCCGTAGGACCTGCCGGAAGGTCAGGCCTGGCGACGTTCGAGACAGGCCTCGAAGAACTTCTCGACGGCTTTGAGGCCTGCGTCGGTAAGCCTGATGATGGTTCGCCGCTTGTCGTCCTTGTCCTCGATGCGGACGATAAGATCGTGGCTCTGCAGTTCGTCGATGCGTCGCAGTGCCGTGGTGCCGCGCTGCCGTCGATCGACGTCCTGCGGTGAGTCCGCTACGGCATGGGCGGTGTGGTCCTGCTGGCTTTTGCCCTCCACGTCGGCGTCCTGCAGATGCCCCGTTTCATCGACTTCATCTCGGCAAGCCCGCCGCCGCCCGCGAACAGGTCGCGGCCTTTGCCGATCCTCGCTCGCTGAAGCGCGACCCGAACGTCTTCGCCTTCTTCAAGAACGTGCAGCCGGTGGCGGCCGACGAGATCCGCCAGTCGATCGCCCCGGCAGCGCTGGCTGCGACCAAGCGGGACGTCGACACGGGACCGCTGGTCTACGCCTGCGTCGCTACCCGCTGAAAGGCGCCTTCAGTGTTTCTTGCGGCCGCCCATTGCCTCGGCATGGCTGGCGGCACCGACTGCCTTGACGGTCTCGAAGATGCGCTTGCGCACCCGGGGCTCGCGGATCTTGTAGTAGGCCCGCACCAGCTCGAGCGTCTCGCGCTTGATCAGCGGATCCTTGTCCTGTTCGAACGGCGTGCCCGCCTCGCCGAAGCCCTTGCGGCCGCGGCCCGACATCGGCCGGCCGGCCAGCGCATTGGACGGCATGTCCTCGAAGAAATGCGACACCGGCACGTCCAGCACCTTGGAGAATTCGAACAGGCGGCTCGAGCCGATGCGGTTGGAGCCGCGCTCGTACTTCTGGATCTGCTGGAAGGTCAGGCCGACCGCATTGCCAAGCTTGGTCTGGCTCATGCCGAGCAGAGTACGCCGTTGACGCATCCGTGAGCCGACGTGGACGTCTACGGGGTGTGATCGTGCCATCTTGGGATTGCTCCAATAGTTCAGTTCCCGGGCCCAAGGCCCTGCGGCGCCGCCGTCGTGACGCAGTTGACAGGGGTCTTGGGAAAAACATTATCCAGTTCTGCCGGGCGCCGGTCAAAGCCGGGGACCGGGGCAGTGATCATTTTGGGGGCCGATCGGTGTTGAGGACGATCCCGGGCCGGCATGTTGTCCAGGCGACCCTGCTGACGATCGTTGCCGGCATGGCCGACGCCGTGGGCTTCATCACCATGGGCGGTGTATTTGCCGCCAACATGACGGGCAACACCGTGCTGGCCGGCATCGCGGTCGCCGAGCGCGACTACCTCGGCGCCTGGCACCACGCAGCACCCCTGCTCGCCTTCTTCCTGGGCGCCATGCTGTCGTGCCTGCTGCTGCGGCTGCTGAGAGGACCGGCGGCCAGTCTCCTGCTGGAGGCCGTGCTCATTGCCGGCGTTGGCTTTCTCGGCATCGGCCCGGAGATGGCCGTGCTGATTGTCGCCCTCGCCATGGGCCTGCAGGCCGCCGCCATCACCCGGTTCGGCGGCGTCGCGGTGAGCACGGTGGTGGTCACCAGCACGCTGGCGCGAACCGCCGACGCCGCACTCGACTGGCTTTGGCCGGGACAGGACCGGCCACCGCCCTCTGCCGCCCATCCGCGGCTGCTCGCGCTGACCTGGATCGGCTACCTGGCGGGCGCGATCGCCGGCGCGCTTCTTGTTCCCGCCTTCGCCTATCCCCTGCTCGTCCCGGCGGCCCTCCTGCTGCTCACGCTTTTCCTGCTCAGGCCTTGAACGACGCGATCGCCTTTTCGTCGAACTTGAGCCCCAGCCCCGGCTTGTCTGTCAGGACGAGCTGACCCTTCTCGATCGCCGGCGTCTCCTCATAGAGCGCCAGCATCCATGGCATGTATTCGACCGTGAGCCCGTTCGGGCACGCGGCGACGACATGCACCAGCATCTCCGGCATGACGTGGCTGACGACCGGCAGGTTGAAGGCCTCCGCCATGCCGGCGACCTTCATCCATTGGGTGACACCGCCCACCCGACAGAGGTCGATCATGACGATGTCGACCGAGCGTGCCTCGATCATGTGGCGGAAGGGCACGATGCCCCAGACATACTCGCCGCCGGCGACGGGAGTCTTGAGTGCTGCGGTGACACGGGCGAGGCCCTGGTAGTCGTCGGCGGCGGTCACGTCCTCCAGCCAGAACAGGCCGACGTCCTCGACACGGCTGCCGATATCGATCGCCTGCTCCGGTCGCCAGCGCTGGTTGATGTCGCACATCAGCTTGATGTCCGGACCGATCGCATCGCGCACCACGCGCACGCGGCGGACTTCCTCGGCCGGCGTCGGATTGCCCGGCAGGGCCATCTGGGTCTTCATCTCCGTGAAGCCCTTCTGCACCAGGATTTGCGCGGCACGCTGCGCCTGGGCGTCGGTCAAGCCGCGACGCAGCGACCCGGAGGCATAGGTCGCGACCCTGTCGCGATGGCCGCCCAGCAGCTTCCACAACGGCTGATCCAGCGCCTTGCCCTTGATGTCCCACAGCGCCACGTCGATCGCCGACAGCGCCAGGGTGAAGATGCCGCCGGGCCCGCAGGAATCGCCGGTGCCCTTGCGCAGCTTCTCGATGATCATCTCGATCCGCGACGGGTCCTCGCCGACGGTGAGGGCGGCCAGCTCCTCGACGGCGACGCGCAGGCTGCCGGTCATCCTGCCGCCATAGAAGGTGACGCCAATGCCCTCGATCCCGTTATCGGTGCGCAGGCGCAGGATGACGATGGGCCGGGTCCGGCCGGCCTCCTCGGGCATGTTGGCCAGCGGGTCGTCTTCCGGAACTTTCAACGTGGTCGCTTCGTAGCCGGTGATTTTCATGGTGTTTCCTCCGATGATCGCAGGCTAGCACCAGATCGAACCGCGTGCAGAGGAGATCCCGCATGGTCCAGCGCATCCGCCGTGTCGTCACCGGGCACGACAAGGACGGCAAGTCGGTCTTCATCGCCGACGGCAAGGCGCCGAATGTCCGCGAGATGGCGTCGATGCCGGGCGTGGCCTTGACCGATCTGTGGCGGACGAAGACTTCGCCTGCCTCCAACAGCGGCAACGCCGATGCCGGAGCGGGAAAGATCAGGCTCGAGCCGCCGCCAAACGGCACGATCCTTCGCATCGTGGAAATTCCGCCCGATGCCACGTGGCGCAAGACGGCCGATGCCAAGGCTGCCTTCGCTTCGATCGGCGCCGGCGGCGCGCCGGATCATGGGTCGGGCGATCCAATGATGCACACGACGGCGACCGTCGACTACATCATCGTGCTCAAGGGCGAGATCTACGCCATCATGGACAAGGGCGAGAAGCTGCTGAAGCAGGGCGACGTCCTCATCCAGCGAGGCACCAATCACTCCTGGAGCGTGCGGACCAGGCAGCCCTGCATCATTGCGGCGGTTCTGGTCGGCGCCAAACGAAGAAAACGGCATTAGAGCATGATCTGCCCAAGTCGGATCAGCTTCCTTCCCCTTCGCGGAGTCCGCGAAGGGGAAGTGTCGCGGTCATACCGCGACGATGGGGTCATGGCCTCTGACCCCTCCGCCCGCGTAAGACGCGGGCACCTCCCCTTCGCGGAACCCGCGAAGGGGAGGAGGGTGATTCACTCAGCTCGGACTTTGCTTTAGAGCGCGATAGCTTTCGATCGAATCGTGTACGGCTGAAGCAAAAACTATCGCGCATTAGAACTCCAGGAGATTGTCGCGGAAGTGCTTGTGCGCGTAGGCCTTGCGCGTCAGGCCGCGGCGCTGCAGCTCGGGCACCAGCCCGTCGCACACTTCCATGATGTAGCGCCGGTCGAAGTAGGCGTTGAACAGCAGGAAGCCGTCGCCGCCGACCTCCTGCATGATGTCCTGCATCAGGCCGGCCACATGGTCGGGCGTGCCGACGAGATCGACGCCCTGGCGGCTGTTGGTGCCCTCGGCCAGCGAGCGCGGCGTCTTGCCGATCCATTTGGCCAATGACGACTGGTGGCCGTTGGTGGTCAGGTCCGGCAAGGGCTCGTCGAGCGGGAACCGGGAGAAATCGATGTTGGTGAGGCGCGACATGCCCGACAGATGCAGGTCGAGATGCCGTCCCGACTCCTCGACCTCCAGACGCCGCCTTTCGCGCGCCGCCGCCATCGTGGTGTCGATCAGCGGATAGACCAGGAACAGCACCTTGATCCTGTCGGGATCGCGGCCGTGCGCGACCGCCCGGCGGCGCACGTCCTCGCGATAGGCCTTCATGCCCTCGACGCTCACGGCATTGGTGATGATCGTCTCGGCCCATTTCGAGGCAAAGTCCTGGCCGCGCGGCGAGCCGCCGGCCTGGCAGATCGGCACGCGGCCCTGCGGCGAGCGCGGCGCGTTGAGCGGCCCGCGCACCTTGAAGTATTTGCCGTCGTGATTGATGGGGTGAACCTTGGCGCCATCCGCGAACATCGGCTTGTCGCGATCGAGCACAACGGCGTCCGGCTCCCAGGCCTCCCACAGCCGCGTCACGACGTCGGTGAATTCGTCGGCAACGTCGTAGCGTTCGTCATGCGGCCTTTGGCCCACGTGCCCGTAGTTCTCGGCGGCAGCGTCGTTGCTGCTTGTCACGCAGTTCCAGCCGATCCGGCCCTCGGTGACGTGATCGAGGGTGTTGACCAGCCGCGCCAGCAGGTAGGGCGGGTATTCGCTGGTCGAGAGCGTCGGCACCAGGCCGAGATGCGACGTCGCCTGGGCGAGATAGGGCACCAGCACGGCGGGATCGAGCTTGGGCGTGCTGGCGGCATATTTGAGATAGACGTCGTGCGTGCCCTTGTAGGTGTAGGGCACCATCGAGGAATCCTCGATGATCATGTAGTCCATGCACGCCCGCTCGAGGCCCCTGGCGAGATCGATGAAGATGTCGGGCATCATCCAGCGCCTTGTGTCGCTGCCCGGCCACTGCGAGCGCCAGCTCTTGGGCCCGTAGCCCTGCGACAGGAACCAGGCGAGATGGAAGTGGTCCTTCATCGCCGCCTCAGAACTCCAGCAGATTGTCGCGCAGGTGGCTGTGCGCGTAGGCCTTGCGTGCGAGCCCGCGGCGCTGCAGCTCGGGCACCAGCCCGTCGCACACTTCCATGACGTAGCGCCGGTCGAAGTAGCTGTTGAAGAACAGGAAGCCGTCGCCGCCCACCTCCTCCATGATGTCCTGCATCATCCCCGCCACATGGTCGGCGGTGCCGGTGAAGTCGATGCCGGCCTTGCTGGCATAGCTCTGCACGATCGAGCGCGGCGTCTTGCCGATCCATTTGGCGAGCGCCGATTGATGGCCGTTGGTGGTCAGGTTGTCCGGCAACGGCGCGTCGAGGTCGAACTTCGAGAAGTCGATGCCGGTCAGGCGCGACATGCTCGAGAGCTGCATGTCGATGTGCTCTTCGGCGGCAAGCCGCTCCAGCCGCTGGCGTTCGCGCGCCGCCTCCATGGTCACATCGACGATCGGCCGGGCGAGGAACAGCACCTTGATGTCGTCGGGATTGCGCCCGTACTCGACGGCGCGGCGGCGCACGTCGTCGCGATAGGCCTTCATGCTGGCGGCACTGCCGCCGCCCTCGGTGATGATCGTGTCGGCCCAGCGCGAGGCGAACTGCTGGCCGCGCGGCGAGCCGCCGGCCTGGCAGATCGGCACGCGACCCTGCGGCGAGCGCGGCGCGTTCAAGGGCCCGCGGCACTTGAAGTACTTGCCCTCGTGGTTGACCGCATGGACCTTGGCTCCGTCGGCGAACAGCGGCGTCTCGCGATCGAGCACCACGGCGTCGGGCTCCCACGCCTCCCACAGCCTGGTCACCAGATCGGTGAATTCGTCGGCGATGTCGTAGCGCTCGTCGTGCGGATGGTGCTTGTCGCGCCCGTAATTCTGCGCGGCCCCATCGTTGCTGCCGGTGACGCAATTCCAGCCGACCCGCCCCTCGGTCACATGATCGAGCGAGTTGACCAGGCGGGCCAGCAGGAACGGCGGATACTCCGACACCGAGAGCGTCGGCACGATGCCGAGATGGGTCGTCGCCCCGGCGAGATAGGGCACCAGCACCGCCGGATCGAGCTTGGGCGCGCTGGCGCCGTACTTCAGGTAGGTGTCGTGCGAGCCCTGGTAGGTATAGGGCACGTTCGAGGAGTCCTCGATGATCAGGTAGTCCATGCACGCCCGGTCCATGCCCTTGGCGAGGTCAATGAACAGGTCGGGCATCATCCAGCGCGCGCTGTCGCTGCCCGGCCAGTCGCCACGCCACGACTTCGGGCCATAGCCCTGCGACAGGAACCAGGCGAGATGGAACGGTCGTTTCATGGCTCAAGCCTAGCAGATCGGTTCAGCCGTCGAAGGCGGTGGAAGCAAGATGTCTGCCACGTTTCAAGAAAACACGTCGTCATGACGAATGGCCGATAATCCCGCAGCAGCAGCGCCAAACGGCAATCGTCATGATCGTCATGACGTTCATGACGCCCTCCGTCGCCTATGAGGCGACACCCGCGCGATTGGCCGCTGCGCGGCCAACGCCTGCCCGCAGACGGGGGAGGAAGAGACTCATCTGCCTCCCCCGTCTGCGGGCAAGCGTTTGGCGCTCTTGCGCCAAATCGCGCGGGTGTCCGCGCAATCGCGGACGGAGGGGGTCAGGGCGCTCGGAACTTCCCATCCCCGTGGAAATCCTCCGATAGCGACGGCATCGGCCTTTTCCGCAATTCTTCCCACTTCCCACCCGGGCCCCGCGCGGTATTAGGATACCGCGCGCAACAGTGCTTGCGCTTTCCGCACCAGAGGCGTATATCCTTGGAACAAACAGGGAACACGTCATGCCCCGCCTCCGCCTTTTACCCCTACCCGACACCGCCGAAATGCCGACCCGCCTGCCGGCGGCCGAGCTGATGGTGGCCGACCTGCCCGAGCGCGAGACCATCCTCGATCCCATCCTGGCGACCAAGAGTCTGGCGCTGCTCTACGGCCCGCGCGGGCTCGGCAAGACCTTCGTGGCGCTGGGCATCGCCTGGGCCGCAGCGTCCGGCGGCAGCTTCCTCAACTGGCGCGCCAGCCGGCCGCACCGCGTGGTCTATGTCGACGGCGAGATGGCGGCCGTCGACATGAAGCAGCGCCTGCGCCTCCTCGGCTCGGCGCCGCCCACGCTCGACTTCATGCTGGCCGACCTGCACACGATCTCGCCGCCCGACCTCGCCACGCAGCAGGGCCAGATCCGGCTGATGGAGGGCTGGGGCCATCCCGAGCTGGTGATCCTCGACAATCTCGCGAGCCTGGTCGGCTTCAAGACCGGCGACTCCGATGCCTGGAGCGACCTGCAGCGCTTCCTGATGATGCAGCGCCGCTTCGGCCGCGCGATGCTGGTCGTCCACCACGCCAACAAGGGCGGACAGCAGCGCGGCACGTCGCGGCGCGAGGACATGCTCGACCTCGTCCTGTCGCTGCGCCGCCCCAGCGACTACGAGCCCAGGGACGGGGCGCGCTTCGAGATCCATTTCGACAAGGCGCGCGGCCTCTACGGCGAGGCCACCAATCCGATCGAGGCGCGGCTGGAGACAGACGCAACAGGCGTCGCGCGCTGGAGCTGGCAGCCGGCCGATCTCGGCGAACTCGACCGCGTCGTGGAGTTGCTCAGGGCCGGCCTGAACCCGAACCAGGTGGCGCGGGAGCTCGGGATCTCGAAGAGCAAGAGCTATCGGCTGCGTCAGCGGGCCGTGAAGATGGGGTCGGCTTAGCCGAGCGCGCGATCCAGGATCGCCTTCAGCGTCACCGAGCCGTTCAATCCAGCGGGCGGCGTGTGCCCGCCTTCGGCGATCCGGCGGCGCTGGGCGTCCTCCCAGTGCTGGCCGTCGAAGAACCGGGTCGGCTTGAGGCTCCGCCCGTCGATGCCGTCAAGACAGCGTGCGTTGATGGAGATCCGGTCCGGCTGCGAACGCGGCACATAGAACGCGTGCATGCCGCAATGCGAGCAAAAGGTGTGCTGCGCCACGCCGGTCCCGAAGGTGTACACCGTCAGTGCGTGCTTGCCGCGCAGCAGCTCGAAGGCCTCCGGCGCCACGGACATGAGCAGGATGCCCTTCTTCGTGCACATCGTGCAGCTGCATTGCGATAGCCGGTCGAGATCGATCTCGGCACGGAAACGTACGCGGCCGCAGTGGCATCCGCCCTCACGCTTTTCGAGCATCGTCGGCGCTCCCTCGGTACGCGGGCATCAGTACCCCTCGGCGACGTCGACTTCCTGCAGAAGCCGTCCGCCGGCCTTGAGGCTGCGGATGTTCGCGGCGACTTCGCTGACCAGCTGGGCCACGGTCGGTCGCCGCGCCACGTGCGGCATGACCGTCACCCTGGGGTGAAGCCAGAGCGGGCTCTCCGGCGGCAGTGGCTCGGGCGAAAGCGCGTCCAGTGCGGCGTACGACAGCTGTCCCGAATCGAGCGCGGCGATCAGGTCCTTGTCGACCACATGCTTGCCGCGCCCGACATTCACCAGCATGGCGCCTCTCGGCATCATGGCAAACGTGCGGGCAGAGAAGATGCCCTCGGTTTCCGGCGTCAGCGGCAACAGGCAGACGGCGATATCGGTCTGCCCGAGAAAGGGCGCGAGCTGAGCGGGGCCGTGGAAGAGCTGCACCTCCGCGGCCTCGCGCGGCGAGCGGACCCACGCCGAGACCTTGAAGCCCAGCGACTGCAGGACCAGCGCCGGCGCCGTGGCCATCATGCCGAAGCCCAGGAAACCGACGCGCCTTTGCTCGGGCCGCACGATCGGTACCCGGCGCCATTCCCGATTGGCCTGGGCCGCCTGGTAGCCCGGCATGTCGCGATGCAGGCGCAGGACATGCATGACGACGTATTCCGTCATCATCGGATCGCCGCCCGCCGGTTCCACCTTGCCGAGCGGGACCTTGGGCAGTTTGGGATGCTTGACGATGCCCTCCACGCCGGCGGAACGGCTGAACATGGCTTTCAGGTTCGGGAAGGCGGGAAGCTGGTCGAAATCCGGATGCACGAATGCGAGGTATTCGATGTCCTTCACTTCACCCGCATCGGGCCAGATGCGAATCGGCAGATCGGGAAGCTGCTCCCTGAATGCATCGCGAAATGCCTGGGCAGTGCCGATGACCTTGTCCAGGTTGACGATGAGCAGCGCCATGCAGCCTCCCAGAGTGACGCCAATGGCGACGTGTCACTTTCCAGGATGATAGAGGAGAAGGCCGATCAACCCAAATCGGTTGTCCATGGATGTGCTGCTGTCTGCAGGACCGCGTGAAGGGCGTGCACGCCTGCCCATGTCGCCTCGGCGCCGAGCACCCGGGCGTCGCGCGCTGGGACTGGCGCCCGGCCCAGGCCGGCGAACTCGACCGAGCGGCGGCGCTGCTGAGGGACGGGCTGAACCCGAGTCAGATGGCGGCGGAGCTTGGGATATCGAAGGCCAAGGGTTACGCAACTGCGCTTGGGCTAGCGTACAGCCTGACTGCTCCCGGAAGCAGTTGGGGTACGACGTCGACGAACCGATACGCTTACATCGACACGATGATCCAGTTTGTTGAGGACAGCCATCAGCCTGTCGATTGTAAAGCGATCGAGCTTCACTTGGCGGATACGAGAAAAGTCCGCAGGCGCAATTCCAGTTTTCTCGCCTGCTGCACGTACCGTCAGCTTGCGCTGGTCGAGAACATTGATGATCTGTGCCGCAAGGAGAGCCTTTAGCTGCTCGGCATCCGCGTTTGGACGACCAAGATCGCGGAACACATTTCCACTACCGCGAACGAGATCGATTTTATGAGTCATCTGAAATTCTCCTCTCCGTCCAATGCCGCACTCTCAATTTGCCAACATCTCCCTCAGTCGCCTGAGCCTCAGCTGCACCAGGTCAAGCTCAGCCTTCGGCGTTTGGATTCCCCTCTTCGACTTCTTCTGAAAGGCATGCACCACCCACAGGTCGGCTCCGATTTGCAGGGCGTACACGACCCGGAAGGCATCTCCCCGGTGCTTCAGCGCGATTTCCATGACCCCGGAGCCGAACCCTTTCAGCGGCTTGGCGATATCGGCCTTGGCCCCTTCGGCCGCCACGGTGAGCGCCGCCAGGGCTTCATCCTGAGCGCCCTTCGGAAAGGCCTCAAAGTCATTCAACGCCGCCTTGAGCCAGGAAATCGGACGGGTCATCCGCATGGGCTCTGTTGTCATATTTGACAACATTTGTCAAGGTTTATCAATTCCCTACGATCAGGCGAAGTTCTCCGGTATTTTTCCTGTCAGCAGGGATTGACCGCGGAGAACGGTTCGCGTTGGACTGCACCCGCGCCAGCAGGGCGGCCCGTCGCGGCTCGGTCGAATCAGCCATTGGAAATCCCCGACAGCGTATCGCTCAGATACCGAGACGGTAGAATCTCGACGCGGCCCCTTTGAACAGATCGGCCTTCTCGCTGGCACTCGCGCCCCCTGCCAGGCGCTTGCAGGCGTTCCAGAACACGCCATAGCCGTAGGAACCCTTGTCGACGGGGAAGTTGCTTTCAAACATCGCGCGGCGGGGACCGAAAGCCGAGATGCAGGTCTCGACATAGGGTCGCCATAGCGTCGCGAGCTGTTCCGAGCCCGGAGGCAGCTCGCCCTCGTGCACGTCGAAGCCGAACATGCGCATGCCGAGACCGCCGAGTTTCACGTGCACGTTGGGGCACGCCGCGAGCTCAGCGATACGCGCACTCCAGTCGGCAAAGACGGCGTCGCGCTTGCCCTTGTAGCGGCCAAGGCCGATCGGGCCGCCGACATGGTTGAGCACGATCGGCGTCGCCGGAAAGGCGCGCGCCAGGTCGACCAGATCGCCGAGTTGGGGATGGTAGACCCAGGCATCGAAGCTGAGACCAAGCGGCCCGAGTTGCGCAAGACCTTCGCGCACCCGCCGGTCGAGCAGCAAGCCCTGCGGCCGGACGGCGGTGGCGCCCCACTGGGCCTGGTCCGGATCGCTGGCCGCGATGAAGCGGATGCCGCGAAAGCGGCCGCCGCCGGCCACGATCATCGCCTCCAGGACCCTGGCCACGCCCGCGCCCAGCGCGAGGTCGGCGTGGCCGACGATGCCGGCACAGACGCGGGGCACGCCGTAGCCGCCGCTGGCACTCATCGCGGCGACGCCATTGGCGAACTCGATCTCGCCGACCGGGCGCAGTTCTGCCGGCCCGTCGGCGCGATACATCGACAGCCATTCCAGATACACGGTGGCAACGACGTTGTGCCCGCTGGCGATGTCGGCGAGGAGGTCCGCCAGCAGGTAGCGCCCGCTCTCCGGCCGGTCGATCAGGTGATGATGCGGGTCGACGATCGGCAGGTCGGGCTCGAGAACGGCCTCGCGGCGCCGGTCGAGCCAGTCAGCCCGCACGGCCAAATGCGAGCTGATCGCTGCCGTCGCCCCAGAGGCGGCGGGTGTCGTGGATTGCATTGCTTCCCCCTCACACATCGGCCACTCGGTGTCAGTTTGGCCGAGGCCGCCAAGAGTGCGCCACAACGCGCGGCCGATCCAGATTCGAAGTGCTGGCAAAGGACGCCGAGCCTGACACAGTAAGGACATGAGCCGGGCCAGACGCATCGTCATCTGCGGCGGCGGCGCGATCGGCGCCGCCATCGCCTATTTCCTCAGCCGAAACGGCGCACGGCCCATCGTGATCGAGCGTCACGCCGTCGGCGGCGCGGCCTCCGGCAAGTCGGGAGGCTTCCTGGCGCTCGACTGGTGCCGCGGCAGCGCGCTCGATCGGCTGGCGAGGCGGAGTTTCGATCTCCATGCCGAGCTGGCCGCCGACCTCGGAAATCCCTGGGGGTATCGGCGCCTGACGACCTATGGCGGCCATGCCGTCGAGAACGGCGCCACAAGCGGCCCGGGTGAACGACCGTGGCTGTCCGCAGCGGTGGCGATCACCGGCCGGCTCGGCTCGCCGCAGACCACGGCATTGGTCGAGCCGCACGCCTTCACGACGGGATTGATGCGCGCCGCCGAAGCTGGGGGCGCCGAGCTGCGGCAGGGCACGGTCGCGGGACTGCAGCGACGCCCGGACGGCGCCGTACGCGGCGTCGTGCTCGAGGGCGGCGAGATCGTCGCAGGCGACGCCGTGGTCATTGCCATGGGACCGTGGTCGATCCTGGCGGCACGCTGGCTGCCGCTGCCCGCAGTGTTCGGCCACAAGGGCCACAGCCTGGTGTTCCAAACCGGCGAGTCGGTTCCCGCCGAGGCGCTGTTCCTCGAATACCGGGAGGCGAGCGGCGAATTCCTCACGCCCGAGCTGTTTGCGCGCGCCGACGGCACGGTCTGGGTGTGCGCGGTCTCGAGCACCGGCCCGCTGCCCGTCGATCCCGCCCGCGTCGCCGCCGACGAGGGTGCGCACGCGCGGCTCGAGGCGATGTGCCGGACGCTTTCGCCGGTCCTTGCCGCAGCACCGATCGTGGCGCGGCAGGCATGCTTTCGCCCCGTGACCGAGGATGGCCTGCCGCTGATCGGCCCGGTGCCGGGCGTCGACGGCGCCTGGGTGGCGACCGGCCACAGCGTCTGGGGCATGCTCAACGCGCCGGCGACCGGCGAGGCGATGGCCGAGCTGATCCTCGACGGCACGACTCGCCACGTCGACCTGGCGCCGTTCGCGCCCGGACGGTTGCGGCCTCTCGACCCGGCGCGGCTGGGCGGAGCCTGAGCATGATGGAAAGCGGCGGTGAAACGTTCGTTCTGATCGCTCGCATTCCGGCCGAAGGCGTTGCCCTGTTCAGGGAGTACGAAGAACGGGTGCTGCCGCTGCTCGAGGAGATCGGCGGAAAATTGCAGCGCCGGATGTGCAATGCCGACGGCACGATCGAGGTCCATGTCGTCTGGTTTCCCTCGAGCGAAGTGCGCGAGCGCTATCGATCCGATCCCCGGCGAGTAGCACTGGCGCCGCTCCTGGAACGGTCGCGGGCGGCGATCGAACTTCTTGCCCTGTCCGACATGTGACGGGCAGCGACGCAGATTCCGAAATGAGTGAATTAACCCCCTCCCCATTCAAATGGGGAGGTGCCCGCGTCTTACGCGGGCGGAGGGGTCAGAGGCCAATGACCCCAATCGTCGCGGTATGACCGCGACACTTCCCCTTCGCGGACTCCGCGAAGGGGAAGGAAGCCGATCCGACTTGCGCGGATCATGTTCCATCCCGGCCGCGCGCAGCGCTCCCTTATCAGGCGCCTGATTTGCCGATCCCGTAGAAGGCAAGGCTGTTTGTGACAAATACGACTAATTATATTTATATATCAATTAATTAGAAGACCCTTCAAGCTCGCGTAAATTCTGGGGGACACGCAGGGGACACATCTGCGTGAGTTTCGGCCGTATGCGGTTGTGAACCGCCCCGGGTTTGTCGGAGGCTCCAACTCCTGAGAAGGTGGAGCCATGACAAGCAAGACAACGAACAAGTTTTCGCCTGAGATCCGTGGCCGCGCGGTGCGGCTGGTGGTCGATCACGAACATGAGCATCCGTCGCGGTGGGC
>CAMDCE010000023.1 GCA_945889625.1 Asaia bogorensis | reverse complement strand
CGATGCCTGGCACCCGACGCGCCAAACAGATCTGCCTGACCGCCGGCCTCGCCGCCCTCGATCTCGCGCCACAACCGCCACCCGCCCCAGCCCGACCGTCGCTGCTCCTTCGCCTCGGGGCGATAGCGCCGACAGAACTGCTCGTAGCGCCGCGCACAGCCGTCCAGCGTTCGCCCAAGACGCAGATACGCCGGGTGCCACGCGCTCAGGCCATCGTCGGCAGGACGGGCGTAGCTGCGGTAGTTGCTGTAGGCATATTCGTCGCCCACGATCATCCCGGCCGCCCGCGGGTTGGCGTGGATGTAGCGCAGCACCCGCAGCGCATGGCCGCTGTCGCGGTCGGGCACGGCGACGGCATGGTAACGCCGCTCCCAAAAATGCCCGCGCCGACGCAGCAGCCGGTTCAGCAGCATGGCGCTGTACCAATTCAGCCAGTGCATCAGCTTCGGCATCTCCTCCGGACGAGCGGGGCGGATCAGGTAGTGCACGTGGTTGCTCATCACGCAGAGGCCGAACAGGTCGAACCCGAACCTCTGCTTCGCCCGGGCCAGGCAGAACAGGATGACCTTGCGCGCCTGCGGCCGGCGCAGGTCGAAGGCCTGGTTGTTGCAGCGCATGGTGACGTGATAGCTCGTCGCGGCATCGAACGAGCGGCGTGGGCGGGGCATGGCGGGCCTTCCTTCCCGGCTCACTGCCGGCGGCGGCCATCATCCGGAAAAGGACCTCACACCGGAAGCCGGGCAGGCCGGCGCGAGGCGAGGCGTACCTGCCCGATATGGAGCTGCAAGAAGTGGAGGTCGCGCGCATTACGATTGCCTCAACGACGCAGGATGTCACCTGCGTGTACGCCCGGTCCCGAGGCCGAAGCATCGAGTTGCGGGTCGTCGATGAATACGACGGGGACACCCTTTCGGGACTGCGGACACAAAGAGCGAGGCTGCCGCTCTCCCTGGGCATGTTCACCCGCTTTTTCCTAGGTGCCTGGGACCTCCGCGCTGTGATCCAGATGAACTTTGAGGACGACGGCTATCCCAACGAAAGCGTGTTTGAGTTTTTCAGTGGCAGCTCGAGCTTCTACCCAGACTTTGACGATCTGCTGCGCAAGCGGGTGCGGACATTCGTCCGCCAAAGGAAGGCTGCCCTGAACCGTCAGCTCAGGAAGCCTAATATTTGACTCTGGGACTCGATCTACCTTCCGTTGACTTCCAGCCACCGCCCACGCCCGAAATCGATTCAGCGAGTCTCTAATGGCCGGCAATCGCTATTCGGCCGCCGAGCGGTCCTGCAATTGATTGATCAAGGCGCGATGCGTTCGAGCTCATTTCTTTGTCGCGCCAGCGCTCGCCGCAGATTTTGGAGCATGCCGCGCGTCCCGCCTTTCCAGGCGTTTCGAGACGATCGCGCCTTGCCTTCTGGAGACTTGGGGCCGGTTGACTGCTCCCACGGGCGCCATTGCTGAATCAGCGCCGCGCGTAAGCGCCGGTGTTCCGGTGTCCGCGGGTAGCTCACTGGCTTCTCCTGATAGTTCGTTGTGCTCGGAACCGTTTTCCCGCGCGCGCGAAGGTTCGCCGTTGTTGATTTGCTGCGGGCCATTACTGATGTTGGCCTGGCGGGCAAACAGTACCGGAGGATTCTTGATTTCCGCTAGAGCCTCAAGTGTGGCTCGACCTTGAGCCTGTGCGCGAAGGGAGTAGCGCAAGAAGACGTCGAATAAATGGGGCGACGCCATCGCCTGAAATGCCATCTCCGTGAGACGAACATGCAGAGCATTCAGGCCGATGGCCTGATGCATGAGCATATCCTCCGCCTGCGACAGGTCGTTGCTGCGCAGCTTCTCAGCGGCGGCCTGCAGTTCCTCCATGGCCCCGCGCCAGTCGGCCGTCTTCCCTACCGACGTGCTTCGCTCTGCCGCCTCTATGACGCGCGAGGCGGCCATGACGGAGTGGGTGGTGACGCGTGCGTATTGCCAGGGCAGATCGGCCATCACGGTCTTCTCATGCTCCGTGAGCGCCACGGGCTCGGGGACTGTCGCCCCCGTGCAGTCGGGTGCTTCCGTTGGTTCGGTCGCGTCCGGTGCGGCGACTGGCGAGGTGGGTGACGGCGATTTCACGATGCGTCCCGACTGACGCGAGCCGAGGCACGAAGGGGATCAAGCCCAACCATCGAAGAAGCCCAACAAAATGAAAGCTGATCCCCTTCGGCAAAGCACCATGTTTTCGCGCCCATTCCGCTTGCACTCTGTCGAAGGGGATCACGTTCAATCTTGTTGGGCATCTTCGCCGCTCAGGTTGATCCCCTTCGTGGGGGTTGGCAGTTGCCACGACCAGCGGCCCGACTCAAAGCCGGTCTTGCTCGCCGTGACTTGCAGATTTCTCTTTGCCCGTTTGACGGTGGGCCAGGCGTGACCGTGCGCCTTGGCAGCTGCCTCGATTTCCTTGGTCGCCACCGGGCCGGTCTCCAGGATATCGAGCAGGAATGCCTCGGCGTCCTCCCCCGCCCCGCCGCTGTCGTCTGCCTGCTCGATCGAAAGCAGCTCGCGGGCAGTTCCTTCAAGCATCGCGCCCCACTCGACTCGTTGGGCAACAAAGTCGTGCCCCGGTACAGGCGCCGTGATGAGCTGGTAATCGAAACCGCCGGTGTCGGGCCCGATGTTCGACTTGGCTCGCGCCAGTCGGCGGGGGGCCTCAGGATCGGCGGGCTTCACCGTGGCCAGGACGACCCGGGCTACCGCCCCAAATGCCAGGCTGCCGACGACCCTTTCGAGCGGTTCACGACCGCTGGTGCTCTTGCTGAAGTGCGTAATTCCGAGCACAGCGCAGTCGAGTTCAGCCGCCAGATCCACGACAGGCTGGAGCCCACGACGAGTTTCGGTGTTCTTGTGGGAGTCGCCCGCCACCGCGGCGACCACCGGGTCAAGGATGAGCAGTTTCAATGACGGCAGTTTCCGCGCTTCTTTGGTGAGCGCCGGCATGTCGGTGGCCGGGTCGAATGGGCGCAGTTTACCGTGCTCGCTTAGTGCGTTGACGAAATGAACCCGCGAAGGATCGGCACCGGCCGCGAGCAGGCGCGGCAGCAAGGTGTCGGCGACGCCGTCCTCGCCACTCCAGATCAACACGTCGCCTTGCGCTGCATCGGTCCCATCCGGCCACCTGCCGCCGCTGGTGATCGCCGCCGCCCAGGACAACGCCATCGTCGTCTTGCCGGTGCCCGCCATGCCGGCGAGCAGGTGGAGCTTTCCCAGCGCTAGCCAATTCTCCCAGAGCCAGCGCACAGGCTCAGCGACATAGGCCGTACCGGGGAGTATCTCGACCATCGGGCTGGGATAGATGTCCACCGGGCGCGCCGTCGACAGGCCCTCGCCGTTGACGGTTGCCAGCCCAGGACGTTCCGCCTGCGGTTCAAACTCGACATAGCCCCCTGTCCCAGGTACTTCACGCGGCACGGTGAAGCTCCTGCGCGGCGGGAACGGCGATTGTGGGGGGCGGCCAGCACGGCCTGGTCGCAGCATAGAGACGGGGTGCCAGCTCCCGGCTGCACATGACCACGCGCACGCCGTCCAATTCGTATCCGGCCCGCTGCCAGTCCAGAATGACGACACCGCAAGTCGAGCCGCGAAGCCATTTCAAAGCGTCGTCAAAGACAAAGAGCGGGTCGCCTGACTCGCGGGCCCACTCAACTTCGTCGGCACCGAGGAGATGTGCAGCACAAAGGCGTCTCAGCATTCGCCCTGAGGCCACGTCGTGGGCGACCAGGTCAACAAGAGCACCTCCTTCGGAGGCTGGCACGATAAGCGCTGGGTGGCTTGGTTCGTCCTCGACAGCGGGGCGATAGGCGGCCGCCTCTGGCACCACTTCGCCGACGCCCCACATGGGCCACCGGCCCCTTGCCAGTCCCAGGTCAGCAAGTGCTTGAGCTTGCCCCTGATCGAAGCGCCTTTTGCTTGCCGAGATCAGCTCGCCCAGGATGCCAGGCAGCGGACGGGCGACCGCCTTGAGGTTGTCGTACATCTCGGTCGCCGCCTGCTTCTCGGCGGCGGCACGTGGAAGGCCGTTGTCGAACTCGAGGATGCCAGCGCGCTCATCGAAATGCGCTTGCCAGTCGGCCATGGTCCAGGAAGAACCGGTCATTGAACGAGCTCGGACAATGCCGGACGATAGAGGAAGATCTCATCGCCGCGCTTGTCGTTGCCGTCTGACGGCTCGGTCGCTATGGTACGCATCGTTCACGGTCTCTTTTCGCAGGGGGACGGGACATTCAGCTAAAGTCGGGTCCGGCGGCTACGCCGGGCCCGATTTGCGGTTTCAGGCTGCTTTTTCGGAAAGGCTTGCCAGCCACATGCGCGGCGGGGTCACGATGATGGTGCAGCGGCCCGAACGCTTGACCTTGATCTCGCCGGCCTTGATCAGCTGCCACATCTTGGTGCGACCGATGCTGGTTTCAGCGCACCAAGCGGCTTCACGCCAGCCGGCGCGCGAGGCTGGAGCTGATGCGGTGATGATCTCGCTGTGAATATCCATCGTGCTCTCCGACGGCCCACAATGGACCGGCGTGAACAAGATGCGGCGACCCTTAGGCGGTCGTCATTCCACTTAATTCCACTACCGTTCCACTTAATTCCACCGCGTGGTGGAAGAGTCGGGACAGCTAGTTTTTTTTCGCTTTGGCGACTTTCCGGCGGATACGCTCAATCTTCGACGTATTCGCACCACTGCCCCCAATTTGGGCGAGCCGCGCCTTCGTGGCGTCGTGGACTGACTTCGCCCGACGCTCGGCGACATCCGCGACGACGGCGGCGACAATGGCATCGTCGTTCAAAGGCGTGTTGCCGCCCTTGCCGCCGGCCGCCGGAATCGCGTCGCTCAAGGCCCCCTTTGAAGCCCGCACGATGCACGCGGGTGATGTGCCGCCCTCCTCCATCAATAGCTCGCGCTCAATCAGCGCCGCCCCAGCTTCCACGTCGCGAAAGATGCTCACTGGCACGCGGGCCCCGTTGCGCCAGACCTCACAGCGCACCGCCGCAGCTTCCGCGCTGATGGCGCGGGACACAGTGCGCAGGCTTGCGTCCGCTATAGCCCGTTCGTTGATCACCTCGGGTTTGCTGTCGTGGGCTTCCCGCAGCACCTCGCCCAAGTGCTCGTCATATTCGGCATCGACCGCGGTGAAGCCGCCGGCGAACAACTCGAGGTCCGACCGGATGAAGTCGCGGACCTTCGGCCTCGCCATCGCCATGCGCGCCAACGCTGCCAGCGAGCCTTCACGCGCCGCAACCTCATCGGGACACAGCGCCTTGGCGAAGCCGAGCAGGCTAACGCCTTGTTCAGGGATGGGAGAACTCACAAGCACCTCCGCCGGTGCACCGCGCTGATGGTCGGTCTGGCAGTCCCCGCGGAAGGGATGTTCGGGAGCTACCCTAGCCAGACCGAGTGAGATTCTAAGCCCGGCGCCTGTTGATCGCCACGACCTTGGCTGACGCCGGCGTCGTGAGATAGCCGGCCCAAGCTTCCATCAGCGCGGACCGCTTCTTCAACAGCTCGCCGCGCCGGTATGCCGCCTCGGTCTGGTCGCCGATCGCGTGGGCCAAGGCCATCTCGCTCACTTGGGGCGCGAACGACGTGCGCTCCATCGCCCAGTCGCGGAAGGTGCTGCGGCAGCCGTGGACGGTGGCTTTACCGGCCCCGGCCGACCGGAAGGCCTTCAACACGACGCTTTTCGCGACACCGCGGCCCGCGCACTGACCTGGGAAAGCTCGGTCATCAGCGGCGTCGGTCCGAAATGCACGGGCGAGCTCTAGGACCGTCTTGGCCTCGGCGGACAACGGCACGTTGTGGTCGCGGTTGGCCTTCATGCGCTCGGCCGAAATCGACCACAGATCCGGGCCGAGCTCGCTGTCCTTAGCGCCCGTCGTCACGCTCACCCTCACCGCCGTCAGGATGGTGAACCGCGCGGCCAGAGCAGCGATACCGGGTACCCGGCAGAGCTTGGCGTAGACCGCCGGCATGTCATCAAACGGCACCGCTTCAAGGTGCTTGACCTTCTGCAGTTTGCTCCGCTTGGCGTAGACGTCGCTCAGGTGACCACGCCAGCGCGCCGGGTTCTCGCCCGTGCGGTGTCCTCGCGCCTTCGCCCAGTTGAGTATGAGCTCGATGCGGCCGCGCACCCGGCTAGCTGTCTCGGTTTTCGTCGACCAAATCGGGTCCAGCACCTTGGTGACTTCGGGCGTGCCGATGGCGCTGACCGACAAGCTGCCGATCGAGGGCGACGCATAGGTGGCGAGTGTCGCCTTCCACTGCCGGCGGTGCACCGGGTTCCTCCAGGCGCCTTCATGGTCGGCGATGTAGAGGCGCGCCGCTTCGTCGAAGGTGATGCTGCGGGCCTCCTCGAGGCGTTGGCGGGCCTTCTCAGCGTCGCGCGCGTCGATGGGGTCATGGCCTGCCTTCACCAACTGCCGCGCGCCTGTGGCCTTCGCGCGGGCCTGTGCAAGGCTGACATCGGCACAAGCACCGACGCCCATCTCGCGCCGCCGCCCGGCCAGCATGTAGCGGTAAAGCCAGCTCTTCGCGCCCGAGCTCGTCACTTGGAGGTAGAGCCCATCGCCATCGGCGTAGTATCCTGCCTGCTTCTTGCGATTGACCGAAAGAGATGTCAGCCGACGATGAGAACGAGCCATTGCCCTACCCTCCAACCTACCCGCCAACGCGTGGCGGCTTTGCACGAATGAATACGAACATACGCGGTGGAAAAGCCAGCGCCGTAGCGGCCTCTTTGTTAACCATTCGGATTATGGCGGACGCTGGCGAACGCATTGGTTACGGATATGTCATCCGCGCGCCTGACTAGGATCCTGCGGTCCGCCAGCTTCCGGCTGACGCTGATCTACGCCGTGCTGTTCGTGTTCTCGGCCGGCGCGCTGTTCGCCACCGTCTACTGGACGGCGACGGCGGCGATGCAGGCCGACATGGCAGCCGTCCTGCGCACCGAAGCGCTGCAGCTCGCCGAGGTCCATCGCCGCAGCGGCCTCAACGGGTTGGCCGACCAGATCGCGCGGCGCATGAACTTCCGCACGCGCGGCCCGATCTTCTACCTTCTGCAGGCGCCCAACCGCCGCGTCGTGGTCGGCAACCTGCCGGGCATGCCGCCGGTCAACGGTGTCGTCGATTTCGCCCCCGAGCCCAATGCCGCTGAGGCTGAAAGCGAGCAGCACCCCAAGCTCACCGGCTTCGGTCTCACTTTGTCGGACGGCTCGTTCCTGCTGGTCGCCCAGGACGCCAATCGCCTGTCCGACATGCAGCGCGCCATCGTGCGCGCCTTCGCCTGGGCCGGTGGGCTCACGCTTCTGCTCGCCATCGCCGGCGGCGTGCTGCTCGGCGGACAGTTCCTGCGCCGCATCGACGCCATCACCCGCACCAGCCGCGCTATCATGGAGGGCGATCTTTCGGCGCGCATTCCCGTGCGTGGCACCAACGACGAGATCGACCAGCTCGTCACCAGCCTCAACGCCATGCTCGACCGCATTCAGCAGCTCATGGAGGGGCTGCGCCAGGTCTCCAACGATATCGCCCACGATCTGCGCACGCCGCTCGACCGCCTGCGCCAGCATCTGGAAGACGCCCGCGAGCGCGCCACAACGACGGGTGAATATGCGGCCGCGACCGACGCCGCCATCGCCGAGGCCGATTCGCTCCTGGAAATCTTCTCCGCCCTGCTGCGTATCGCCCAGATCGAGGCCGGCGCACAAAAGAGCGCCTTTGCCGAGCTCGATTTCTCCGCCCTCGTCCGCAGCATCGGCGACGCCTATGCGCCGGCGGCCGAGGACTCCCAGCACAAGCTCGACATCGAGATCGCGGACAGCGTGACCTTGACCGGCGACCGCCAGCTCCTGGCACAGATGTTCTCCAACCTGGTCGAGAACGCCTTGCACCACACGCCGGCCGGCACGTCGGTTCGCCTGGCCTTGCGCAAGACCGCGACGGGCTTCGAGGCCGAAGTGACCGACAACGGCCCCGGCGTTCCCGAAGCCGAGCGCGACAAGGTGTTCGACCGCTTCTACCGCCTCGACCGCAGCCGCACGACCGCCGGCAGCGGCCTTGGCCTCGCGCTGGTCAAGGCCATCGCCAACCTGCACGGGCTGTCGCTGCGGCTCGACGACGGCAAGCCCGGACTGCGGGTCGTCATCGCGCGATAGCGCCCTCGCAATTCCCGGCGGCTGACGGCATGCTCACGGGATGAAGAAGACATCCCGCACGATCCGCCCGCTCTTCGCCTATGTCGGCTGCTACACGACGCCGGAACGCCACGGCCGAGGCAAGGGCATCAATGTCTACAAGGTCGATCGCCGCACCGGAGCCTTCACCCATGTGCAGCTTCTTGGTGGACTGGAGAACCCGTCCTTCCTCGCCATAAACAGGGCAGGCACACGCCTCTATTCGGTGCATGGCGATCGCAGCGAAGCGACCTCCTACACGATCGATCCGCGCACCGGCCGGCTGGCGGTGCTCAATCGCCAACCGACCGGCGGCTACAATCCCATTCATCTGGCGTTCGATCCGACCGGACGCTTCCTGGTCGTGCTGAACTACGGCACCGATTCGATCGCCGTGCTGCCGGTTTTCGGCGACGGCTCGCTCGGCCCCTACCCCACGCTCACCACGGTCAAGGGAACGCTGGGACCACACCGCACCGAGCAGAAGAACGTGCGGCCGCACCACATCCCGCTCGATCCGCAGGGCAAGTTCTTCTATGCGCCGACCAAGGGCGCCGACAGCGTCATCGCCTACCGGCTCGACAGGAAGCGCTGCCTGGCGATCTATGTCGGCGAGGTCACCGCGCGGCCCGTCGCCGGTCCGCGCCACATCGACTTCCATCCGCGCCGAGCGCTGGCCTACGTCATCAACGAGCTCGATTCGACGATCAGCACCTACCGCCAGAACCGCGCCACCGGAGCGCTCAAGCCGCTGCAGACCGTGCCCTCCACGCCGTCAGACTTCACCGGTTACAGCACCGGCGCCGAAATCTCGATCGATCGTGCCGGCCGCAACGTCTACGTCTCCAACCGCGGTCACGACAGTATCGGCGTGTTCGCCGTCGATCCCGCCAAGGGCACGTTGTCGCCCCGGCAATGGGTGCCGACCAAGGGCAGCGTCCCGCGCTTCTTCGCCTTCGATCCGGCGCAGCGCTTCCTCTACGTCGCCAACCAGGGCGGCCACTCGATCGTCACCTACAAGGTCGAACAAGATGGGCTATTGAGCCCGGCCGGACGAAAGCTGAGTGTCGCCAGTCCGGCCTGTATCGTCTTCAGCGGCGGAGCTTCCTCATGAGCAACAAGACCTACGGTTTCGATACCCTGTCGGTGCATGCCGGCGCCGCGCCCGATCCTGCGACCGGCGCCCGCGCCCAACCGATCTATCAGACCACGGCCTATGTCTTCGAGGACGCCGACCACGCCGCAGCGCTCTTCAACCTGCAGACCGTGGGCTTCATCTATTCGCGGCTGACCAATCCGACCAACGCCGCCCTCGAGACACGGCTGGCGACCCTGGAAGGCGGTCGCGGCTGCACCGTCGCCTCGTCCGGCCATGCAGCACAGGTGCTCGCGCTGTTCTCGTTGATGAGCCCGGGCGCGGAGATCGTCGCCTCCTCGCGCCTCTATGGCGGCTCGCTGCAGCAGATGAGGAACACCTATCCGAAGTTCGGCTGGAAGGCGCACATCGTCGATGCCGACGATCCGGAGAACTTCAAGCGCGCGGTCACGGCCAACACCAAGGCCTTCTTCATCGAGAGCCTGGCCAATCCGGGCGGCGTCATCAGCGACATCGAGGCGATCGCCAGGATCGCCGACGATGCGCGCGTGCCGCTGCTGGTCGACAACACGCTGGCCACGCCCTGGCTGTGCAAACCGATCGACTATGGCGCCACCCTGATCGTGCACTCGACCACCAAGTTCTTGAGCGGTACCGGCACCTCGATGGGCGGCGCGGTGATCGATTCGGGCAAGTTCGACTGGGCGGTCAAAGGAACGAATGGGGGCGGCAAGTTCCCCAGCCTCGCCGGACCCGAGCCCGCCTACCACGGCCTCAACTTCTTCGAGACATTCGGCGACATGGCCTACACCTTCCACAGCCATGCCGTGGGATTGCGCGACCTCGGGCCGAGCCAGGCTCCGTTCAATGCCTGGCTCACCATGCTCGGCATCGAGACGCTGGGGTTGCGCATGGAACGCCACTGCGCCAACGCCATGAAGGTCGCGCAATATCTCGAGAAGCATCCGGCGGTCGCCTGGGTGAACTATGCCGGCTTGCCGACCAACAAGTATCATGCGCTGGCCCGCCGCTATATGCCCAAGGGCGCGGGCTCGGTCTTCACCTTCGGCGTCAAGGGCGGCTACGAGGTCGGCGTGAAAGTCGTCGACAGCGTCGAGCTGTTCTCCCACCTCGCCAATATCGGCGACGCCAAGAGCCTGATCATCCATCCCGCCTCGACGACGCATCGCCAGCTCTCCGACGAGCAGCGCGTGGCCGCCGGCGCCGGTCCCGACGTGGTTCGCCTGTCGATAGGCATCGAAACGGCTGACGACATCATCGCCGATCTGGAGCAAGCTCTGGCCAAGGCGACTTCCTGATGCTGAGCAAGTCCGACAACGAATTCCTCACCCGGAGCGGCCCCGGCACGGCGATGGGCGATCTGCTGCGCCGCTTCTGGATGCCGGCGCTGCTGTCCGAAGAGCTCCCCGAGCGCGACGGGCCGCAGAAGAAGATCAGGATCCTGGGCGAGGAGCTGCTGGCCTTCCGCGACAGCAACGGCCGCATCGGCATCGTCGAACCGCACTGCCCGCATCGCGGCGCCAATCTCTTTTTCGGCCGCAATGAAGAGTGCGGACTACGCTGCGGCTATCATGGCTGGAAGTTCGACGTCGACGGTAACTGCGTCGACCTGCCGACGTCGCCGCCGGAGTCCTCGTACAAGGACACCATCAAGCTGCTGGCCTACCCGACGCGCGAATGGGCCGGCATTGTGTGGGTCTATATGGGTCCGCGCGAGAACATGCCGGAGCTGCCCCAGCTCGAGCTCGGGCTGGTGCCGGCGACGCACCGCTACGTCTCCAAGAAGTGGCAGGACTGCAACTGGGTGCAAAGCCTCGAGGGCGCGATCGACACCGCGCACTTCTCGTTCCTGCACAAGGTCCCAACCCAGGACGAAGCCACGAAGCTCGAGGTCTTCCGCAGCACGTCGGCGATCGGCGCCGGCAGCGAGCTGCAGGATCGCATCCGCTGGGTAATGGATGATCCGCGGCCGAAGTTCGCCATTACCGGCCACGACACGGGCCTGGCGATCGGCGCCTCGCGCAAGACCGACAGCGCCGACCGCTACTGGCGCATCTCGCAGTTCCTGATGCCCAACCACGCCCTCGTGCCGGTCGCCTTCCCGGGCGACGTCTATCACGGTCAGTGCTGGGTGCCGGTCGATGACGTAACCTGCTGGATCTACACCTACAGCTGGGTGCCCGACCGGCCGCTCAGCAACGCCGAGCGCGAGAAATATGCCTCGGGCCTCAGCCTGCACGCCTCCGTCGACGCCAATTACATGCCGCTGCGCAACATCCGCAACGACTACATGCTCGACCGCGCGCTGCAGAAGACGACGAGCTTCACCGGCGTCGCCGGTGTGAGCGAACAGGACGCCGCGATCCAGGACAGCCAAGGCGTGGTGCAGGACCGCACCAGGGAGCATCTCGGTCCGACCGACGTTGGCATCGTCGAGTTCCGCAAGATGGTGATGGGCACCGCCAGAGCCCTGCAGCACAGCGTCGAGCCGAAAGCGGCAGTCGCTGCGAAGAAATATGCCGTCCGCGCCGGCGGCTGGATCGCCGGACCGTCCAAGGATTTTTCAGTCGTTATGACAGAGCGATTCGGCCATCCGCACGGCTATGTCGGCACCGAGCACGGGCTTGGGGAATAGTTAGACCGCCGCGGTCCGCTGCTTTATCGTTGCGATGAACTTGGGTTTGGGGAGACTTCACAGTGACGATCAAAATCTACGGTCCCGCGGCGTCGCGCGCTGCCCGCGCGTTGTGGATCGTGCACGAGCTCGGCATCCCGTTCGAGCATGTGGCGATGGAGATGAAGGACCTGAAGGGGCCCGACTATCTCAAGATCAATCCCAACGGCAAGGTGCCGACACTCGTCGACGGCGAGTTCAAGCTGTTCGAATCGATGGCGATCAATCTCTATCTCGCCGCCAAGTACAACAAGGACGGCTTCCTGCCCGCGAGTTTCGAGGACCAGGCGTTCTGCCACCAGTGGAGCTTCTGGGGCATGACGGAAGTCGAGAAGCCCCTGCTCACGATCCTGATCGACATGTTCATGACGGCGCCCGACAAGCGCAAGCCCGATGCCGTCGCCGAAGCGCAGAAGGCGCTGCCCAAGCCATTCGCCGTGCTGAACGGCGCGCTGCAGGGCCGCGACTATCTGCTGGGCTCGAAATTCACCGTGGCCGACCTCAACCTCGCGTCGATCTGCAGCTGGGCCAAGCCGATCAAGTTCGACTTCGCGCCCTTCCCCAATGCCGGAGCGTGGCTGGACCGCTGCCTCGCGCGGCCGGCCTACAAGGCAGCGCGCACGACGAAGTAGGCGGCGCCGCTATTCGGCCGGTGCCGGCTGCGACGCCGGCATGGCCCTTGCCTGCGCCTGCTCGCGTCCCGGCAGCAGCAGCGCCACCAGGGTGATCAGTACGGAGACACCGGCTAGGCCGAGAAACAGCAGCTCCAGGCTTCCGGTCGTCTTGCTCACCCAGGCGATCAGCAGGATGGCGAGCGGGCTCGCGCCCAGGGCTACGACGAACTTCGCGCCGAAGCCCAGCCCGTGATAGCGGCTGGGCGTATAGCGTGCGATCAGGATGTTCTCGACCGGGCCGGAGGCCGAACTCAGAACCGCCGAGGCGATGGCGCCCAGAAGCGCGACGTAGCCGTTGCCGAAGGCCAGGGCCAGCATCGCGAAGAGCTGCAGCGCCGAGGCCGTGACATAGATCGACTTCAGCGGATAGCGATCGATGATGCGCCGGCCCATCGCGTATTGCGCGATGCCCGAGACGACGTAGATCATCGAGGTCGCGAGCCCGACCCACAGCACGGCCTGGGTGAACACGCCCCATGAGGCCAGGCCCTCGCGCAGCTGCGCGATGTCGCCGGCCAGGCGCGTCTCGAACACCAGGGCGGCGCCAAACATCACGGCCGCCCAGATGACACCTTCCATCGCCATGGTAACGGAGAGCACGGAAAAGACTCGCCAGAACTCGCGACGGCCGGGCTGCACGCCGGGCGTCGCGGGCATGGCGCGGTCGCCCACCTTGCCCCGCCTGATCTGCCAGGCGAGCACAGCACCGACCACGAGGCAGACGACACCGGGCACGATGAAGGCGGCGCGCCACGAAGCGAGCGTGATAAGCACGCCCGGCACGACGCCGTAGAGGGCGAGCCCGGCGCTGCCCCACAGGCCGTTCACGCCCATGGCGTGGCCCTGCTCGCGGGCGGTGCGAATGATCCAGCCGATGCCGACCGAGTGATAGATGGCGCCGAATACGCCAAGCCCGCAAAGCGCCAGCGCCAGAGCGACGGTGTCACCCTTCGCGACCAGCCCACAGGCGATTGAGGACAGGCCGAGGCCGACGAACATGACGACCATCATGAGGGGCGCGCCGAAGCGGTCGGACGCCCAGCCCGCCGGCAGCGACATGACGCCGAGCAGGATGGCGGAGGGCGCATAGAGCTCGAGCAGGCTCTCGGGCGGCAGGTCCCAGGCGATGGCGAGCGTCAGCACGATCACCGCATAGAACGCGGTCATCATGTGCATCAGGGCGTGCCCGATCGAGGAAAACAGCAGCACGCGCCGGCCGAGCGCCGGCGTGGCCTCAAGGGCGGATTGGGCAATCATGGCGGTCTATATCCGCCCTGCCGGGGGTGCCAGGCAACCCTGCTTGCGGCATCGCTGCCATTCGCGCTAAAGCCCCCCCTGCCGCGGTTCGCCGCGGCGTCGGTCGGGGCGTAGCGCAGCCTGGTAGCGCATCAGTCTGGGGGACTGGAGGTCGCAGGTTCAAATCCTGTCGCCCCGACCAATTTCTTCAATTCGTCGCTTTCGAGCATCGGCTCTGCCACGGCGAGGCATTGCCGTTGGCCACGAATTTCCCGTCCTTAATGGAATATTCGTCGGTATCGACGTTCCTGTTGCGCAGGACGCGAATTCGACCATCGGCTCCCTTGATGAAGGCGAACTGCCGCGTCTGCGAAATCGAGGCGAAGGGGACGGTGAGCTCGAACGTCCCGTCCGCCCCTGCCCCTGCTGCCGTGATCGCACTGGAATCCTTCGTGCCGTCACCGAAGTCGCGATCGTGGAAGAGCTTTCCGCCTCTCACCACATACTTCAATGCGGCATTGCTTCGGCTTACCGGCGCCCCACAGTCGAGCTGCCAGGTGCCAAGCAGACCCCATTTGGTAGCGGTCGCGACGACCGTTTGAGCAAGCGCCGTACCCGACAACACGAGGAGCGCCAGTGAGGCAATGGCAATGAGACGAACAGGTGCGGGCATCGCGGTAATAGAATCCCTCCGTGATCGGCATGCTAGCATGCGCCGGTCAGGCTTCCTCCGTTTTTGACGTTTGCAGCCCCAATGAACGCCCGGCGCGCCCTCGCCTTCATCTTCTGCGCCGTGCCGCTGGACGTGATGGCGCTCGGCCTGATGATTCCGGTGCCACCCACGCTCGTGCTGGGCTCCATGGGCGGCGACACCGCGAGTGCCGCCGAGGTGTTCGGCCTGTTCGCCACCGTGTGGGGCCGAATGCAGTTCCTGTGCTCGCCGCTGCCTTGCTGGCGGCGGCGGGCGTGACACGGGCCGTTACAGCGCCGTCGCCAGCCGACGACCAGCTTCAGTGAGCTTGCAGACCAGCCAGTCCGGCTTCAGCGGGTTGTTGAACCACGGCTCGGCCCAGCCGCACTCCAGGCAGCGCTGCACCACGTCGGCGTCGACGGACTGGCCGTCGAGGTCGAACAGCGGCAGCTTGCCCCCGGGCTGGGTGAGCGCGCGGCGCAGGTAAAGCATTTCAGGAAGCGTCGGAAGGGTTCCCTCCAACGCATTGTCATTCAACGCATAGGCGTCGAATGGGCGCGCCTGTTGGCGCACGGACTCTCGGTCAGCAAACACGGCGTCGTCCCCCTCTGACGTTGCCGTTGCACGGATCCCTCTCCGGCAGGATACGCTTGTCGGAGAAAAATCGAAAGAAAATCAGGTGGTTGGCAACAATTGTTACTGTAACCACCCGACCTACTGGCGCTAGTCGGCTAGCGACTAGTCATCGTAAAGATCGCGTCCATGTTCCGCCGACCGGCGCCCCCCGGCGCCGGCGGACTGACACTTGGCCTAGTTCTGCGCCTTGAGCGTGCTGCGCAGTTGCGTCAGCGCCTGCTCGAGGTCCTCGAGCACGGTCTCGATTTCGCGCCGCTTGTGCAGGTCGAGCATGGCGGCGCGCGGCGTCGTGGTCGACGGCTGCGGGCCGGTGCGCGGCAGCGGCTGGCGAGAGCCGGCAGTCATCGCTTCGGCACGGGCCGAGACGATGCGCAGGCTTTCCAGGGCGCTTTCCGCGGCGAGGTCCATGCGCTGCTGCGGCAGCCGGCCACGACCCTCCTTCAAGAGGCGCTGGACGCCCTTGATGGTGTAGCCGTCGTCGTAGAGCAGCGTACGAATACGGCGCAGAAGATCGATGTCCTCCGGCCGGTAATAACGCCGGCCGCCGCCCCGTTTGAGCGGACGGACCTGCGAGAACTTGCTTTCCCAGAACCGCAGCACGTGCTGCGGCACATCGAGCTCGGTCGCCACTTCGCTGATCGTGCGAAATGCCTGCGCCGACTTCTCAACCCGCCTTTCGACGGTCTGAACCGATACGGCCATGACACATCCCCCACACTTCCCCAATTACCCCTTGGCTCTTAGCCCCTGGTACTTAACCCTTGGCTCTTAGCCCTCGACCACGCTTTCGCCGGGCGCCCCGTTGATTAGACCCTTCAGGACGTTCGACGCTCGGAAGACAAGAACGCGCCGCGGCAGGATTGGTACCTCCTGCCCGGTCTTCGGATTTCGACCCACGCGCTGGCCCTTGTCGCGGACCGTGAAGCTCCCGAACGAGGAGATCTTCACCGACTCGCCACGAGCCAATGCCTCAACGACCTCGGCGAGAATCGTCTCGACGAGATCGCTGGATTCGTTGCGAGACAGTCCCACTTCCTGGAACACCGACTCGCTCAAATCAGCACGCGTGATAGTCCGGCCTTCCATCCGGCACCCTTCCTTCCCCCACTTAATCCATACTCTAAGGATGGAAAGCGGTCAATATCAGGAGGATAGAGGCGAGACTTGAATCGCCGTCTGTTCTCGTTCCGTTGCGAACTGTTTTGTTTCAATCATTTAGGCCTGGCGGAGCCGTCACCAGCGGACCAGCGAGGCGCCCCAGGCCAGCCCGCCACCGATGCCCTCGAGCAGCAAAAGGTCGCCCTTTTTGATGCGCCCATCCTTGACCGCGCTGTCCAGGGCCAGCGGGATGGAGGCTGCGGAGGTATTGGCATGCTTGTCGACGGTCACTACCACCCGTTCCGGGGCCATGCCGAGCTTGCGGCCGGTGCTGTCGATGATCCGCTTGTTGGCCTGGTGGGGGACCAGCCAGTCGATGTCCTGGGGCTGGAGACCTGCCTTGCCCAGCACCTCGCCGACCACGGCCGCCATGTTGACCACCGCATGCTTGAAGACTTCCTTGCCGTGCATGCGCAGAAAGCCGGTCGTCTTGGTCGAGGACGGCCCGCCGTCGACATAGAGGATGTCGTGCTGGCGGCCGTCGGAATGCAGGGCATTGGCGAGAATGCCGCGATCGGCCGAGGTTCCCTTGCCCTGCTCGGCCTTGAGCACGATGGCTCCCGCCCCGTCGCCGAACAGCACGCAGGTGCCGCGGTCGTCCCAGTCGAGGATGCGCGAGAATGTCTCGGCGCCGATCACCAGCGCCGTCGAGGCGAGGCCGGTCTTGATCATGCTGTCGGCGACCGCCACGCCATAGACGAAGCCGGCGCACACCGCCTGGACGTCGAACGCCGCGCCGCGCGTCATGCCCAGCGCCTGCTGCACCCGTGTAGCGGTGGCCGGAAAGGTCTCGTCCGGGGTCGCGGTCGCCAGCACGATGAGGTCGAGATCGGCGGCGTTCAGGCCGGCATGGGCGAGCGCGCGCTCGGAAGCCTTGAGCGCCAGGTGGGAGGTGAACTCGCCGTCGGCCGCGATGTGACGTTGCTTGATGCCGGTACGCTGCTGGATCCACTCGTCCGAGGTGTCCATCGTCTTGGCCAGGTCGGCGTTGGTAATGACTTTTTCCGGCAGGTAGGCACCACACCCCTGAACGACGGAACGAATCACTCGGCTCCCCCTGTTGCCTGCAGCGCCGCCGACGGCGCCTCGGCGGCCGAGGTGACCTGGCTCAGCTTGGCCAGCCCTTCGACCAGCTTATTCTTGTACTCGTAGCGAACGAGGTCGACGGCCACGCCGATGGCGTAGGCGAAGCCCAATTCGTCGGTGCCACCATGGCTCTTAACGCAGACCCCGTCGAGCCCGAGAAAGACGCCGCCATTGTAGCGCCGCGGATCGACGCGCTTGCGCATCTTGATCAAGGCGCCCGAGGCGAAGAGGTAGCCGATCTTGGCAAAGGTCGAGGTCCGGAAGGCATCGCGCACGAAGCTGCTATAGAGCTTGGCCGTGCCCTCGATCGCCTTCAGCGCGACGTTGCCAGTGAAGCCGTCGGTGACGATGACGTCGACCAGTCCAGTGCCGATATCGTTGCCCTCGACGAAGCCGTGAAAGTTCACCGGCGAGCCGTCGCGGCGCAGCCATGCCGCGGCCTGACGCAGCTCCTCGTGACCCTTGAACTCCTCGGAGCCAACATTCAGCAGGCCAACCTTCGGCTGGTCGAGGCCGAGCAGAACCTGGGCGAAGACGCTGCCCATAACGGAGAATTCCGCGAGATTATCGGCGTCGCATTCGAGATTCGCGCCGAGATCGAGCATCACCGTCTCGCCGCGGCTGGTCGGCATGAACGAGGCAAGCGCCGGACGATGCGCGCCTTCCAGCATCCGCATGGCAACCATCGAGATGGCAAGCAGCGCTCCCGTGTTGCCGGCCGACACGACACTGTCGGCGTGGCCCTCGGCTGCGGCTTCAACGGCCAGCCACATGCTCGACTTGCGGCGCCGACGCAGGGCGTAGCTCGGCTTGTCGTCGCCGGTGACGACGTCCTCGGCCGGCACGATCTCGAGCGCCTGCGCCAGTCCCTTGCGGCGATCGACCAGAGGTTTGAGCTTGGCAGAATCGCCGAACAGCAGAAAGGTCGTACCGGGATAGCGTTCGCGCGCGATGTCCGCGCCGTTGACGATGACTTCGGGGGCGTGGTCGCCGCCCATGCCATCGAGCGCGAGCACGACCTTGCCCGTGCTCACCGGGGTTCTCCGTCTGTCGGGTGCCAGCGCATTGCCGGCGGCGTGCTGCGGGCTACTTCTCGGCCGACGCGCTGTCGGCCAGGACCGGCATGTCCTCGCGATAGTAACCGCAATGCGAGCACACCATATGCGGCCGCTTCAGTTCGCCGCAATTCTTGCATTCGATATAGGCCATCGGCGCGATGCCGTGATGGGAGCGACGCATATTGCGGCGCGACTTCGAAACCTTCTTCTTGGGAACTGCCATAAACGATCTCCACGACGGGGCGGCCCCTGGTTCCACAAAACCGGCGCCTGCCCCAAAAACGCTGCGGCCGCGCTCTAGCAGCGCGGCGGGCCGACTTCTCTAGCCAAAACGTTACACCGCCGCAACAATTTAGCGTCCGCGGCGCGGTTTGTCTCTGAGCGCCGCGAGACCGGCAAAAGGGTGCCGCCGTTGCTCGTTCCGGGCAGGCCGCCCGCTATGGCGGGGCTTGGGAAGCACGTCTTCCAATTTCACGCCTGGCCGCCTGGGATAGGGGTCGGCTGCCAACGATAGCTGCTCGGCAACGATTTCGCCGACATCGAGCATATTTCCCACCAAGGGCTCCGGCGCATCGGCCTGGGCGCTCAACAGGGCCTCGCCGCTCTCGGGATCGCGCTCCTCGGCCATATCCTGCTGGAAAACGATGCGGAAAGTGTCGTCGAGCTCCTGCGTCACCGGATCGAGGGTCAAAATGCAGGCCTGGATGACTTTCCCGCGCAAGCGGCCCTCGACCACGACTTGCCTGCCGGGCCTGAGATCCAGCGTCACACGGGCTGAAAATACCGGCAGGCCGAGAAACCCGAAGCGCTTGGCAAGCGCCGCCCGCTCGGCGTCGCTGGCGACGATATCCAGCGCTGCGCCGCGATTGCCCATGCGGTCCAGATCGACCAGTCGTTCGATCTCGGATTTCAGGGACTTGTCGGTCGATTGGGACATCTCAGTACGGTTCCGGACAGTTTACTTCAGCAGGTCATGGCGCGACGCCAGAGCCAGGTGATGGGCATATTGGCGGACATGGGCTTCAAGCCGTGCCACAGCCTCGGCGGCAGGCGGACTACCGCCATAAGCGTTGCGGCGCAAGACCTCGTCGAGGGGCGTCGCCCCGCCGGCCAGGGTTTCACGGTAGGCCAGCGCCCGGCCATGCAGCCCTTCCGCCATGATCTTGATGCGCCGCCCGACACCGAGATCCTGCACGCCGATTTCGCGCAAGGCCAGATCAAGATGGCGAAACATGGCGTCGAAGAACGCCTGCGCCAGTTCCTCGCCGTCCGGCTCGCGGCGCAGTCGGTCGATCACGAGAGCCGCGTGCAGGGCCAGCGAATCGAACCGCCCGTCGAGCGTGTCGGGAATGCCGCGGGCCTCGAACAGTTCCGGTGCCCGCGCCTGTTCGGCCGTACGAGCATAGACAGCGGCGGCGAACTCGGCTTCAGGTTTCTTGCGTCGGAACACGCGCTCTCCCTAATGCGGCTTCCGGTCAATTGGAACCGCGGAGCAGGTTCCATTTGACCGGAAACGCGACGTACGAAGCAATTCCTTCAACGGCATAGTCCGTGCGGCCGACCGCGGCGCGTTTACGCGCCTCAGCCGGACGGACTATAGCTTCAGCGACAATTAGCTTCGGTTGACCCCAAGCCTGCACCGCGACATCTTGTGCACCCTCTTTCCCCGGAACCCAAGAAGCCGTCCATGCGTCGCACCGTCCCGCTTATCCTTGTAGGCGCCGTCTTGGCCCCGCTGGTACTTGCGGGCTGCGACTCGATCATCGACCTGCGCGGTTTTGCGGCGACGCCGGGTTCGATTGAGAAACTCGAGATCGGCGCGCAAAGCCGCGAAGACGTCATCCGCCTGATCGGCTCGCCGTCGTCGGTCGCCACGTTCAATCCGAATGTTTGGTACTACGTCAGTCAGAAGCAGGAGTACTACGCCTTCTTCAAGCCGGCCATCGTTGCCCAGAACGTGATGCAGCTTCAGTTCAACGAGACCGGCCGCTTGCAGACCATCAAGAGCTACGACCTGAAGGACGCCAAGGACATCGACATGGTCTCGCGCATCACACCTACCGCCGGCAAGCAGTTGACCGTGCTCGAGCAGATCATGGGCAACGTGGGCCGCTTCAGCGGGCCGCGTCAGGACGCCAATCCGGGTGCGCCCACCGGTGGCGGCATCTAAAGCGCGATGACTTTCACTCGAATCGCGCCATAGCCGCGCGAGCCGGGCCGACGGCTGAAGTAAAAGTCATCGCGCTGTAGCCTCGATCGCAAAGAAAAAGCCCCGGTCCTGCGACCGGGGCTTTTCCGTTGGCGATTGCCGCCGCTTCAGTGCGCGAGCACGGCGAGCAGCAGCAGGGCCACGATGTTGGTGATCTTGATCATCGGGTTCACGGCGGGGCCTGCGGTGTCCTTGTACGGGTCGCCCACGGTGTCGCCGGTCACCGCCGCCTTGTGGGCATCCGATCCCTTGCCGCCGAAATGGCCTTCCTCGATGTACTTCTTGGCGTTGTCCCAGGCACCGCCACCCGCCGTCATCGAGATGGCGACGTAGATTCCGGTGACGATGACGCCGAGCAGCATGGCGCCGACCGCGGCAAAGGCGTCGGCGCGTCCGGCGATTGCCGAGATCACGAAGAACAGCACGATCGGCGACAGCACCGGCAGCAGCGAGGGGATCATCATCTCCTTGATCGCGGCCTTGGTGAGCATGTCGACGGCGCGGCCGTAGTCCGGACGATCCGTCCCGGCCATGATGCCGGGCTTCTCCTTGAACTGGCGGCGAACCTCCTCGACCACCGACTGGGCGGCCCGGCCGACGGCCAGCATGGACATGCCGCCGAACAGGTACGGCAGGCCGCCGCCGATCAGCAGGCCCACCACGACGTACGGATTCTCCAGCGAGAAGCTCACCGCCTTCACGCCCAGTTTGCCCTGGGCGATGAAGTACGCGAGGTCCGAGGTGTAGGCTGCGAACAGCACCAGCGCACCAAGGCCGGCCGAGGCAATGGCGTAGCCCTTGGTCACCGCCTTGGTGGTGTTGCCGACGGCGTCGAGCGCGTCGGTGTTCTTGCGCACTTCCTTGGGCAGGCCCGCCATTTCGGCGATGCCGCCGGCATTGTCGGTAACCGGGCCGTAGGCGTCGAGCGCGACCACCATGCCGGCGAGCGCCAGCATGGCGGTCGTGGCAATGGCGATGCCGAACAGACCGGCCAGCACGTAGCAGATCACGATGCCGGCGCAGATCAGCAGGGCCGGCAGCGCGGTGGCTTCCATCGACATTGCAAGACCGGCGATGACATTGGTGCCGTGGCCGGTGACGGAGGCCTGGGCCACCGCCTTGACCGGGCGGTAGTCTGTGCCGGTGTAGTACTCGGTGATCCACACGATCAGACCGGTGATGGCCAAGCCTACAAGCGAGCACCAGAACAGCGACATGCCGGTGAAGGAATGGTCGCCTACTTTCAGCACCGTCGCCATGCCGATCAGACGGTCGGTGGCAAACCAGATGGCCGGGATCGACAGCACGGCGGCCACGATCACGCCCTTGTACATCGCCCACATGATGTTGCCGTTCGAGCCCAGCCGGACGAAGTAGGTGCCGATGATCGAGGTGATGATGCAGGCACCGCCGATAACAAGCGGAAACATCATCAGGTTCGCCAGCGTCGGGCTGCCGGCGAAGAAGATCGAGGCCAGCACCATCGTGGCGACGGTCGTCACCGCGTAGGTCTCGAACAGGTCGGCGGCCATGCCGGCGCAGTCGCCGACATTGTCGCCGACGTTGTCGGCGATGGTGGCGGGATTGCGCGGATCATCTTCCGGGATGCCGGCTTCGACCTTGCCGACCATGTCTCCGCCGACGTCGGCACCCTTGGTGAAGATGCCGCCGCCGAGACGGGCGAAGATCGAGATCAGCGAGGCGCCGAAGCCCAGCGAAACCAGCGCGTCGATCATGTCGCGGCTGCCGCCGGCGACGCCGATCTTGAGCAGGAAGGCGTAGTAGCCGGCAACGCCGAGGAGCGCGAGGCCCGCCACCAGCATGCCGGTGACCGCGCCTGCCTTGAATGCGAGATCGAGGCCCTGGGCGAGGCTCTTCTGCGCCGCGACGGCCGTGCGCACATTGGCCCGCACCGAGACGTTCATGCCGATGAAACCCACGGCGCCCGACAGCACCGCTCCGATCAGGAAGCCGCCGGCGGCGAACTTGCCGAGGAGGACGGCGAGCACGATGAGGACGACGACGCCGACGATTGCGATCGTCGTGTACTGGCGGCGCAGATAGGCGCCCGCGCCTTCCTGGATGGCCTGAGCGATCTCTTGCATGCGCGGTGTACCGGCATCGGCGGCCATGACGCGCGAGGCGGTGATGACGCCATAAAGCACGGCAATTACGCCGCAGCCCATGACGGCCCAAAGAACGGAAGACATAGTGGATAACCTATTGTTTCTGCAGCATTTTCCAGCCTGTCGCAGACCGAGATGAAGATCTCCCCCGGCGCGAGGCGGGCGGAAAATGACAGAACGCCCCCCTCTCCGCAACTCGCCGATGGGAAAAGACCCATCGCCTCAAAGACTTGGAGCTACAAGGACCGCAACCTACGCGCGCCCCGACGGCCTCAGGCGATAGAGGCCGATCACCAGGAGCGCCACGCAGACCAGGACGAACGCCACATAGTTCAGGACCGCCCAGCCCTTCAGCTCGAGCACCACGGAGGCCATGAGGCTCGCCGTCGCCGTGGTGCCGAACACCATGAAGTCGTTGAAGGCCTGTGCCTTGCCGCGCTCCGCCGGCCGGTAGGTGGTGGTGAGCAAGGTCGTGGCGCCGACAAACATGAAATTCCAGCCGACCCCGTTCAGGCCAAGCGCGATACGGAAGTGCCATTCGGTGATGCCCATGAGGGCGACGGCGACACCGCCGATCAGCAGTGCAATGCCTGCCGTCATGATGTTGAAAATGCCGTAGCGGGCGATCAGCTGGCCGGTGAAGAAGGCCGGCACGAACATGCCCATGACATGCACGAAAATGGTGACCGGCGCCTCGGTCTTGTCGAGGCCGCATTGCACGATGGCGAGCGGCGAGGCGGCCATGACGAAGGACATCACGCCGAAGGCGATCATCGCTCCGGCGCAAGCCACCATGTAGGCCGGCTGGGTGACGATCTCTCGCAGCGAGCGTTGTGGGCCGGCGGCATCCTCCGGCTTCACCCTTGGAAACTCTATGAAGCTCAGGACGAAGAACACGATGATGTGGACGACGATCACCGCGACGAAGCTCGCCTGGAAGGTCGGCAGCCAGAGATCCGGCGTATAGCGAGCGAGAGCCGGACCGATGACACCCGCCAGCACGCCGCCCGCCGTGACATAGGAGATCGCCTGGGCGCGATACGGGCCGGGCGCCAGCTCGACGGCGGCGAAGCGGTAGAGCTGCATGCTGGCGATAGCGAAGCCCAGCATCAGACCGCCCAGACACATCACCAGGAAGCTGCCGAGGCCGAGGCCCAGCGCGGCGCACGAGGCGCCCGCCACGCCCATCAGCGAACCTGTGCGAAATCCGAAGCGGCGGCCGCGCCGCATCATCAGCATCGAGGCAGGAAAAACCGACAGCATAACGCCGACATGCTGCATGGTGACGGGCGTGTTGGCCCACATGCGCATGTCGGGCGAAACGATGGTGAGGACCGCCAGCGCCGAGGAGGCAAACATCAGCGTGTTGCTGCTTTGCGTCAGCGCCTGGCAGATCGCGAGCAGGGCGATGTTGCGCAGCGAGCGGCGCGGCATGCCGCCGGATACCGCCTGCGCTTCCTCCACTTTGATCGAGCCGTCCATTGGGCCGGCACTCTAATCGTCCGCCTCCGTGCGCCCAAGCGAATAGGCAGGCTGCCAAAGGCGTCGTTTGCAGTGCAGCTATGAATCTAGAAGTGAACGTATCCCATTCGGGGTGCGCGAATCGTCCGACCGGTCACGGTGAGGCGCACGCCCTGCCCGGATGTGAAGCAACCGATCGCCGTTGCCTTTACACGGGCAGCGCGGGCGGCAGCCAACAACGCCGCACGCTTGTGCGGCGACACGGCGACTACAAGTTCATAGTCGTCGCCACCGCCCAGCACGTTGGCCCACAGCGATGGGTCGCTCGTCACCACCCGCCGGGCGGCGACGGAAAGCGGCACGCGATCGCGCTCGATGTGCGCGGCAAGACGCGACGCGGCAGCGATGTGGCCGACATCGGCCAGCAGCCCGTCGGAGACATCGGCCGTGGCATTTGCGATGCCGACGAGGCGCGGGCCGAAGGTCGTGCGTGGCTGCGGCCGACGATAGCGGTCTTCCAAGGCGGCGCTCTTCAACCGACCGCGCGACGCCAGAAGGCCGAGCGCGCCATCGCCAATCGTGCCGCTCACCCATAGCTCGTCGCCGGCGTGTGCACTGCCGCGTCCCAGTCCCTTGCCGCGGGCGACCTTGCCGATCGCGGTGATGGTGACCGTGAGCGGACCCGGCGAGACCACCGTGTCGCCGCCCGACAGGACGATGCCGTAGCGGCGCTGGTCGGCGGCGAGACCTCGGGCAAACCCTGCGACCCAGCTCTCCTTCCAGCCTTTCGCAAGAGACAGCGACAGTTGATAGACGAAGGGCACGGCGCCACCTGCGGCGAGATCGGACAGACAAACGCGCAGCGCCTTGGCCGCCACGAGTTCGGGTTTCTCGTCAGATAAAAAATGCACGCCGGCCACGATCGTGTCGGTCTTTACCGCGAGATCGTGCCGGGCATCCACAGTCAGGTAGGCATTGTCGCTTTGCAGGCCGGCGGCGCCCTTGAAGTCGCGGGCAAGCGGCGCGAAATATCGCGCGATCAGCTCGAACTCACCGATCCGCCGGCCGCGCACCATGCGGGCTACTTCACGAGTTCGGCCGGACGCACCTGGCGCGCCACGCGGTCGAGCACCGAATTGACGAAATTGGGTTCGCCCTGGTCGTAAAAGGCGTGGGCGATCTCGACATATTCATTGATGGCCACGCGTGGCGGGACATCGCGGCGGTGCACGAGTTCGTAGGCGCCAGCCAGCAGGATGGCGCGCACCAGACGATCGACACGTGCCCAGTTCCAGTCCTCGGCCAGCGCCGCCGACACGATCTGCTCGAGCTCTTCCTTGTTCTGGGCGGTGCCTTCGACGACGTCCTTGAAGAGCGGCCGGTCGGCATCGCGCCGCATGCCGCCCTCGCCCGCCTCGCCGGTCCGCACGTTCAGGAACTGCTCGACGATTTCGGCCGGACCGTGCTGGCCTTCCTGCCACTGATAGAGCGCCTGCACTGCCGCCAGCCGAGCGGCCTGACGACGGCTTGGTGTGGGCTTCGGAGTCGATTGCTCGCTCACGAATTTCGCCAGCGACGCCCGAGCGCCACCATGGCGAGGCAGGCGTGCGCGGCGTCGCCACCCTTGTCGCCGCGGTCGGTGGCGGCGCGCGCCCAGGCCTGCTCGGCGGTATCGACGGTGACGATGCCGTAGCCGACGGCGAGCTTCCTGTGGACGGAAAGATCCATCAGTCCGCGCGCGCTCTCGCCGCAGACATAGTCATAGTGCGTGGTCTCGCCGCGGATAACGCAGCCCAGCGCCACGAAGCCGTCATAGCGGCCCGCCGCCAGTGCGATGGCGCCCGGGATCTCGAAAGCACCCGGCACGACGACGCGCTCGGAGAGGGCGCCATTCTTCTTGATCTCGCGCTCGGCTCCGGCGATCAGCTCGTCGGCGATATCGGAATAGAAGCGCGACTCCACGATCAGGATGCGCGCGCCCCTGACGCCGTCGACCGCGGGCCGCGTCGTCGGGGTTTCCGTCCGCGTCGACATGATCAGGGCGCCGTGCGGCCAGGTACCGGCATCTGGCCGACAATCTTGAGGCCGAAGCCCTCGAGGCCGACCACGCTCTTGGTGCTGTTGGTCAGCAGCACCATTTCCTTGACCCCGAGGTCGATCAGGATCTGGGCTCCGACGCCGTAGTCGCGCAGCTCGCCGCCCGCCGGCTGGATTGGTTCGCCGCTGCGGCGGCGCTGCTCGGACAGCATGACGGTGAGCGGCTCTCGAATCAGCACGATCACGCCCCTGCCTTCCTTGGCGATCGCGCGCATCGACGCCTCGATCTCGCCGCCGCGGCCGTGGTTCCGCTCGCCCAGCGCATCGTTGAAGATGTTGACGGCATGCATGCGCACCATGACCGGTCCGCCCGCCGCCGGATCGCCCTTCACCAGCGCGATGTGCTGCGCCATCGTCACTTTGTTCACGTAGATGACGCAGCGGAAGCCGCCGCCGTAGGCGCTGGTGAAAGTGCTTTCGCTCAAGCGCTTGACGATCGAGTCGTAGCGCCGGCGATAGGCGATCAGGTCGGAGATGGTGCCAATCTTCAGCCCATGCCGCTGGGCGAAGGTGATGAGATCGTTGCGGCGGGCCATGGTGCCGTCGTCGTTCATGATCTCGCAGACCACGCCGGCGGGGGTCATGCCGGCGAGCCGCGCGAGGTCGACGGCGGCCTCGGTGTGGCCGGTACGCTCCAGCACGCCGCCGTCGCGCGCCACCAGCGGGAAGACGTGGCCAGGCGTGACGATATCCTGCGGGCCGCACGACGGATCGATCGCCACGGAGACGGTGCGCGCACGATCGGCCGCCGAGATGCCCGTGGTCACGCCCTCACGAGCCTCGATCGAGACGGTGAATGCGGTCTGGTGCCGGGTGCCGTTGTTCTGCGCCATCAGCGAGAGGCCAAGCTGCTCGACCCGGTCGCGGGTCAGCGCCAGGCAAATCAGGCCACGGGCGTGCTTGGCCATGAAGTTGATGGCCTCGGGCGTCGCCCATTGGGCCGGGATCACCAGGTCGCCCTCGTTCTCGCGATCCTCGTCATCGACGAGGATGAACATCCGGCCCTTGCGGGCTTCCTCGATGATATCCTCGGCCGCCGCCTTCACTTCAGAGAAGGTGACCCGCCAGGCGTCCTTTTCGAGCGCGCTCATGATTTTGGGTACTCCAACAGTCGTGCAACGTAACGCGCGAGCATATCGACCTCAAGGTTGACCCGCTGGCCGACTTTGGCCTGCCCGAGGGTCGTTACCGCCTGGGTATGTGAAATGATGTTCACGCCGAAGCGGTTGCCGGTTACCTCGTTGACCGTAAGAGAGATGCCGTCGATGGCGACCGAACCCTTGGCCGCGACGAAGCGCGCCAGCTCGCCCGGCGCCTCGAAAACGAACCGTACGCTGCCGCCCTTCGGCGTCATCGAGGCAATTTTGCCCACACCGTCGACATGGCCGTAGACCAGGTGGCCACCCAGTTCGTCGCCAAGCTTCAGGGACAATTCGAGGTTGATGCGTGTCCCGGCCTGCCAGTCGCCGAGGTGGGTCTTGTCGAGCGTCTCGCCCGAGGCTTCGACGGCGAACCAGTCGGCACCCTTCTCGATCACAGTCAGGCAGCAGCCGGAATGGGCGACCGAGGCCCCGATGGCGATCGGCTTGAGGTCATGCTTGGTGCGCACCACGAAGCGGCGGTCACCCGCCTGCCCCCCGGGGCTCACCGATGCGATCTCGCCGATATCCGTGACGATGCCTGTGAACATAATTCTACTTAAGTCCGCCGCCGCCAGGTTTCCAGCGTGTCTCCGCCCGCAACCCGGCTCGACACCAGCCTGAACCGGGGCGCGAAATCGAGCTTTTCGATACCCAAAGGTCCAACCGCAGAGCGGCTATCAGCGCCGAGCGCCAGACCCGCGCGATAGGAACTTACGCGATCGACCAGGTCCGCCTTCAGGAACGCCGATGCAATTTCGCCGCCACCTTCGACCAGCACACGCGTAAGCCCCCGGCTGCCGAGTTCGCGGGCAGCGGCTGCGGCGTCGACGCGACCGTCGGGACCGCAGGCGACTTCCACGACCTCGACACCCAACGAGCTCAACGCCTGTCGTGGCGCCGTCGCTGCCGCCGGAGTGCAGAGCAGCCACACGGGCGTGATGCGCGCCGTCTGCGCGAGCTTCGACGTCGGCGTCAGACGCGCCTTGGAATCGAGGATTACGCGCAACGGCGAATGGGCGCCGAGTCCCGGCAGCCGGCAGGTGAGATCGGGATCGTCGGCGCCCACCGTGCCCACCCCGACCAGCACGGCGTCATGCGTGGCGCGCAATCGATGGCCGTCAGCGCGCGCGGCTTCTCCGGTAATCCATTTGCTCTCGCCCGATGCCGTCGCGATTCGACCATCGAGCGAGGTTGCCAGCTTGAGATGAAAGAGCGGCCGGCCTTCGCGAACATGCAGCAGGAAGCCGGCGTTGATCTCGGCCGCCTCCTTGGCGCCCTCGCCCACCTCGACCACGATCCCTGCCGCCTTGAGCCGGGCATGGCCACGACCGTTGACCTCGGGATAGGGATCTTCCATCGCGGAGACGACACGCGCCACGCCCGCTCTTATGAGCGCGTCCGCACAGGGCGGCGACTTGCCGTGATGCGAACAGGGCTCGAGCGTGACGTACACCGTGGCGCCGCGGGCAGCCTCGCCGGCCTGTGCGAGTGCATCTGCCTCGGCGTGCGGGCGACCGCCATCCCGGGTGCGGCCGCGGGCGACCACTTGGCCATCGCGCACGATCACGCAGCCGACGGCCGGATTGGGCCAGGTGCGCCCGAGCGATCGGCGCGCCAGCGCGAGCGCTGCGCGCATCATCGCCTCAGTCCTTGAGGTTGGTCTCGGCGAGGTCGGAGATGAACTCCTCGAAGTCCTTGGCCTCGCGGAAATTGCGATAGACCGAGGCGAACCGCACATAGGCCACCGGATCAAGGGCGCGCAACGCGTCCATCACCAGTTCGCCTATCTGCGTCGAGGGGATCTCGCTTTCGCCGGAACTTTCCAGGCGGCGCACGATGCCGTTGACCACGCGCTCGACCCGCTCGGGATCGACCGGTCGCTTGCGGCAGGCCACCGAGATCGAGCGCGCGAGCTTGTCGCGGTCGAACTGCACACGCTGGCCGTTCTTCTTGATTACCGTCAGCTCGCGCAATTGCACGCGCTCGAAGGTGGTGAAGCGCGATCCGCAGGACGGGCAGTAGCGCCGCCGGCGAATTGCCGAATTGTCGTCAGTCGGTCGCGAGTCCTTAACTTGGGTGTCCTCGTGACCGCAGAATGGACAGCGCATCTCGTCCCCCTGTTTTGTCTTGGCGCTATTTCAGTCGCGGTAGATTGGAAAGCGGGCACACAGCGCGCGCACCTTGCCACGCACCTCGGCCTCGACCTGGGCGTCGCCGTCCGGGCCATTCTTGGCGATACCATCGAGCACGTCGGCGAACAGATGGCCGATCTGGCGGAACTCGGCCGTGCCGAAGCCGCGCGTCGTGCCGGCCGGCGATCCCAGCCGCACGCCCGAGGTGATCGTGTACTTCTCCGGGTCGCCCGGAATGCTGTTCTTGTTGACCGTGATGCCGGCGCGGTCGAGCACCTTCTCGGCCGCCACGCCGGTCGCCCTCTTGGGGCGCAGATCGACCAGCATGACGTGACTGTCGGTGCCGCCCGAGACGATCGCGAGCCCGCGCTCGGTCAGCACCGACGCAAGTGCGCGGGCATTGTCGATCACGTTCTGGGCGTAGACCTTGAAGTCCGGCCGCAGCGCCTCGCCGAAGGCCACCGCCTTGGCCGCGATGATGTGCATCAACGGCCCGCCCTGCAGGCCAGGGAACACCGCCGAGTTGATCTTCTTGCCGATCTCGGCGTCGTTCGACAGCACCATGCCGCCGCGCGGACCGCGCAGCGTCTTGTGCGTCGTCGTGGTCACGACATGGGCGTGCGGCAGCGGGCTCGGATAGACACCGGCCGCGACCAAGCCGGCATAGTGCGCCATGTCGACCATGAAATAGGCGCCGATCTCGTCGGCGACCTTGCGAAAGCGCGCCCAGTCGATCTGGCGCGAGTAGGCCGAGGCGCCGGCCAGGATGAGCTTGGGCTTCTCGCGGCGCGCCACGGCTTCCATCTGCTCGTAGTCGATCAGGTGGCTGTCGGGTTTCACACCGTAGGACACGACCTTGAACCACTTGCCCGACTGGTTGGCAGGCGAGCCATGCGTGAGATGGCCGCCCTGGTCGAGCGCCATGCCGAGAAAGGTATCGCCGGGCTTGAGCAGCGCCATGAACACCGCCTGGTTCGCCTGCGCGCCGGAGTGCGGCTGTACGTTGGCGAAGGAGCAGTTGAACAGCTTGCAGGCGCGCTCGATGGCGAGCTGCTCGGCCTTGTCGACCTCCTCGCAGCCGCCGTAGTAGCGCCGGCCGGGATAGCCCTCGGCATATTTGTTGGTGAGCACCGATCCCGCCGCCTCGAGGACGGCGCGCGAGACGATGTTCTCCGAGGCGATCAGCTCGATCTGCTCGCGCTGGCGTGCCAGTTCGCCCCGCACGGCGGCGGAAACCGCGGGATCGGCCTCGGCGAGGCTTTGCGTGAACATCGGCAACGGTCCGTCTTGTATCCTGGCGGCGGCTTGGCTCATCTCTTCGGCCTCACGAAAGCTTGGCGACGCGGCCCGCGTGCCGGCCGCCTTCGAATTTGGCGCTGAGGAAGGTCTTCAGCGCCTCGCGCGCCGTCTCAAATCCGATCAGGCGCTGGCCGAAAGCCACGACATTGGCGTCGTTATGCTCGCGCGACAGGCGCGCCGAAGTCACATCGTGGACAACGGCGGCGCGCACTTTGGGGTTGCGATTGGCGGCGATCGAGATGCCGATGCCTGTGCCGCAAACCAGCACGCCGCGCGCGGCCTTGCCCGAGGCAATGGCGTCGGCCACTGCCCTGCCAAAATCGGGATAATCGACCGAAGCCGTGGAATTGGTGCCAAGATCGAGCACGTCGTGACCCGCGTCTTGCAGGTCACGCTTGAGAATTTCCTTGAGGTCGAAGCCGGCATGATCCGACGCGACCGCGATGGTGGCCCCCGCCATCTCGCCGTGTGATCCCCTCTAGCTGTTGAGTTTGGGGATACCATATCCGGGGCTGAGATGTCACGGTCCCCCAAAATCGTGGGAAGCGGCCTACAAGACACTGATCGCAAAGAAAAAGGCCCGGCAAAAACCGGGCCTCTTCCGCAAGCAAATGAAGCCTACTTGACCGTCTGGAACGACTTGCCGTCCTTCCAAACGTAGATGTCGTAGACCGGATTCAGGATGTCGCCCTTCTTGTCGAAGGCGAGCGGCCCGACGGCCGAGTCGTACTTGTTGGCGCGCAGCGCCGCGGCGACGGCGGCCGCGTCGGTCGACTTGGCCTTGGCGACCGCGTCGGCCCACACCTTGACCGCGGCGTAGCTGAACAGCGTGTAGCCTTCGGGATTGTACTTGGCGTCGCGGAACTTCTTCACGAGTGCCGCATTCTTGGGGTCGTCCTCGGCCTTGGGTGGGAACGACATCAGCACGCCGTTGGTGGCCGCGCCGCCCAGCTGGGCGAACTCGGCGGTCTCCAGCGAGTCGAAGCCGACCATCTGCGCGCCAAGGCCCTGCTCGCGGGCCTGCTTGATGATCAGCGCGCCGGCAGTGTGGTAGCCGCCGAGCACGATGATGTCGATCTTCGCCTGCTTCATCTTGTTGATCAGCGCGGTGAAGTCCTTGTCGGTGTCGTTGTAGGCCTCATACATGACCTCGCGCAGGCCGCCCGCGTTCAGGGCCTTCTTGGTCTCGTCGGCCACGCCCTTGCCGTAGGGCGACTTGTCCTGAAGGATCGCGACCTTGGCACCCTTGTGGAACTTCAGGATGTAGGAACCAACCGTCGCGCCCTGCACGTCGTCACGACCGCAGGTGCGGAACACAGTGGTGTTACCCTTGGCCGCCGCGTCGTCGGTAAGCTTGGGATTGGTCGAGGCCGGCGTGATCTGCAGGATCTTGGCTTCCTTGTAGATGTCCGAAGCCGGGATCGACGAGCCCGAGCAGAAATGTCCGGCCACGAACGCAACTTTGTCCGACACCATCTTGTTGGCCACGGCCGTCGCCTGCTTGGGATCACAGGCATCGTCGCCGATGATCAATTGGAGCTTCTGGCCGTTCACGCCGCCGGCGGCGTTGATCTCTTCCACCGCCATGGTGGCGCCGCGCTTCAGCTGCTCGCCGAACGCCGCGTACTGGCCGGTCATCGGGCCGGCCGAGCCGATCTTGAGTTGCGCGAACGCCGGCGTGGCCATCAAAGCGACGGCTGCGGCAGCGAGCGTGCCGTAGGTAATTCTCATGCAAGTCTCCCTCGTTGACCCCCTCCACCACGGTGGAGCAAGGCGGTTAGATTAGTGCCGCTCCTCCCAACTCAACAAGCCTTTGCGTCGGTAGAGCCATGGATATTGCCGGGTCATCTGGCGCGCCCGGGTCAGCCGGTAGGCAAAGACGCCCATGGCAAGCTGCAGCGCCCAACCGAGCAAAAAGCCTCCTGGCGACCACAATTCCCCGCCGCCCAGCGCATAGTCGAGAAAGCGCAACGTGGCCGAAAGAAGCCCCGTGTAGAAGACAATCTTGACCCAGTGGCGCCAGGTGCTGGCTATGCCCTGGCCGGTCGCGAAGGAAGCAGGCCAGAACAGCACCAGGTTGAACAGGACCACGTTGAGCAGCGTGTCGCCGAACCAGTCGAACATGAAGGTGTCGAGCGGGCTCATGCCCGGCCGCCCTCGAGATAGGCGGCCCGGACGTCGGCGTTGGCCAGCAGCTCCTTGCCGGTGCCGCTCAGGCGCACCGTGCCGTTGACCAGAACATAGCCGCGATCGGCGAGCCGAAGCGCGTGGAAGGCGTTCTGCTCGACGAGGAAGATCGTCACCCCCTCCTCGTGCGCGATCCGCCCGACCGCCTCGAAGATCTGCTTGACGATCAGGGGGGCAAGACCCAGCGACGGCTCGTCGAGCAGCAGCAGCCGCGGCCGGCTCATCAGGGCGCGGCCGATCGCCAGCATCTGCTGCTCGCCGCCCGACAGCGTGCCGCCGCGCTGATCGCGCCGCTCGGCAAGCCTGGGGAACATCGCGAACACCCGGTCGAGATCGTGCTGGAAATACGCGGGATCGGCCAAAGTGGCGCCCATCTGCAGATTCTCGAACACGCTCATGCGCGCAAAGATGCGGCGGCCTTCCGGCACCTGCGCCACGCCACGCCGAACGATCTCATGGGTCGGCAAATGGGTGATGTCCTCGCCGTCCAGGGCGATCGAGCCACCACGCGCGCGCGGGTTGCCGCAGATCGTCATCAGCAAGGTCGACTTGCCGGCACCATTGGCGCCGATCAGGGCGACGATTTCTCCCCGGGCGACGTCGACATCGACGCCGTGCAGCGCCTGGATGGCGCCGTAGAAAGTGACAACTCCCTTCACCTCAAGCATCCAACGCATCCTCGTCGGTGCCGAGATAGGCGCGGATCACCGCCGGATCGCGCTGCACCTCGGCCGGAGATCCCTCGGCGATCTTGCGGCCATAATCGAGGACGACGACGTGGTTCGAGATGTTCATGACCACGCTCATGTCGTGCTCGATCAGCAGCACGCCGACCTCGTCGCGCTCGCGGATCGAGACCAGGAGCTGGTTGAGCTCAGCCGACTCGCGCGGATTGAGGCCGGCCGCTGGCTCGTCGAGGCACAGCAGCCGAGGTCCGGTGCACATGGCGCGGGCGATCTCCAGTCGCCGCTGGGCACCATAGGGCAACTCGCCGGCCGGCCGGTCGGCATCGACGACCAACCCGATGCGATCGAGCCAGCCGCGCGCCAACTCGATCGCGGCTTGCTCGGCCAGACGGAAGCGCTTCAAGCCCAATAGGCCGAACACGCTGTAGCCCGACGCCAGCATCAGCTTGTTGTGCTGGGCGACCAGCAGGTTCTCCAGCACGGTCATGCCGGGAAACAGCCGGATGTTCTGGAAGGTCCGCGCGACCCTCGCACGTTGGCCGATCTCGTGGCCCAGCATGCGCTCCAGCAGATATGCCTGCTCGCCGCCGCGCAGGGTGAGGCGGCCGATCGTCGGCTTGTAGAAACCGGTGATGCAGTTGAACACCGTCGTCTTGCCCGCGCCGTTGGGTCCGATGATCGCCGTGATCTCGCGCGGCCGGGCGGCAAACGAGACGTCGTCGACCGCCACCAACCCGCCGAAGCGCATGGTGAGATGCTCGACCTCGATCAGCGGCTCTGCAGTCATCCCGTCCCTCCTGGCCGGACGGGATGCAGCCGCACCGACGGCTCACGGTGCGCAATGAGGCCGCGCGGGCGGAACACCATGATCAGGACCATGGCGAGGCCAAAGGCCAGCATGCGGTAGTTGCCGAGATCGCGGAACCATTCCGGCAGGCCGATCAGCAGCACCGAGGCCAGCACGACCCCGATCTGGCTGCCCATGCCGCCCAGCACGACGATGGCGAGGATGATCGCCGATTCGATGAAGACGAAACTCTCGGGACTGATGAAGCGCTGCTTGGCTGCGAAGAACGACCCGGCAAAGCCCGCGAACATGGCGCCGATGGCAAAGGCGGTGAGCTTGGTGTTGGTCGGATTGATGCCGAGCGCCTGGCAGGCCGTCTCGTCCTCGCGCAGCGCCTCCCAGGCGCGGCCGACCGGCAGGCGCCGCATGCGCTGCGTGAACAGGTTGGTGATCAACGCGAGGACCAGGATGATGTAGTAAAGGTAGATGAGTCGATGGGTGCCGTTGAACGGCACGCCGAACATCTCGGAGAAGGTTCTCTGCCCCGGCGGCGGTGTTTCGGAGAACACTGCGCCGAACAATGTCGGCCCCGGGATCGAGCCGATCCCCGCCGGCCCGTTGGTGAGGTCGAACCAGTTCAGCAGCACCAGGCGAATGATCTCGCCGAAGCCCAGCGTCACGATTGCGAGATAGTCGCCGCGTAGCCGCAGGACCGGGAAGCCGAGCAGAAGGCCGAAGGTGGCAGCCATCATCCCGGCGAGCGGCAGCACAGTCCAGAAGCCCAGCCCCTGCGTCGTGCTCAGCAGCGCATAGGTGTAGGCGCCGACCGCATAGAAGGCCACGTAGCCCAGGTCGAGAAGGCCCGCGAGACCGACCACGATGTTGAGGCCCCAGCCCAGCATGACGTAGGTCAGGATCAGCACGCTGAGATCCATCGTCTTCTGGTCGGCAAAAGGCGTGAACGGCAGCAGGACCGCTCCCGCCAGCAGCAACCAGCCGAACCATTTCGAGCCGGCGCGGCTGAGCATCACGCCGACGGGCGACTTGCGGGCGGCGCCAATCGCCTCGCTCGCCGTCGGCCATATCGCGCGCACGATGATCAGCACGCCGCCCAGGACAACGAACCAATGGAGGAAGGTAGACGGCAGTGTCATCGGCACGACGCCGACTGCCCCCATCGCAATGCCCAGCACGAGAGCGGGCCAACGCAAGCCGGCCGACGCCAGCGACAGGCCGAGACGCCCCAGGAAGATCGTCACGATAGCGATGGCAAGATCGCCGAACTGGTAGTCGAAGCTCAGCCCGGTGCGGGATCCGACATCGACCGTGCGGAAGCCCACAACGAAGATGCCGAGTGCGGCTGCCACGAACGCGGTCAGGCCGGCGTCCTTCAACATCGAGGGCAGGCGCGGACCCATCGTTTCAGACCTTCTCGATCTCCGGTTTGCCGAGCAGTCCGGACGGCCGGAAGATCAACACCAGCACGAGGATGGCGAACACGGCGACGTCCTTGTACTCGCTGGAGAAGTAGCCGGCCCAAAAAACCTCGATCAGGCCGATCATCAGACCGCCCAACATGGCACCGGGCAGCGAACCGATGCCGCCCAGCACGGCGGCGGTGAAGGCCTTGATGCCGGCGAGGAAGCCGATGAAGAAGTCGATGACGCCGTAATACATCAGGAACAGCATGCCGGCGACGGCGGCCAGCGCGGCGCCCATCACGAAGGTGAGCGAGATGGTGCGATCGACGTCCACGCCCAGCAGCGAGGCCATCTTCATGTCCTGTTCGCAGGCGCGCTGCTGGCGGCCGAGCGACGTCGAGGCGATCAGCCAGGTGAAACCCGCCATCAAGGCCACCGTCACCACGACGATGATGATCTGCAGCCAAGTGACCCGCACATCGAAGCCGTCGGCGCTGAACAGAATGTAGCCCCCCGAAACGATCTGCCCGCCCGGCTTGGGTCGCGCGCCCTGCACGAGCTGCACGAAGTTCTGCAGCACGATCGAAACGCCGATTGCCGAAATGAGCGGTGCGAGGCGGAACGAGCCGCGCAACGGACGATAGGCTGTGCGCTCGATCGCCCAGCCGTAGACTGCGCTGAAGGCCATCGCCATCAGCAGCACCAGAACGATCGCCACCGGCGCCGAGCCGATACCGAGCAGACCGCAGATCAGGAAACCGATCAGGGAGATGAAGGCGCCGATCATGAAGACCTCGCCGTGGGCGAAGTTGATCATGCCGATGATGCCGTAAACCATCGTGTAACCGATGGCGATCAGGCCGTAGATGGCGCCGAGTGTGATGGCGTTAATCAGCTGCTGTGAAAAATACGCCATGCCCTTGCCTTCCCCCGGTCCTGCGACCTACGACGGTTCCAACGGGACTACAGAGCAATGTACCGGCCTTCCGGGGAGGATTGAAATGGACGATCTCAAAATGATCCGTGTGCAAATCGCGGACCACATCGCGACGGTGCTGACCGGCAAGGGCAATGCTTCTGTGCCGGCATCGACATCAAGACGCGTGCTGCGTTTGCACAAGCGACTTGCCTAATCGGCCGCGAAAACCGATTAGTACCGCGATGAACACACCCTCTTACGACCTCATCGTCATCGGCGGCGGCCCCGCCGGCCTCACTGCCGCCACCGAAGCCGCCCGCGCCGGCCTGAAGTGCCTGTGCCTGGACAAGTTGGCGCCCGGTGGGGTGCTGATCAACCTCGGCGAACTGCACGAATTCGAGGAGCCCTGGAATGGGCCGGACATGGCGGCACGCCTGACCGACGAGGCCGTCGTCGCCGGCGCTGAAATGGGCTTTGGCGAAGTCGTGCGCATCGCAGGCAACGGCCCATGGACAGTCGAGACCGCCGAGGGTGAAAAACACACCGCCCGCGCCGTGGTGATCGCCACCGGCCTCAGCAAGGGCAAGCTTGGCCTGCCCAACGAGGCCGACTACGAAGGCCGCGGCCTCTCCCACTGCGCGGCCTGCGACGGCCCGCTCTATGCCGGCCTGCCTGTCATCGTGGCCGGCGCAGCCGGCTGGGCGGCACTCGAAGCGCGCGAGCTGCTCGGCATCGCAAGCGGCGTCACCGTGATCGACACCTCGCCGGCCGAGACGCCTGCCGGGATTTCGCGCGTCGATGGCCGCATCGTGGCACTGCAAGGCAGAGATGGCCTGCAGTCGGTCGTCATCGAGGCCGCCGGAGTGCGACAGACCGTGCCGGCGAGCGCGGTGTTCGTCTATGTCGGCCAATCTCCCGCTGCGGAATTCCTGCCGGATTCGCTTGCGCGTGACGCTTCAGGGCATATCGTTGTCGACGCCGAGGGCCGCACCTCGGCGCCGACGGTCTTTGCCGTGGGCGACGTGCGGGCCGGGGCGCGGCATTATCTATCCGAGGCGATCGCCGACGGACAACGCGCCGCGCAGGCTGTCGTAGCGGTCCTGAAGAAGAGTTGAGGAGAAACCGCCATGCGTATCTACAATCCGACCTTCGGTCTTGCCGCTGCCGGGGGGCCGAGTGTGGCGCTGAAGCCCATCAACTGGGCGACCGATGCCATCGCCCTCGTCTCCAATTCCAAGCCCAATGCGCGCGAGCTGCTGATGGGCATCCGCGAGAAGCTCGGCGCCACCCGCAATGTCGACAACATCGAGTTTCACGCGAAGAACAGCGCGAGCCAGCCCGCTCCCAAGGATCTGATCGCAGCGGTCGCCGGGAAGTATCGCGGGGCGCTCCTTGCGCTAGGTGATTGAGGAAGCTGTTCATCGTGGAGTTTCCACGACAGCATCGAACTCGAGAAGCTCGGCATCACGGCCTACGTGATCGCCACTGAGACCTTCAAGCCGCTGGTTCTTGCCCAGGCGAAAGCCCGCAAGATCGAGCCGAAGCTTATCGTCGTGAAGCATCCGGTTGGCGGTCTCAATGCCGAGGAGCTGCGCGAGCGCATCGAAACCGCAACCAAGGGCCTTTTCGAGGCGACGAAGAAATGAAGGACATCGCCGACCAGGAAGTGATCGATCTCGACGACATGGACGTCGAGACCTTCAATGAGTTCGCCACCACGCAGGGCTGGAGCGACGGCATGCCGCTCTATGTGCCGACCGAGGCCAAGGTGGCGAAGTTCGTCGAGACGGTGCGCGGCGACAACCGCCCCTACCCGCCCGTGCCGCCGCGCCAGGTCGTGCCGACCATCCAGGCGCTCGCGGCCAACGCCGTGATGGCCGGCTGCAAGCCGGAATACTTCCCGGTGGCGACGGCTGCGATGCGCGGCGTGCTCGATCCCGAATACAATCTGCACGGCACGCTCGCGACCACCCATTCCTGCGCGCCGATGGTCATGGTGAGTGGACCGATCCGCAAGGAACTCAACATCAACTGCGGCTCCAACTGCTTCGGCCAGGGCTGGCAGGCGAACGCTACGATCGGCCGCGCGCTGGGGCTGATGCTGCTCAACGTCGCCGGCGCCAAGCCGGGCGAGATGGATCGCTCCACCCAGGGTAATCCCGCCAAGTACACCTTCTGCTTCGGCGAGAACGAGGAAGAGAATCCCTGGCCGCCCTATCACGTGCAGCGCGGCTTTGCGCCGACCGACAATGTGGTCACGGTGATGTCGGGCGAAGGCCCGCACAATCTCAACGACCACGGCAGCACCACCGGCATTGGCCTCCTGACGACCTTCGCCGGCGGCATGGCCAACCCCGGCGCCAACACGATCTATGGCAAGGGGCCGATGTTCGTGATCATCGGTCCAGAGCATGCCGCGACCCTGAAGCGCGATGGCTACACCATCGAGAGCATCCGCGAGGAGCTGTGGAAGCGCTCGCGCGTGCATCTGTCGCGCGTCTCGAAGGAAAACCTCGAGACCTACGCCTCGACCGGCCACAAGCCGGACGGCGACTGGTTGACGATCGGGCGCAATCCGAACGACATCCACATCACTGTGGCGGGCGGCCCGGGCAAGCACTCGGCCTTCATCCCTTCGTTCGGCGGCACGACCGTCGCCTGCACGCGCATCGCGCGATGACCGAGTGGTGCGGCTGGCCGGTCGTCGAGGAGACGACTGGTTGGGAGAGCGCCCAACAGATCCTGACCGACTCCGAGCTGTCGGACGGCCTGCCGCTGGTGCCGCCGACACGGCGCCGCCTCGAGGCGATGGTCGCCGGAATTTCCGACCGCATGAGATCACACGGCATGATGGCGCCGATGTTCGGCGACATCACCCCTGAGTCCATCGCCTATCAATGCGTGATCGCCGGCGCCCGCCCGGCCGAGCTACCGGTCGTGCTGGCGGCTGCCGAGGCCACGCTGGAAGCCGATTTCAACCTGCTGGGCATTGCCACCACGACCGGCACCGCCTGCGTGGCACTCTGTGTGCACGGGCCTATTGCCCGCAAGCTCGAGGTCAATGCGGGAACCAACTGCCTCGGCCCCGGCAGCCGCGCCAATGCATCGATCGGCCGGGCGCTGCAGCTCTGCATCCGCAACATCGGCGGTGCGCGCTCCGATACCGGCGACATGGCGACCATGGGCCAGCCCGGCAAATACACCCTCTGCTTCGCCGAGAGGAACGACGGGCCCTTCCCCACCCTGACGGCGCGCCATGGTCTGGGCGACGACGTGAGCGCGATCACGGTGATGGGCATCTCCGGCACCGCCGAGGTCCTGCCGGGCGACGGCGAGGGCGCGACGCCGGAGGCGATCCTGTCGCCCATTGTCGCCGGCATGCGTGCCGCCATCGTCATGTCGGGGATCAGCCGCAAGAACGAGCGCGGCGAGCAGGTCTTCCTCTTGCCGCTCGAAATGGCGCAGAAAATCGTGCGTCACGACGGCTGGGATATCGGCCGTGTGCAACGCTACGTGTTCGACCAAGGCCAGGGCGTTGCCAAGTCGCCCGAGGCGATCCATCCCATCGTCACCGGCGGTGCCGGCTACAAGATGAGCTATCTGCCAATCTGGGGCGGCGGCTCGCAGATGGTGATGCGCAAGCTCTAGGACACCACTGAGGGAGTGGAGCGGAAAGGCGAGAATCGGCTCCCGCTCTCAGGCCTTCCAGCCGATCCATTCGCAGATGCCGCGGCCCATCACCCATTCGAGGTCCTGGCCTTTCAGCCACTGCATCTCCTCGGTGAACATGGTCACGCCCTGGCGGTAGCTGCAGGGCAGCCGCGACCAGTCGGTGCCCCAGAAGGTCCGCTTGGGCCCAAAAGCGTCGAACACGCGCTTGATGTGCCGATGTACCGACTTGAAGGGATAGGTCTTGTCGTCGGCGTAGCACGGCATGGCCGAGACCTTGGCCGCCACGTTGGGCCGCTTGGCGAGCGCCAGCGCCTTGTCGAGGGTGGCGAAGTTGGTGGCCTCGCTGACATCCTTGCCGCTCTTCAGCCCAAGGTGATCGAGCACCAGGCGCAGGCCGGGGTAGCGCTCGGCCAGCCTGTCGGCGAGGTGCATGTACTCGTGGTGGAACAGCACCATCGCCGGAATGCCGCCCTTCTCCATTTCGCCCCACACCCAGTCGTACCGGCCGTCGATCAGCGGCTGGCGTAGCACGTCGGTATGGAAGGTGAAGCGCACGCCGAGCATGCCGGGCTGCTTCTTCCAGCCCTTGATCGCCTCGCGCGCGCCGGGCGCATCGGGGTCGAAGCGGCCCATGGTGGCGAAGCGGTCGGGATGGCTAAGGGCCGCATCGTTGGCGATATCGTTGCGATCTCCCTCCCAGGACGGCGGCACGATCACCACGCGATCGACGCCCGCCTTGGTCATCTCGGCCAGCAGCTCATGCTTGTCGAGCGGCTCGCGGTGCGGCGGGTGCCGCGCCGGCCACGGCCGCTCGGGCGTGCTGGCCGCCCAGATATGAACCTGGGCGTCAGCGATCAGCATGGCGCGATCACGCCCATTTCATCGTGCGGCGCACGAGGTTGTAGACCACCCACATGCCGAGCCCCCAGAAGGCATAGACGATCGGCACGACCACCGTACCCGGCATGCGCCAGCCACCGCCGACGGGCAGGCCCTTGATCGGCAGCACGATAAACCAGTTGGCCGCCATGACGACGACGCCGGCGAACAGCACCCAGCCGAGCACGCCGCCCAGCACGCCGGGCAGGCGCGGCACGACGAACGCCGCGGCGATCCCCCACAGCCCGCCCCAGAAGGCCTGCGAGACGATGGTCGGCACGCCCCACGGCGGAACGCCGCGCATGTTGTAGAAGGTCGCGGTGGAGAGCTTGAGCTGGGTGGCGAGCCAGAAGCCCACCTGATGAAAAACGAGGACGCCGATGGCGCCGGCCAGAAAGCCGGCGACGACGATGCGCATAGCAGTGTTGTTCACGATGATCCCCCCGAGTTCGTTTGCCTGCCCAAGGATGCGCCCGCTCCCGCTGCGCCGCCAGTGGGAACAAGGGGCTTTCCATGCCCTTGGCCCGGGTTGGCGAGGCCGGTGCCGGCTGATAAGACCCGGCGGACAACGCCAGGAGAGAACATGGCCATCGCCGCCACCCCGATCAAAAGCGCCGCCAAGGGCATCGCCGCCGACGCCAAGCCGTTCGACTGGGAGGATCCGTTCTTTCTCGACGACCAGCTCACCGAGGAGGAGATCGCGATCCGCGACGCCGCGCGCGACTACTGCCAGGACAAGCTGATGCCGCGCGTGCTGGAAGCCAACCGGCACGAGAAGTTCCACCGAGAGATCATGAACGAGATGGGAGCCCTCGGCCTGCTCGGCTCGACCCTGCCCGAGAAGTACGGCTGCGCCGCCGCCAACTACACGACCTACGGCTTGGTCGCCCGTGAGGTCGAGCGCGTCGATTCGGGCTACCGCTCGGCGATGAGCGTCCAGTCCTCGCTGGTCATGCATCCGATCTACGCCTACGGCACCGAAGAGCAGCGCATGAAGTATCTGCCCAAGCTCGCGACCGGTGAATGGGTCGGCTGCTTTGGCCTCACCGAGCCCGACCACGGCTCCGATCCCGGCGGCATGTTGACCCGCGCGGTCACGGTGCCCGGCGGCTACAGGCTCTCGGGCTCCAAGATGTGGATCACCAATTCGCCGATCGCCGACGTGCTGGTGATCTGGGCCAAGCTCGACGGCGGCGCGATCCGCGGCTTCATCCTGGAGCGCGGATGGAAGGGCATCGCCACGCCCAAGATCGAGGGCAAGTTCAGCCTGCGCGCCTCGGTGACCGGCGCCATCATGCTCGACGAGGTCATGGTGCCGACCGAGAACATGCTGCCCAACGTCTCGGGCCTGGGCGGCCCGTTCGGCTGCCTCAACAACGCCCGCTACGGCATCGCCTGGGGCGCCATGGGCGCCGCCGAATTCTGCTGGAAGCAGGCGCGCAACTACACGATGGACCGCAAGCAATTCGGCCGGCCGCTGGCCGCCAACCAGCTCATCCAGAAGAAGCTGGCCGACATGCAGACCGAGATTGCGCTGGGCCTCCAGGCCTGCCTGCGCGTCGGCCGTCTCAAGGACCAGGGCCATGCCCAGCCGGAAATGATCTCGCTGATCAAGCGCAACAACTGCGGCAAGGCGCTCGACATCGCCCGCGTCGCCCGCGACATGCACGGCGGCAACGGCGTGTCGGACGAATATCACGTGATCCGCCACGCCATGAACCTCGAGGCGGTGAACACCTACGAGGGCACGCACGACGTGCATGCCCTGATCCTCGGCCGCGCCATCACCGGCATCCAGGCCTTCTCCTCCGGAGCCTAGGCGCGTGGACCTGCCGCCGACCGGCGACATCGTCCTTGTCGTCGCCGGCGCACTCGCGGCGGGATTCGTCAACGGCCTTACCGGCACTGCCTATGCGCTGGCGGCCCTCGGCTTCTGGCTGCACGCCATGTCGCCGCTCACCGCCGCGCCGCTGGTGGCACTCTGCGCCGTCGGCGGCCACGTGCAGGCCCTGCGTCATATCTGGCGCGGCGTGCGCTGGCCGCGCCTGTGGCCATTCCTCGCCGCCGGCCTGGTCGGCGTGCCGATCGGCACCGTCCTGCTCGAGCATGTCCGCGTCCAGCCGCTGAAGATCGGCGTTGGCGCCTTGCTGCTCGTCTACTGCGTCTGGATGTATTTCGTGCGCAGGCCGCCGGTCGTGGCGGCCGGCGGCCGGGTCGCCGACGGCGCGGTAGGTTTCATCGGCGGCGTGCTGGGCGGCATGGCAAGTCTCAGCGGGCCCGTACCGATCATGTGGGTGCAGCTGCGGGGCTGGGGCATGGCCGAGCAACGTGGCCTCAATCAACCCTACAACATGGCGATCCTCGGCGCGGCGTTGCTCTCGGCGGCAGTCGCCGGCTTGCTCGACCGCACTTTTCTGGTTTGGGCCGTGATTGCGTTCCCGACGACGCTCGTCGGTGCGCGTCTGGGCCTGATGCTCTATGGTCGCGTCGATGAGGTGCAGTTTCGTAAGCTGGTACTGGCGCTGCTCGCCCTCTCGGGTGTAATCCTGATCGCGTCGTCCTTGCAATGAACCTCAAGATATTCGCCGCCGGCTTTCTTGCGGTATGTGCCGCGATCGGCGTGATAATGCTTGTACTCCACCGGCCCATCTCGACGTCGACTGTCTTCGCGCCGGCCGGACCGACGGCGCCGCCCTCGTCTTGGCCCGACTACAGCGCCAACGGTCCCGGCTTCATCACGCCGGTGATGTCGGACGGCGAGTTGATCGCCGAGGGCTACAAGCTGGTGTCGCGGACCTTCGCCGCCATCGGCCCCCAAGTTTCCGATCCGGCCAAGCGCTTCGCCGGCAACAACCTCTCCTGCCAGAACTGCCATCTCGATGGCGGCACCAAACGCTCGGGCCTGCCGCTGGTCGGCGTGTTCAAGACCTATCCGAAATTCTCGGCGCGCAGCGGCCGGACGATATCGCTCGACGAACGCCTCGACGAATGCATGACCCGGTCGATGAACGGCCGGAAGCTGCCCGGCGACTCGCGCGAGATGGTTGCTAGCCTCGCCTACATGCGCTTCATCGGTGGACCCGAGCCCATCAAGAGCGAGCCCGCGCCGGCAGCGCCGCAAGAGGCGAGCGCCGTCCGCGGCGCCGAAGTCTTCGGCCGCGTCTGCGCCGTCTGCCACCAACCTGATGGGCTGGGCCGCCTGCGAGGTTCGGCCACCAGCACGCTCGGCTACGACTTCCCGCCGCTATGGGGCCCGGACAGTTTCAACGACGGCGCCGGGATGGATCGTTTCGAACACGCCGTCGGCTTCATCAGGCACAACATGCCGCGCGGCGTCGATCCCGCGCACCCGCAGCTCAGCCGGCAGGACGCCTGGAATCTCGCGGCCCTGTTGCAGTCGAAACCGCGCCCGCGCTACGAGCCGGCGCGCTAACGATCAGGCGCCCAGCCAGTGCAAGGCGTCGGTCTTGGCCAGGATGTCATCGAGACCGGCTACGCCCTTGGCGGCGGCATATTTGCGGCGGATCTCGGCCAGTGACCGCGCATGGTACTTCTGCGGCTCCTGCGACCAGGCGGCACCCGCGAGCTTGACCTCGAAACTCTTGTTGCCCTTCTCGATCGCCGCCGCGTTGGCCGCCGACCAGGGCAGGAACCGCGCGCCGACCTCTTCGCTCAGCAGCGGCATCAAACCCGCCGACAGAGTAGCCCATGCCTCAAACGGACCTTCGGCCTTTGGCGAGACCATGCGCTGCACCCAGGCCATGACGTTGGGCGAGGACGCCCGCATCAGTGCGCCCGCGGTCGGATCGGTGGCAGCCTCATAGAACTGACCCCACAGGCCGAAGTCGGCCAGCCCCGGGCGGCCGCCCAGCAGATAGGGGCGCGTGCCGAGATGTGCGTTCAGGATTTCCAGCGCGCGCTTGAACGACGCCTCGATCAGCGGCCTCGTGCCGGGGTTGGAGCCGACGAAACCCAGCCGGCCGCTCATGCGCTCGGCCACAGCGGAGCGCGCCTGGGCCACCGCGAGCGGTCCCTGGGCGCCCGCCATCTGCAGCGCGATCCGCTCGGCAGTCGCCCAGCAATCGGCCGGATAGTTCCAGCGATAGTGGAACATCCACTTGTTGCCCCATTCGTCGCCGTACTCTTCCAGCAAGGCAGAGAGAAAGCCGAGCACGGGATCGTCCGGCGCGAGTACGGCAGAGGCTTTCTCGAATCGCTCGATGATCGGCGTCGAATCCTGAATGCCTTCGCATTCGCCCTTTTCATTGGGCGGCGTCACGACCAGCGGCACCAGTTGCAACTTGGCGTATTTCTGGAACTCGGCCTGGTTAGTCGGATTGGCCGGCGAACGCACCACCCATTCATGGGCAATATTCTTGTAGCGGAAGTAGGAGCGGACCTTGACAGAGTAAGGCGACAGCTCCGAGCCGAAGATCCGGTAGGTGCTCACGGCCGGATCAGATCCAGCGCTTGCGTTTCAGCCAGAACAGCAGGCCACCGACGACGCACGCGACCAGGAACCAGAAGAACTGGTAGCCGTACTTCCAGCCGAGTTCAGGCATGTTGCCTTCGCCGCGGTCGAAATTCATGCCGTAGATGCCGGCCAGAAAGCTGAGCGGCATGAAGAAGACGGTGATGATGGCCATCGTCTTCATGACCTCGGCCATGCGGTTGGACGAGTGCATGAGATAGACTTCCATCAGGCCGTTCGTCATTTCTCGGTAGCTCTCGACCAGATCGAGCACGGCCACCGCATGGTCGAAGCAGTCGCGCAGGTAGGTGCGCGTCTCGGGCATGATGAAAGGCACTTCCGGCCGCATCACCGCCAGTACTGTCTCTCGCTCGGCCCATTCGATGCGATGGAACGCCACCAGCGCGCGGCGCGCCTGGTGGATGTGGTTCAAAGTCTCCTCGGTGGGATGGCCGAGCGCCTCGTCCTCGAGCTCCTCGAGATGGCTCGAAAGCGCCTCGATCAGCGGGAACTTGCGGTCGACCACGAGATCGATCAGTGCATAGACGAGATAGTCGATGCCGAAGCTGCGCAGCCTGGAGCCCGCGGTCTGCACGCGATCACGCACCGGCTTGAAGATGTCCATCTTGTGGTCGTGAAACGAGATCACGTAGTTCTCGCCGAAGAAGATGCTGACCTGGCGCGGATGCAGCTCGCAGTCCTCGTAGGCCGGATCGTTCAGCACGATGAAGCCCTGACCCTCATAGAGATCGAGCTTGCTCCTCTGGTGGGCGTGGAACACGTCCTCGAGCGCCAGCGGATGCAGGTTGAAGGCCATGCCGAGGTCGCGCAGCATGTCCGAGCTGGGCCGACCCGACACGTCGATCCAGGTGCGGCCCGGCGTGCCGAGATGAAAGCGGCACTCGTCGACTTCGACGCCGTGCAGAACCTGGACGTCCTCCGGCGTGTACTCGACCAAGGTGAAGTCGAGCGCCTCGTCCGGCACCGGCGCGCGGCCGGCCAGCGTACCCGGCGCGGTGCCCGGCTTGGTATGGCGATGAACGATGCCGTCCATGATCCCTCAGTCAGACTTCCTGCATCACTTGGACGTCGGGACGGCCGGCGAGGTAGTCGCCGAGCTTGCGCCCCAGCTCCTTGAAGTGCGGCGCCGCCCGATGGGCCGCCAGTGCCGCATCGTCGTCATAGCGCTCCAACATGACATAAACATTAGCGTCGGCCGTCTTGTGCAGGGCATAGAGCTTGTTGCCGGGCTCATCGGCGCGAACCTTGGCCTGCAGCGCCTTCATGGTCGCCTCGAAATCGGCATTGGTGCCCGGCTTGATGGTCAGTTTGGCAATGAGGCCGATCATGGTCGTTTCCTTTGAATTCTACTGAGGCCGCTTCTTCACAAGGTACTTGTGTTCGCCGTCGCACACCAGTTCGCCCGACTGGTTGTGAATGGTGAGCTTCATGATCACGACGCCGGTCGTGCGGCCGGGGTTCAGTCCGCTCACTTCCAGCATGGGATAGAGCGTGTCGCCGCAATAGACCGGCTTGAGGAACCGCGAGGACTGCTCGAGGAATCCGATCAGCGAATCGCCGATGACGTGCGGGAAGATGCCGGCGCCGGCGGCGCCCTGGATCGCCACCTGCAGACCGTGGGCCAGCATGTCGCGGTGGCCGCGTGCCTTGCAATATTCTCGGTCGTAGTGGATCGGATGGTTGTCGCCGCTGGCCAGCTGGAAGGCCGCGAACATCGACTCCGTTTGAGTGCGCGAGTTGATGTAGAACTTCTGGCCGACCGCGAGATCCTCGAACCAATGGGTCGGCCCGAAGCGATGCTCCGCCGGATTGAACGGCTTGCTCTCAGCGTCGCCCACCAGACTTCTCCCGTGCTTTGGTCCCCCTCCTTACGCCTCGGCAAACAGATCGGTCAATTTGTCGAGCGAGCGTTCGGGATGGTCCGGCGGCGTCGTTCACGCAGCCTTCGCCTTGCGTCCCATACCGTCGAACAGGTCGAGCAGGCGTTCGCGCCAGGCGTAGACCGGATCGTCCTTTTCCAGGAGTTCCAGCGTCGGACTCATCGTGCGCGGCCACAGCAAGGTCCCGAACAGGATGTAGTCGGCATAGGCCGGCGTCCCGCCCGACAGGAACGCCTGCTCCCTGAGGATGCGTCGCGCCGGCTCGAGTGCTGCGCGGAAGGTCGTCAGTCCCTTCTCGCGGGCGTTATTCTGGAAGGACGCAAACTCGGTCGTGCCGATGCGCTTGCTGCGCGATTCGACAACGTAGTCCTTGTCCTGCGGCCGCACGGCCTGGACCATGTCGGCGACCACCATGGGGAAGATCGTGGGGTTGACCGACGTGTCGGCCCAGCCGTTGACGAAGCGCGCATAGGCTTTGGCCGGATCGTTGGGGAACAGCGGCTTGTCGGGATAGGCCTGGTCGAGATGCAGCGCGATCGCCCAGCTGTCCTTTAGCACGGCGGTACCATCGTGGATGACCGGGACGGTCTGCGACTGGGCGAAGGCGATCTTGTGCTTCTCATTGAAGCCCATCGGCTCGTCGCGCCAGCCGAGCCCCTTGTGCTTGAGCGCGAGCTTGGCGCGCCAGCAATACGGGCTGGGGCGCAGATCCCTGTCGAAGGTGAGGTCGTAGAGCGTGATCATTTGCCGTCCAGCATCTTGATAATTCCCGAGAAGTCCTTGGCCGCGTTGCCGGCGTTGACGTAGAGATTGAAGAGCTGGGCCGCCTCGGCGCCGAGCGGAGTGCTGGCTCCCGCCGCATTGGCGGCCTGCTGGGCGAGCATCAGGTCCTTCAGCATCATCGCCGCGGTGAAGCCCGCCTGATAGTCACGGTTGGCCGGCGAGGTCGGAACCGGTCCCGGCACCGGGCAGTAGTTGGTAAGCGACCAGCATTGTCCCGACGCCGTCGAGGCCACGTCGAACAGCTTCTGGGCGTCGAGACCCAGCCGCTTGGCCAGCATGAAGCCCTCGCTGACGGCGATCATCGAAACGCCGAGGATCATGTTGTTGCAGATCTTGGCAGCCTGGCCGTTGCCGCCGCCGCCGGCATGAACAATGTTCTTGCCCATCTGCTGGAGGAATGGCTTGGCCTTGGCGAAGGCTGCGTCGGGGCCGCCCACCATGAAGGTGAGCGTGCCCGCTGTCGCACCGCCGACGCCACCGGAGACCGGCGCATCGACCATGGCGAAGCCCAACTTCTCGGCCAGGCTTGCTACATGCCGCGCGCTCTCGACATCGATCGTCGAGCAGTCGATCAGCAGGGCGCCTTTGGCGACGTTGGGCAGCACGTCGGTCTCGTAGACGCCGCGCACATGCTTGCCGGCCGGCAGCATGGTGATCACCACCTCGGCATCCTTCACCGCCTCGGCCGCCGAAGCTGCCTTCCGTGCGCCCTTCTCGACCGCGGCGCTGACGGCAGGACCCGACAGGTCGAAGGCCGCCACCTGGTGCTGCGCCTTTACGAGATTGGCGGCCATCGGACCGCCCATGTTGCCAAGACCAATGAAGGCGATTTTCGCCATACTTCCCTCCCTCTTGAGCGCGGATCTGATCCGCGCGACTCAGTCGAAGAACAGGTCGTTCGACAGCGGCTTGAAATGCGCCTCGACCATCTGACGGGTGACGCCCTCATTCGTCGACGGATTCCACTTCGGCTTCTGGTCCTTGTCGATCAAGAGCGCGCGCACGCCCTCGAAGAAGTCGTGATCGGGCCGCATGCAGTGCTGCGCCATGCGGTACTCGATGGTCATCGAGTCCTCGAACGAGCGGTTGGCGCAGCGCTTGAGTTGCTCGAGCGTGATCGCCATGGCAAGCGGCGAGAGCTTCAGCAGGGCGGCGAGCTGCTTGTGCGCCCATTCGCCGTGATGGTTCTTCAACTTTGCTTCGATCTCGGTGACCGACTCGGCCGAGAAGCAACGGTCGATGTCCGTCATCATAGCCGGCAAAGTCGGAGGTCCGGCGTCCGCGGCGAAACCGGCGATCACAGCATCGACCTTTCGGTTGGCGTCGGAGCCAGCAAGGTCGGCGGCGCCGAGAGCAGCCTGCAGCTCGTTGATCTTCGCGCTCGGCACATGGCCATCGACGATGCCGGCCCACACCGCATCGGCCACCTTCAGGCGATGGCTGGTCAGCGCCAGGAACGTGCCCAGCGCGCCCGGCAGGCGCGACAGGAAATAGCCGCCGCCGACATCGGGGAAGAGCCCGATGGTCGTCTCGGGCATGGCGAACAGGAACTTCTCGCTCGCCACCGAATGCGAACCGTGCACCGAGAGACCGACGCCACCACCCATGTCGATGCCGTCGATCAGCGAGATCCACGGTTTGGCGAAGCGGTAGATGCGGCGATTGACGATGTACTCGTCGCGGAAGAAATCGCGGCGCAGCGTCCCTTTGGGATTCTCGCGGCTCTCGCGATAGAGGTTGGTGACGTCGCCGCCGGCGCAGAAGGCGCGGTCTCCCGCGCCCCGCAGCACGACGGCCTTGACGGCGGGGTCCTTCTCCCAGCCAGGGATGACCCGCTCCAGCTCCAGGATCATGCCATGCGTCAGCGCGTTCAGCGCCTTGGGCCGATTGAGCGTGATCAGACCCAGGCCGTCCCGGACCTCGAACAGGATTTCAGCTTCCGACATCGATCAACTACCCATCAATAACCGCCGCGAGATGATCACGCGCATGATCTCGTTGGTGCCTTCGAGGATCTGGTGCACGCGCAGGTCGCGGAGATAGCGCTCGATGGGGAAGTCCTTCAAGTAGCCGTAACCGCCATGCAGTTGCAGCGCGTCGTTGACGATCCGGAAGCCGACATCGGTCGACAAGCGCTTGGCCATGGCGGCGGCCTGCGTCGCCTCGGGCGACTTGGCGTCCAGAAGAAACGCCGCCCGCCAGATCATCAGCCGCGCCGCGTCAAGGTCGGTCGCCATGTCGGCGAGCTTGAACTGTGTGGCCTGAAAATCGGCGATCGCCTGGCCGAACTGCTTGCGCTCCACGACGTAGCGCGATGCGGTCTCCAGGCAGGCCCGTGCGCCGCCCAGTGAACAGGCACCGATGTTGATGCGCCCGCCGTCCAATCCCATCATCGCGATCTTGAAGCCGTGGCCCTCGGGTCCCAGCCGGTTGGCGACCGGCACCTTGCAGTTCTCGAAGATCACCGCGGCGGTCGGCTGGCTGTTCCAGCCAAGCTTGTTTTCCTGCTTGCCGAAGGAAAGACCGGGTGTGCCTGCCTCGACAACGAGCGTCGAGACGCCTCCCGCTCCAGCTCCACCGGTCCTCAGCATGACGACATAGATGTCGCTGCGGCCGCCGCCGGAGATGAAGGCCTTGGTGCCGTTCAGCACATAATGATCGCCACTGAGCTCGGCCCGCGTCGCAAGTGCGGCGGCATCGGAGCCGGCGCCGGGCTCGGTGAGGCAGTAGCTCGCGAAATGCTCCATCGAGCAGAGCTTGGGCAGGAAGCGCTTGCGCTGTTCTGCGTCGGCGAAGCCGTCGATCATCCAGGCCGCCATGTTGTGGATCGAGATATAGGCCGCGGTGCTGGGACAGGCCGCCGCCAGCTCTTCCATGATCAGGGCGGCGTCGAAACGGCTGAGCCCACTGCCGCCGACGTCCTCCTGCACATAGATGCCGCCGAAGCCCAGCGCCGCCGCCTCGCGCAACGTCTCGACCGGGAAGATCTTCTCGGCGTCCCAGCGCGCCGCATGGGGCAGCATGCGGTCGGTCGCGAATTGCCGCGCCGTATCGCGGAACGCCGCCTGATCTTCGGTGAGGGTGAAATCCATGTGCGGCGGATCATATCGGCGGTCCGAACCCAGTCAAACAAAGGGCAAACGAGCCGCATTGCGGGCGTCGGCAGTTCGCGCGATAACCCCCGGGCCATGGCGAAACGCTTCTCCACCCTGGGCCGCTATCCGACCACGCGGCTGCGCCGCAACCGCCGCGAGGACTGGTCGCGTCGGCTGGTCGCCGAGCACAAGCTCACGGTCGACGACCTGATCTGGCCGGTGTTCGTCGAGGAAGGCAAGAACACGCGCTCGGCCGTCGAGTCGATGCCGGGTGTCGACCGGCTGTCGGTCGACCTGCTGGTCGAGGCGGTGAAGCGGGCGCGCGATCTCGGCATCCCGGCCGTCGCGCTGTTTCCCGAGACCGACCCGAAATCCAAGACGCCGGACGGTCGCGAGGCCTACAACCCCGGCAATCTCGTCTGCCGCGCAATCACGGCGGTGAAGAAGGCCGTGCCCGACATCGGCGTGGTGTGCGACGTGGCACTCGATCCCTTCAACAGCGACGGCCATGACGGCATCGTGCGCGACGGTTACGTGCAGAACGACGAGACGCTCGAGGCGCTGATCAAGCAGGCGATCGTGCAGACCGAAGCCGGTGCCGACATCCAGGCGCCTTCCGACATGATGGACGGCCGCATCGGCGCCATCCGCCAGGCGCTCGACTCCAAGGGTTTCATTCACGCCCAGATCATGTCCTACGCCGCCAAATACGCCTCGGCCTTCTACAATCCGTTCCGCGACGCCATCGGCAGCTCAGGCGCGCTCAAGGGCGACAAGAAAACCTACCAGATGGACTACGCCAACTCCGACGAGGCGCTGCGCGAAGTGGGCTTCGATATCGAGGAAGGCGCCGACATGGTGATGGTGAAGCCCGGCCTGCCCTACCTCGACATCGTGCGCCGCGTGAAGGACGCATTCGGCGTGCCGACCTATGCCTATCAGGTGAGCGGCGAGTACGCGATGCTACGCGGCGCCGCCGAGCGCGGCTGGCTCGACTGGAACAAGGTGCTGATCGAGACGCTGACCAGCTTCAAGCGCGCCGGCTGCGACGGCATCCTGACCTATGGCGCCGTCGACGCAGCCAAGCTGCTCGCCAAAAAATGATCGCCACGGATGATTGAGCGGCCGTCGGCGCGGCTGATCCTGCTCGACCCGCAGGATCGCCTGTTCCTGTTCAAGGTGCACAACCCGGCGGTGTACGATCCCGCCGATCCGTTCCTCGATCCATTCTGGGTGTTGCTGGGGGGCCTGGTCGATCCCGGCGAGGACTTCGTCGAGACCGCGATCCGCGAGGCGCGCGAGGAAACCGGGCTCGTTGTCACGGGCGACGTGCGCTGGGTGTGGAAGCGCGAGCGCATCATGCAATGGCGCGACAGACTGGTCCTGCATCGCGAGCGCTTCTTCCTCGGCCGCGCCAATTCGACCCACATCGACACATCGGGCCTCGATGCTGGCGAACAAGCCTGGACCCTCGACCATCGCTGGTGGACGGCTGACGAGATCTCAGCATCCACAGAGCGCTTCGAGCCGCTCGATCTCGGAGCGCGACTGAAGGTCCTGCTGCGAGAGGGGCCGCCATCGCAGCCGACCTCGCTCAGCTAGCGGCCGTCCCGGTCCTCTTTTTCCCGCTTCTGCGCCTCGTGGTCGGCCGCCGCCCCGCGATAGGCACGCCACGCCAGAACAAGGCAGACGAGCGAGCACGCGACGCCCACGATGATTGCCATCTCTTGCCCCTCACCCGTCATCGAAGAACCTCGCTACCACCATGTCGCTCCACGGCTCGGCGCCGCCTTGCCCGTGGAAGCCGACATGGCCACCGCCCTCGGGCAATAGGTGCTGCAGCATCCTGTTGGCTGCCCAGTCATAGCCGCCATAGAGTGCACCTGGGATCCACGGGTCGTCCATCGCCGCCAGCACCAAGGTGGGAGTGCGGATGGCGCCCATGAATCGCACCGGCTTGCAGCGTTCGTAATAATCTTCGGCGCCAGCGAAGCCGTGGCGCGGCGCGATGAAGACTTCGTCGTAGTCCCAGATCGTGGCCGAACCGAGAATGGCGGCACGCTCTTCCCTCGACAGCACTGCCCCCTCGCCCGTCGCCTCGCTCTTCATCTGGCGGAGAAGAAAGCGATGATAGAAGGTGTTGCGCGGGCGCATCATGCGGGCGCAGGTGGCGGAAAGGTCGATCGGCGCCGACACCGCTGCGGCGGCAACGAGCGGCGCGTTTGCACCCTCCTCGCCCAGATATTTCAGCAGCATTGCGCCGCCCAGCGAATAGCCCACAGCCACAATGCCGTCCTTCGCCAGCTCCGGCGGCAGGACCGCGAGCAGGCTGCGGAAATCCTGACTACGCCCGGCGTAATAGTGGCCGCCGCAGATCGCGCGCGACGGACCGGCACCGCGGAGGTTCATCCGCAGCACGGAATGGCCGCCGTCGAGCAGCCTCCGCGCCATGCTGAGAATGTAGAGGCTGTCCTCGGCACCGGTGAGGCCGTGGATCAGGATCGCCAACGGACGGCCCGCCCTCGGGGAGGCAGGCCGGTCGAGCATCGCCAGCAGAGTGTCGCCTGTGCTGTCTTTCAGCGGAAAGGACAGGCGCTCGCTGCGATGCGGCGCCAGATCTGCGCGCACCGGTCGCAGCCGGTTGGCCAAGGTCTGCAAATCGCCACCCCACCATGGAAAGCGCTGGCGGAATGGCGGCAGATCGAGAGAAGCGGTGGACGGGGGCACGGCGACTCCTTATTCACGGCCGGCACCGACATGGCAACGCCCTCCTCTCCCTCCCGTTCGGCCACGCTTGGCGTTCTATACGCCGTCAGCGCCGCAACCGTTTTCAGCACGGCAGGCGTAATCGTCCGCCGCATCGATCTTCCTGCCTGGGATGTCTCGTTCTGGCGCTCGGCGTTTCTCGTGGCTGCGATGTTGCCATTCCTGTTCTGGCAACGCCGCCGCGTGTGGATCGACGTGCGCAATGCCGGTGCGGCACTGCTGCTGAGCGCACTGGCGCTGGCCGGCAGTTTCGTCGCCTTCATCCTGGCACTGGGACTAGCGCCGGTTGCCAACGTGTTGATCATGTTTGGCGCCACGCCGTTCATCACGGCGCTGCTCGCCCGCCTGTTCCTCGGAGAGCCGCTGCACCGCCATACGATCTTCGCCATGGTTGCCGCCATCGCAGGGCTCGCGCTCAGCGTCGCGGGCTCGCTGCAGGCTGGCGCCGTGCTCGGCATGGCGGTGGCGGGCATCGTGGTGCTGTGCATGAGTTCCAACTACGTGGTCGTGCGCCATCGCCGCGATGTCGGCATGGCGCCGGCAATTCTGCTGGCCGGCGTCATCTCGGGCGTAGTAGCGCTGCCGTTCGCTCATCCCGAAAACGTCACATTGTCGCAAGTGCCGTGGCTGCTGGCGCTGAGCCCGGGCCAGCTCGCCTGCGGCCTTCTGCTCTATATGGCGAGCCTCAAGCGCATTCCGGCCGGCCGTGCCGCGCTGCTCGGGCTGTTGGAGCTCGTCCTGGGGCCGATCTGGGTATGGGCGATCGACGGCGAGAAGCCGGGCTATCTGACGCTTTTAGGCGGCGCCATCGTGATCAGTGCCGCCGCCGTCAATGTCTGGCTGGATTCGCGGCGATCCACTGGCTAAGAACCGCACATGACCCAAAGCACAACCAAGGGCCCGCTGTCGGGCTTCCTCGTCATCGACCTGTCGCGCATTCTCGCCGGCCCCTACTGCACCCTGCTGATGGCCGAGATGGGCGCGCGGGTGATCAAGGTCGAGCCGCCCAAGGGCGGCGACGATGCGCGCGCCTACGGGCCGTACGTCAAGGGCAAGTCGACCTACTTCGCCTCGGTCAATCGCGGCAAGGAAAGCATCGCGCTCGACCTCAAGAAGGATGCCGACAAGCACGTCTTCGAGAAGCTGCTCGCCAAGGCCGACGTGCTGGTCGAGAACTTCCGGCCCGGCACGATGGAGAAGCTGGGCTACGGCTGGGAAACGCTGCACGCCAAATACCCCAAGCTGATCTACGCCTCGGCGTCGGGTTTCGGCCACAGCGGGCCCAATTCAAAGGATCCAGCCTACGACATGGTCATGCAGGGCATGGGCGGCGTCATGAGCATCACCGGCCACGAAGGCCAACCGCCGGCCCGCGTCGGCATGTCGATCGGCGACATCGGCGCCGGCCTCTATACCGCAGTCGCGGTCAACGCCGCGCTGATCCATCGCCTCAAGACCGGCGAATCGACCAAGGTCGATATCGGCATGTTCGATTGCCAGCTGGCGCTGCTGGAGAACGCCATCATGCGCTACACGGTCGAAGGCGAGATTCCCGGCCCGCTCGGTGCGCGGCACCCGACCATCACGCCCTTCCAGGCGTTCCGCACCGCCGACGGCTCCATCATCATCTCGGCGGGCAACGACAGCCTGTTCGTCAAGATGTGCGAGGCGCTGGGCAAGGCCAACTGGGCAGCCGATCCGAACTACAAGACCAATGCGCTGCGCCAGAAGCATCACGGCAAGCTGGAGCGCGAGATCGAAACGGTGCTTGGCGCGAAGTCCGCGACGCACTGGATCGACGTCCTCGGCAAGGCCGGCATTCCCTGCGGGCCCATCAACAACATCAAGCAGGCGCTGGAGCATCCCCAGGTGGCGGCGCGCAACATGCTGGTCTCGGTGCCCGACGGCAGCGGCGGCACGCTCAAGCTTGCCGGCAATCCGATCAAGATGTCGGCCTTCGCCGATCCACCGACGCGGCCAGCCGCGCCCGATCTCGACGCCGACCGGGACGCCATCCTGTCCTACCTCGGCGGCTGAGACGTGCGGACACTCGTCCGCCTTGGCGCCGGCCTAGCAAAAGTCATGGCCGCGCTTGCCCTTGCGCTCGCAGTGTTCCTCCTCGGCACCTACTTCCAGGTGCGCGGCGCATTGCCGGCCTATAGCGGCCACGCCGAAGCGGCGGGGCTGAAAGCTCCTGTCGAGATCCTGCGCGACAAGAACGCGGTGCCTCACATCATTGCCGGCTCGATCGAGGATGCCGCGTTCGGTCTGGGTTATGTGCATGCCCAGGACCGCTTCTGGCAGATGGAATTGCTGCGCCGGCTGGGCCAGGGCCGGCTCTCCGAACTGCTGCCACCGATGCTGCTCGGCGACGGCATCCTCAACGGCGACCGCACGATGCGCGGACTGGGCGTCTACAGTCATGCCATCGACAGCCTGAGCGCGCTTTCGCCCGGCACGCGCGCCACGCTCGAGTCCTATTCGGCCGGCGTGAATGCCTGGCTCAGCGACGAAGACCAGCAGTTCGGCCTCGAGCTCACCGTGATCAAGCTTCTGTCGGGCGGCCGCTACCGCCCCGACCGCTGGCAGCCTGCCGATTCGCTGGTGTGGACCAAGCTCATGGCGCTGACGCTCGACGGCAACTGGCGCTCCGAACTGCTGCGCCTGAAGCTGGTGCGCAAGCTGGGCGAGGATGGCCTGAAGCTGCTCACCGCACCGCCGGGTGACAGCCGGGACGCCACGCTTTCGCTGGTCAACGAGGCGTTGAACGGGCTCGACCTCGAGCGGCTCTATCGCGCGACCGACGGTGAAGGCACCGCCAAGCGCCAGGCGTCGAACGAATGGGTGCTGTCGGGTGCCCACACGGTGTCGGGCAAGCCGCTGCTCGCCAACGATCCGCATCTCGGCCTCAGCTTTCCCGGCATCTGGTATCTCGCGCGCCTGGTCGGGCCGGGCTTCGACATCCGGGGCGCCTCGGCGCCCGGCTCGCCCGCAATCGTGCTCGGCCACAATTCCTCGATCGGCTGGGGCTTCACGACGACGAACCTCGACAGCCAGGACCTGTTCGTCGAGCGAGTCGATCCGACCGATCCCAACCGCTACATCACGCCCGATGGCGCACGGCCGTTCAGCATTCGCGAAGAGACCATCAACGTCCTGTGGGGCGAGCCGGTGAAGCTGCGGCTGCGCGAAACGCGGCACGGCGCGGTGATCAACGATTTCGTCAGCAAGCCCGACGACCTCGCGCCGGCGGGCCACGTGCTCGCCCTGCAGGCGACGGCGCTCGACAGCCAGGACACCACGATCGAGGCGTTGGTCCGGATTGGCCTCGCGCAGAACTGGAACGACTTCCTCGCCGCGGCGCGCAAGGTCGTCTCGCCGATGCAGAACATCGTCTATGCCGACACGTCGGGGAACATCGGCCTGGTGGCGCCGGCGCGCGTGCCGATCCGGCGCAAGGGTGACGGCTCGCTGCCGCAGCCGGGCTGGACGGGCGAATACGATTGGGCGAGCTTCGTGCCGTTTGACGAGCTGCCGCGGATCTACAACCCGGCGAGCGGCATCATCGTTAACGCCAACGCCCGCCTGGTGCCGGACGACTATCGCCATTTCATCAGCCGCGACTGGGCCGAGCCCTATCGCCAGCGCCGCGCCAACCAGCTCCTGCGCGAGGTCGAGCGTCATCCCGTCTATGGCATGATCGCCATCCAGGCCGACAATCTCTCGCCCGATGCCGCCGAAGTCCTGCCGGTGCTGCTGAATCCTGCGCCGCGCAATCCGCGCGCCGTCCGGGTGATCGAGCTGATGCGCCGCTGGAACCGCTTCATGCTGGCCAACCGGCCCGAGCCTTTGATCTATACGGCCTGGCTCACCGAGCTGCAGCGCGGGCTGATTGCCGACGAGCTGGGCACTGAACTCTACGCCGACCTCGCCACGCCCAACGTCACGAACCTGCTGCGCGTCCTGCGCGATCGTCCGCAATGGTGCGACGACCGCTCGACCAAGCCCGTCGAGAGCTGCGACGACGTCATCGCCGCGGCGCTCGAGCGGGCGCTGGCCGGCATCGCGGCACGTCAGGGACCGGAGATCGACAACTGGCAATGGGGCCGCGAGCATCGCGCCGCGCATCGCCATCCGATGTTCGATGGCATACCGCTGCTGCGCGACCTCGCTTCGGTGCGTTTTGCCTCCGACGGCGGTGCCCATACGCTCAATCGCGCCCAACCGTCGTATCGCGGCCCGCGTCCCTTCGAGGCCGTGCATGGCCCGGCCTACCGCGCCGTCTACGATTTCAGCGACCTCGACAACAGCCGCTTCGCCATACCGCTCGGCGAATCGGGCAACATGCTGTCGCGCTGGTCGCGCAACTTCGTCGAACGCTGGCGGAGCCTCAGCTACATCGAAATTACCGGCACCCATGCCGAGGTCGCCCGCGGCGCTATCGGCACGATCACCTTGTCGCCGCCCAGCCGCTAGCGCGGCCTGTCGCTAACGCGGCCTGTCGCCCGCCAGGGTGATGCGGTGCATGACGCGGCGGAAGCCGTGATAGTCGTTGATCGGATAGTGCATGGCGCAGCGGTTGTCCCAGAAGGCGAGCGAGCCGACGCGCCACGGGAAGCGGCAGGTGAATTCCGGCCGGGTCTGGTGCTCCCAGAGAAATTCCAGCAACGGCAGGCTTTCCTTCTCGGTCCAGCCCTTGATGTGGGCGGTGTGCGCCACCGACGTGTAGAGCGCCTTGCGACTGGTCTCTGGGTGCGTACGCACCAGGGGATGCTCGGCCGTCAGCACCTTCAGGGTGTCGCCCTGAGCCTTCTGTCGGTCCTCGCGGGTCTTGGTGGTGTCTGCCTTGACCGATGAACTGACGCCGACCAGCCCGTCGAGCGTCTTCTTCAGACCGTCGGACAGCGCCTCGTAGGCGAGATACTGGTTGGCGAACATGGTGTCGCCACCCACCGGCGGCACCTCGCGGGCGAGCAGCATGCTGCCCATCGGCGGGGCCGCCAGATAGGTCGTGTCGGAATGCCAGATGCCGCCGAAATTGTTGCGCTCATGTTCGAGCTTCACGACCGGCGTGATCATCGGCGATTCCGGCAGGCCCTTGAGCTGCGGATATTCGATCGGCTCGCCGAACTTGCGGGCGAAGGCGAGCTGCTGATGCGGCGTGGCGTTCTGCTCGCGCAGGAAGATCACCAGATGATCGAGCAGCGCCTGGCGCATCTCGCCCACGACCTCCGCGGCAAGATCGTGCGCCATGTCGATGCCATGGATCTCCGCGCCCAGCGCACCGGCGATCGGTCTCACTTCGATATGGCGATAGTTGCGCATCGTCTCTAACCCTTTGCCCACGGCGGTGTCGTCTTGGCCATGAAGTGCCGGATACCTTCCGCCGCCTGGGGACGGCGCAGCAGTCCGACCAGGCTCTCGGCCGCGTCGTCGAGCACCGCCCTATCATCGGCCGTCGCTCCGGACAGCACCAGACGTTTCACCGTTGCCAGCGCCTGCGGCTCGAGCCGCAGGATGTCGTCGAGCACCACCTTCATCGTGCGATTGAGATCGGCGGTGTTGGCGCAGAAATGCGCCCCGATGCCCAGGCGATGGGCCTCCTTGGCGTCGATGACGCGGCCGGTCACCGCAAGGTCGCGCGCCGGCCCCTCGCCGATGCGGCGCACCACGAAGGGGATGATCTGCGACGGGATGAACCCGACCTTGGGCTCGGGCATGCCGAAGCGGGCGCTGTCGTGCAGGATCACCACGTCCGAGCAGCACGCCATGCCGAAGCCGCCACCGACCGCCGAGCCTTCGACGATCGCTACCGTCGCCTGCGGCAAATTGTTGAGCGCCAGCAGCGCATCGCCGAACTGACGATAGGCGGGCACCAGTGGATCGAGCGCGCCGTTGGGCTTGGGCGGCATGTCGGCCATGGCCTCGAGATCGCCACCGGCGCAGAAATGCCCGCCGGCGCCACGCAGCACCAGGACGCGGCAGCTTGGATCGTCGCGCACGCGGCCGAACGCATTCTCGAGCTCCAGCATCATGGCATGCGTCAGCGCGTTGCGCCGGTCCGGCCGGTCGAGCAGCAGCCGCGCCACGGCGCCTTCGCGGCTCAATTGGATATTGGCGTAGTCGGCCATGGGCAAAGTCTTAGCGAGCGACTATCCTCGCAACAAGATGAGGCGTGTCATTGTTTCGCTGATCGCGGCGTTGCTGTGTTGCGGCGCGGACTGGGCCGACGTCGCCACGCCGGCGCCCGGGCCCGCTCAGTCGATCGGTTTCTACAGTGCCGGCTGCCTGCAGGGCGCCCAGGCGCTGGCGCTCGACGGGCCGGGCTACGAGGCGATCCGGGTCAGCCGCAACCGTTATTGGGGCCAGCCGGTGACGATCGAGTTCGTCAGGACGCTGGCCGACAGGATGCGCGCCACGGGCCAGGCCCACCTCTATATCGGCGACATCGGCCAGCCGCGCGGCGGCCCGATGAGCTTCGGACACGCCAGCCACCAAATGGGTCTCGACGTCGATATCTGGTTCGAGCGCGCGCCGCGGCCGCGCCTGGCGCCGGCCGAGCGCGAACAGGTCATGCTGCGCTCGCTGGTGCAGGCCGGCGACGGCGGCATCGACGACACGGTCTTCTCCCAGCAGCACGTCACCCTGCTGAAGACGGCCGCCGAAATGCCGAACCTCGACCGCATGTTCGTCAGCAAATGGATCAAGGAGCGGCTCTGTCACACCGCCACCGGCAATCGTGCCTGGTTGCGCAAACTGGTGCCGTGGTACGGCCATGATGAGCATTTCCACATCCGGCTCTATTGCCCACCGGGCAATCCAAGTTGCCAACCGCAGGCCGACTATCCACACGATGACGGCTGCGGCGAGGCGCTCGATTCGTGGTTCCGCAAGGCGCCGATCACCCCGCCGCCCGTTACCGCGACGCCGCCCAAGCCCTACCGGCCGAAGCTGCCCGCCGCCTGCGCGGCAGTGCTGAAGGCGCCGTAACGCCGCTACTCACCCTGACCCAGCAAGGTGCCGGCGCGACGCGACAGGCGGAAGAACCACTGGAAGACCTGGAAGCCGACGACGAGGTAGACCACCGACAGGCCAAAAGCGATGGCCAGCATGTCCCAGTGCACGGTCTTTTCCATCAGGATGGCGCGCATGCCCTCGAAGACGTAGGCCGGCGGCAGCCCCCAGGCGATGACCTGCAGCCAATGCGGCAGCACCGACACCGGATAGAAGACGCCGCTCACCGGCATCAGGATGAAAACCGCGGCCCAGGCGAAGCTTTCCGCGCTCTGGCCGACCCGCATGATCATCCCCGACATGGCAAGGCCGATGGACCACGAGAACATCTGCAGGATGGCGAAGAAGGCGATCAGCGGCAGGCCGAGTGAATAGATCGAGTAGCCGAAGAACAGCCAGGCCAGCAGCGACACCGGAATCAAGCCGAGCAGCGTACGCAGGAGTGCTGCGATGATGATGCCGGTCGCCATCTCCCAGGAGCGGATCGGGCTCACGAACAGGTGGCCGAGGTTTCGCGACCACATCTCCTCGAGGAAGGCGATGCTGAGCGAAAGGTTGCCGCGTACGACCACCTCCCACAGCATCAACCCGGAGAGCAGCACGCCCGCCGCCTGCGCCACGAACGAGGCCTGTGGCATCAGGTACTGGGTCATGAAGCCCCACATCACCATCTGTACCGCCGGCCAATAGATGGAATCGACCAGCCGCATCACCGAGCTGCGCCAGATGTTGATGTGGCGCAGCACGAGTGCGTAGATCCTCTGGACCGATCCGCTCATTGCGCCGCCCTCTTGGCGTCATCGCTATTCTTCTTCAGCGAGTCGAGCCCGCGGCCACGGCCGCGCGCCATGTCAAGGAACACCTCCTCCATGTCCTCGCGGCCGAACCGCTCGATCAGCTCGCGCGGGCTGCCGCGTTCGAAGACGCGGCCGGCCTGCAGCAGGACGACGTCGTCGCACAGCCGCTCGACCTCGCCCATGTTGTGCGAGGCAAGCAGGATCGTGGCCCCGCTCCTCTTCTGATACTCCTTGAGATAGGAACGCACCCAGTCGGCGGTGTCGGGGTCGAGCGAGGCGGTCGGTTCGTCGAGCAGCAGCACCTCGGGCCGGTTGATCAGCCCCTTGGCGAGCGCCACGCGCGTCTTCTGTCCAGCCGACAGCTTGCCGGTCGGCCGATCGAGGAACGGCGCCACCTGCATGTGATCGGCGATCTCGGCAATCCGCCCCTTGAGATCCTTCACGCCGTAGAGCCGGCCGTAGAAGGCGAGGTTCTGGCGCACCGTGAGGCGATGCGGCAGGTCGACATAGGGCGAAGAGAAATTCATACGCGGAAGCGCTGCGTAGCGGCGGCGGCGCATGTCGACGCCCAGCACCTCGATCTCGCCCGCGGTCGGCTCGAGCAGGCCGAGCAGCATGGCGATGGTCGTGGTCTTGCCGGCGCCATTGCCGCCCAGCAGCCCAAGCACGGCGCCAGGCGGCACCGCGAAGGTCAGGTCATCGACGGCGACGACCTCGCCGTACACCTTGCGCAGGTGCCGGACATTGATGGAGGGGGCGTTCGCCATGTCATCACAACGCTTTCACGGCAGCTTCGATACGATCCAGCCCCTTGCTGAGGCGATCGGCACCCGAGGCGAAGCACAGCCGGACATTGCCCTGCCCGCCCGGCCCGAACGCCTCGCCCGGCGCCAGGCCCACCTTGTATTCCGTCGCGAGCTTCTTGCAGAAGGCCATGGTGTCTTGCACGCCGTCGACGGAGAAGAAGGCGTAGAACGCCGCCTCCGGCCGCGCGATGGTGATCCGCGGCATGCCCGACAGGCGCTGGAACACCAGTTCGCCGCCGGCGCGGCAGCGCTCGACCATCTGATCGACGAAGCCGTCGCCCTTTTCCAGGGCCGCGACCGCGCCCCTCTGCAGGAACGCCGGCACGCCGGACGTGTTGATCTGCACCAGTTTGGCGAGCTGCTCGCCCAGAGCTGCGGGGTGCGTCAGCCAGCCCAGCCGCCAGCCGGTCATCGCCCACGGCTTGGAAAAGCTGTTGAGCACGATCAGCGGATCGTCGGGCCCGGCCAGCTCGAGGAACGAGGGCGCGACGGCACGCGTGTAGATCAGCCGCGCATAGACCTCGTCGGCCATGATCCACAGGCCGCGCGACCGCGCGAAGTCGAGAAGCGCACGCTGCTCGTCGGACGACATCGTCCAGCCGGTGGGATTGCCCGGCGAATTGACGAAGATGGCGCGCGTGCGGGCGTCGACGGCATCGAACAGGCGCTGCAGGTCGAGCTTCCAGCCGCCGTCGGGCCTGCGGTCGAGCGCCACGTACTTGGGCTCGCCGCGGACCAGTCTCACCGCCGAGGTGATGTTCGGCCAGATCGGCGAGACGATGACGATATTGTCGCCGGGATCGAGCAGCAGCTAGCAGGTGAGCAGGATCGCCTGCATGCCGCCGGTCGTGACGGAGAGCCGATCGACCGGGCATTTGATGCCGTAGAGCCGCTCAGTGTAGGCGCTGAGTGCGGCGCGCAGGTCAGGCAGGCCGCGCTGCCAGGTATAGAAGGTCTCGCCGGCCTGCAGCCCCCTGGCCGCCGCATCGCGCACGAAATCGGGCGTGACGAGATCGCCCTCGCCGAACCACAGCGGCACGACATCAGGATCGCCGAACACGCTCATCGCCACCTCGGTGATCGGCGTGTCGGACATGCCCGCAATGGGGCCGCTCAGGGTGGCGGAAAGGCCGGGCGGCTGGAAACGGGACTCGGTCTGCATCCGTCGGACCTAGCGCATTGGCCGGAAATTCGCCACCCGTCCGCCACCCCGACTATTGTTGCTGGGCACCCCAAGCCTATCTTATCGTTATATCCACAACACTGGAGGTGGACCGATGAAACGCGCCGCATTCGTACTGCTGATCGCCGGCCTGGCCAGCGCCTGCGGCGTGCCCGGCGATAAATTCGAACAGGTACAACTGGGCATGAGCCGCAATCAGGTAGCCTCCCTGATGGGCGAGCCCGAAGCCGCGATCCGCGATTCGGGCCGGGAGTGCGACGTCTACAGAGTGACAAAGGATTTCTGGAGCCGCGTGCCCTGGAATATGACCAACCGCTATTATGTCTGCTTCGCCGACGACAAGGTTCAGTCGTACACTCGCGCCGACGGCCACTAGACGTCGTTTGGGGGGAATTGTTGAGAGTCGCGTCGCTACTGCTCGTGCCGGCGATGACGCTCGGGCCGCGCACCCGAGAGAAGGCGACGGTACGCCAAACCGTCAGGTCGAAGCAGCTCGCCCCGGCGCAGCTTGTGGAGGCGAAGAACGGCGGGATCGCCACGCCAACGTTCGGATGACAGACAGATGACCTCGCGATACGGTATGGCCGAGGCGGGGACATGACAGACGACACCAAAGAATCGCTGATGCAGGCTTGGCTGGCCGAGCAGTATCACAGCACCTACGACGACGGACGTCGCTGCGACGAACTGGGCTACCTGCAGTGCAAGCTGATCCTGAAACCCGAGCGGTTCACCTCGGCCCACGTCTTCAAGGAATTCGCCAGCTTGGTGCATCGTGCCGCCGAGACGACCGGCGTCACCTATCACCATACGCCGAAGTCGGTGCAGCGGCCTGAGGTCCGCGAAGTGCTGTTCCTCGATACCGGCGCGTACCATCTCTACAACAACTCGTTCATCGTGCGCCGGCGCATCGCCTACGAGGACGGTTTCGCGATCGGCGATCCCGAGATCGTCTTCAAGTACCGCAGCGACAACATGGAGAAGGCCCAGGCGATCGATGTGCGGCCGCACATCGACGGCAAGTACAAGATCAAGTTCAAGCTCGAGGTCATGCCGCTCAAGGAGCGGATCGGCGGCCTGCGCCGGCTGCTGTCGCACAATGTCGAGTTTGGTCTGAGCCAGGCGCCCCAGGCAGCGCGCGTTGTAATGTCGTCGCTCGGCCACATGTCGCTGCCTGAACTTACCCAGATCTTCCCGGCGCTCTCGGCAATCTCCTGTGACGGGCCGGACGATGTCTCGCTGGTCAATCAGACCATCGTCGAGGAACTGCTGCAGGACATCTGCCTGCTCGATTTCGGCCATCACACGGCCGCCACCGCCAATCTCGGCCTGTGGCGCTCGCGCGGCGACCATCACGCCTTCGTCGGCGAGTTCGCCTTCCAGCTCCGCTTCACGGGGCCTAACGACATCAGTCACAAGGCGCTGCACACCTGCGAGCGCTTCTTCCTCGAGCTGCAGCAGGTTGCTGCAGACTGGCTTGCGCTCACCACCACCAAGACCGGCGCGGTCTACCGCCTGAAGGGCAATCCGCCGCAAGCCCACGAATGACCGAGTCGTCATCACCCTCCCCGCCGTTGCCCTCCCCGCCGTCGCTCGGGCGGATCTTCTGGGTCTTCCTGGTGATGGGCGGAACCAGCCTGGGTGGCGGGGTGGTCGGCTATCTGCGCACCGGCCTGGTCGTCCGGCAGCGCTGGCTGGACGATGTCACCTTTGTCGAACTGCTGTCGATCAGCCAGACGTTGCCCGGGCTCAACGCCACCAACATGTCGATCCTGGTCGGCGACCGCCTGCGCGGCACGTGGGGCGCCGTCGTTGCCATGCTGGGGATGTGCCTGCCCGGCGCCACGCTCATGACGGCGGCCGCTTACGCCTACGGCGGCATCGGCGACGATCCCTGGTCGAAGGCCTTCCTGCACGGCATCGCCGCCGGCGCGGTCGGCCTGATCGTGGTGGTGATGGTGCAGCTCGGCGCCAAGGTCCTGAAGACCGTCGCCGACTACGTCTTCGTGGTGGCGACCGCAGGCGCCGTCGCCTTCTTCCACGTGCCGGTGCTCATCGCCCTGCTGGGGGCTGGCGCCGTCGCCATCTGGTGGCATCGCCCACGTGACAAGGAACGCAAGTGAAGCAGCTCGTCGACATCGCGGGCGTCTTCGCCTACCTCTCGCTGCTCACCGTGGGCGGCGGCATGGCGGCGTTCCCCGAGCTCAAGACGCTGACGGTCGACGATTATCACTGGGTGACCTTTCCCGAGTTGCTGCACTTCTACAGCTTCGGCCAGCTCGCTCCCGGACCCAACATGATGATGGTTGCCTCGATCGGCGCCGTCGTCGCCGGCCTGCCAGGTGCCGCCGTTGCTCTGATCGCCTTCTTCCTGCCCACCGGTGTCCTCACCTTCGCGGTCGGCCGCCTGTGGACGCGTCTTTCATCCTGGCGCTGGCGGCCGGCGATCCAAACCGGGCTGGGCTCCGCCGCGGTCGGCCTGGTGCTGGCCGGCGCCATCGTCATGGGCCGCGGCGCGCTCACCCACCTGCTCTATATCGCATTGGCGGTCGTGGTGTTCTTCCTGCTGCTGCGGACCAAGATCAATCCGGCTTACCCGATCGTGGCATCGGGCCTGATCGGGCTTGCCGCTCACGCGGTCAACCTCTAGGGCGGCGTCCTCCGCCTGATTCCAGATCGACGGAGTCTCTGCATGACCGACGACTATCAACGCCGCAGCTATGGCGCCATTCCCGTTGGCACGGGAGAAAAGCCGGGCATCGTGGTGGTCGACTTCCAGCTCGGCTTCACCGACCCGCAATATCCCCTGGGCGGCGCGCCGCTACAGCGCGATGACTTTTGCTTTGGCCGTCGGCCCGGCTCCCGCAGCTAGGCGGCGCATGGGCCGGGCCGACGGCGCAATTCGATTGAAAGTCATCGCGCTTTAGTGATGCGGGCGCTCGACAACACGGCGAAGCTTCTGAAGGTCGCGCGCAAGCACGGCGTGCCGGTCGCGGTATGCAACACCGCCTACCTCAACGAGCGCGAGATGCCCTACTGGAAGATCACGGCGGTGCGCGAGACCTTCCTGCACAGCCACCCTAGCACCAGGATCGATCCGCGCATCCATGATCCTTCATACGACCTGCAGGTTACCAAGAAGGGCCCGTCTATCTTCTTCGAGACCGGCGTCGCCAACTACTTCACCAAGGAGCGGGTCGACACCGTGATCGTCACCGGCTGCAACACCTCGGGCTGCATCAGGGGCACCGCGCTTGACAGCTTCAGCCTGCGCTACCGCACCCTGGTGCCCGAGGACTGCGTCGGCGACATCGAGGAGCAGCCGCACCGCGACAACCTGCGCGACATCGGGCGGCGCTATGTCGACGTCGTCGATCGCGCCTTTTGCACCGACTACCTCGAGAGCTGGGCGCGGCGAAACAGCACCTGAGGTTTGCCCTCGGTGATGCGATCTGAAAAACTGCCGCCCATGGCAGGCCGCAGCAACACGTCCAGATACGTCAAAGTCTTCGTTGGCGTGTTGTTGGCCGCCGTGAACGTCTGGCCTGCCCTCATCACGCCAGCTTGGGCGCAGAGTCCCGACCAGCTTCGCAAATGGTGCTTCGAGGACGCCACCAACGATCAGACGATCCAGGGTTGCGGGGCCGTCCTGCGGGCAAACCGCGAGACGCCGCAGGACTTGGCCAACGCCTACTTCAACCGCGGTGCCGCCTACGCCGGCAAGCTCCAGTACGAACGCGCCATCCAGGATTTCGACCAGGCCATCAAGCTCAGTCCCAACTTCAGCCGTGCGTTCCAGCTCCGCGGCCAGGCCTGGGCCAACAAGCGCCAGTTCGACCGCGCCATCAAGGATTACGACCAGGCCATCAAGCTGAAACTGGACGTGGCCGCCGCGTTCGAAGGCCGCTGCACCGCGCGCGTGGCGCTGAAGCAGCTCGAGCCGGCGTTGGCCGACTGCAATGAAGCGCTGCGGCTGAAGCCGGACAGCGCCTTGCAGAGCCGCGGCCTCGTCTACCTGAAGCTCGGCCGTGTCGATGCCGCCCTTGCCGATTTCGAGGCGGCGCTTAAGCGCGACCCCAAGGACGCGGTTGCGCTATTCGGGCGCGGGATCGCGCGGCGCAAGAAAGGCGACGCCGGCGGCGGCGACTCCGACATCGCCTCGGCCAAGGTAGCCAGCGGCGCCGTCGCGGACTACTTTGCCAAACTCGGCATCGCTGCCAACTAGGCCAGAGAGAGTGCATGTGTGATGCGGCACAGGATCATCATTATCGGCGCGGCGCTGATGATGGTGGGCGCCGGGTCCGCCGCAGCGCAGGATTACGAACAGCAGCGCCGGTGGTGCTACGAGGAAGCGACCCCCGACCAGACGCTGCGCGGCTGCGAGGGCCTCATCAAGGCCGGCCGCGAAACGCCGGAGAACCTGGCCATCGCCTACTTCAATCGCGGCGTCACCTTTCACGGCAAAGGCCAGTTCGAGAACGCGATCGAGGACTACAACCAGGCGATCAAGCTCCGGCCAATGTACCCCGACGCCTTCTACCAGCGCGGCCTGGCCAATCGCCGCTCGGGCAAGAACGACCTCGCCATGAAGGACTACGACCAGGCGCTGAAGCTCAGGCCCGGGCATGTCGACGTGCTGAACTCGCGCTGCTATCTGCGCGCCATCGTCGGCGACCTGCAGGCCGCCCTGCAGGACTGCAACGAGGCGCTGCGGCTCGCCCCGAAAAACCAGTATGCCTTCGACAGCCGGGCCTTCACCTATCTCAAGCTCGGCATGCTCGACGCCGCGATCGCCGACTACACCATCGCGCTGCAGATCGAGGCCGACCGTCCCTACTCGCTGTACGGCCGCGGCGTGGCGCGGCGCAGGCGCGGCGACGTGTCCGGCGGCAATGCCGACATGGCGCGGGCCAAGGCCAAGGCGCCGGGCATCGCCGAGGAGTTCGCCAAATACGGCGTCGCGGGGTTCTAGCGCGGTGCGGCTTCGGCCGAAACGGCCACCGCGCAGGATTGCCGCGGCACGCCGATCGCCACCACCTGTTCGCCTTTTCTCATGCAGCCGTTCTGCCAGTCGCCGGCGAAGGTCTCGCCCGCCAGTTGCGCGGTGCCGAAGCCGTGCGGCACGTCGTTGGCATAATTTCCCTCGAAGCGGTCGGTCGCATTCCACGCATAGCGGCCGAAGCCCTCGCGCCGGCCGTTGCGATAGGTGCCTTCGAAGCGATCGATCGGCTGGCCGTGCTCGGTCCATTGCGCGACGCCCGGCCCGTCCTTCAGCCCCTCCCGCCAAGCACCGCTCCACACCGCCTTGTCGTTCAGATCGGGATGCCAGTCCCACATGCGGCAGCCGGTCTCGGTGTCGAGCAGCCAGTTGCCGTCCTCGCAGGGCGCGACCCAGCTGATCTGCACCGAATCGGGCTCGTCGAGCAGGCTGTCCGGCACCGCGGGCGCCAGCGCCAGCTGCTGGGCAAACGCGCCCGCGCCGGCCGAATGAACGGCTGCGATCAACAGCACCAAAATGTAGGATGAAAGACGCATCGCCCCTCCGTTGAGCAAACGCCGGCAGAGGGCAAAAAGTTGCTGTGGAGCCCAACATGACAATCCTGGTCGCGGGCCTTCTCGTTTTCCTCGGTATCCACACCCTGACGACGCTCAGCGAGCCGCGGGCGGCGCTGATCGGGCGGCTGGGCGAAGGTCCCTATAAAGGACTTTACTCCCTCGCCTCGGCGGTCGGACTGGTGCTGATCGTCTGGGGGTTCGCCCGCTACCGCAGCGGCGGCTATGTCGCGGTATGGGACCCGCCGGGCTGGCTGCATCCGGTCGCGCTGGTGCTGATGTGGCTGTCCTTCGTGGCCCTGGCCGCCGCCTATTCGCCGGCCGGCAAGATCAGGGGACTGCTCCGCCATCCCATGCTGGCCGGCGTCAAGGCCTGGGCGCTGGCCCATCTGCTGGTGAACGGCGACCTGGGCTCGATCCTGCTGTTTGGCGGCCTGCTCGCCTGGGCGGTCTACGACCGCATTTCCGTCAAACGCCGCGGCCAGACGGGCGCGCCGGCGTCGGACGTCACGGCGGGCGATGCCATCGCCGTCGCCGCGGGCACAGTGGCCTATGCCGCCATGTTCTGGCTGCATCAGCTGGCGTTCGGTGTGCCGGTGAACTGAGCCGCGGTCTTCTTTGCTGGGGGCGCGCCACTCAAGGCGGAATTTACTCCGCCGCCCTAGCGAATACCTGTCGTCCTGAGCGAAGCGAAGGACCTCCCCGAACCACCAAATACGGACCCGTTTGGTTAGCGTCAGGTCC
>CAMDCE010000022.1 GCA_945889625.1 Asaia bogorensis | reverse complement strand
GGTCGATTCAGAGCTGCGCGTCCACGGCCTGAAAGGCCTGCGGGTCGCCGACGCCTCGATCATGCCGACGCTGACCAGCGGCAACACCAATGCGCCGACCATCATGATCGGCGAGAAATGCGCGGAAATGGTGCTGGCGGCGGCTGGATAGGTTGCTGGAGTCGCGCGCCCCCAGCTCTTACTTCCCGACCAGCGGCATGACCTCTGATGCGAAGCGTTGCAGGCGTTCGATGCTGTCGGCGATGCTCTGGCCGCGGAAATCGAAGATCAGCTCGTGCACGCCGATGGCGCTGAACGTCCGGATGTCGCCGGCGATGTCGTCGGCCTTGCCGGAGAAGCTGCGGCGGCTGCCGTCGCGGTCGGGGATGCCGGTGTCGTAGAGTGGCGCCTTGTAGGAGATGGTGAGCGCCGAAAAATCACGTCCCTCCGCTTCCGTCATCTGCTTCAGCGTCTGCAGGTGCGCCTTCATCTCCTGTGGCGGCAGTGGCGAGGCGGCGATGGCGCCGACCGGGTGCCAGCCGTCGCCGTGCTTGGCCGTACGCCGAAGGGCGGCGCGCGAATGGCCGCCGACCCAGATCGGCGGATGCGGCTTCTGCAACGGGAAGGGTTCGCAGCGTATGTCGGTGTAATTGTAGAACTGGCCGGCGAAGCTGGCGGGCGACTGCGTCCACAGCTGCTTGAAGATCGCGAGCCACTCGTCGGTCACGGCGCCGCGCTTGGCGAAGTCGGGACTGTCGAGCGCCTCGAACTCCTCCTGCAGCCAGCCGACGCCGACGCCCAGCGTGACGCGACCGCCGGACAGCACGTCGAGCGAGGCCACCATCTTGGCGGTGAGCACCGGGTTGCGGTAGGGCAGCACCAGTACCGACGTCACGAGGCGCAGCTTCTCCGTGGCGCCGGCGACCACACCCAGGATGGAGAAGGTCTCCAGCGCGTCGCCGCCGCCGGGATGCTTGCGGTCGACGGTGTAGGGATAGGGCGACTGGCTTTCGACCGGGAAGACGACGTGGTCGGCGATCATCGCCGAGTGCAGCCCCAGCCGCTCGCCTTCGCGCGCCAGGGCGAGGACGCCGTCGCGCGTAGCGGTCGGGCCGCGGGTCGGGAGATAGAAGCCGTAGCGCATGGGTGGACTCCTGAATTTACAGGCTAGCGGCGAAGAGGTCCCAGAGGCCCGGCAGGCCCTTAAGCTCGTGCGAGCCGCGGTCGGCGAAGTGCAGCCCCGCGCCCGACACCAGGTCGGTGACGACGCGCGAGACCAGCACCTCGCCAGGCTGCGACTGGCCCATGACGCGCGCGGCGGCATGCACGGAAATGCCGCCGATATCGAGGCCGCGCAACTCGATCTCGCCGGTATGCAGTCCCGCCCGCAACGGCATGTCCATCTGTCCCGCCGCGGCGCCGAAGGCGAGCGCGCAACGCACCGCCCGGCCCGGTCCGTCGAAGGTCGCCAGCACGCCATCGCCCGTGCTCTTGACCAGGATGCCGCGATGCCGCTCGACCGTCTGCCGCGCCAACTTGTCGTGCGCATCGAGCAGCACCCGCCATTTCTGGTCGCCGAGCTCGGCCGCGCGGCGCGTCGAATCGACGATGTCGGTGAACAGCACCGTCGCCAGCACGCGCTCGAGGCTGCCAGCGGCGCTGTCGCGATGGCCGGTAATGAATTCCTCGATGTCGCCCAGCATCGCCTCGGTATCCCCGGCCCAGAAGGCATGATCGCCGTCGGGATATTCGATGAACCTGGCGCCGGGGATCGCCGCCGCCAGCTTGCGGCCGAGCTCGACCGGTACCTGGAGGTCGGTGCGGCGGTGCAGCACCAGCGTTGGCACGCGCACCGAAGACAGGATCGGCCGCACGTCGATCGAGGTGTTGAGAAGCATGATCGCCTTGACGGCGCCCGGGCTGGCCGAGAGCCGCTCGAGCTTGCCGAACTGGATGACTGCCTCGGGGTTGGTGGCCTGGGCGGCCCAGGCGGTGCCGATCATGGCGCCGCGGCCCCAGTTGGCGACGATCCGCGCGATCCTTTCCTCGAGCGACGCCTGCGAGCCGCGGTCGGCGGCGCTGGGGAAGCCGCCGCACAGCACGAGATGCGAGACGAGCTCGGGATAGGTCGCGGCGAAGAGCGCGCTCATGGCGCAGCCTTCCGAGAAGCCGATGATGGCGGCGCGGCGCGAGCCCACGGCCTCCATCACGGCGCGCAGGTCGTCCATGCGTTGTTCCAGCGACGGCGCGCCCGTGATGCGGTCGGACAGGCCCTGGCCGCGCTTGTCGAAGGCGATGACTCGGGCAAAGGTCGCCAGGCGGCGCAGGAAGGCGGTGTAGCCCGGCAGCTCGTGCTGGAATTCGAGATGCGAGACCACGCCGGGGACCATGACGATGTCGATCGGGCCCTCGCCCATTACCTGATAGGCGACGCTGACCTCGCCACTTTGCGCGTAGCGTGTGATGGGCAGCTCAAAATCAGCCATGTCGCCTCAATATAGGACGGACGGCAGCCAGGCTCCATAGGGCTCGTTGTAGAGGCCGACGGTCATCAGCGTCATCTGCGAGACGAGCTTCAGGCCCTGATTGAGGCACCACGGACCTCGTCGCCCGGAAACGTCCTGCCGACGGCTTGCCCTGGAGAAGGCCGCGGTGCGGCAGCGGCACGTCCTTCGGCGCGCGGCGGTTTCGTGCCAGACTGCGCGGCATGAAGCATTATGAAGCCATCGTCATCGGCGCGGGCGTCGCCGGCATCTATCAGATCAAGCGTCTGGCCGATCTCGGGATCGAGGCCACCGTCCTCGAGGCGGGCGGCGATCTCGGCGGCACGTGGTACTGGAACCGCTATCCCGGCGCGCGCTTCGATTCGGAGAGCTACACCTACGGCTACTCCTTCTCGCGCGAGCTTCTGGACGAATGGCACTGGAAGGAGCGCTTCTCCGGCCAGCCCGAGAACCTGCGCTACCTCAACCGCGTCGCCGACAAGTTCGGCCTGCGCAAGTACATGCAGTTCAATTGCCGGGTCGACGCGGCGCACTACGACGAAGCGCAGAACCTGTGGCACCTGCGCTGCGGCGATGGCCGAGAATTCACCTGCCGCTTCCTCATCCTGACGCTGGGGCTGCTGTCGATCCCGACCCTGCCGCGCCTCGCGGGGATGGAGAGCTTCAAGGGCCGCTCGTTCCATACCTTCCATTGGCCGCACCAGCCGGTCGATATGGCCGGCAAGCGGGTCGCCGTGATCGGTACCGGCGCCACCGGCATCCAGGTGATCGGCGAGATCGCCGACAAGGTGGGCGACCTCACCGTGTTCCAGCGCCGGCCGAACTGGAGCGCGCCGCTCAACAACGGTCCGATCTCCGACGCCGAGATGGCCGGCATTCGCGCGCGCTACGACGAGATCTTCGCCGCCTGTGCCCAGTCTCCGGGCGGCTTCGAGCACGAGCCCGATCGCCGCGGCTTCTACGAGGTGACGCGCGAGGAGCGGCTGGCGCTGTGGGACAAGCTCTACGACGAGCCCGGCTTCGGCATCTGGCTGGCCAACTTCCGCGAGATCTTCACCGACGAGAAGGCCAATGCCGAATTCTCGGAGTATATCGCCGACCGTATCCGTCGCCGCGTCAAGGATCCCAGGGTCGCCGAGAAACTCATTCCGCGCGATCACGGCTTCGGCGTCCAGCGCGTGCCGCTGGAGACGCGCTATTTCGAGGCCTATAACCGGCCCAACGTCCACCTGGTCGACATCGGCGAGACGCCGATCGTGCGCGTCACCGAGACGGGGATCAGCACCGCCGAACGCGACTACGAGTTCGACATCATCGTCTACGCCACCGGCTTCGACGCCATCACCGGCGCCTTCGACAAGATCAACGTCCAGGGCGTGGGGGCTGAGAAGCTCGGCGACAAGTGGCGCACCACCATCTCGACCTTCCTCGGCATGATGATCCACGGCTTCCCGAACATGCTGATGCCGGCCGGCCCGCAAAGCGGCTCGGCCTCGACCAACTATCCGCGCGGCATCGAGACGGGCGTCAACTGGTGCACCGACCTGCTCGAGTACATGTCGGACAAGGGCTTCACCCGGGCCGAGGCCACCGAGGCGGCCGAGAAGCGCTGGACCGGCCACGTCACCAACATGTACGCCATGATGCTGATGCGGAAGGCCAAGTCGTGGTTCACCGGCTACAACTCCAACGTCCCGGGCCACGAACAAGGCACCGTCCGCTACCTCGTCTACAACGGCGGTGCGCCGAAATACGTGAACGCCATCAACGCTGTCGCGGCCAAGGATTACGAGGGGGTGGTGCTGAGCTCCGGTCGTGGCGCGCCGCCGACCGGCGGCCAGCCGGCTGTCGTGGCCTGACCCGCACAAAAAAAGACCCGGGAGGTTGCCCTCCCGGGTTCAGTTGCTGTCCCGCGGCGTTTACCAAATCCCCAGATGGAAAAACGCCGCTCCCCAAAACTCTTCGATCAGCCGGCGCGGCAGCCCTCTTCGCGACGCGCGCACCAGCGGTCGATCCAGATATTGCCGTCGCGGGCATTGATGACCTGCAGCCAGTCGCCGCGGCAGCCCAGCACACGGAAATTCACGTTGTCGTTCTCGATCTTGGTCATCGCGCGGCCCATCAGGCCGGGACGGCTGTAGACGGTGATGGCGCCCTCGATGCGGGCGTCGACGGTGAGAAGATCGGCCGGCACCTAGCCGTACTGGTGGCCGTTGCGGTCGAGCGCGGTGTAGTCCTTGGCCGACTGCAGCGTGATGCGCACCCAGCCGCTCTGGCTGGCCGTCATGGTGACCGTGGCGCTGAGCAGCCCGCCCTTGTCCCCACTCTTGTCGTTGTGCTCGCCCAGCACCGACAGGTTGCCGATGATCTCGGCGTTGGGCGACGGCTCGGCGCGGACGGTGAGGCCCTCGCCGGGCTGCATCAGCGCATAGGCTTGCGTCGACTTGCAGGTCCCCATGTCGCCGGTGCTGGCATCGACCGATTTCTCGATGACCCCGAAGGCTGCCAATACTGCGATGGTGCCGATGACCGCGCGAACCATTCTCTAACTTCCCCAAATTGAGCCGGCGGACCCCCATCCGCCGACCCCTTGAACCCGCGCCCTTTCTGACACCGGCATGCCGCCGCGTCGCGCCGGGTTTTGTATACTTTGTTTCGGATATACCAATCTGGCGATATATGCAGTGGGGGCCGTCGATACGGTAATATCCGGGCCATGAACCTCGCCAAGCCACACCTCGATGTCGGCCTGTTCTCCAACAAGCGCGACGAGCAGCTCGCCTTCTGGCGCGAGACCGTTGGCCTGCTCTACGACCACATGGGCAAGCTGGGCGGCGGCATGCAGCAGCACCGCCATCACATGAACGGCTCGATCCTCAAGATGAACCATGCCCGCGATCCCCTGCCGGCGCTGCCGCCGTCGGGCATCCTGGGATTGAAGATCGTGCGCGAGGGGCTGGCGATGCCGGCCGCACTCTCCGATCCCGACGGCAACACGGTGGGACTGGTGCCGGCGGGCCACGAGGGCATCGCGGGCATCGCGGTCCTGCTGCGGGTCAACGATTTTGCCGCCCATGACCGCTTCTGGACCCATGTCATGCAGTTCGAGCGCGCCGGGGAACGGCACTACCGCTGCGGCGATTCGCTGGTCGTGCTGGTCGAGCAAGGGCGGGTCGAGCGCTCGGCTGAATGGCGGGCGCCGGGCTACCGCTACACCACGGTGCAGATCCACGACTGCGTGCGCGAATACGAGGGCATTTTGGCGCGCGGCGGCGAGTCGGGGGCAGCGCCGCGGCTGATCGGCGACACCGTGCGCATGGCCTTCGTGCTCGACCCCGACGGCAACCACATCGAGATCAGCCAGCGGGCGTCGCTGGTCGGGAGTCTTTAGCGCTGGGGCCGCGCCACTCCTAAGCGGAGGTTACTCCGCTCGCAGTGGCGCGTTCATGAAAGCGAAGACGCGCCACGGAGTGGCGCGCCCCCAGCCTACTTCTTGCGCGCCTTGCGGGCGGCGTAGCGGGCGTCGCGGGCGGCCTTGCGGTCGGTTTCGTTGACCACCTGCTTGGTGGCGCGGCCGGCGCGTTCGGCGTCGGCGGCGACCTTGGCGGCGGCTTCCTCGGCCTGCTGCTCGGCCTTCTTGGCGTCGCGGGCAGCGGCTTCGGCGACGCGCTCGGCCTGCTTGGCGATCTGGCGGTCGGCTTCGCGCTCGGCGCGGGCGCGGGCGGCTTCGGCGCGGGCGGCCATGCGGGCGGCGAATTCGGGATCGTTGGCGGGATCCTTGGCCTTGGCCTTCTCGAGCAGTGCCTGCTTGGCCTTGGCGGCGGTTTCGAGTCGGTCGGTGAAGGTATCGCCCCGGTTCTTCAAGTTGATCGTCCCTATTCGGCTGCGGCGTTTGTCAGCTTCTTGGCGCGCTTGCGGTCTTCGTTGTTGAGGAAGCGCTTGCGCAGGCGGATCGATTTCGGCGTGATCTCGACCAACTCGTCCTCCTCAATATAGGCGATCGCCTGCTCGAGCGACATCTTGCGCGGCGGCGTCAGCCGCACGGCCTCGTCCTTGCCGGCGGCGCGGATGTTGGTGAGCTGCTTGCCCTTCAGGACATTGACCTCGAGGTCGTTGCCACGGCTGTGCTCGCCGATGATCATGCCCATGTAGACCGGCACGCCGGGATCGATGAACATCGGGCCGCGCTCTTCGAGATTCCACATCGCGTACATCACCGCATTGCCCGGGGCATTGGCGATCAGCGCGCCGTTGCGGCGGCCGGCGATGGGCCCGCGATAAAGGCCGTATTCGTGGAAGATGCGGTTCATCACGCCGGTGCCGCGCGTGTCGGTCAGGAACTCGCCGTGATAGCCGATCAGGCCGCGCGACGGCGCGTAGAACACCAGGCGCGTCTTGCCGGCGCCCGACGGGCGCATGTCCTGCAGCTCGCCCTTGCGCACGGAGATCTGCTCGACCACGATTCCGGTATAGGGGTCGTCGACGTCGATCACGACTTCCTCGATCGGCTCGAGGCGCTGGCCGGTCTTGGGATCGGTCTGGAACAAGACGCGCGGGCGGCCGACGGCGAGCTCGAAGCCCTCGCGGCGCATGGTCTCGATCAGCACGCCCAACTGCAATTCACCACGGCCGGCGACTTCGTAGGAATCGGCGTTCGCGGTATCGGTGACGCGGATGGCGACGTTGCCCTCACCCTCGCGCATCAGACGGGCGCGGATCATGCGGGTCGTGACCTTGTCGCCCTCAGTGCCGGCGAGCGGCGAGTCGTTGACCGAGAAGGTCATGGCAAGCGTCGGCGGATCGACCGGCTGCGAGGCGATCGGCGCGCTGATCGTGAGGTCGCCGATGGTGTCGGCCACGGTCGCGACCTTGAGGCCGGCGACGGCCACGATATCGCCCGCCTCGGCCGATTCGAGCGCCACGCGCTCGAGGCCGCGGAAGGCCAGCACGCGGGTGATGCGGGTCTGCTCGAGTTCGCTGCCGTCGCGGGCGAGCGCCTTGATGGTGGTGTTGGGCTTGACCGAACCCGACAGGATGCGGCCGGTCAGGATACGGCCGAGGAACGGATCGGCCTCGAGCGTCGTTACCAGCATGCGGAAGGCGGGATCGGGATCGATCTTGGGCGCCGGCACGTGCTTGATCACGAGATCGAACAGCGGCTCCATGTCCTTGTGCTCGGCCTCGAGCGATACAGCGGCCCAGCCCTGGCGGGCCGAGGCGAAGAGCGTCGGGAAGTCGAGCTGCTCGTCGGTGGCATCGAGCGCCGAGAACAGGTCGAACACCTCGTCGTGCACTTCATGCGCGCGGGCATCGGAGCGGTCGACCTTATTGATCAGCACGATCGGGCGCAGCCCGAGGCGCAGCGCCTTGCCGAGCACGAATTTGGTCTGCGGCAGCGGCCCTTCGGCCGCGTCGACCAGCAGCACGACACCATCGACCATCGACAGGATGCGCTCGACCTCACCGCCGAAATCGGCGTGGCCCGGCGTGTCGACGATGTTGACGCGCGTGCCCTTCCAGACGACCGAGGTCGCCTTGGCGAGGATGGTGATGCCGCGCTCACGCTCGAGGTCGTTCGAGTCCATGGCGCGTTCGGCGACCTGCTGATTTTCGCGGAAGGTGCCGCTCTGTTTCAGCAGGCAATCGACCAGGGTGGTCTTGCCATGGTCGACGTGCGCGATGATCGCGACGTTGCGGATGTCCATTTGTCGTCCGGAAGTTGATTGGGCGCGCTTATACGCACGCTATGTGGTGACGGCAAGGCGGGTTGAGGAGGCGTCTTGCCGCTGTCACAGTCCAAAGAATGCGCAAACGCTCGATCACGATCGGCGGCCACCACACCAGCATCTCGCTGGAAGACGCCTTCTGGACGGAATTATCGGCAATCGCCGAGGCGCGCGGCCTGTCGCTCAACGCCCTGGTGGCCGAGGTCGACCACGCCCGCACGGCACCCGGGAATCTTTCGAGCGCGCTTCGCCTCCACGTGCTGGACAGCCTGCGCAAACGCGCCCGCCGAAACTAATATCAGTCGAGTTTGAATCCCTTGGCGCGCACGAATGCGCCGAAATCGGCCCTCTCCGGCACCGAATATTGCCGCGCCTTGTCTTCCGACCAGCCATAGACGTCGCTCTGGCCGAATTTATCGGTGTAGCGCTGGGTCTTGTAGGGCTGCACCGCCTCGCGCCGCTTGTCGTAGGCGCCGATCCTGTCCCTGAGGCCTGTTTCGTCGTAGCGATCCTGGTGGATCGTGACGTCGAGGCCCAGCCGCGGGCTCATGACGCCCTCGAAGGACGGCCAGCCGACCCCCAGCGCCGCCACCGGAAACACATGGTCGGGAAGCCTGAGAATGTCGGAGACCTGGGCGGCGTGGTTGCGAATGGCGCTGATCGGGCAGCTCCCCAGGCCCGCCTGGCCGGCCGCGGTCACGAAGGTAGCGAGCACGATGCCGGCGTCGACCGAGGCATTGAAGAATGGATCGAGGTAGTCGTTGACGAACGGCCGGCCGCGCCACTGGAACAGCAGGCGGTGGCGGCGGTTGTTGGCGCAGAACACCAGGAACACAGGCGCGGCCTGGACCCAGGGATTGTCGGGCAGCAGCGCCTCGAGCTTTTGGCGCTGGCCCTTGTCGGACACGATCACGATGTCGGCCTGCTGCAGGTCCGACTTGGACGGCGCCGACAGCGCCACGGCGCAGAGCGTCTCGACCAGAGCCGGATCGACCGGTCTATCGAGGTAGCGCCGGACGACGCGGCGGTCGGCCATGGCGGCCAGGACATCGACGCCCTGCGGCGTCTCCTTGAGCGCGGGCGCAGAACCGAATCGCGCCTTGAGCGCCTTTTGCAATCGATCGAGCAAGGGATCTCCTCAGCGGCCGAAGATGTTCGGAATGGGAATATTGGGGATCGGCGAGCGCGACGGCTGCGGCGTGGTAGTGCCGCCACCAGCCCCGCCCCCGGGCAGTCCGGGGATGGCGTTGGTCAAGGTATTGACCATGCCCGGCGGATCCTTGGCCGTGCCGCGCACCACGCTGAGCGACGGCGAGGACGTCGGGCCGCGCGCCGTGGTGATCAGGTAGGGCGCCGAGGGATCCTCGGCGATGATGAAGTTGATTGTCGTGTCGGTGGTCGAGGCCACCAGGTTGGTCCGGGTGGCGATGTTGGCCGTTGCCCTGTTGCCCTGCACGATCAACGACTTGTCGCTCAGCACACCGCCCGCGATGTCGATATGGCCGGAGATCGGACTGTTGTGGTTGATGAAGCGGTTCAGCACCAGCGCCATGGCATTGAGGATATTGCCGACCCCAACGCCGCCGCGCTGGCCGACTGCACCCAGCACGCTGCCAAGCGTATTGTCGATCAGACCGCCGGCGGCGCCCGCCGCCGCGCCGCCGATCATCGTCAGCGCCTTGTCGGCGCCGACGAAGATATGACCACTCAGGTTGGCTCCGCCGGCCATCGAGCTCTTGATCTGGTCGGAGGTCGCGCCGGCGCCCTTGATGGTGATGGCGTTGGCATTGAGCCTGCCGTCGATTGTCACCTTGAAGGTGCTGCCAAACTGGTTGGAACCCGAGGTGCTGCGCAGCACCTCGCTCAACGAGATGCCGTTGGCGTTGCCCTTGAGGTCGATCGACAGCGCCGGCTGGCTGCCGTTGATCACGCCCGACAGGTCGAGCGTGCCGCCATAGAGCGCGCCCTTGAAATGCTGCAGCGTGAGCACGCCGTCCTTCAGCGTCACAGCAAGATCAGCATTGCCGATTCGCATCGGTGAAGCGATCAGAGTGCCGGCCACGAGCTTCAGCGAAGCATCGAAACTCTTCATCGCCGAGGTGTCGATCGGCGAGGCGCCGACCGCAGCAGCCGGCCGACCGCGCGCCGGAGCGGGTGCCGGCGCGGCGGCTCCGCGCAACTTGTCGAGATCGAGCAACGAGGTCCTGAGATCGGCAGTGATGCTGGGTTTGTTCGCGAGGTTTTTTGCGTCGACCGTGCCCTCGATGGTTTGCCCGTTCGCCGTCAGGCTGCCCTTGTAGCCGACCGACGACGGCGGGCCTTTGGCCGCGCCGGGCATGGTGAGCGTGCCGTTGACCTGTGCACTCTGGCCCTGGGCGCTGACGTTCAACTGGCGGAAGGTGAGCGCTTCGACCGTACCCGCCACGCCGCCGCTTGCCTTCACGGCGCCGAACTCCGCCGGCGCGGTGCCGCCCACCGCCTTGATGACACGCCCCATGTCGGGCGCCTCGAAGTTGAAGGTGATGTCGGAGTTGGGGTTCGTCGTGACGTAGTTGGTCACCGTACCGCGAACCGCCAACCGCGCGCCCGCCAGGTTCGCGACCTTGATATCGTTCAGCTTCAGGCTGTTTCCCTGCATCGCGACATCGACCTCGACGCCGCCGATCGTCTCTTTGTTGTAGATCAGCTTGGCGACCTTGGCCTTGAGCCCGATCGAGGGGCCGGCCACGGCGGCCTGCGTCGCCGACGCCGAGGCGGCCGCAGGCTTCTGGCCGCCCGCCGGCTTGGCCAGGAAGGGATCGAGATCGAGGGTGTCGAACTCGAGACGGGTGACCACCGAGAGCGGCACGCCGAACGTCACCACGACCCCGCCAGTGCCCTTGATATCGTCGAGTTCGAAGACGGCGTCGTTCACCTGAACGTTGCCGCCGGCCGAGGCCAGCCGGCCCTTGACGCTCAGCTGATTGAGCTTGTTGGCCGGCATCGCCGAGACGTCGACGGCCAGCCATTTCAGCGTGTCGCGCAGCTTCGGCCCGACCAGGCTGAATTCGCCTGCCACCGTGGGCTTGGCGGGATCGCCCGACATGGTCGATTTGGCCTGCAGCACCATATCGCCCGGCAGCGTCGCGGTGAGCTTCGGCACGGCGACCGCGCCGCCCTTGGCGTCGAGCTCGAGCGCCACGTTGCGGATGGCGGCCTTGTTGTAGATCACCTCGCCGACCTCGAGCGCGACCTTGGCAGTGACGCTGGTGAGCAGGCTGCCGCCGGGCGCCGGAGCAGACGCCGGCGCCGCCGGTTTGCCGGCTGCCGATGACGCAGCGGGTGCCGCCGCGGACTGCGACGCGGCGGGTTGCGGCGCAGCGGGTTGAGAAAGGGCCGTCAGCCATTTGTCGAGATCGAGCTTGGGCACCACCAGCTTGCCGTCGACCGCCAGGGCAGGCTTCAGCGTGACCGACAGCGAGCCCGAGCCGCTGTCGCTGCCCAGCGCCATCTTGAAGTCCTTGGCGGAAAAGGCGGTCTGCGAGACATCGATCCCGCCGTCGAAAGTGAATTTGCCGGCGAGCAGCGGCGGCAGCGGCGGTGCCGGCTGGCCGCTGAGACTGACCAGCGTACCCACGAAAGTGGTGAGCGAGTCGGCTGCGACCGTCGCTACGCCGCCGACCCGCGCTTTGGGGCCAAGCTCGCTCAAACTGCCCTTGAAGCCGAGCTTGCCGCCGCCGGCCTCCAGTGCCAGCGCGGTGGCATAACCGCTGGCGCCCTTGGCGCCGACGCTGAGATCGAGCTTGAGCGGCGCGCCATTCAGGGTGGCGCCGCCGGCCAGTGAATAGGGCCCGTCGAGCGAGCCGACCGACGCGGAGAAGTTGGCCTTCTCGGCTACCATCGAGAGTCCTGCCTTGGAATCGCTGAAGATCAGCGTGCCGTCCTCGAGCGTCAGCCGGCCGAGCGACAGCGGCTTGGGCGAGCTGGGCTTGGCGGCCGCAGGCTTGGCCTCGGCGACGGACGGTGTGAATTCCCAGTTCGGCTTACCTTCGGCGTTGATCTCGAGCACGATCTTGGGTGCGACCAGGGTGACCTCACTCACCTCGATGTTGCCACCCAGCAGGGCCAACACCGAAGGCTTCACACTGACCGACTTGATTTCCACCATCTGCGGGTTCTTGGCGCCCGCCACATTGGCGAACTTGACGCCCGAGATGCTGACATTTGGCGTCGGCAGGACCGACAGGCTGATCGGACCGTCGATCACCAGGTCGCGGCCGGTCGCCTTCTTCACCTCGGCGAGGATCATCGGCTTGTAGGAGTTCACGTCGATGAGGAAGGGCGCTACGAGTGCCGCTACGATCACCAAACCGACAACGCCACCGACACCGATCAGGAGTCTCTTGCGCGTGGTAGGGCTCATGATTTTCCCTCCCCTGCTCGACCTCGCGAAAGACTAGCGCATCGCCTGCGCGCGGGGCATAGAGAAATTGAGGATTGTCACATGGCCGATGTCGTCAACCTGAAACGGGCGCGAAAGGACAAGGCACGTCGCGAGCGCGACAGCGAGGCCGACGCCAACCGCCGGCGCTTCGGTCGCACCAAGGCCCAAAAAGCCGCCGATCAGGACGCCGAGGCGCGCGGCCGCCAGTCGCTGGACGGCAAGCGGCTGGAACCGGATAAGGCCTGAGTGCCGCCTGGCGCGCCCCTAGCGCGCTGGCCGGCCGAGGGCCAGGCGATCGAAGAAATCGCGCGTGCCCTGCTCGGCGCCGGGTCCGGCGACGGCCCGCACGTTGGTGAGTTCGAGCTTGCGGCCGCTCACGGCGTCGATCAGGACCGGCTCCAGCGCCTGGCCATCGGTGCGATCCACGAGATCCATCGGCTTGCCGTCGCGCGAAGCTGCGCCATAGCGGTCGCCCCACTGCTTCAGGCCGACGATGACGGTGAACAGGGCAGCGCCCTTGTCGGTCAGCCGGTATTCATGGCGCAGCGGCCGCTGGCGGTAGGCGGTCTTGCGGAAGACGCCGGCCTCGACGAGTTTCTTCAGCCGCGCCGTCAGAACATTGCGGGCGATGCCGAGGTTCTCCTGGAAATCGTCGAAGCGGCGTACGCCGTAGAAGGCGTCGCGCACGATCAGCAGTGTCCACGGTTCGCCCACGACGTCGAGCGCCGAGGCGATCGAACAGTTCATCTCTTCGTACGAAGTGCGCCGCATGGCCGCAAAGTATAGGCCGGAGCGGCCGGGGCGCAATCTGCGCCCTGCAGCGCGATGACTATTGCTTCAGCCGTCGGCCCGGCTCCCGCAACGAAGTGGTGCACGAGCCGGGCCGACGGCGCGATAGAGGATGGGCAAAGCCCATCCGCTCGAGCGAAAGTTATCGCGCCTTAGGCGCCCCGCAAGCGCAGCAGGGCGTAACCCAGCACCGCCGACAGGAACGAACCCGCGAGCACGCCCAGCCGCACCAGCTCCGCCTGGGCGTCGGTCGGGAACGCCAGGGTGCCGATGAACAGGCTCATGGTGAAACCGATGCCGCCGCAGATGCCGACGCCATAGAGCTGGACCCAGCTCGCGCCATCGGGCAGGCGCGCCCAACCCAGCCGGATCAGCAGGGCGGCGGCGGCAAAAATCCCGAGCTGCTTGCCGAGAAAGAGGCCGGCCACGATGCCGAGCGTCACCGGATCAAGGATCATGCGACCCGTGATGCCCGAGAGGTTGAGGCCGGAGTTGGCGAAGGCGAAAGCCGGCAGCACCAGGAACGACACCCAGGGCATCAGCCTGTGCTCGAGCTTCAGGTAAGGCCGCTCGTCCGGCTGCTGCGCCGGATAGGCCAGCGGCATGCAAAAGGCCAGCACGACGCCCGCCAGCGTGGCATGCACGCCCGACTTCAGCACGCAAAGCCAGAGCACAACGCCAACCAGCAGATAGGGCCCGGTGCGGCGCACGCCAAGCAGGTTGAGACCGATCAGCACCACGATGCAGACCGCTGCCATCACCAGCGACAGGGTCGACAGATCGGCCGTGTAGAAGATCGCGATGATCACGATGGCCGCGAGGTCGTCGACGATGGCCAGGGTGAGCAGGAACAGCTTGAGCCCCGCCGGGACGCGCTTGCCAAGGGCTGCAAGGATCGCCACGGCAAAGGCGATGTCGGTCGCCGAGGGGATCGCCCAGCCATTCAGCGCCACGGCATCGGTCCAGGTGAAGGCGGCGTAGATCGCCGCCGGCAGCGCGATGCCGCCGAATGCGCCGGCGATCGGCAGCGCCATTTGCGAGGGTTTGGAGAGTTCGCCCTCGACCACCTCGCGCTTGATCTCGAGGCCGACCAGCAGGAAGAAAACGACCATCAGGCCGTCGTTGATCCAGTGCAGCACCGTCTTGGCGAGATCGAGCCCGACGACCGTCGTGCCGAGCTTGGTGCCGAGCAACGCCGCCAGAAAGGGCTCAAGCGGCGAATTGGCGAGGACGAGCGCCAACACCGCCGCGGCCAGCAGCGGCAGCGCGCTCCCTGCCTCGCTTTGCAGCAGCGCCTTCAGTCTGTCCATGCCCGACGTCCCGACAGCAAAACGCCCGGGCCTTGCGGCCCGGGCGCTCGCCGGATTGTTGGTCTCGGCTAGTCGCGATGACTAGTCCTTTTCTTGGCCCATGAAGCTCATGAGGAACTGGAACAGGTTGACGAAGTCGAGATAGAGGCTGAGCGCGCCGAAGACGGCGACCTTCTCGAGGGCGTCGGTGCCCCAGGCGTCGGCATACTGTTCCTTGATCTTCTGGGTGTCGTAGGCGATCAGGCCCGAGAAGATCAGGACGCCGACGGCGGAGATGATGAAGCTCATCGTGCCGGACGGGAAGAACACGTTCACCAGGCTGGCCAGGATCAGACCGATCAGGCCCATGAACAGGAACTTGCCCATGGCCGTCAGGTCGCGCTTGGTCGTGTAGCCGTAGAGGCTGAGCGCGCCGAACGCGGCGGCCGTCACGAAGAACGTGCGGGCGACCGACGCGCCGGTGTAGCGGAACAGCAGCAACGACAGGCTGACGCCCATCAGCGCCGTGATCGCCCAGTAGACCGCCTGGACCGACATCGTGCTCATCTTCGCGGCACGGAAGGAGGTCAGCAGCAGCAGGCCGAGTGGCGCGAAGATCGCAACCCATCCCAGCACATTGAGGCCGACGACCTGGCCGCGCGGCGTTACCTCGAAGAACAGGCCCGCCAGCTCGGCCGAGCTGAACAGTCCAAAAGCCACGATGCCCGACAGCGCGAGCCCCGAAGCCAGGTAGTTGTAGACGCGCACCATGTGCGCGCGCAGACCGACATCAAACGTCGCCTGATCGGCAACGGTGCCGGCCCGGTTGAAAATATTGAGATTCTCGTTCGCCATTTGGTTTACGCCTCCGAGGGGCCTCGTTGACGAGCCCCTTCGCCTGCCAATGTGGGCAGGTGGCGCGGCTGAATCAATAGCAATAGCACTGTAATCTTTGGGGGTTTTCACTCGCCCGTAACGCAGAATTATTGCGTCGGCAGGGCCCGGAAGTGGAGGTACCGCGATTTCCAGGCGAGCGAAGGCCTGTGCGGGGCTACGAACGACCATCGGCTCGTCGCCGGTCGCGGACTGGCGCATTTCGTACATGCGCATCGTTCCGAAAATGTCATCCGTGGAGGCGACGAGCACCCTTTTCTGTTCGAACAGCGCGGCCGGCCCCTGTGTGAAGCTTTTGACGCCGTCGAGATCGAGCTGGAAATCCTCGACCCCGCCAAAATCGACGATCGCGTGGCACGGACGGTGGCTCGCGACGAATCGGCGGACCGCCGCAACCATCGCCTGGTGTCCCTCACGCGTCAGCGTCACGCCGAACCTCCCGGTCATTCGTTGCGCAACAACGCCAAGGGACGTTGGCGCAATGCCGCCAGAGTGCCGGCCAGGCCGAAAGCCAGGGTAAGCGCCATTGCCCCTGCCGCGACCGCCACCGCGACCATGGGCAGGAAAGTCCAGTCGAGTCCCATCAGCCGGCGCACCACCAGCCAGGCGCCCAAAGTTCCCACCCCCAGCGCCGCGATCGCGGTCGCCAGGCCAAGGGTGGCGAACTCCCAAGCGAAGATGCCGGCTATGCGCGCCCGCGTGGCGCCGAGCACCTTCATGACCACGGCCTCGTGCACGCGGCGACGCTGCGTCGCCAGCATGGCGCCGGCCAGCACCAGCACGCCGGCCACGATGCTGAGCAGGCCGATGACGCGGCTGGCGAGTCCGATATTGCCCAAGACGCCGGCCGCGGTTTCGATGGCGTCGCGGATACGCACGACGGTGACGTTGGGGAAGCGGTCGGTGATGGTGTTGAAGATCGCGTCCTCGGCCTCGGGCGTTGCCTTCACTGTGGCCAAGAAAGTGTGCGGGGCACGGTCGAGCGTGCCGGGCGAGAAGACGAAGACGAAATTGATCGACAGCGTCGTCCATTCGATGCGGCGCAGCGAGGTGATCTTGGCTTCGATGTCGCGGCCCAGCACGTTCACCGTAAGCGTGTCGCCCAGCCCGAGGCCGAAGGCGCGCGCCAGTTCGGCATCGAAGGAAATGAGCTGGGGTCCACGGTAGCCGGGCGCCCACCACTCGCCCGCCACGATGCGCGAGCCTTCCGGCGGTGTCGCCGAATAGGTCACGCCGCGGTCGCCGTCGATCGCCCAGCGCGCCTCGGGCGGCACGTTCACCTCAGCTACAGGCTTGCCACCGATCCTGACGATGCGCCCGCGCAGCGACGGCACCTTGTCGAGCGCGCCGGCGCCCGGCACTGAGGCGATCGCCTGCTCGAAGGCGGGCATCTGGGTGGACTGAATATCGATGAAGAAGAAGGCCGGCGCGTCCTTGGGGATGCGCCGCGTGATCTGCTCGCGCAGATTGCCTTCGATCAGCGCCGTCGCCACCAGCACGGTGAGGCCGAGGCCCAGCGACAGCATGACGATGGGCGTCGGCGCGCCGGGACGATGGAGGTTTGCCAGCGCCAGCCGCAAACTCGCGAGTTTGGGCTTGCCGACCCGCGCCGCCACCGCCATCAGCCCGCGCGCCAGCAGCGGAAAGGCGATGAAGGCGCCGACCGCGCCCAGCACGAAATAGGCGGCGACCCGCCGGCCGTCGGCGGTGACGACGGTGAAACCCGCCAGCAGGACCGCAGCCGAACCGATCAGCAGCGCATCGCGCCAGCCCAGCCGGTTCTCGGCCACCACGGCGCCGCGCATCAGGGTGGCAGCCGATACGCCGCGCGCGCGAATCAGCGGTAGCAGCGCGAACAGCAGCGAGACCAAGAGACCGAACGCCGCCGCCGTGGCGAGCGGTTGGGCATAGAGCGCCACCCGCGCGCGTACCGGCAGGAGGTCGGCGATCAGCGATTGGGCGAGAAACGGCACAGCCGCGCCCACGGCGACGCCGATCGCCACACCCAGCACCGCCAGCGCCGCGAGCTGCAGAAAATAAGTGGTGAACACCAGCCGCTCCGGCGCGCCCAGGCACTTCAGGGTGGCGATGGTGCGCTGCCGCGTCGCCAGGAAGCTCGAAATGGCATTGCCAACACCGACGCCGCCCACCAGAAGCGAGGCGAGCCCGATCAGGCCGATGAATTGAGTCAGCCGATCGAGCCAGAAGCGCAGGCCACCGCCGGCGTCGGCCAAGCCGCGAATCCGCCAGCCGGCATCGGGATAGCGCGCCTTGACCGCCTCGATAGTGGCTACATCAGTCGTGCCGGGAGGCAACAGCAGGCGATACTCCCAGGTGAGCAGGCTGCCCGGCTGCACCAGACCCGAGTCGGCAAGTGCCGCGAACGACATCATCAGCCGCGGACCGAGGCTGGCGAAGGCATTGAGGCCGCGGTCGGGTTCGCGGGCGATGATGGCGCGTATCTCCACCGTCGCCTCGCCCACCTTCACGCGCTCGCCGAGGACCACGTTCATGCGTCTGAGTGCCGCTTCCTCGACGACGGCGCCCCACATGCCGTCGCGCTTGGCGAGCGCGTCGCCGAGCGACCCGCCGCCCCGCAGTTCGATCGTGCCGTAAAGCGGATAGCCGGGTTCGACGGCTTTGAGCTGGATCAGCGCGGCATGGCCGTCGGTCTTCAGCGGTCGCGCCATGGCGCGGCTGTCGATCCAGCGCACGAGCTGGCCACGCTCGCGCAGGAACGCCACCTGCTCGGGCGCTGCCTCGCGATAGAGCAGCGAGACGGCAACATCGCCGCCCAGGATCTCGCGGGCGTCGGCACGCAGACCCTCCTCGACGGCGCGACTGAACGACAGGATGGCGGCGATGGCGCCGACGCCCAGCGCCAGACAGGCGATGAACAGGCGAAAGCCGCCGAGACCGCTGCGCATCTCGCGACGCGCGAGCTTCAGCGCCAGATTCATTGAGCCGCCAGCGCGGCCGACGTGCGTTCGTCGCCGACCACCAGCCCGTCGGCGATGCGCAGGATGCGATCGCAACGGCCAGCCAGCGCCATGTCGTGGGTGATCAGGATCAGGGTGGCGCCGTCGGCGCGCGCCAGCTCGAACAGCAGATCCATGACCTGCTTGCCGGTGGTGCCATCGAGATTGCCGGTGGGTTCATCGGCCAGCAGCAGCCGTGGCCGGCCGACGAAGGCGCGTGCGACGGCCACCCTCTGCTGTTCGCCGCCCGACAGCTGGGCCGGGTAGTGGCCGAGGCGAGGACCGAGCCCGACCCTTTCCAACGCCGCCTGTGCCGTCTCGAAGGCATCACGACGGCCGGCGAATTCCAGCGGCAGGGCCACGTTCTCCAGCGCCGTCATGGTCGGAATGAGGTGAAAGCCCTGAAAGACGATGCCGAGGTGATCGCGCCGCAACCGGGCGCGGGCGTCGTCATCGAGCGACCGGAGGTCGTGGCCGGCGACCTCGACGCGGCCCGATGTGGCGCGCTCCAGCCCGCCTGCCACCATCATCAGGCTCGACTTGCCGGCGCCCGAGGGGCCGACCACGGCGGCGATCTCGCCGGCGGCGATATCGAGCGTAATGCCACGCAGGATATTGACCGTGCCGGCATCGCTTGCCATGTCGAGGTGGACGTCGGTGAAGCGGACGATGGCGGGGACGGTGGCTGTCAAGAAAGCTCCGGGTAAGAGGCAATGACTGTCGGCACTGGATATGGTGGTTTTGCGGCGACGGTCAATTCACGGGTCGGGGCGTTTCTGGCGCTTGTCCTGTGTCTCGCGACCGTTGCCGGGCATGCACAAGGCGGGCCGGTCAAGATCGCCATCCTCGGCGACAGCCTGGCCGCCGGCTACGGGCTCAGTCCGCCTCAGGCCTTCCCGGCCCGCCTGCAGGCGGCCCTTCAGCGGCGGGCGCGCAACGCCACAATCCTCAATCACGGCGTCTCGGGCGACACCACTGCGGGCGGCCTCGAGCGCATCGACTGGATGCTGGCCGACAAACCCGACATCGTGCTGGTGCAACTGGGCGGCAACGACGCGCTGCGCGGCTCCGACCCGGCCGGCACCGAACGCAATCTCGACGCGATCATCACCAAACTGAAAGCCACCGGCGTCACGGTGTGGCTGGCCGGCATGCTGGCGCCGCGCAACTTCGGGCCGGAATACGCCGCCCAGTTCGACGGCCTCTACAAGAAGCTCGCCGACAAGCACGGCGTGCCGCTCTATCCCTTCTTCCTCGATGGCGTGGCGCAGGACCCCGCGCTCAACCAGGCCGACGGCATCCATCCCAACGCCCAGGGCGTCGACATCATGGTCGACCGCATCCTGCCGTTCGTCACGAAGAGACTCGACGACCATGCCGCGTCTGTTCGTAGCCCTCCCCGTCCCTGAGGAGATTGCCGAGGAGCTGGCGGCGCTGCAGTCGGGCGTGCCCGACGCGCGCTGGCAGCCGGCCGAGAATCTCCACGTGACGCTCTGCTTCTGCGACCAGGTCCAGGGCGCCGTCATGCGCGATCTCGAAGAAGAACTGTCGGACATCGCCGGTCCGCGTTTTCCGGTGGCGGTCGCCGGCGTCGAGCAGTTCAGCAGCGGCAAGCAGCCCAAGGCACTGGTGGCGCTGGTCGAAAAGAGCGACAGGCTCGACTGGCTGCAGCAGAAGGTCTCGACCGTGGCGCGCAACTGCGGCATCGAGATCGAGCGCCGCAAATTCCGCCCCCATGTCACTCTGGCGCGCTTTCCCAACGGCGCCGAGACCGGCCATCACATCGCGCAGTTCATGGCCAGCCACTCGACCTTCCGCGCCGGCCCGTGGCTTGCCGACCATTTTGCGCTCTATTCCAGCCGCCGCGGTCGCAGCGGCTCGCTCTACACCGAGGAAGCAGGCTACGCGCTGACGTTCTGACGAAAGGTCCCTCGCTTGGGGGGCGTCTGACGCGCCCCAAGCGAGGGACCTTTGGCCTGAGTCAGACGAACGTCAGCAGCCGCCGCGGATTGTGCACCAGGATGGCGTCGATCTCGTCCTCGCCGTAGCCGCGCTTCTGCATCATCGGCACGACGTTCCTGAAGATGTGGCCGTAGCCGTGGCCGCCGAAGCTGGCGAGCCGGGTGCGGTAGCAGATGTCGTGGCTGATCACGACGCGATCGAGATGGCCGTGGTCGATCAGGGCGCGGATCAGCCTGAGCCGCGTCGCATCGTTGGGCATGTCGATGTCGGAGAGGCCGTAGTAGCTCGCTTCCTGACCGAACAGGTCGAACTCGACCGTGACGCCACTGTCGGCCAGCCGCAGCAGGCGCGGCTCGTCGAAGACGGTGCGGTCGATGTGGCTGATCACCATGCGCTCGGTCGGATGGCCCGCCGCCTTGACGAAATCGGCGACTTCCTGCGGTTGGTCGGGGTCGCGGCCGGGATGGACGTTGATGGCGGCACCTGTTTCCGCAGCGGCAAGGAGTGCCGCCTGCATCACGCGCTTCTCCGTCGCGGTCCACGGCGCCTGGCAGCCGATCTCGCCGATCATGCCGGCGCGCACGTCGGTGCCCCAGGCGCCGTGCAGGATCTGGCCGATCATCTCGGCGGCAAAATCCTCGACCGTGCGGCCGTGATTCTTCGGATCCTGATAGTCGTCGACGTAGTAGCCGCAGCCCATGACGAGGTGCACGCCGGTGCCGGCCGCGATGCGCTGCAGGCCTTTGGGGTCGGGCGACAGGCCGCCGCAGGTCAGCTCGACGATGGCGTCGCCGCCGTCGTGCTTCATCATGCCGACCTCTCGCGTGGCGATATCCTCGAGATCGAGCATGTATTTGCGCCCGGCGCGCTTGATGCCGTGGCCGTAGTTGAGCTGCCAGACGTTCTCCAGGGTGATTTCGGGGCCAAGATCGTTGTCGGCGCGCGTGCCGGGCGGGCGGATATCGCACAGCACGTGCTCGTGCATCAGGGTGCGGCCGAGCTGTTCGGGCGCAATCGTGCCGAGCACGGTCTGAATTTTGCCTGTGAGCTCTTGGCGCGTCGTCATTGTTCGGGCGACTATAGCCGCCGTTGAGGGGGAGTTTAAAGTGACCGCACCGTTGATCGGCTATGCCGACCGCATTTCCGTTCGCGCCGGCGAAAAAATCGCCTTCAAGGTGTCGAGCGTGGGACCCACGCCGTACAACGCCATGCTGGTGCGTATTGTCCGCGGCGATCCCAATCCCGGCGGAGTGCCGGCCAAGCTCGAAGACCACTCGGAATTGTTCGAGGCCCGTTTCGCCTCGCGCCAGCAGCACGCCTGGCCCGGCTCCTATGCACTGATCGAAGGTGCCAGGGGGGTGACGTTGCCCGGCGCGCTCGCCGTCGAGGCGCTGATCTGGCCGACCCTGCCCGAGGACGGGCCGCAGACCGTGATCTCGCGGCGCGATGCGGCCCAAGGAACAGGTCAGGGGGGCGCGGGCTTCGCGCTGGTGCTGACGCCCGACGGCATGGCGCTGGAGACCGGCGCGGCGCGCGTTGTCGTCGGCAAGAAGCTGCGCAATCGCGCCTGGTATCGCGTGTGGGCGAGTGCGGATCCCGTGACGGGCATGCTGCGCGTCGGCCAGCAGCCGCTCAAGCGTGCCTTCGCAACCGACGACGAGGGCGAGGCCAGCGCGACGGCGCCGGGCCTGGTCCTCGACGTGCCGCAGCCGGTCCTGATCGGCGCCGAGGCCGCCGCCGACCGACCCGCGCGACGCTGCTTCAACGGCAAGATCGAGGCACCGCAGATCGCCGGCGTCGCGGCCTGGGACTTCGCCCGCGGCATGGGCACGATGGCGATCGAGGATACCGGACCGAATGGCCTGCACGGCCGGCTGGTCAACCTGCCGACACGCGCCATGAAAGGTGCGGCCTGGACCGGCGTCGAGCGCGACTGGAAGGCCGCCCCCGCGCAGTATGCGGCCATCCACTTCCACGACGACGACCTGCACGATTGCGGCTGGCCCGACGACTTCAGCTTCACGGTGCCGAAGGACATGAAGAGCGGCGTCTACGGCATGGAACTGCGTTGCGGTCCGCACCGCGACATCATCCCCTTCTTCGTGCGCCCGCAGGTCGGCAAACCGCAGGCCAAGGTCTGCTATCTCGCCTCGACCTTCACCTATCAGGTCTACTCCAACTTCTCGCGCGCGCTGTTCGACGGGCCGTTTCGCGAGCGCGTGGCGGCCTGGAAATCCGCCGCCAACTACCCCGACGACAATAAGGACTACGGCCTGTCGACCTACAACTTCCACCGCGACGGCTCGGGCGTCGCCTATTCCTCGCACCTGCGCCCGCTGCTGACCTGGCGGCCCAATTACCTTTCCTACAACGACGACGCCGGATCGGGGCTGCGTCACCTGCCGGCCGACACGCATCTCACGGGCTGGCTCGACTGCATGGGCATCGCCTACGACGTCGTCACCGACCACGATCTGCACGACAAGGGCGTCGAGATCCTGGCCTCCTACAAAGTCGTCGTGACCGGCACGCATCCCGAGTACCACACCGAGAACACGCTCGACGCGCTGCAGACCTACACCGAGACCGGCGGGCGGCTGATGTATCTCGGCGGCAACGGCTTCTACTGGCGCGTGGCCCTCTCGGACGCCGTGCCGGGAGCGATCGAAGTGCGCCGCACCGAAGGCGGTATCCGCACCTGGCCGGCCGAGCCCGGCGAGTACTACCATTCGTTCGACGGCAACTACGGCGGGCTGTGGCGGCGCTCCGACCGGCCGCCCAATCTCCTGTGCGGCATCGGCTTCTCGAGCCAGGGCAGGTTCGTGGGCGATTCCTACCGCCAGGCACCGGCGGCGAGGGACAATCATCACGCCTGGATCTTCGAGGGCGTGAAGGACGAGCTGTTCGGCGGCTACGGCTATTCCGGCGGCGGCGCCGCAGGCTTCGAGCTCGACCGGCTCGATCATCGCCTGGGCAGCCCGCTCAATGCCGTCGTGCTGGCCTCATCCGAAGGTCACGACCGCAAGAATTTCGTCGTCGTGCATGAGGAGCGGCTCGGCCTCGACACCACCATCACCGGAGAAACGCTCGAGCAGCTGATTCGCGCCGACATGACCTATATCGAGAAGCCCAGGGGCGGCGCTGTGTTCTCGGTCGGCTCGATCACCTATTGCGGCACCCTGCCCCACAACAAGTTCGACAACGACGTCTCGCGGCTCACCTTCAACGTCGCCAACAAGTTCGGCGAGCTCGGGCTCAAGTGGCCGTTTTGACCAGCGGCTTGAGCTGCGCCAGCAGGCCGAGGCAGCCGGCTTCGATGAGGTTGAGCGCGTCGTCGTAGCCGCGCGGCGGCCCGCCAAAGGGATCTGCGACGTCCATGACGCCGGCCCGCGGCGCGTACTTCATGAACATCTGCGGCCGATCCATCAGGCCGCGCGGCGCCATCCAGCGCATGGTGGCAAGGTGCGTGCGATCCATCGCCAGCGGAAATTCGAAGCGCTCGATATCCTCGTTGGTCAGCGCCCGCGCGCGCAGGTCGCCAATGTCGTAGCCGCGGCGGGCCGCCGCCTCGACAGCGAGCAGCGACGGCGGACTGCCGACATGGCCGTCGAAGGTGCCCGCCGAATCGACGGTGAAGGCATCGGCCAGGCCGGCGCGGCGCACCATGGTGCGGAATACCCCCTCCGCCGTGGGAGAGCGGCAGATATTGGCGGTGCAGACGAACAGGACGCCGATGGTCATGGCCTGCTACCCTAAAGCGGCTTCCGGTCGAATTGAACCGCGGAGCGGTTCAATTCGACCGGAAACGCATTGCACGAAGCATTTCCTTCAATGGCATAGTCCCGTCCGGCTGATCGCGGTGTGTTTACGCGCCTCGGCCGGACGGGACTATGCTTTAGCACGGCGCTAGATTGCCGCCCATGCATCAGGATTTCCTGGCCCCCGGCATCGTCGTGCTGACCGGAGCGGGCATTTCGAAGGAAAGCGGCATCGATACGTTCCGCGACAAGGATGGCCTGTGGACCCGGGTGAACCTCGAGGACGTCGCCACCATCGAAGCCTGGCAGCGCGACAAGAAGAAGGTGCTGGATTTCTACAACGACACAAGAAAAATGTTCCGCGCCGCCCACATCGAGCCCAATGCGGCCCATCGCGCTCTTGCTCAGCTGGAGCAGAAGTACGATGGTGAGGTCACGGTCGTGACCCAGAATATCGACCTGCTGCACGAGACGGCAGGGTCCAAAAGGGTCATCCACATGCACGGCCGTGACGGCGAGATCCGCTGCATGAAGTGCGCCACGGTGAGCGCCTCCGATGCCGACCTCTCCCCGCAGTCGGTGTGCACAACCTGCCATGCCGTGGGCGAGCTCAGGCCCAACATCGTCTGGTTCGGCGAAATGCCGATGCATCTCGAGGAGATCTACGCGGTGCTCGACAGCTGCGGGCTGTTCTTGGCGATCGGCACATCGGGCGAGGTCTATCCGGCGGCGGGCTTCGTGCTGCACGTCCGCCGGCACCGGCCGCGCGCCCATACCATCGAGCTCAATCTCGAGCCGACCGACAATCAGTCGCTGTTCCGCGAACATATCTACGGCCCCGCCACCAGGATCGTGCCGCCTTGCGTCGAGCGCATCCTGGCCGAGGGCTGGACCCAATAGGGAGAAAACGATGCCCGACATGTCGCCCGTCCCGAGCAGGCCGCCGCACGGCGCCCATCACGTCGCGCCCGACATCCACGGCAGGAATTTCTATGCCATCGACCGGCAGTTCCAGGACCTGCTGTCGCTCTACATCGAGCCCGGCCTTGGCGCCGCCATGGCGCCGCATTTCGACCGCCTGGGCGCGCTGGCCGGCAATCGCCTCGACGAGCTCGCCATGATCGCCGACAAGCACCCGCCGGCGCTCAATCCGCGCGACAGGTTCGGACGGGACGAGGACTGGATCGACTACCATCCCGCCTATCGCGAGATGGAGAAGATCGCCTTCGAGGATTTCGGGATGCACGCCATGAGCCATCGCGCCGGCGTGCTCGGCATGACGGCGGCCGCGCACCCGCTGGTGAAATACGGCATCACCTATCTCTTCGTGCAGGCCGAGTTCGGCCTGATGTGCCCGGTGTCGGTCAGCGACACCTCCAACTTCATCATCAAGCGCTACGGCTCGCCTGCACTCAAGAAACTGCTGCTCGACCGGCTGCTGAGTCAGGATCCGGCCACGATGCTGAAGGGCACGCAGTTCATGACCGAAAAGGCCGGCGGCTCGGACGTTGGCGCGATCGAGACCGAGGCCGAGCGGGTGGGCGTCGGCGCCGACGGCGTGGAGCGCTGGAAGCTCCATGGCCAGAAGTGGTTCTGCAGCCACGCCGATGCCGACGTGGCCGTCCTGCTGGCGCGGCCGCGCGGCGCAGCCGGCCAACTACCAAAACGGGGCACGCAAGGGCTCGGCCTGTTCGCCCTGCCGCGGCAGCTCGAGGACGGCAGTCGCAACAGCTACCGGATCGTGCGGCTGAAGGACAAGCTCGGCACGCGCTCCATGGCCTCGGGCGAGATCATCCTCGACGGAGCCATCGCCTATGCCGTCGGCGACGTCGGCCGCGGCTTCAAGCAGATGATGGAGCAGGTCAACCTGTCGCGCTTGAGCCACGGCGTGCGCGCTGCCGCCATGATGCGCCGCTGCCTCAACGAGGCGACCGTCGTGGCCCGGAGCCGCCACGCCTTCGGCCGCGCCATCGGCGACTATCCGCTGCTGCGCCGCCAGCTGATGAAGATCATGCTGCCGACCGAGCAGGCGCTGTCGATGTACGCCTTCGCCGCCGACACGATGGGCCGCGCCGACAAAGGCGACACCGAGGCCGCCAACCTGCTACGCATCCTCACGCCGGTCTACAAGTTCCGCGCCTGCCGCGACAACATCCCGGTCGCCAGCGCCGCCCTCGAGGTGCGCGGCGGGCTGGGCTACATCGAGGAATGGGCCACCGCCCGGCTGGTGCGCGACGCCCAGATCGGCACGCTGTGGGAAGGCACCTCCAACATCAATGCGCTCGATGTCGTGCAACGCGCCGTCGGCAAGACGGGTGGCCACAGGACCCTGACGGCCGCACTCAAGGCCAGGTACGAGCCGAGCGCCAGCCTGCCCGGCCAGTACAAAGGGCTGCTGGGCGCCACGCTCGATCGCGTCGAGCGCTTCGTCGAGGCGGTCGCTTCCGATCCCAGGCACGAGAAGCGTTCACGCCTCGCCGCCGGCGCGCTCTATCACGCCGCGACGGCGGCCCTCATGGCCTGGGAAGGCGCCACGCTGGGCGCCAAGGGCGGCGACGCCCGCCGCCTGCTGCTGTCGCGCCTGGTGATCGAGCATCGGCTTGCCCCGCAAGACCCGCTGTCGCTCAATGAAGCGCCGTGGGAGCAGGAGGCGATGGACCTGCTGCTCAGCGACGCGTCGGTGCCGCTGGCGAAGGCGACCGCTTTGCTTTCCTGAGGACCTCGTCGGTGTGCTCACCGAGCAGCGGCTCGCGATAGAGCGGTCTTGACGGTTCGTCCTTGAAGCGCACGGCCGGTGCGAAGTGCTTGCGGCCCAGGGCGTCGGTCAGCACTGCGCCGCGCTTCAGAAGATTCGGGTCGGCGAGGGCCTCGGGGAGCGTGTTGACCGGGCCGTAGCAGATGTCGAGCGTGTCGAGCCATTTCATCCAGTGCGCCAAGGGCTTGGCGCGGAAGGTGGCGGCGAGGAAATCCATCACCGGCTGCTGATGCGAACCCGGCCATTCGCAGATCGGCGCCATTTCAGGTCTGCCCAACGCGCCCAGCAGGTTCTTGATGAACTTCATCTCCTGCCCGGCCAGCACGAGCTGACGGCCATCGGACGTATCGTAGACGCGATAGAAGGCCGAGCCGCCGGTGGTGCGCTGCTGCTTGACGTCGGGCTGCTTGTTCTCGGCGAAGGCCGAGCCGACCACATTGGCGCAGGAGGCCATCAGCGCCTCGTGCATGGAGACGTCGATATAGTCGCCGCGGCCCGTCGCCTGACGCCGCAGCAGCGCCATCAGCACGCCGCTCAAGCCATGGAGGCCGCTCACCAGGTCGGCGACGGGAATGCCCGGGATCGCCGGCCGGCCGTCGTCGCCCAGGGTCAGGCTCAGCACGCCCGTCATCGCCTCGAGCGCGAGATCGTGCGCGGCGCGGCCGGGATAGGCGCCGTCCTGGCCGAAGGCGCTGATCGAGCAATAGACCACGCCGGGATTTTTGGCGCTCACCGCGTCGTAGCCGATGCCGAAGCGCGCCGCGACGCCGGGACGGAAGGACTCCACGATCACGTCGGCCGCGCTGCACAGGCCTAACAGGTCAACGCGGCCCTCGGCGCTCTTGAGGTCGAGCACGACGCTCTTCTTGCCGCGGCCCATGTTGCGGAAGAACACCGAGGTGCGCTCGTCCGGTGGCCTGATGTGGCGGCCGGGATCGCCCTCGCCGGGCGGCTCGACCTTGATGACCTCGGCGCCATGATCGGCCAGCGCCGTGGTGAGGTAGGGGCCCGGCAGGAACCAGGACAGATCGACGACCTTGATGCCTTCGAGTTTCATGTGCGTTTGCCCAGCAGTGAATCGTTGTCGGCGCCGAGCGGCGAGCAGGCGGCTTGCGCCAGCCGCTGGCCATCGACGCGGAGAGGATTGGCGATGACGCGCAACTCGCCCTTGAGCGGATGCGGCACGGAGGAGACCATTCCGGCCTCGCGCGCGAACGAACTGTCGAGTGCTGCGTCCAATCGATGGACCGGCGACGCGGGCAGCAGCCCATTGAACCTGCCGAGCCACTCCGCCGTCGTGCGCGTGCGAAACGTCGGATCGAGCGCCTCGGTGAGCTCTGCGCGATTGCTTGCCCGCGTGTTGGGATCGGGGAAACGCGGATCGCTCACCAGATCGGCGCGGCCCGTCGCCGCGCACAACGACAGCCAGAATTTCTGGGTCATGCACATGATGAAGATCCAGCCATCCCTGGTCGGAAACGTCTGCACCGGCGCCAGCGACAGGTGGGCGCTGCGCGGTACCCGCGGCGAGACATCGCCTTCGTTCAGATACCAGGCGCCCGGATAGGTGAGCTGGTGCATGGCGACGTCGTAGAGGCAGGTATCGACGTCGCAGCCCTGCCCCGTCGTGCGCGCGCGCAACAGGCAGGCGAGCAGTCCGACGATCCCGGTCAGCCCGCTCATGCTGTCGATCATCGACACGCCGACACGGGTCGGTGGCCCATCGGGCTCGCCGGTGAGTTCCATCAGGCCGGCTTCGGCCTGCATCAGGAAGTCGTAGCCCGGCCAATCCTTGCGCTCGTTGGCGCGGCCATAGGCCGAGATGTGCAGGCAAACGAGCGACGGCTTCAGGTGCCTGAGGCTCGCATAGTCGATGCCCAGCTTGGCCGGTTGGGTGCCGCGGAGGTTGTTGACCACGCAGTCGGCGGTCTTCACCAGCGCCTCGAACTGCCGCCGCCCTGCCGCCGACTTGACGTCGAGCGTCACGCTCTTCTTGCCGAGATTCCAGGCCTGGAAATATTCGCTGTCGGCCTTGCCGAGCTTGTGCGGGCCGACCTGGCGCGACGGATCGCCGTCGGGCGGCTCGACCTTGATCACCTCGGCACCCAGTTCGGCCAGGAACATGGTGCCGTAGGGGCCGGCGCCGAACTGCTCCAGCGTGAGAACCCGAATTCCCTCGAGAGGTTTAGCACTCACGTGGCGTTCCGGCGCATGTACTGCCGCGCGATGATGAGGCGCTGCATCTCGTTGGTGCCTTCGCCAATGCATGTCAGAGGCGCATCGCGATAGAGACGCTCGATGTCGTATTCCTTGGAGTAGCCGTAGGCGCCGTGGATGCGCATGGATTCGATGCTGTTCTCCAGCGCCGCCTCCGAGGAAAAGAACTTCGCCATGCCGGCCTCCATGTCGCAGCGCTCGCCCCGGTCGAAGGCGCCGGCGGCGTCGAGCGTCAACAGACGCGCCGCCCTGGCACGCGTTGCCATCTCGCCGATCTTGAGCGCGATCGCCTGATGCTCGGCGATCGGCTTGCCGAAGGTCTTGCGCGTTTGGGCGTAGCTCGAGGCCAGCCGCAGCGCTCCCTCGGCGATGCCGACGCCGCGGGCGGCGACGTTGATGCGGCCGAGCTCGAGGCCTCCCGCCACCTGGGTGAAGCCGCGCCCCTCGACCTCGCCGATCAAGTGGTCGGCCGGGATGCGGTAGTCCTCGAAGATCAACTCGCCCGAATCGATCGATTTGTAGCCCAGCTTCTCGAGCTTGCGCCCGACCTTGAAGCCCGGCCCCTTGGGCGCGATGAACAGGCTCATGCCGGAATAGCGCGGGCTCGCCTCCGGGTTGGTCTTGACCAGAAGCGCGAAGCACGAGCCCTCGATGCCGTTGGAGATCCAGGTCTTGGTGCCGTTGATCAGGTAGTCGCCGCGATCGCGCCGCGCCGTCATGCGGATCGCCTGCAGGTCGGTGCCGGCGTCAGGCTCGGTCAGCGCCAGCCCGCCGCGGACTTCGCCCGAGGCGAATTTCGGCAACCAGTGCCGCTTCTGCGGCTCGGTGCCGAACTTCTCGACCGCCAACGCCAGCATCAGGTGCGAATTGAAGATGCCGGTGATCGCCATCCACACCGAGGAGATGCGCATCACGATCTCGGCGTAGGTCGTGGCCGGCAGGCCGAGCCCGCCATAGTCGGGGCTCACCGTGGCGCCGAACAGGCCGAGCTCCTTCATCTGCTCGACGATCTCGGCCGGCCAGCGGTCGGCATGGTCGAATTCCTTGACCCGGGGCGCCACCTCGCGGGCGATCCAGCGGTCGATGGTGGCAAACAACTGTGCCTCGTCCGCTGCGTCGATCTTGTTCATTCTTGTTTCCTCTCCGACGTTCTGTCGACAAGGTGAGAAAGTGGTCCCGCCAAGTCAACGCAATGATGTTCTGGAGAGTGGAACGAGGGGCGGCGAGGCAAGGTCCCAGCGCATCCACCGATGGTTGCCGTCGTGGGTAAAGACAGGTTGGCCGTTTAGGCCCACAATCGGCAGCATCGACCGGTAGGGGAGCGTGTCATGGACAGCTATGCCGTACAGGATCGCCAGTCTCTCGAGTTCCTTTGGCTCGAACTGACCGGCCGCTGCAATCTCCGGTGCAGTCATTGCTACGCAGATTCCGGGCCCGAGCAGCCGCTCATGGATGGCATGAGTCTGGACGACTGGGTCAACGCGCTCGACGAGGCGGCCGCGCTCGGCTGCAGGCGAGTGCAATTCATCGGCGGCGAACCCACGCTCTACCCTGGACTGCCCCTGCTGATCGAACATGCCCGAGCAGTCGGCTTCGAATATGTCTGCGTCTATACCAACGGCACGCACATCACCGAGGCGTTGAAGAAAGTATTCCTGAACCAGCGCGTCAGCCTGGCGTTCTCCGTTTATGGAACGAACGCCGCAATCCACGATCAAGTGACGCTGCGCCGCGGTTCATTTGCCAAGACCTCTGCCGGGCTGCGCTGGGCGTTAGACTCGGGACTACCCGTGAGCGCGAACATCATCGAGATGGACGTCAACTCCGACGGTGTTCCCGAAACCGAGCGCATGCTTCGGGAAATGGGTGCACGCAACGTCCACGTCGACCGCCTGCGCGGACTGGGACGCGGCGCCGACGAACGACCAGCACAACCGAGACTGCGCGAGCTTTGCGGCCGCTGCGGCGACCGCAAGGTCTGCGTCAGTTCGGGCGGCGCAATCTTCCCCTGCGTGTTCGCCCGCTTCGCTGACCTCGGAAGCATGAAGTCGGGGGGGATTGCAGGGGCCTTCAATAGCCTGCGCCTCAACGACTTCCGCGACGCCTTGGTGGCCACGCATCCCTGGTTGGCGGCGCGCCGGGCTGCTTCGACGAGGTCGATGCACGCGAATGAAAGTCTGGCTTGCGGACCGGAAACTGACCCCGGCCCCTGCGATCCTGAGAAGCCAACGATCTGTGGGCCGGAAACCGACCCCGGCCCCTGTGATCCTGAGAAGCCAACGATCTGTGGGCCGGAAACCGACCCCGGCCCCTGCCCTCCTGAGGAACCCGTGCCTGATTGTGCACCGGAGAGGCCCGCCTGCAGGCCGACCGACTGCAGCCCGGAAACCACCGCATAAGAACGCGGCGAGAGAATCGGGAGAGCGTCAAGTGAAGGCCGGCTTCAGGGTGCTCGATGCCGACCTCCATACTTTCGAGCCGGATGATCTATGGCTGCGATATCTCGATGATCGTTTCAGGGCCCGCACGTGTCAGTGGCGCCGCCCAGCACCGGCGCCGGGTCCGTCGGCACCGCGTCATCCGCACCTTCGCGCCGCGGCAGCGGCCGGCTACGACGCGCCGTCCCATCTGACGGCAATGGACATTGAGGGTATCGACGTCGCCGTGCTCTTCGGCACGCGCGGACGCCACGTTCAGATGCACGACGATGTGGACCCCGATTTCGCTGCCGCCCTAGCGCGCGCGCACAACGACTGGTCGCGCGACTTCTGTTCGCGGGCACCGGAACGGCTGAAGTTCGCCGCCCAGATCGCCTACCACGACGTTGCGCTCGCGGTGCGCGAAGTCGAAAGGGCGGTCGGCGACTTGGGCGCCATCGCCGTCGTTGGAAATCCCAACCCAGTGAACGGACGGCATATCCACGATGCCTGTTTCGAGCCGCTATGGGAGGTCGTCGAGGCATTCGGCGTGCCGTATTGCTTCCACCCCACCGGCGTATGGACGCTGCGCGACGACGTCGGACGACGCTTCAGGGGACACACCGGCGCCAATCTGATCGCAGACGCGGCGCGCAATCCGATGGAGCTGATGCTGGCCTTCGGCAGCCTTGTCGCGGGCGGCGTACTGGAGCGGCACCCAAGGCTCGTCTGCGCCTTTCTGGAAGGAGGATGCGGTTGGCTGCCATGGTGGCTGTGGCGCCTTGACGACACGCTGGAGAAATTTCCCGAGGACGGCGACGTGCCGCTATCGCTGCGACCGAGCGAGTATTTCCTGCGCCAATGCTTTGTCGGGACCGAGGCGAACGAACCATATCTGACCGGCGTCGTCGATGCGCTGGGCGATGACAACATCGTCATTGCGACCGACTACCCTCATCGTGACAGCCTATTCCCAAAGGCAATCGACACACTCATCGGGCGCAGCGACCTCACCGCTGCCACAAAGCGGAAGATCCTCTGGAAGAACGGCGCCAGACTCTATGGCCGGGCCATCGCCAGCGTCACCTAGCGAACCGGCGAAGGGCGAACACGGGCCTACTCTTTGCGGCGTCGGTCATGCATCCTTTCCCGCTAGGCCTTGGCTTCGCCCAATGGAGACCGACAAATGAGGAGACGCCACTTCACCGCCATGTTCGGCACTATGCTGATCGCGGCACCGGCCTGCGCCGTGGGCGAGGAGTGTGGCCGACCAAGGCCGTACGCATCGTCTGCCCGTTCACGCCGGGCGGCTCGCAGAACAACATGACACGCAGACACGCGTCGAGCCGGGCTTCCCCGACCTCGTCGTGGGCTGCCACCGAGCGGGCCCTCAAGGAATCCGACGTGATCGAGAGCATGAAGCACGGCGGCTTTGGGCCGACTGCCCTCTCGGTCACCGAAGCCGACGCCTTCATCAGGGCCGTGTACAAGCGCTGGGGTGAGGTGATCCGTGGCGCGGGCATCAAGCCGCAGTAGCCACCTGCTTCCCGACCTGCTGGCGCCCGGTCTCGACCTGGTGTTCTGCGGCACCGCGCCCAGCCCGGCCTCGTTCAAGGCGCGCGCCTATTACGCCAATCCCGGCAATGCATTCTGGCCGACGCTCCATGCCGTCGGTTTCACGCCCGAGCGATTGGCGCCCGGGCGTTATCCCGAGCTGCTGGCGTGGCGGCTGGGGCTGACCGATCTCAACAAGACCGAGGTCGGCTCCGATCACGAACTGAGCGCCGACGCCATGGATGCCAGGTCCCTGCACGCCAATCTGCGGCGCTATCGGCCGGCCGCCGTCGCCTTCACCAGCAAGCACGCCGCCGCGCTGGCACTTGGCATCAAGGCGCCGGCTTACGGGCGACAGGTCGAACCGTTGGAAGGCGCCGTGGCGTTCGTGCTCGCCTCGCCATCCGGTCGGGCCCGCTCCTTCTGGAGCCTCAAGCCGTGGAAGGAGGCGGCCGCCTTCGTCGCCGAGCGCCGGCTTCTGCGCGAGCGCGCGGCATGAAGCTCAGCCGCCGCGCCGCCCTCGCCGCGCGCACCTACGAGCCCGACGCCTCGTTGATCGACGTGCGCTATCGCGGCCCCGCCATCCAACGCAACTCCTCGCCCTGAGAGGCGTTAGGCTTCAGGGGCTAACGGCAAGGAGTTCCGACATGACCGACATCCATCGCCGCTCACTCGCGGCGGGCGCCGGCTTTCTGCTGGGCGCCGTGGCGGTGCAGGCCCGCGCCCAGCAGCTCGCCAGCGTCGCGGTACCCACGTTCCGCGTCCAGCCGCTCGCCTTCAATCCGGAAAAGGTCAAGGGACTTTCGGCGAAGTTGCTGACCAGCCATCACGACAACAACTACGCCGGTACGGTGAAGCGACTGGCCGCCATCGCAGAGCAGCTCGGCAAGCTCGACTTCGAGCAGACGCCCGGCTTCATGCTGAATGGCCTGAAACGCGAGGAGCTTCTCGCCTACAACTCCACCATCCTGCACGAGCTCTATTTCAACAGCATCAGCGACGCCCCGGGACAGCCCTCCGGCCTGCTCGGTCAGGCGATCGCGCGCGACTTCGGCAGCATGGACCGCTGGAAGACGGCGTTCGCCGCCACCGGCAAGGCGCTGGGCGGCGGCTCGGGCTGGGTGATTCTGGCGCACTCGCCGCGCGACAAGCGGCTGTTCAATCACTGGGCCGCCGATCACACGATGGCGCCGGCCGGCAACGTACCGCTGCTCGCCCTCGACATGTACGAGCATGCCTATCACATCGACTACGGCGCCGATGCCGGCCGTTACGTCGATGCCTTCATGCAGGCCATCAACTGGACCAATGCCGAGAACCGCTACCGCGAGGCGATGCGGGTCTGAACCAGCGGTGTGATCCAGCGCGTATGAACCAGATGGGTGTGAGCCGGGCGTCGCCGGGTCAGGCGCCGGGCTGGACGCGGCGGGATTCTTCCTCGGCCTTGGCCTCGATTGCTTCCATGTCGTCGTCGCTCAGCCCGAAGTGATGGCCGATCTCGTGGATCAGCACGTGACGCACGATGTGCGGCAGGTCCTCGTCGGATTCGCACCAATAGTCGAGGATCGGCCGGCGATAGAGGAAGATGCGGTCGATGTCGTTGGCGACGTGGCCGGCGCCGCGTTCCATCATCGACACGCCCTGGTAAAGGCCGAGCAGGTCGAACGGCGTATCGAGCTCCATCGCCTTCTCGATTTCGTCCGACGGAAAGTCATCGACCTGGATGCGCACGTTGCCGACGTGCTTGCGGAACTCCTCGGGAATCGTGGCGAGCGCCTCGGCGGCGATCGCCTCGAGATCTTCCAATGTGGGCGCCATTCCGAAGCAGGGCGTGCGCCGAGGATTGTTGAAGACCGGCATTACTCCCCCATATAGGAGCCGTGCGCGCTTTCCAAGCGCCCGGCGTGACCATTGTTCACTGGTCCGTCGCGGCAAATTTGGCGCGGGATTCGCATGGTCGCCTTCCGGGACCAACCGCTCTAAGCTCCAGCCGCGCATGTTTCAATTTCTCCTCCGCCGCCTGATCGTGGCGCTGCTGGTCGCGGCGACGGTGATGGTGCTCGCCTTCGTGCTGACGCGACTGTCGGGCGACCTCGCCACGTCGATCGCCGGCCCCAACGCAACGGCGGCCGACATCGAGGCGATACGCAAGGCCTACGGCCTCGACCGGCCGGTGATCACGCAGTTCTTCGATTGGGTCGGCCGCGCCGTCACCGGCGATCTGGGCGACAGCTATTTCTTCAAGGCCCGCGTGGCCTCGCTGATCGGCGAGCGCATGCCCGTGACCCTGACGCTCGGCCTGACCGGTCTGGTGATCGCGCTGGTGGTTTCTTTGCCGCTCGGCATCCTGGCGGCGGTGCGCGAGAACACCGGCCTCGACCGCGCCGTCCAGATGGTCGCCCTGCTCGGCCAGGCCATGCCCTCGTTCTGGCTGGGGCTGGTGCTGATGATCACCTTCGGCCTGCATCTCGGCTGGCTGCCGATCTCGGGCACCGGCTCGTGGGAGAATTACGTCATGCCCGGCGTGGTGCTGGCGTTCTCGGCGATCCCGGCCCTCACGAGATTGACCCGCGCCGGCATGATCCAGGCGATGGGCAGCGACTATATCCGCACGGCCCGCGCCAAGGGCCTGTCGCGCGCCTCGATCCTGCTGAAGCACGCGCTGCGCAACGCCGCCATCCCGGTGGTGGCCATCGCCGCCGTCCAGCTCGGCTTCATGCTCGGCGGCTCGATCGTGATCGAGCAGGTCTTTGCCCTGCACGGCGTCGGCTTCCTCGCCTGGGAGAGCATCGCCAAGAACGACTTCCCGGTGGTCCAGGCCGTCGTGCTGGTGCTGGCGGTCATCTACGTCGCCCTAACCATGCTGGCCGATCTGATGAACGCCGCGCTCGACCCCAGGCTGCGCAGCGCATGAGCCCACCGCGATGACCGTCGCAACGCTGAACGCCGGCCCCAAGCGCGGCTGGAAGAGCGCCAGCACCTGGATCGGCGCGGTCATCGTGGGCATCGCGGCAATTTGCGCGGTCTTTGCCCCGCTGCTGGTGCCGCACGATCCTTTCGCCCAGGATCTCAGCAAGCGCCTGCTGGTGCCGTTCTGGATGGAGGGCAGCGACCCCAGGCACCTCCTGGGCACCGATCAGATCGGCCGCGACTATCTCTCGCGCCTGATCTGGGGCTGTCGCATCTCGATGCTGATCGGCGTCACCGTGACCATCGTGTCGGGCCTGATCGGCATCACCATCGGTGTGCTGGGCGGCTTCATGGGCGGGCGGGTCGACGATGCCGTGCTGTTTGCCATCACCACCCGGCTGTCGATTCCTGTGGTGCTGGTGGCGCTGGCCGTGGTCGGCCTGCTCGGCAGCTCGATGACCTTGCTGGTGCTGACCCTGGGACTGCTGCTGTGGGACCGCTTCGCGGTGGTGGCGCGCTCGACCACCATGCAGGTGCGCAACCTCGACTTCGTCGCCGCCGCCTGGTGCGCCGGCTGTTCGCGCTTTCGCATCCTGACGCGCGAAGTGCTGCCCAATATCGCCAGCCACCTCGTGGTCGTGGCGACGCTCGAAGTAGCGCTCGCCATCCTGCTCGAGGCCGCCCTGTCGTTCCTTGGCCTCGGCGTGCCGCCGCCGCTGCCGTCATGGGGCCTGATGATCGCCGAGGGCAAGGACTACATGTTCTTCAGCCCCTGGGTGATCGTGATCCCGGGCGTCGCCCTGTTCGCGCTGGTGCTGGGCATCAATCTTCTGGGCGACGGCCTGCGCGACCTCTTCGGCGCGAGGTCCGACCCGTGAGGCAGGCGACGTGAGCGCGCTTCTCGAGATCGAGCAGCTCGAGGTGACCTTCGGCCGCCGGACCTCGGCGGTGCGCGGCGCCTCGCTCACCGTCGAACGGGGCGAGACCCATTGCCTGGTGGGCGAGTCGGGCTGCGGCAAATCCGTGACGGCACTGGCGGTCATGAATCTGCTGGCCCGCGGCGGCGAGCGCCGCGCCCGGCGCCTCAGCTTCCAGGGCGACGATCTCCTCAAGCTCGACGACGGCGGCATGGCGCGGCTGCGCGGCAACGCCATGGCCATGATCTTCCAGGAGCCGATGACCAGCCTCAACCCGGCCTACACGGTGGGCTCGCAGATGACCGAGGTGCTGCGCCGCCACAGGAATGCCAGCCAGCGCATCGCCACTGACCGCGCCGCCGATCTGCTGGCCCGCGTCGGCATCACCGCGCCCGGCCTGCGGCTCGGCCAGTTCCCGCACCAGCTCTCGGGCGGACTGCGCCAGCGCGTGATGATCGCCATGGCGCTGATGTGCGATCCGCAGCTCCTGGTCGCCGACGAGCCGACCACGGCGCTCGACGTCACGGTGCAGGCCCAGATCCTGCGCCTGCTGGCGACCCTGCAGCGCGACCTCGGGCTGGGACTGCTGCTGATCACCCACGACCTCGGTATCGTCGCCAGGGTCGCCCATCGGGTCTCGGTGATGTATGCGGGCGAAGTGGTCGAGAGTGCGGCCACCTCGGAGCTGTTCGCCAAACCCAGGCACCCCTATACCCAGGGCTTGCTGCGCTGCGTGCCGGTGCCGGGCAAGATCCGGCGCGACGAGCCCCTGGGCTCGATCCCCGGCACGGTGCCGCGCATCGGCCCGGGTTTCGAAGGCTGCGCCTTCCGCGAGCGCTGCAGCTTCGCCGACGCGACCTGCGCGCGCACGATCCCGCGCCACGCGGCGGGACCGACGCACGACTATCTTTGCCGGCTGCCGGAATGAGCACTACCGCCCCCGCGATCGAAGTCCGCGGCGTCGGCCGGACTTTCCGCGTCAAGGGCGGCCTGCTCGGCAAGGATCGCCACGTGGTGGCCGTCGACGATGTCTCCTTCACCGTGCCGCAAGGCGGCGTGCTCGGCGTGGTGGGCGAGTCGGGGTGCGGCAAGTCCACCCTGGCGCGCCTGATCCTGGGCCTGCTCAAGCCGGAAACGGGCGACATCGCTGTCGAGGGGCTGCAGGTGGCCGACATGGATCGCAAGGCCCGCGCCCGCCTGATCCAGCCGGTGTTCCAGGACCCCTTCGCCTCGCTCAATCCGCTCGCCAGGGTGCGCGATATCGTGGCGATGCCGCTCAACGCCCAGGGCACCTTCGAGCGCGCCGAGGTCGCCAGGAAGGTCGACGAGATGCTGACCCGCGTCGGCCTCACCAGCGAGATGGGCGGACGGCTGCCGGCCGAACTCTCGGGCGGGCAGCGCCAGCGGGTCGCCATCGCCCGCGCCCTGGTGCTGCGCCCGCGCATCGTGGTGTGCGACGAGCCGACCAGCGCGCTCGACGTCTCGGTGCAGGCGCAGATCCTGAACCTGCTGGCCGAGCTCAGGCGCGAGCTTGGCCTCACCTATCTGTTCATCAGCCACAATCTCGCGGTGGTCGAGCATGTCGCGAGCGAAGTGGCGGTGATGTATCTCGGCCGCTTCGTCGAGCGCCAGCCGACCGAGACGCTGTTTGCGGCGCCTGAGCATCCCTACACCAAGGCATTGCTCGCCTCCGTGCTGACCCCCGAGCCCGGTCTCGGCGTGCCCGATGTTGGCCTGGGCGACGTCCTGCCCGACCCGGCCAACATCCCGCCGGGCTGCCGCTTCCATCCGCGCTGCCCGATCGCCGAGCCGCGCTGCGCGGTGGAAAGGCCGGTGCTGAAGCCCCGCCCGGCCGGCGGCGTCGAGTGCCTGCTGGCGCCGGACTTCCGCTAAAACGTCCAGACCGGTCTGGACGCCTCGGATGCCGATGGCACAAGGGTTTCAGGCGATTCGTCCAGAATCCGGCCAGACCTCCCACGCCATAAAATGTCTATAGTGCTCCCGCCATGAAGCAGTCCCTGAACATCGCGATCATCGGCGCCGGCATGGGCGGGCTCGCTCTCGCCGCCGCCCTGCGCAAGTTCGGCATCGAGCTAATTGTCTACGAGCAGGCCCGGCAGTTCACGCGGCTGGGAGCCGGCATCCAGGTCGGCTGCAACGCCATGCATGTGCTGCGCGGCCTTGGGCTGGAGCAGCGCCTGCGCGCCGAGACCTTCTACCCGCGCTCGTGGAACAACCGCGACTGGCGCACCGGCGAAGTGCTGTTCGACATGGTGTTCGGCCCGGCGGCCGAGGAGAAATACGGCGCACCCTATCTCCTGGCCCATCGCGGCGATCTGCATGAGGCGCTGGTCAGTGCCGTTCCCGACGAGCTGGTCCGGCTCGATCACCGTCTGACCGGCATCGAGCAGACGGCCACCGGCCGCGTGCGGCTGTCTTTCGCCAACGGCCATGTCGCCGAAGCCGACGCCGCGATCGGCGCCGACGGCGTCAATTCGATCGTCCGGGCCGCGCTGTTCGGCGACTGGGAGCCGACCTTCCTCGACCGCATTGCCTACCGCAACGTCTTCCCGGCGCACCTGCTCGGGGGCTTCGACATCGGCGATTGCACCAAGTGGTGGGGCGAGGATCGCCACATCGTCATGTATCCGGTGAAGGCCGACCGCTCCGAAGTCTATTTCGTCACCAGCCAGCCCGAGCCGGGCTTCCGCATCGAATCGTGGTCGGCGGAAGGCGACGTCAAGGTAGTGCGCCAAGCCTTCGAGGGCTTCCATCCGACGGTGCGCCGCGTGCTCGACGCCTGCCCCGCCGTGCACAAGAGGCCGCTGGTCGATCGCCAGCCGCTCGAGCGCTGGGTCGAGGGCAACGTGGCGCTGCTGGGCGACGCCTGCCATCCCATGACTCCTTACATGGCGCAGGGTGCGGCCATGGCCATCGAGGACGCGGCGATCCTTTCTCGTTGCCTCGAGGGCATTGATCGCGACGGCGTTTCGGCCGCGCTCAAGCGCTACGAGACGACGCGCCTGGAACGCACAGCTCGTATGCAGCTCACTTCGCGCCAGAATGTCTGGGGCAAGGGCGTGACCGACACCGACTGGGTCTACGGCTACAACGCCTGGACCGCGCCGCTCGCCGGTTAGAGCGCGTTCCGCGTCACTGTGATCGCACGACACCAATAGAAAAAATGGTGTCATCCCGAGCGCAGCGAGGGAGCCTTAGTCAGCGCTGCTAAAGGTCCCTCGCTTCGCTCGGGATGACAATGTGCGTTGAACGACGGACGATCGCACGTTCCCGAAACCCGCCCCAGCGGCGCGTCACTTCCACTTTGCCAGATAGAAGCGCGGCAGCTCGTCGGGGAAGGTCTTGAAGTCGAGCGCCTTGGCGAAAGCGTAGGCGTTGACGTAGGTAAAGGTCGGCATCCAGTAGGCCTTCTCGGTCGCCAACTTGATCGCCGCCGAATAGGCCTTTTTGCGCGCCGCCGGATCGGAGGTCGAGCCACCTTCCGCTATCAGCTTCTCGAGCTCGGGGTCCTTGGAGTAATTGTCGAGCGCGCCGGCGCCGAACATCACCGGCATGATCGCCGACACGTCGTTGATCGAGTAGCTGCCCCAGCTTTGCATGTAGAGCGGCGACTCGCCTTTGTGTGTCCTCTGGATGGCGGGCGCGACCTGGAGCCAGTTGATCCTGGCGCGGACGCCGACGACCTGGAGATAGCTCTGCAGTGCCGAGATCCACGACTGCGGCTGCACCGAGCTCACCAGCTCGGTGTCGAAGCCGTTGGGATAGCCCGCCTCGGCCAGCAGCGCCTTGGCCTTGGCCGGATCGTAGTCGTATTTCACCGCGGCATCGGCATCGCAGCCGAACTGGCTGGGGAAGCAGGGCGCCGGTGGCACGCGGCTGCCGCCGCCCACCAGCTTGTCGGCCATCTGCTTGCGATCGACGGCATGCCAGATCGCCTGGCGCACCTTGAGCTTGGTCAGCGGGTTGTCGGCGCCCGAACGGCCGGCCGCATCCATCGAGAGGTAGCCGATGCGCATCGATTCCTGACGGACCGCCTGCAGGAACGGCATCTTGTTGATGCTTTCGATCTGGTCGGGATTGATGTTCCAGATCCAGTCGACCTTCTGCGCCAGCAGCTCCGTCACCTCGGTGGCGAGATCGGGCACGAAGCGCACATGCAGGGTCTTGATCGCCGGCTTGCCCTTGGGTGAGCCTGCCCAGTAATCCTCGAAGCGCTCGAAGACGATCTCTTTGCCCTGCTCGTTCTTGACGATCTTGTAGGGGCCGGCGCCGACCGGCTTGGCGGAGAAGCCCTCGGGCCCGACCTTCTCGCGATAGGCCTTGGGGTGGATCGGCGTCACCATGGCGAGATATTCCAGCGCCGCCGGAGTGGGCTTCTTCATCTTGATGCGTACGGCGAAGTCACCGGTCTTCTCGGCCTTGTCGATCCAGGCGTAGTTGGAGGGTGTCGCCACCTTGCTCGCGGGGTCGGAGGCCATATTGAGCGTATAGACGACGTCGTCGGCCGACAGCGTGCTGCCGTCGTGGAACTTCACGCCCTGGCGAATGGTGAGGTCGAGCGAGTTGTCCTCGGCGAACTTCCAGGAGGTGGCGAGCGACGGCTTGATCTCGAAGGTGGCGGGATCGCGATGGACCAGCATGTCCCAGGCCTGGTGCGCCAGGATCAGCCCTGTCCGCTGGCTGTTGAAATACATATCGACGTTGGGCACGGCATCGACGAACTGGATGCGCAGCGTATCGGCGCTCTTCTGGGCAAAGGCCGAGGGTGCAGCGGCAAGGCCGGCGGCGGCCGACGTGGCGAGAAGCGCGGAGCGACGGGTGATTTTCAAGGAAGGCCTCCTGTTTGATCGGTCGAGCCTAGGCCCGTGCGGCACAATGAGGCAAGCTTTGCGCCAACCCAGGAGGAGCCCATGACCGCCAAATTGACTGGCCCGGCACGTACAACGGCCCTAGCCTCCCTCAAGGAATGGAAGGAAGTTCCGGGCCGCGACGCCATCCGGCGCAGCTTGAAATTCGCCGACTTCAACCAAGCTTGGGGGTTCATGACGCGGGTGGCGCTTGCGGCCGAAAAGGCCGACCACCATCCCGAATGGTCGAACGTCTACAACAAGGTCGAGATCGTGCTGTCGACCCACGATGCCGGCGGCTTGAGCGACAAGGACGTCGCGCTGGCCAAGTTCATTGATTCAGCCGCTTCATAGCGGCGCCGCTACTTCATAGCAGCCCGATCACTTGAGAAGGCCTGCTTCGCGATAAAAGCGCGCGACACCGGGATGCAGCAGCTTCGGATCGGTGATTGCGGCCAGCGTGTTCCTGGCCGTCGTGTCGACAAGCTGCGGCGAGCGCGCGGCCTCCGCCTGATGCAGCGCCTTGGCGAGGCGCAGCGCCACAGCGTCGTCGAGCCCCGGCCGCGCCAGCACGAAGCTCCAGGAGCCGACCGACGGGATGGCCGCGTCCTGGCCGGGATAGAGGCCGCCGGCCTGGGTGATCGGTTTCAGGAACTTGTGCTTGGCCAGGATGTGCGCGATCTCCTGGGCGTCGGGAGCGATGAAGCGGCCGCCTTGCTTGGTCACGGCGACGAAGCCCGGCCAGCCCGCGCCGCCGCCCCACAGGGCCGCGACCCGGCCATCGAGCACCATCGCCGGTCCGTCGCCGGCGCGCTCCAGATAGACCGGTTGGAAATCCTTGGCGGCATCGAGGCCGAGCCCGTCCATCACATAGCGGCCGAGGATCACCAGGCCCGAGCCGCCGGCGCCCCAGGCGATCGCCTTGCCCTTGAGATCGGCGATGGTGCGATAGGGACTGTCGCCGCGCACGATGAACATCCCGGCCGTTGGATACATGGCGGTGATCGCCTTGAGGTTGGCGGGCGGGCGGCCGATTCCGGAAAGCGCCTCGTGCATCACCTCGCCCTGGACCAGCGCGATGTCGAGGTCGCCGGCTTCAAGCAGCGGCACGTTCTCCGTGCTGCCCTTGGTGTTGACCGCCGCGATCTCGAGCGTGGGGTCCTGCGCCTTGATGGCTTCGACGAACGCCGCGCCATAGACCGGAAAGCCGCCGCCGGGCGTGGCCGTGCCGAGCTTGATCTTCACGTTCTGAGCCTGGGCCGACGAAGTCATCAGGGCTGCTCCCGACAGCGAGGTGAACAGGGCGGTGCGTCTGGTGAGGGACCTCGGCACGGCAAGCTGCTCTATTTCTGCAGGTAGGGCTCGACCTTGCCGGTGAGCTTGATGGTCAGCGGATTGCCCTTGCGGTCGACCGTCTTGCCGACGGCGACGCGGATCCAGCCCTCGCTCACGCAATATTCCTCGACGTTGGTCTTTTCCTGGCCGTCGAACTTGATGCCGACGCCGCGCCCCAGCAGCGCCTCGTCGTAATGCGGGCTCTTGGGATTGGTCGACAAGCGATCCGGGAGGTCCGTGGGGAGTTGGGCGGGCGGGGTGTCGGTCATGCGCCCTTGCTATAGCATAGTCCGCCCGGCTGAGGTGCGTGAACGCGCCGCGATCAGCCGGGCGGACTATGCCGACAATGGAGATGCTTCGCGCAACGCGTTTCCGCTCAAGCACGTCAGGCGGTGAGAATCAGCGCGTAGACCACTCCCGCGACCGAACTCGCCAGCAGCACGGGAATCATGCCGAACTTGAAGCGGAAGATGGCGACCGCAGCGGCGATCGATAGCACCAGCGAGGGCACGTCGACCGAGCTCAACACCGGCAGGTCGACCGAAGCCCCGTACCAGCGCACCGGCACCTGCCTGGCGAACAGCACGTGCAGCGCGAACCACACCGCGAGGTTCAGGATGACGCCGACCACGGCCGCCGTGATGGCGCCCAGCGCCGCGCCCAACGCCTTGTTGGCGCGCAGCGCCTCGACGAAGGGCGCGCCGAAGAAGATCCAGAGGAAGCAGGGCGTGAAGGTGACCCAGGTGGTCAGCAGGCCGCCCAGGGTCGCGGCGAGCAGCGGCGACATCGCGCCCGGCTCGCGCCAGGCCGCGAGGAAGCCCACGAACTGCGTCACCATGATCAGCGGACCGGGCGTGGTCTCGGCCATGCCCAGCCCATCGAGCATCTCGCCCGCCGTCACCCAGTGATAGTGCTCGACCGCCTCCTGCGCGACGTAGGCCAGCACCGCATAGGCGCCGCCGAAGGTGACCACCGCCATCTGGCTGAAGAAGATCGAGATCTTGGTGAAGACATTGCCGCCGCCCAGGCTGAAGTAGAGCGCCGCCACCGGCACCAGCCACAGCGCCAGGAACACCGCGGCGATGGTGAGCGACCAGCGGACGTTCGGCTTGGCGTGCGCCGGCGTTTCCTCACCGAGCAGGGAATCGGCGTCGGCAAGCTGCGCGGTCCCGACCTTGCCATGGCCACCGCCCGCCAGGAAGGCCGGCAGGCCGGCACGACCGCCGAAATAGCCGATGAGGCCGGCACCGAAAATGATGACGGGGAACGGCACGTCATAGAAGAACAGCGCAACGAAGGCCGCGGCCGCCAGGGCGCGCATGGTGTTGTTCCTGAGCGCGCGCTTGCCGACCCTCAGCACGGCCTCGACCACGATCACCAGCACGGCGGCCTTCAGCCCGAAGAACAGGCCCTGCACGATCGTCACCTTGCCGAGCAGCACGTAGATCCAGCTTAAGGCCATGATGGCGAGCAGGCCGGGCAGCACGAACAGCGTGCCGGCGAACAGGCCGCCCCTGGTCTTGTGCATCAGCCAGCCGATGTAGATGGCGAGCTGCTGCGCCTCGGGTCCGGGCAGCAGCGTGCAGTAGTTCAGCGCCTGCAGGAAGCGCTGCTCGCCGATCCACTTCTTCTCCTCGACGATGATGCGATGCATCACCGCGATCTGGCCGGCCGGACCGCCGAAGCTCAACGCCGCGACGCGGCCCCAGACCTTCATCGCCTCGCCGAACGGTACGCCGTGCTCTTTCATTTGCTGTCCTTCTTGCTGGCGAAGGAATGGTGGAGGTCGTCGAGCAGGACGGCACCGCGCGCCAGCCGTTGCTCGTCGTCGGCGCTGGACGCCACGATACCTGCAATCAGGCTGCGCACGCCGGCGGCCTCCTCGCGGCCGTACTTCCCGTCCTTCAGGTCGAGGTCGTGGATGATCTCGCCGATCGCGGATAGCGCCGGATCGGCAAGACCGGCATGGCTGATCAGCACCTCGAAAGTGCAACGGTCGCCGCGATGGGTGAACTCGCCCTCGAACATGTCGAAGCGCAGCTCGCCGGGCTCGGGCGCATAGCCCTTGCCGGAAACGAACTTGAAGCGCGCGCCCTCGTCGATGAAGCGGCGGATCAGCCAGGCCGAGGCGATGCGGTCGACCTGCACGCCCTGCCGCGTCACCCAGACGCGATTCTTCAGCGCGCCGGTGGGCGGAGCGATGGGCTTGGTGTCGGGCATGGCTTCACCCTCCTGCTTGAGTGCGGCCTCGATTCCGGAGACCAGGCCTTCGGCTGTGGCGCGTCCCTCGGCGCCGAAGAAATCGATGGCGACGACCGCGTCGAGCTGCTTGCGCAGCCGCGCCGCCTGGCTGGCGATCTCGGCCAGGACATTGTCCGGCAGAGTCTCGCCAAGGCGGGCCGCCAGCTCGCGCGCTTCTGCGGCGATGCGCGCGTAGTCCTCGTCGCGCGCCTGGTCGAACAGCGCCTGCAACTCGCCGTCGGACAGGCCTTCGATCAGGGCCGCCTCGCAGACGATCGCCTCGCCGTCGCTCTCGACGATCTCCTTGGCGAGCCAGGCGAAGTCCTCGCGCGTCTCGCTATTGGCCGGCAGGGCGTAGACCGAGCCCTTCACCGTCACCGCGCCCAGCGCCTGCAGCCGCCGCCACACCTTCACGCGTGCGTAGGCGGGCTTGGCGGGCAGTTGATGGATCAGCATCAGCCACCGGGGCGTCTCACCAATTGACATTGTGCACCTGTATCACGCTAGGAATAGAAAAAGCAACACTCGTATCATTTTCTCCTTGCATGCCCATAAAACAAGCCTATGTTGCTCATGAAACGAGTGTATCACCAAGGAGAAATTGATGCCTTTCCAAGCCCGTCCCATCTCCTTCAAGCCGTCGAGGCTCAACGGCCTTTCGGCCCGCCTGATCGCCAGCCACTACGAGAACAACTACGGCGGCGCCGTGCGCCGGCTGAACGCCATCCAGGGTGAGCTCGCGGCACTCGATCCGGCAAGCGCCCCCGGCTTTCGCCTGAACGGCCTGAAGCGCGAAGAACTGATCGCGGCCAACTCGATGCTGCTGCACGAGGTTTACTTCGACAGCCTGGGCGAGGCCGGCGGCAGCGATCCGACGGGCGCGCTGGCCGAGGCGATCGCCCGCGACTTCGGATCGCTCGGCCGCTGGCGCGCCGAGTTCGTCGCCATGGGCAAGGCCCTGGGCGGCGGCTCGGGCTGGGTGCTGCTGACCCGTTCGCCGCGGGACGGCACGCTCTCGAATGTATGGGCGGCCGACCATACGCACGGGCTGGCCGGCGGCACGCCGCTGCTGGCGCTCGACATGTACGAGCACTCCTATCACATCGATTTCGGCGCCAACGTCGGCGCCTACGTCGACGCCTTCATGGCCAACATTTCCTGGGGCCGCGTCGCCGTGCGCTTCGCCGGCACGCCGCCGGAGAAGAAGGCGCACACGGTCGACAACCCGACCGCGCGCAAGATGCTCGAGGCCGATCCCAACCTCTTTGTGATCGATGCCCGCCTTGCCGATGACGCAACGACGGTGCCGGTCCGCCTGCGCGGTGCGCGCCGGGCGCCGCCCGACAAGGTCGACGAGATCGCGGCATCGTTGCCGAAGGGCGCCAAGGCGCTCGTCTACTGCGCCTGGGGCTTCGAGATCGGCGGCAACTGCGCCGCCAAGCTGCGCGAACGCGGCATCGATGCCGTGGCCCTGCACGGCGGCATCGGTGCCTGGCGCGCCGATGGTCTTCCCACAGAGCCGCTCCAAGAGGGGCCACTCAAAGAAGGAGAAAAGTCATGAAATGGGTTACCCGCGAACGTCCCAAGATCGACCGCATCGCCTGCCCGTGGCTGATCGAGCGCTTCATCGAGAAGCAGCCGGAGTTCCTCTACGTGCCGGCCGACAAGGTGTTGGCCACCGCCAAGGACACCGGCGCGATCCCCTACGACATCCCCGGCGTGAAATTCAGCCATGTCGGCGAGAAGTGCAGCTTCGACGCCTTCATCTCCGAGTACAAGCTGAGCGCACCCGGGCTCGACAAGCTGGCCGACATCGTGCGCGGCGCCGACACCTCGCGGCTCGAGCTCACGCCGCAGTCGGCCGGGCTGTTCGCCATCTCGCTCGGCCTCAGCCACATGCACCAGGACGACCACGAGATGCTGAAGCACGGCATGGTGATGTACGACGCGCTCTATGCGTGGTGCCGCAGCCTGACCGGCGAGACGCACAACTGGCCGCCGAAGATGGTCTGAGGCGCGCCGTGACCGACACCACCATGAAGCCGGTATCGCCCGCCGCGGCGCGCACGCGCCTGATGCTGGAAGGCCCGATCGTTGCCACCCTGCTCAGGCTTGCGGTGCCCAACCTGGTGGTCAACGTCCTGCTGATCGCGGTGACGCCCAGTGTCGACGCGCATTTCATCGGCCGGCTCGGGCTCGATGCCCTTGCCGGCCTGGCGCTGGTGTTTCCGCTGATGATGCTGATGCAGCAGATGGCCAACATGGCCATGGGCGGCGCCATCGCCGCCTCCATCGCGCGGGCGATCGGCGCCGGACGGCGCGAGGATGCGGCGTCCCTCGTGGTCCATGCGCTGGTTATCGCTGCGGGGGCTGCGGCGCTGTTCAGTGCCGTCTTCCTGCTCGCCGGGCCGGCCATCTACGGCCTGCTGGGGGGCCGTGGACCGATCCTTGCGGCGGCCCTCGAATATTCCAACGTGATCTTCGCCGGCGCGCTGGCCTACTGGCTGCTGGGCGCGCTCACCAGCGTGGTGCGGGCGACCGGACAGGTCGCCGTTCTCGCCTATGTCTACCTCGGTGCCGAGATCCTGCATATCGCGCTGGTGCCGGCGCTCGTGTTCGGTCTTGGACCGATCCCGGCGCTCGGCATCACCGGCGCCGGTCTTGCCACGATCATCTCCTTCGTTGCCTCGTCCCTGACGCTCGCCTGGTACCTCGCCTCGGGCCGGACGTCGGTCGCCCTGTCGCTCGGCGGTATCCGCTTCGAACGCCGCCTGTTCGGCGAGATCCTGCGCGTCGGTGCGCCGATGTCGCTGGCGCCGGTGCTGAACAACGTGGCGCTGGCGACCCTCACGACCTATGCCGGCCTGCTCGGCGCCACGTCGCTCGCCGCATTCGGCGCGGCGGTGCGGCTGGAGTATCTGCTCTATCCGCTCAATTTCGGCCTCGGCGCGGCGGTGCTCGCCATGGTCGGCAGCAACATCGGCGCACGCCAGTTCACGCGCGCCGGGCGCGTCGCCTGGATCGCCGTGGGGCTTTCGGCCTGCGTCATGGCCTCGGTCAGCGTGCTGGCGATCGGCGCCCCCGACCTCTGGATGGGCCTGTTCAGCCGCGATCCGGCGATCCTGGCCGAGGCCGCCGGTTATCTCGCGATCGTCGGCCTCGCCTATCCCTTCGTCGCGATAAATACCCTGATGTCGGCCTTCCAGGCGACGCGCCAGCCGGAGTGGCCGCTGACCGCCATGACCTGCCGGCTGCTCGTCGTGCTGCTGGGCGGCTGGATCGCCATCGAGGTCCTGCAGTCGGGCCTCGTGGGGCTGGGCGTGGTCACCGCACTTGGCCTCGCGACCTGGGGCATCGTGCAGGCCGTGGCCTTCCGTCTCTACGCCAAGCTGAGGTGACACCATGACTCTCACTCTCATCGGCCATGTCGCGTTGCCCGAGCACAAGGCGAAAGGCGGCTTCGATCATGCTGCGGTCCATGCAGCGAGCGGCCATGTCTATGTCGCTCACACCGCGAATGACGCCGTCGACGTCTTCGACGCGCAGAAATACCTGTTCTCGATCCCCGACCTGCCCGGCGTCGCCGGCGCCCTGGTGAGCGACGAGAGCGGGCTGATCTTCTCCTCGAACCGGGCAGCCAACACGATCGGCGTGTTCGCCCCCGGTCCGAACCCGGCGGTTCGCATCATCGACGTCGGAAAGGGACCCAATGGCCTGGCCTACGACCCTGGCCGGCAGATCGTGCTGGCGGCGAACATTGGCGACCCGGCGGTGCCCGGCTCGCACACTTTGTCGATGATCGACCTTGCCCACGACGCACGGCGCACCGAGATCGCCGTGTGCGGCCGCACGCGCTGGACGGTGTTCGATCCCGGGCCGGAGCTCTTCTATGTGAACATCGCCCAGCCCGCCGAGATCGCCGTCGTCGATCCGCGACAGCCCGACGGGATCGCGCGCAGTATCGCCGTGCCCCATGCCGGCCCGCACGGGCTCGATCTCGACGGCGCCACGGGGCGGCTGTTCTGCGCCTGCGACGCCGGCGTGCTCGTCACCCTGGACGCGCGGTCGGGCAAGGTGCTGGACGAGAAGCCGCTCAGCGGCGTGCCCGACGTCATCTTCTTCAATCGCCGGCGCCAGCAGCTCTATGTCGCCGTCGGCGACCCCGGCGTCATCGACGTCTTTTCCACCTCGCCCATGGAAAAGCTCGCAACGATCGAAACCGAGGCGGGCGCCCGCACCACCGCGCTCTCACCGGCGGGCGACCGGCTCTACGCCTTCCTGCCGCGCACGCACCGTGCCGCGATCTACCAGACATGAGGATGCCATCATGACCGCCGGTACTTCGTCCAATTTGCTCATCCTGTCGCGCAGCGACATCGTGCGACTGATGAAGTACGGCGACTACGTCGACGCCGTCGAAGCGGCGTTCCGCGCCGCCGTCGAGGGCCGTGCCGTGGCGCCACCCGCCTCGGCGCTGCACGTGCCCGGCGGCGGCTTCCACGCCAAGGGTGCCGCGCTGCTGGGCCGCGACGCCAAGGTCGCCATCAAGATCAACGGCAACTTCCCGGGCAACCCGGCGGCCAACGGCCTGCCGACGGTGCAGGGCATCATTTACCTCGCCGACGGCGCCGACGGCCGACCCCTGGCGGTGATGGATTCGATCGAGGTCACCATCAACCGCACCGGTGCCGCCACCACGCTGGCCGCCCGCCATCTCGCGCGGTCGAACTCGCGCGTGGCGACGGTCTGTGGCGCCGGCGTCCAGGGCCGCATCCAGCTCACCGCGATTGCGGCAGCGGCAAAACTCGAGCGCATCCACGTCTGGGAAATCAACGTCCAGGCAGCCGAGCGGCTGGCGAAGGAGATGTCGGCTGCACTGAAGCTCGACGTGCGCGCTGCATCAGACCTCGCGGTGGTGCGCGAAAGCGACATCATCGTCACCTGCACCTCGGCCCGTCGTGCGTTCCTCACTCCCGATCTGGTGCGGCCCGGCACCTTCATCGCCGCGGTCGGCGCCGACAATTCCGACAAGCACGAGATCGATCCGAAGCTCTACGCAAGCTGCCTCGTAGTGGTCGATTCAATCGAGCAGGCCGCGGAAATCGGCGACCTGCACCACGCGCTCGAAGCCGGGGCGGTAGCACGTGACCACGTGCACGCGAGTCTGGGCGAGATCCTGGCCGGCACCCGGCCCGGCCGCACCGACGACAAGACCATCACCCTGTTCGACAGCACCGGCATGGGCCTGCAGGACGTCGCCGCCGCTGTCGCGATCTACCGGCGCGCGCTCGAAACCGGCGCGGGAACGCGCCTTGCGATCAACTGAAGGAAATTCGTCATGACCAACGCTCTTCGACACCACGCGCCGATCGCGCCTCAGTCCATCGACGATGCGGTCATCATGCGCGACCGCAACCACTACATCGTCCGCGACTACGCGTTCCAAGGCGATGGGCGACCCCGTGATGCGCTGATGACCGTGCTGACCGGCTGGCGCCGTCGCTACGTGACGCGACGCCAGCTCCGCGCGCTCGACCGGCATGGCCTGGTCGACATCGGCGTCGATCCCGTCAAGAGGGATCGCGAGGTCGCCAAGCCGTTCTGGAAGCCATGACCGGCCAAACAGACGGCTAAAGCGCGATGACTTTCCCTCGAATCGCGCCGTCGGCGCGGCTCGTGCACCGCTCAGGCGCGACGGCCAACCATCGCACCATAGCTGCGAGAGCCGGGTCGACGGCTGAAGCAAAAGTCATCGCGCTGTAGCGGCCCTGATCAGCGGCCCTGATAGGCGCTCGGCGCGCCCCTGGGCGGCGGGCTGCGCCGGCACTCGCCTTTCAGCAGGCCGGCGAAGGCGGCGCCCTGCGGGCTGACGCTGAGCGCGCCGTCGTTCCTGTTGTAGGTCAGGAGGTAGTTCGGAAAACGCGAGCGGAGCGCCTGGAAGGTGATGGCGGTGTTGGCGCCGTCGACCATCTGGCCATTCTCGAAGATGGCAGCGATGTTGCGCTGGTCGTCGAACATCAGGTCGATAGTCTGCTTGGCGCCGGTCAGGTCGGTGTATCTGCAGGCAAGCCAGCGTGTTTCGGCGGCGACCGGACCGGCCACGAGCAGGAGCCCCAGAGCAAGTCCCAGAGCGAACGCGGCGGCGCGCATCGCCTGCTACCTCGGCGCCATGCGGATGGCGCCGTCGAGGCGGATAGTCTCGCCGTTCAGCATGTGGTTCTCGACGATGCTCATGGCGAGCTGGGCATATTCCTTCGGGTCGCCCAGCCGCGACGGGAACGGTACCTGGGCGCCGAGACTCTTCTGCGCCTCGGCCGACAGGCCCATCATCATCGGCGTCAGGAAGAGGCCCGGCGCGATGGTGCAGACGCGGATGCCGAGGCTCGACAGGTCACGCGCGATCGGCAGCGTCATGCCGACCACGCCGCCCTTGGAGGCCGAGTAGGCCGCCTGGCCGATCTGGCCGTCGAACGCCGCCACCGAGGCGGTGTTGATGATGACGCCGCGCTCGCCGTCGTCCATCGGCTCGGCCTGGCTCATGGCAAACGAGGCGAGGCGAATGACGTTGAAGGTGCCGATCAGGTTGACCTGGATCACCTGGGCGAACATGGCGAGATCGTGCGGGCCGTTCTTGGAAATGGTGCGGGCCGCGCGGCCGATGCCGGCGCAGTTCACCACCACCCGGGGGGCTCCCAGCTTCTCGACCACCGTCTTGACCGAGGCCTCGGTGTTGGCGGCGTCGGAAACGTTGGTCTTCAGGTACAGGCCGCCGATCTCCTTGGCCTTCTTTTCGCCGAGCTCGTCCTGCAGATCGAAGATTGCGACCTTGGCCCCGGCCGCCGCCAGTGCCGACGCCGTGGCGCCGCCCAATCCCGATGCGCCGCCGGTGACGATGGCGGCCTGGCCCTTGACGTTCATTGGTATCCTCCGTGGTTGGGGGCTTTTAGCATGCCCCTCTCACAATCCAAGATCGCCTCTTGCCAAGCGGGGCCGGCCGCCCAACCTTTCGGGCATGACCGACACCTCCCGGGTGGCCCGTGACGAGCGCCAGGTGCGCGACCGCTTCTGGCACAAGGCGCGCCGCACCCTGGGGCGCGTGCCCTTCACCGAGGACGCCGTCGCGGCCTTCCACTGTGCCTTCGACAGCGCCACGCCGCTGGCGATCCGCGCCACCCTGCTGGGCGCACTGGCCTATTTCGTCCTGCCGTTCGACGTCGTTCCCGACTTCCTCGCGGGGCTGGGCTACACCGACGACGCCGCCGTCCTGGCTGCGGCCTTCGCCGCCGCCCGCATGCACATCACCGACGGCCATCGCGCCAAAGCCCGCGCCTGGCTGCTCAAGGAACGGGCGGTTTAGACAGTCGCTCGGCGGCGCGACGCTCCATCGCCAGATAATGCTCGCGATGGGCGATATAGAGCGCCGAGGCGATGACGATCGCGGCGCCGACGTAGGTCCAGATCACCGGCATCTCGCCCCAGATCAGCCAGCCCGCGAACACGGCAAACGGCAGACGCAGATACTCGAACGGCGCCACCGCCGACATCTCGCCCGCCTTGAAGGCCTGCACCCAGAAATACTGGCCGACCGTGGCCGACAGCGCGATGGCGACCGCGAGCGTCCAGCCCCAGGCGTCGGGCCAGCGCCACACCCAGATCGCCGGCACCACCAGCATCAGCGTCGAGAAGAGGGCGAACTGCGTCAGGATCATCAGCGGCGTTTCCGAATCGCTCAACCGCTTCACCAGCAGGATGGAGAAGGCCACCATGGCGGCGTTGGCCAGCGCCACCAGTGCGCCGAGCTGAAGGGAGCCCGCCCCCGGTCGCGCCATGATCAGCACGCCGGCAAAGCCCACGATGGTCGCCGTCCAGCGCCGCCATCGAACCTTCTCTCCGGCGATCGCTGCCGCCACGACCACCGAGAACAGCGGCTGGGAGAAGGATATCGCCGTCGCATCGGCCAGCGGCAGCATGGAAACGGCGTAGAAGCCCAGCACCATCGAGGCGGTGCCGGCCAGCGTTCGCCAGAAATGGCCGGCAAGGCGCTTGCTCGTCCAGGGCTGGACACGGCCCGCCAGGATGAGCGGCAACAGCATGATTACGGAGAGCACGGAGCGGAAGAACGCCGTCTGGACGCTGTCGATCTGCTCCGACAGGAGCCGGATCATCACGCCGCACGTGGTGAAGATGAATCCGCCGCTGACCAGCCAGGCTGCGCCTTGCACATTGGGCGGCAGGCGGCGGAACCAGGCGACAACGGGGAACACTAGATCTTGCGCCCTTCAGATTTTGCGATCATGGCCGGCCCAGTAGGAGGCGCGCAGGTCCTTCTTCAGCACCTTGCCGACCGGGCTGCGCGGCAGCGACGCAGTAAAATCGACCGACTTGGGCGCTTTGACGCCACCAAGCTTTTCTTTGACCAGGGCAATCAGCTCTTCGGGTGCGGCCGCGGCGCCGGGCTTCAGCTCGACCACGGCCTTCACCGCCTCGCCCCATTTGTCGTCGGGCACGCCGATCACCGCGCAGTCCTGCACCGCAGGATGGCTCCACAACACCTGTTCGACCTCGCTCGGGAAGACGTTGAAGCCGCCGGAAATGATCATGTCCTTCTTGCGATCGACGATATAGACGAAGCCGTCGTCATCGATAACGCCGATGTCGCCGGTATGGTGCCAGCCGAAAGTCGAGGCTTCCGCCGTCGCCTGCGGGTTCTTGTAGTAGCCCTTCATCACCAGCCCGCCGCGCAGCACGATCTCGCCGCGCTGGCCGCGCGGCAGCAGGTTGCCCTGATCGTCCATCACCTCGAGCCGCATGAGAGGCGCGACCTTGCCGCAGCTCGCCAGCCGATGACGCTTGTTGGTCGCCAGCGCCGCGACATGGTCGTGCGGCGAGAAGACGGTGCAGACCATGGCCGCTTCGGCCTGGCCGTAGGTCTGGGTCAGCACCGGGCCGAACACCTCGATCGCCTCGACGAGCTTGTCGACCGACATCGGCGCCGAGGCATAGACCAGGTTCTTGAGCGAGCTGTAGTCGTATTTGCCGACCTCGGGATGGGCCAGCAGGATATAGATCAGGGTCGGCGGCATGTAGATGTGCGTCACCCGATGCTTCTCGATCGCTGCGAGAATGGCGCCGGGATCGGCCGTGCCCATGAAAATGTTGGTGCCGCCGAAGGGCAGCAGCGGGAACGAGCAGACGCCCGCCGCGTGGGTCATCGGCGCCACCATGAGATGGACCGGCGGCGCCTCGAGCGGCATCGTGGCCCAGAAGATCGCGTTCATGGTCTCGATCACCCGGTTGGTGATCTGCACGCCCTTGGGCCGGCCGGTCGTGCCGCCCGAGCTGATCAGGATGGCAACATCGTCCGGCGCGTCGGGCAGGTCAGGCGCGGCCTCGCCGAACGTTGCCAGCCAGCCGGCAAAGTCGGGCCCGTCGAGACAGACGAAATTCGCGATCCCGGGGCAGGCCTGGCGGATGCGCGGCAGATAGGTCTCGAAGCTCGAGTGATAGAACAGAAACACGACATCGGTGTTGTCGAGGATGAAGAGGTTCTCCTCGATCGCGTTGCGCGCATTGACCGGCGCCCAGATCAGGCCGGCGCGCTGGATGCCGAGAAGTGCTGCATAGGCCATGGCGTGGTTGGGGCTGTAGACCGCGACCTTGTCGCCACCTTTCAGCCCGGCCGCCAGCAGCCCGTTGGCGATACGATGCGTAGTCGCGCGCACGTCGGCATAGGTCCAGCCACGCGTGCCATCATGCAGGCAATCGCGCGCGGCATGGAGGTCGGCGCCGCGGTCGAAATAGTCGATCAGGCGCATGTCAGCGCGCCGCCGGCGGTGTGGTGTCGCCGACGCCGAGCGGCCGCTGCATCAGGACACTGTCGAGCCAGCGGCCGAACTTGAAGCCGATACTCTTTATGGTGCCGACCATCTCGAAGCCGCACGAGGCGTGGAGCCGGATCGAGGGCGTTTGCGCCGAGTCACCGATCACGGCAACCATCTGGCGCTTGCCGATCCGGGTGCACTGCCCGATCAGGACCGGCAGGAGCGCCTTGCCGACACCCTGGCCCACGGCTTCTTGGTCGATGTAGATCGAATCCTCGACGGAAAATTCATAGGCCGGCCGCGGCCGCCAGTTGCCGGCATAGGCATAGCCCAGCACGCGGCCGTCGCGCTCAGCCACCAGGTGCGGCAGGCCGAGATCGAGCACCGCGGTGCGACGCTTCTTCATTTCCGCGAGATCCGGCGGATTGACCTCGAACGAGGCCGTGCCATGCAGGACATGATGGCCGTAGATTTCCGCGCAGCGCGCCACATCGGCCTCGGTCGAGGCCCGTACGATCAACCCGCTCATGCGGGTCTTTATAGCGGATCAGCGTGCAGGACGCGCGCGCAAGCGCCTCATCGCCAGCGGCGTCGGGCACGAGCGCCCAACGCCCTAATTGCCGGTGCCGCCGCCCCGAACCGCGCCAGCATCGGGGCCGTCGTACTTGAACAGCGAGTCGGCGAGCTGCAGGCCAGTCTTTACATCGACCAGCGACACGCCAACCCTGTTGCCGCGATTGTCGAGGATCGTCCAGCCACGCAGCTGCAAGGGATTTTCCGCAAGGCGGACGATGATCTTGCCCTCCTGCGGCTTGCGCGCCTGGCTCATGGTGAGCTGGAGCTGGCCGTCGAGTCGCTCGATCTTTTCGACCTGGAGATCGCCCGAGAGCTTCAGCGGCTCCTTGACCAGGAACGAGGCGGCCGTCCAGCCGATCGGCCATTGCCCGAAATCGCGCGTGGCGGGATCCCACATCGTCACCTGCAGGCCGTCGGCCACGATCTTGAGCTGCGAGGGTGGGTCGTATTCGAAGCGCATGCGGCCCGGCCGGCGCACCGAGAGCGTGCCCTGTACGATCGAGCCGTTGGGATTGCTCTGCACGAAGCGCGCCTGCAGGGTGCGCAGCGAATTGAAGTAGTTCTCGACTTCGGCGACGCCGGCCTGGGCGTGGGCGCCGCTCGCGGCGACAATCATCAGGACGAGGGCAGACAGGGCGGTGAAAAAGATGCGCATGGGCTCCCTATGGCGGGCGATTTGGGCGGATTCAAGAAGGCTCTTCCCAATGAGGTAAACGCCTGTTTACCATGATTCGAACCTTCGGGAGGAATGCCCGCATGCATGTCGGAATGGCCGCCGTCTTCCAGAACACCGGCCGACAGCTGAGCGACCGCCAAGTCTACCTGAACGAGCTGGCCCTGGCCGACATGGCCGAGCCGCTGGGCTTCGAATCGATCTGGTCGGTCGAGCATCATTTCACCGACTACACGATGTGCCCCGACGTCGTGCAGTTCCTGTCCTACATGGCCGGCCGCACCAGGAACGTGAAGCTGGGCTCGATGGTCGTGGTGCTGCCGTGGCATGATCCGATGCGGGTTGCCGAGCAGATCTCCATGCTCGACCAGCTTTCCGGCGGCCGCATGATCCTGGGTCTCGGCCGCGGCGCGGGCAAAGTCGAGTTCGACGGCTTCCGCCTCGACATGGGCGACAGCCGCGAGCTGTTCGTCGAATACGGCGAGGCGCTCCTGAAGGGCCTCGAGACCGGCGTGATGGAATATGACGGCAGGCACTACAAGCAGCCGCCGACCGCCATCCGCCCGACCCCGTTCAAGTCCTTCCGCGGCCGCACCTATGCCGCCGCAGTCAGCCCCGAGAGCGCGCGCATCATGGCCAAACTCGGTGTCGGACTGCTGATCATCCCGCAAAAGCCGTGGCGCGAGGTCGAGAAGGAGCTCACCGAGTACAACACGCTCTACCGCGAGATCAACGGAAGCGATGCGCCGCAGCCGATCTCGGCCGGCTGGATTTTCGTCGACGACTGCGCCGAACGGGCGCGCGACATGGCGATGAAATATATCGGCGGCTACTACCGCACCGTGCTCGATCATTATCAGTTCGGGGCTGAGCACATGAAGAACCAGCGCGGCTACGAGTACTACGCCAAGATGAACGAGAAGCTCGCGGTCTATGGCGACCAGAAGGCAATCGAGTTCTTCACCGACCTGCAGGTCTACGGCACGCCCGAGCAGGTCCACGAAAAGATCCTGAACATCCACAAGCAGACCAACAACTCGGGCTTCGTCGGCGTGTTCTCCTACGCCGGCATGCCGCACGAGGAAGCGGCGCGCAACCTGCGCCTGTTTGCCAAGACGGTGATGCCGGAGCTCCAGAAGTTCGATGCGGGTGCCGCCATCGACCGTTCGCAGATGCTGCCGGATCGCCGATTCGCAGCAGCAGCCGCGTGAAGCGCTGGCCATCACTGCTGATCGACTATTTGCACCGTCTCCCCGCGAGGAAGATGGACCGGGCGCCGCTGGTCATCGTTCCTAACCTCCGTTAGGTTCGGATACCAAGGTTGCGGAAGGCGAACGGACGGGTACGGGACGAGGCGGGATGAGGCAAGACGAAGACACGGTCGGTGTCGTCGTCCCGATGTTCAACGCGGAACGCACGATCGTGGCGACCCTGCGGAGCATTTGCGGACAGACGCACAGGAATCTTGACATCGTTGTCGTCGACGACGGCTCGACCGATGGATCGCCGGCGCTCGTCGAATCCTGGCACGCGCGCGATCCGCGCATCCGGCTGGTGCGCCAGGCCAACTCGGGCGTTGCCGCGGCGCGCAACGCGGGCGCCGCATCGACCGGCGCACAATTCCTCGCATTCGTCGATGCCGACGATTTGTGGGCGCCGACCAAGATTGAACTTCAGTTGAACGCCCTGCACGCCGGCGGGCCGTCCGTGGGTTTGGTCTATTGCTGGTACGCCTCGATCGGATTCGACGACCGCGTCGTGACGTACGGCCCGCAACCGCTCGACGAAGGCTGGGTGCTGGAGCGGCTCTTGGCGGTCAACCTGATCGGCAACGGCTCGACGATCCTGGTGCGCCGCTCGGCATTCGAGGCGGTCGGTGGCTACGATCCGAGCCTGCGGGCCCGCGGCGCCGATGCCGCCGAGGATTTCCTGATCTGTCTCAGGATGGCCGAACAGGCGGAGTTTCGCGTCGTGCCGCGCTATCTCGTGGGCTACCGCCAGGTGGCTGGCAGCATGTCGAGCAATTCCCTGCGCATGTTTCGCGCGACCGAGATGGCGCTTTTGCAGTATCGCGCCAAGTTTCCGAAGCATGCCGGGGAAATCGACGCCCATCTGCAGGAGTTCCGGTACTGGTTCGGCTGGGGGGCGCTCAAGCGGCATCAGTGGGGCGATGCAGCGAGCCTTTTTGGCCAATCCGTGGCGAGGCGCCCTGCGGCGGCGCCGCTGTATTTTGCCGGCATGGCAGCAGAGGCTTTGAAGGGCCGCCTGTTCCGCCTGCTCGGCCTGCGACAGCCGTTTCTGCCGATCTACACCGAGACGATCTGGTGACGGCGGCTCCGCAAGCGGCCCCTCCGCACGTGGCATGACACTCGCCTTCGTCATTCCAGCCCGCGACGCGGCAGAGACCCTTGCCGAGACGCTCGACAGCCTCCTTGCCCAGACGCGCAGCGATTGGGAAGCGATCATCGTCGATGACGGCTCGACCGATGCAACGAAGCAGCTCGCCGAAGCCTACACCGCGCGCGACAAGCGCTTCCGCCTCCTAAGCGACGGCCGGACTGCGGAAGGTGCCGCGGCGGCGCGCAACCGCGGTATCGCCGAAGCCACCGGCCGCTGGCTGTCGTTCCTCGATGCCGACGACTGGCTCGAGCCGGCCTTCATCGAGAAGATGGTCGGCGCGGCCGAGGCGCGGCGTGGCTCCGACGCCGTCTATTGCTCCTTCCGTCACGTCACTGTGGACGGTCGACTGGGACCGGCCACGCTCAACACCAAGGTCGCGCAGGCGCCCTTCGAGACGTTGGCGCGCGAATGCCCGCTCCTCATCCACACGGTTGTGCTGCAACGGACCCTGGCGGTCGAGTTGGGCGGCTTCGATAGCTCGCTCCGCACCAACGAGGATTGGGATTTCTGGCAGCGCCTCGCCCGCAGCGGCGTTGCCTTCCATCCGGTTCCAGAGGCCGTCGCCTTCTACCGGGCACGCCGCAATTCGCTGTCGGGCGACGTCCGCAAACGGCTGGCCGACATCGAGGTCGTGGTCGAACGCAGCTTCGGTCCCGATCCTCGCGTACCGCGGCCGGCGCCGCGCCACGCTGCCGGCGCCGACGCCAACGCGGGCAGCACCAAGGAGATGGTGATCGCCTACTTCGCCCTGTGGGCGGCAGCCTTCGAAATCGGCGAGGGCGGCGACGGTGAAGGCCTGGTCAAGCCGTTGCCCAATCGCTGGGACAATCATTTCGAGACGTGTCACCTCAATATTCTCGACGGTCTCCTGCGCGGAGCCCGGCTGCTGCCCGGCGACCGCTTCGCCAACGATCCTGCATTCATTGCCGCGCTCCGTCGGCTATTGGGGCAGGTCGAGCGCGCCGCAAGCCGACCGGGCTTTGCCCAAGCGCTCGAATTCGCGCTCGAGCCGGACGTGTTCAGGTCGGTGCCGCCGAAGGAACGACTTGCCGCCGGCCGGACGCTGTTCGTTCGCCAGGACGTCGGCCATCTGCGGCCCATCGAGGTGCCGGGTGCAGTCGACACGCTGAACATGGAGTTCCGCGTCGATGGGCAGTATCGCGGGCGGATCGAGACTTCGCTTTTCGGCACGCTTTCGGTGCGCGAGCTCACGTCGATTGCCATCGAGGCGATGAGTCCTTCGGTTTTTCTCAAGGCGAGCGGGCTGTTGCGGCGGCCGTTGTTCTGGCTGTACGCCATCGTCGAATTGGCAAGGCTTCCGGCGGACCTTACGTCCGCACGGCCGCGGAGCGGACCGAAGTCGGTCTTTCGCCCGCGACTGCTTGCCCGGAGAGTGTTGACGGCGGCCGCCCTTGCGATCGCCGGTCCGCGCACCGCGGGCCCCAACGAACGCGCCTTGGCGGCTCTGATTGCCGAAGGTCGCGCGCAGGCAGCGGCGGCAGAGCTGCCTGCCGAGGCCGCCGCGGCACCCAACGACCAGCCCGTGCTTTCGCGAACCAACCGTCGAGACTACTGGGAGGCAACGTATCGGAAGCAGGATCCATGGGCCTACGGATCGGACTACGAGCAGCTCAAATACCGGCGAACGCTGGAACTTCTGCCGCAACGCCCGATCGGCCGGGCGTTGGAAGTCGCCTGCTCGGAAGGCAGGTTCACCGCCTTGCTGGCGCCCCACGTCAGCCATCTCACGGCGGCCGACATTTCGGAAACGGCGCTGGAACGCGCCCGCGAACGCTGCCGCTCCTTCGGCAACGTCGACTATCGTCGCCTCGACTTTTTCGACGATGAGCTGCCGCGTGACCTCGACCTGCTGGTTTGCTCCGAAGTGCTCTATTACCTCTACCTCGCCCCCCGCGCCGAGCTTGCTCGGGTCGCGGCAAGGCTTGTTGCCGCCCTGGCGCCGGGCGGCCATCTGCTCGCCGCCCACCTCAAGGTCTTGCAGGACGATCCAACCAAGACCGGGGTCGATTGGCACGGTGCGTTCGGCGCCAAGTTCATCGCCGAAACATTCGGCGCCACGCCGGGACTGGCGCTCGAGCGCTCGCTCGAGACCGAACTCTATCGCGTCGATCTTTTCCGGCGTCTGAGGGTAGGCGAGACGCCATCCGTGCCGCGTCTCGACAGCGTTGAGCTCGGCCCGCTGCCTCATCCCGACCATTCCCGCACCATCGTATGGGGAGGCGCGGAAGCCCTGCGCGCCGAGGTGCGGGTCCGCGAGAGCACCGACCGGCTGGCGATCCTCGCCTATCACCGTATTGCCGAGGAGGGGCCGCCCGGCCTCGCGCGCTACCGCGTGACACCCGCGGCGTTCGGCGAGCAGATGCGCTGGCTGCGCCGGCACGGCTATCACGCCGTGACCTCGGCCGAAGTAGCCCTTCACCTCGCGAGCGGGCGGCCCTTCGCGGGTCGTCCGGTCATGATCAGCTTCGACGATGCCTATGGCGATTTTCACCGGATCGCCTGGCCGATTCTGCGCGCCCACGATTTTTGCCCCGAAGTGTTCGTGGTTACCGATCGGGTGGGCGGCACCGCCGACTGGGACGTCGAGTACGGCCCGCCGGCGCCGCTGATGGACTGGCCGGAGATCCAGTCGCTTGGCTCAGCCGGCGTGTGCTTCGGCAGCCACATGGCGAGCCACAGTCACCTGGCGGAGCTCTCGAGTCGCGACGTCGTTCTCGAGGCGGCCCGTTCGCGCGCCGTGCTCGAGCGTGCGTTGGGCACCGAATGCCGGTCAATCGCCGCCCCCTTTGGCGAAGCCGACGATCGCTTCGTCCGCGTTGCCGCACAGTGCGGCTTCAAACTCGGCCTGACGATGGAGCCGGGCTTGGCCGAGTTGACCCACGACCCGCTCCGCCTGCCGCGCATTGAGGTGCTGGGCGGCTGGTCGGTCGACAGCTTTGCCAAGGCGGTGCGGCCCTAATCGTGAGAATTCGGCGCCGAAATGTCGCACCGCCCGTGCAATATGACGATGGCGTCATTTTTTAGTCCCGGCCCTTGCTCGCCCAACGGGACCGACTGTCACCCTCCCGCCTCGGACCATTTGGCCTTGAATCACACGTACTTAGGAAGGAAGAGCCAAAGCTTTCTATCCCTAAACATATTGCAGTCATACCACGTCAGAGGCGGCCTATTACCAGTGTTACAAGAATCAGATATTTGCATTCATGAATTTATACACTCTACACTGGCGGTGCGATAACCGATGTGCCATATAGCCGTCCGGGGATTGTGCCGGGCCGTGGGAAGCCCGGTGTCTAAAGGAACGACGACCCGCTGGGGTACAGCACAGGGTCGAGGTCCATAGGGAAGGTGTGGGATGCGTCATCTTGTTCTTGCGGCGTTCATGATCGCTGCCGCGTTGGGCATCACGTCGTTTGCCGCCAGTGCGCTGCAGAGCTGGGCGACGGCGCGGAATGTCACCATCGACGAGCTGCCGGTCAACGATGTCGCCAAGCATGACTCGCGGGCCCGCGAATCGCGCGACGAGCAGGCGCCCCGTCAAGGCCGCGCGCGCGCGCAGTCAGTCGCCGGCATTTAGGCGACGCCGCCGAGAGCGCCGATAAAGCGCTCCGTCATCCGATCGACGGTGAAGGTCGGGCGAACAAACGACCGCGCCGCCTGTCCCATCCCTCGACGCAGCTCGCCATCGAGAATCAGCCGCTCCAGCACCTGCGCGAGTTCGCCTGCGTCACCGGGCTTGAACAACAGGCCGGTGCGGCCTTCCTGGACAACTTCCGGAAATGCTCCCGAACGAGCCGCCACTGACGGCCGGCCATAGGCGCCCGCCTCGGCAACCGTCAGGCCGAAGCCCTCGTTGATGGCGGGAGCGACCAGGATGTCGAGGCCGCCGTAGATCTCGTCCCTGTCCTTGATGAAACCCGTCCAGCTCACGACGTCCTGGATGCCGAGGTCGCCAATCCTTGCTTCGACCTTGTCGACATAACTGCCCTGCCTGTTGCCGACGATGACAAGGCGAAACGAGCCTGCGGGCAGGCGCCCTTTCAGCCGCGCGACGGCCTGCATCAACGTCAGATGCTGCTTCTGATGACCGAGGCCGCCCACGATTCCCAGCCGGACCGGCAGTTGCACGGAGCTCGGCCAATCAGCGCGCGGCGAGGAGATCCCGTTATGAACCACCGCCAGCTCGGCACGCCTCAAGGGCGTCTTCCTGGCGCATTGGGCGACAAAGTCGGAGACGCAGATCAGCCGCCCGATCCGCCGGCGAATCAGGCCGCCAAGGACATGGGTGAGAAAACGTTCCGGCCTGCTGTGCAGATAGAGCGCCTTCTGCACCGACGGCAGGATGTAGGAGCAGAGCAGCAGCGACTGGGGTTCGGAAAAGATCATCCAGTCGGGCTGGACCTCGCCAACGAACGCGCGAATGTCGTCGATGGCCTTGGGCAGGCTGTAATAGGTGCCGCGGGTCCAGTTCGGCCGCAGCAAATGAATCCGCCCCAGCTCGATCTCGCGATGCTCGATAGCCGAGTCGCGGAGCATCCTGGGATAGTCGCCGTTGTTCCAACCACTGACGATCGCCGCGGCCCGATGGCCGCGTTCGTTCAGTCCCGCCATCAGGGAATGGAGCACGATCTCCATGCCATTGACCGAGGCTCCGCCGGCGAAGAAGAGGAAGTTCATCGAACGCAAGCTATCACGTGGCCGAACTCACCCGACGACTGAATGGCGAGATCAACCGAGCGCCGAAGCTGCCGGAGATCGAGCAGCGGCTGGCCGCGACCGGCGTCGAGGTGCTGAACGAGACGGTGAATTGCAGACGGTCGCCGACGTCGGACGACCTGGGCTCTACAGCTTGGCAAAGGTGGTTGACTTGACCAGGGCATCTTTCTCGTACGGCGCATAGGCTGGCCTGAAGAAGGCCATGTGCCTGATGCCCGGCCGTGTCCGTGGCGCAGTGCCGTGGACGAGCAGTCGATGGCAAATGAGCGCTGTTCCAACGTCTCCCGTCAAAGCCGCCGGCCCGGACTTCAGGGCAGGAGCGCCCTTGGCAGCCAGCTCCGGAACACAGTCGTGGATCGCGGTTCTCAGAAATTGGCGTGGCTTGGAGCGCAGGTTCGCGAACACTTCGAGGTGGCTGCCCGGCCAGAATACGAAAGCCCCATCGGCCTCGCTGCGGACCGGGCTCAGCAGGAGGGCGATCAGCACCTCGTATTGACCGGGAGGCTCTTCCCTGTCGGCGGCGGCACCATCGATATGTGTGTCGTAACCCCAATCGCCCTCCACCTGCCGGCAGAAGGCATGCTGGGGGCAGTCGATGTTGCCGAGCTGCTTTGTGCTCCGGCCACAGATGCCGATCAGCGCCTCTTCGAACTCGTCGGTAAAGACCTGCTCTTCCAGCAACCTTGCACTGGGGGCCGCGTAAATCTCCCCCCAACCGCGCGGCTCGTAACTCACTTTGGCGACCTCGGCATGGCTCCGCTCAACGAGGTAGTCCTTGCCTTCCGGGAGCAGCGCATTTTCCACTCTGTGGAAGCCTTCCCTTCGGAAGCGCTTCCTCGCCGGATCTGGTCTGGCAAAAAATAGCATTGGATCGCCCGGGCTTTTCTAGACTGCGGCGGCTGTGGCTTCACAATAGACCATCCACGCGCCAAGGGCAGCCGTCGCCAGGATGCGCGGTCTGCATGACTCTGCTGGCGATTGCTGGAGCGAGACTGCGGGCCGCTATCGCATGGGCGACCAAGCCAAGCGCGGGGCATCGACGATCGTGCGCATCCCCTCGCCCAACCTCTCCCCCTGTCGGGGGAGAGGAGCCTGAAGAGATGAAGTCCGATCGGGAGGCGCTACTTGTCGAGCCAGAAGGTGTCGAAGCGCACGACGTCGTAGATGCCGAAGTAGTCCTGCGCCCGGTGGCCCTTCACGTAGTTGTACCAGCCGTCGTTGATCTTCTCCCACGACATCGGCAGCAGCGGAGGATCCTCCTCCATGATGGCCTCGGCCTGGCCGATCAGCGCCAGGCGCTTCTTCGGATCGACCTCGCTGTCGATCTGCGGCAGCAGGGCGGCGAACTTCGAGTTTTCCCAGTTCGAGTAGTTCTGCGGCCCGTCCTTCTTGTACCAGGCGTTGAAGTAGTCGCTGGGGTCGAGCAGCGTCGAGACGATGGCGCCGACGGCGAGGTCGAACTTGCCGGTCTTGACGTCGTCAAACCACACCGACTCCACGGCGGGGCGGATGACCGACTGCACGTTCAGCGTCTGCTGCAGCATCGCCTGGATAGCCTGCGACCACAGCTTGAAGCTCGCCACCTCGCGCACCAGGTAGTCGAGCCCGGTGATGCCCTTTTCATAGCCGGCCGCCTTCATCAGCGCCTTGGCCTCCTTGACCGAGGCGGTCGTGTCGGCCTGGTAGCCCAGCCGCTTGGAAAGCTCGGCCTTGGGCGTGGCGAAGTCGGAGAACGGATAGATGAAGCCGCCGACCATCATCGGCGCGATGTCCTTGACGACGTCGACCAGCACCGGCTTGTCGAGCACCAGATGGAAGGCGCGGCGCACCCGCGGATCGTCGAACGGCTTCTTCTTATTGTTCATCCAGGTCGCCTGGATGACCGACTGGTAGAAGTCGGTGCCCGACATGCCGGCGGTCGCCTTGACCCGGCGCAGCGAGCCCGGATCGAGCAGGCGGGCGTAGTCGACACGGCCCGACAGCAGGCTGGAGCCGAGCTCGGGCGAGAACGGCAGGGCGTGATAGAACTCGATGCCGTCGAGGTAGGGCAGGCCCTTGTTCCAGTAGTTGGGGTGCCGCTCCATCGCCCACACTTCGTTCTCGACCCGGCGCTTGCTCTTGAACGGGCCGGTGCCGGGAATGTCGACGACGCGGCGCAGATTCTGCTGGTTGTCGTCCAGCGTCTTCTTGCGCACGATGCCGTTCCAGCCGCTGGCGATCGCGCCCATGATGAAGTCGGGCGGCCGCGCCGCGGCGAGCTTGAACTGCACGGTGTACTTGTCGGGTGCCGTGATCTGGTCGACCGCCGCGAACAGCGTACTGCGCGGCATGCTGATGCCGGTCGGCGGCTTGGAGATACGGTCGAAGGTCGCCTTCACATCCTCCGACGTCAGCTCGGCGCCGTCATGGAACTGCACCTCCTTGCGCAGCATGAAGGTGTAGGTCTTGCCGTCCTTGGAGATATCCCAGCTATGGGCGAGATCGGGAATGATCGTCTTGCCGCTGTCGCGCGGGTCGCGGCGGACCAGGTTGTCGAACATGCAGCCCTGGCTGCCCAGGCTGTTGATCGTGCCCGACTGATGGAAGTCGAAATGCGGCGGCCGCATGGTGATGCCGTATTTCAGCACGCCGCCCTTCTTGGGGTTGGGCTCCGGTGCCGCTAGCTGAAATTTCGAACCGTCGTACTGCATGGGGACGCCCTGTCCCCAGGCGGCGAAGGGCAGCCCGAACGCCCCCGCACCTGCCAGGGCACCGGCACCCTTGACGAAGTCACGCCGCTTGACGCCCGAAGGCTTCGATCCTTGATCACTCATCAGATTCCTCCCATTTGGCCTTTTGCAGACCGAGCACGATGTGCTCAGATGGCTCGCCCACCCCGTTGGGCCAAAACTAACACGAGAAATTTCAGGGAGTCTCGCGTGAATCCTCGCCATCCGGCGATTGACGCCGTGGGCGATCCGGCAGTCGTACCGGCGCAAACCGTCCTGCAGATCGACAATCTGCAGACACATTTCTTCACCCCGGTCGGCACGGTGCGCGCCGTCGACGGCGTGTCCTACACGCTGAAGGCCGGCGAAACGTTGGGCGTGGTGGGTGAATCGGGCTGCGGCAAGAGCGTGTCGGCGCTGTCGATCCTGCGCCTGGTCGCCAACCCGCCGGGCCGCATCGTGGGCGGCGCGGTCCGTTTCGAGGGCAGGAACCTGCTCGATTTGAGCGAAAGCGAGATGGAGCGCATCCGCGGCAACGAGATCTCGATGATCTTCCAGGAGCCGATGACCTCGCTCAATCCGCTGTACACGGTCGGCAAGCAGATCAGCGAGGCGATCGCGCTCCACCAGGGCCTGTCGCGCCGCGAGGCCATGGACCGCGCGATCGACATGCTGCGCCGCGTCTATATCCCCGAACCGGAGCGCCGCGCCCACGCCTATCCGCACCAGCTCTCGGGCGGCATGCGCCAGCGCGTGATGATCGCCATGGCGCTGTCGTGCAATCCCAAGGTGCTGATCGCCGACGAGCCGACCACGGCGCTCGACGTCACCATCCAGGCGCAGATCCTCGACCTGATGCGCGAACTGCAGGAGACCTTCGGCACGGCGATCGTGCTGATCACCCACGACATGGGCGTGGTCGCCGAGAACGCCGACCGGGTGGTGGTGATGTATGCCGGCCGCAAGGTCGAGGAGGCGCCCGCCGACGTTCTGTTCGACACGCCCGGCCACCCTTATACCAAGGGCCTGTTGGGCTCGATCCCGCATCTCGACACTGCGGCACACAGCGACACCCGCCGCGCCCGCCTGAACGAGATCAAGGGCATGGTGCCGTCGCTGTTCAACCTGCCCGCAGGCTGCAGCTTCGCGCCGCGCTGCAGCTTCGCCACCGACCGCTGCCGCAGCGAATCGCCGCCGCTGGCCGAACATCGGCCCAGCCACTGGGTCGCCTGCTGGCATGCCGACCAGCTGCTGGGGGGAGTGGTATGAGCGCGGCTGTGTCGCCCGAGAAGCCGAACGGGCCGCTACTCGAGGCCCCCCTTCTGGAGGTAAGGGACCTCAAGAAGCATTTCCCGATCCACAAGGGCCTCTTCTCGCGCGTGTCGGGTCAGGTCTATGCCGTGGATGGCGTGTCGTTCTCGATCGGCCGCGGCGAGACTTTGGGCCTGGTGGGCGAATCGGGCTGCGGCAAGTCGACGGTCGGCCGCACGCTGCTGCGGCTGCTCGAGCCGACCGACGGCACGATCAGGATCGGCGGCCACGACATCACCCATCTCGATCGCGCCGAGCTGCTGCCCTACCGGCGGCGCATGCAGATGATCTACCAGGACCCCTACGCCTCGCTGAACCCGCGCATGACGGCGGGCGAGATCGTGGGCGAGCCGATGATCATCCACGACGTCGGAACGCCAACGGAGCGCCGCGAGCGGGCGGCCGCCCTGTTCGATCGCGTCGGCCTCAGGCCCGAGGCGATGGCGTCCTATCCGCACGAATTCTCCGGCGGCCAGCGCCAGCGCATCGGCATCGCCCGCGCCCTGGCGCTCAATCCCGAGCTGATCGTGGGCGACGAGCCGGTGTCGGCGCTCGATGTGTCGATCCAGGCACAGATCATCAACCTGCTGATGGATCTGCAGGACGAGTTCAAGCTCTCCTACCTGTTCGTCGCCCACGACCTCGCCGTGGTCGAGCACATCAGCCATCGCGTCGCGGTGATGTATCTCGGCCGCATCGTCGAGATGACGGACAAGACCACATTGTTCGAAATGCCGCTACATCCCTACACCGAGGCGCTTCTGTCGGCCGTGCCGATCCCGAAATCGAGCTCGCGCGGCCGCAAACGAGTGATCCTGACGGGCGACGTGCCGAGTCCGATCAACCCGCCGTCGGGCTGCCACTTCCACGCCCGCTGCCCCTACGCCATGCCGCGCTGCCGCACCGAGGTGCCGGCGCTGCGCGAGGTGACGCCCGGCCACCTTGCCTCGTGCCATCTCCACGACGGCGGCATGAAGTTTCCGTTGGGCGCGGCTGCGGCGTAATCAGCAGCAAAGATCCTTCGCTTCGCTCGGGATGACAATTTTGGCGTCCCGAGCCAAGCGAGGGACCTTTCTCTTAGCCTAAACCGATCCCCTCAGCCGCGGATCGAGCATGTCGCGGATGCCGTCGCCCAGCAGGTTGAAGGCGAGCACGGTGAGCGTGATGGCGGCACCGGGGAAAAACACCAGCCACCATGGCGGCACCAGGCCGGCGTTCAGCGCATCGGACAGCATGTTGCCCCAGGTCGGGTTGGGCGGCGGGATGCCGACGCCCAGGAAGCCGAGCGACGCCTCGATCACGATGGCAACACCCAGATGCGTGGTCGCCAGAATGAGATAAGGCGCCACGCACTGCGGCAGGATGTGGCGGAACATCAGGCGCTTGTGCGAGGCGCCGAGTCCGCGCGCCGCCTCGACATACTGCATCTCCTTGAGCGACAGCACGACCGAGCGGATGACGCGCCCGCCGAAGGGTATTCGCGTGATGGCGATGGCCACGATCACGGTGCCCAGCCCACCGCCCAGCGCCATGGCGATCGCCATGGCCAATATCAGGTCGGGAAAGGACTGCAGGAACTCGATCAGCCGTTGGCTCACCATGTCGAAGCGGCCGCCGAAGTAACCGCAGGCCAGCCCCCACAGGGCGCCGACGGTGGTGCCGAACAGCACCGCGCCCATCGCCACGGTGAGCGAGGTCTGGGCGCCGTTCATGACGCGGGAAAGCGTGTCGCGGCCGATCTGGTCGGTGCCGAACCAGTGCGCTTCGCTCGGCGGCTTCTGCATGGCGCGGAAGTCCGACTTGAGCGGCGGATAGGGCGAGATCACCGGCGCCGCCACCGCGATGGCCACGATCAGGGCAGCGACCACGCCCCAGAAGGCCGAGAGCGGTGCGCGGCGAGCGAAGGTGCGCAGCCCATGCCCGATGGCGCCGAGTCGTGAGCGCGGGCGGCTGAGCGAGGGTTCGGTGACGGCAGCGGTCATCTCAGGCGTATCCTGGGATCGAGAAAGGCGATGGTGAAGTCGACCAGGATATTGAGCATCACGAACACCACGGCATAGAGGAACACCAGGTTCTGCATGACGAACACGTCACGCTCGAACACCGCCTGGAACATCGAGTAGCCGAGCCCCGGCGTGCCGAAGGCGCGCTCGACGGGGATTGAGCCCGCCAGCACCAGGCCGAGCAGCACGCCCGACAGCGTGATCACCGGCAGCAGCGCGTTGGGCAGCGCGTGCAGTGCGATCACCAGCCGGCCGTTCAGCCCCTTGGCGCGCGCCGTCCGCACATAATCCTCGCGGATCACTTCCAGCAGGCTGGAACGCGCCATGCGCGCGATGTAGGCGGCCTGGCCGAGGCCGAGCACGACCGCCGGGCCGATCACGATCTGCAGGTTGGCCACCGGGTCGGTGAAGAAGCCGACGCCCGCCATCGGCGCGCGATAGCCGAACCAGAACAACAGCGCCAGAACGATCAGCATGCCGACCCAGAAGCCCGGGACGGCGAGGAACAGGATGCTGATGAAGCGCACGACGCTGTCGGCGATGGAATTGGGCTTGAGCGCGCTCACGATCGCCACCGGGATGCCGACGATCCACGACAGTACCACCGAGATAAGTGCGATCTCGGCGGTGAGCGGCCCGCGGCGCAGGATCATGTCGGCGACGCTCTCGGAGCGGAAGAATGAGCGGCCGAAATTGCCGCTGATGATGTCCTTCACCCAGGCGAGATACTGCACCCACAGCGGATCGCTGAGCCCCAGCTCGCGCATGTAGCTCATGCGCTGCTCCTCGGTGAGCTTGGTCATGCCCTCCGGCCCGAAGATCGCGACCAGCGGATCGCCGGGCAGGATGCGCATCACGACGAAGACCATGATCGACACCACGATCACGGTCAGCGCGCCGAAGGCCAACCGCCGGGCGATGTAACTATACATGACGCTGCACTTATTCGACTCCCGTTGCCTCCCCGCGGTTGGCTCCGGGGGCATTTTCTTTCGCCGCATCATGCGGCATCGTCGCTGCCATGACCACCCCCTCAGCCCTCAAGCTGCTGCTCTCCGCCACGGCGTTCCGCACCTGGGGCGAGCGCATCGCCGCTGCAGTCCCCGGCGGCATCTCCTTCGTGACGGCCGACGCAGCGATCGCCGACACCGGCCCCTGCGATGCCGATATCGCTTTCATGACCCGCGAGGTCACCGGCAGATCGAGCAAGGGCAATCCAACACAAGAGTTGAGTGAATTCGAAACTGTGCTGCGCAAGTCGCCCCGGCTCAAATGGCTGCAGATCCACCCGGCCGGCGCAGAACGGCCGATCTACCGCGAGCTGCGCGACCGTGGCGTCAAGGTGACGACCGCCTCGGGCGCCACGGCGGTGACGGTGGCGCACTCGACCCTGGGCGCCCTCATCGCGCTCAACCGGCGCTTTCCCCTGCTGGCCGACGCCCAGCGCCGCCACGCCTGGGAGCCGCGGCTGGGCGAGCGCGCGCCGCGCGACCTCAAGGGCCAGTGTGCCCTCATCGTCGGCATGGGGCCGATCGGGCGCACCATCGCCGGCCTCCTGAAGATGCTGGGCATGACCACGATCGGCGCACGCCGCACGTCGGCGCCGGCCGAGCCGTGTGACCGCACGATCGCCTACGATTGCCTGGGCGAGGTCCTGCCCCAGGCCGACTGGTTGATCCTGTGCTGCCCTGCCTCGCCGCTGACCCGCGGCATTGCCAACGCAGCGGCCTTTGCCGCGATGCCGATGGGCTCCCACTTCATCAACGTCGCGCGCGGCGAGATCGCCGTCGAACGCGACGTCATCGCGGCGCTCACAAGCGGCCAGCTCGCCGGCGCCTATCTCGACGTCTTCGAGCACGAGCCGCTCGATCCAAAATCGCCGCTGTGGGACATGCCCAACGTCCTGGTCTCGCCGCACACCGCCAGCCATACGCTGGGCCAGCCCGAGGCGGTGTTCGCGATCTTCCTGGAAAATCTCGCACGCTGGCGCGACGGACAGAAGTTGCGCAACGACGTCGACGACCTGGCCTAGAGCAGGCAGCTGGTCAGGACGTCGCTTCCAGCAGCGTGTGCATTCTCCACGTACGGTCGTTTATTCGATACGGCTTGACGACGAGCCAACGAAGCAGCCGTGCAGTTGGAACGGCACGTGATGTTTCAGCCGCGCGGTGAACCGCGGACGGGCGGCGAGGTCGCGGGCGTCGAGGCCGACGATGTCGGTGCGGCGTTCGGCCGAACGGAATACTTGAGTGATGTGTCCGTCGTCAGATAATTTGAGACAGATTGGGTCTATTTAGAAGAGAGGCTCCTGCGCATCTGCTGATTGATGTTAAGCGGCGATAGCACGGTGGTTCAAGCGTCTGCGTTGGATGGTCTGTCGTTTGATCCTTTCTCTCTCCAGGA
>CAMDCE010000021.1 GCA_945889625.1 Asaia bogorensis | reverse complement strand
CGGTGCTGGCGTCATGCTCGGCATGGCGCTCGGTGGGGCGGTCGGTGGAGCGGTCGGCCACGGTTAGCTCATTGGCTTCTCCTAATAGTTCGTTGTGCTCGGAACCGTTTTCCCGCACGCGCACGAGCGAAGGTTCGCCGTTGTTGATCTGCTGCGGGCCGCTGGTGATGTTGGCCTGGCGGGCGAACAGAACCGGGGGATTCTTGATCTCGGCCAGCGCCTCGATCGTGGCCCGACCCTGAGCCTGGGCACGAAGGGCGTAGCGCATGAAGACGTCGAATTGATGGGGCGACGCCAGCACTCGAAATGCCATCTCCGTGAGGCGAACATGCAGCGCCTGCAGGCCAATGGCCTGATGCATCAGCATGTCCTCAGCCTGCGATAGGTCGTTAGCACGCAGATTCTCAGAGGCGGCCTCAAGCTCCTTCATGGCCTCGATCCAGTCGGCGGTCTTTCCGATCTGCGTGCTTTTCTCAGCCGCCTGGATGACGCGGGAGGCACCCATGATCGAGTTGGCGGTCATGCGCGCGTAATTACGCGGCAGATCGGCCAGCATGGCCTTCTCTTCTTCCGTGAGCACGGTGGGCTTGGGGACTGCCGCTTCCGTTGCTCCCACCGTGCACGGTCGTTCAGGGTTCTCTTTCATCACGGGCCCGCTCATGGTGTGCTCTCGTCGTTGGTGATCGTGTAGCGGCCGGTACTTTCGTTCCAGATGCCCGTCACTGCGCCTGGCCGGCCAATCTCCGAGTGATAGCGGCTCTTCGCCACGACGATGCTGGTCGGCAAGCCGGGCTGGGGTCCATCACGCCAGATCAGCACACCGACATCGGGTTTGTTGGCCCAGTGCGCCGAGTCGGCGATGTCGTAGAGCGTCGGCTGCGGGTACTTGCCGTCCTTGCCGCGCATCATCTTGGCCGGATGGGCGACCACGATGACGTGGATGCGATGCTTCTTGGCGAACCGCTTGATCGCCCGGATGGCCGTGCCGGTGTACTCGGTTTGCGTCATCTCCCGCGGCCGGACGTGCTCAAGTTCGTTCCAAGGGTCGATGATGCATAGGCTGGCATCGAAGCGCAGCACCGCGTCGGACAATCGGCTTAGCAACCAGTCCAGGCTTGTTTCGGTTTCTTCGTCGGGCATCAGGAAGCGAAATTGTAGCTCGATCCAGGCGTCGGCCCTGGCTCGCTCATCCTCATTCATGTGCTTCTCGAGCTTCATCGCGTGGAAGGTGCGCAGCGCCCGGCGATGGTCAGGCTTCGGCCGTTGCTCGAAGCTGGCAAACACCGTGCGCCAGCCGTGCGCCTGGGCCATCCGGCAGACCAGCTCGTTAACGAACGAGGTCTTGCCCGAACCTGGCACGCCCGACACGACGCAGAGGTCGCCGCGACGTACACGGTAGTGCTCCTTCAGGCCCACGATACCGATGTCAAAGGCAGGGTTTGCCGGCGGCTCGGGCAGGTCGCCCATCGAGTAGATGTCGGGCAGGGCGAGCCACTGGGCGCGCCGGATCGTCTCCTGAACGCCCTGCGCCTTGAACTTCCTCAGGGCGTCGCTGAGGCTGTAGCAGCCCTCAGGATACCGAACCCACTTGCAGCGGGCCCGGCCAAAGGCGGTGGCGAGCAACTCGCGCAGGACGTTGCCGGCGTCGTCGGCGTAGGGGCAAACCACGATTTCGCGGGCGTCCTGACACCCGGCCTCAAGCGTCGCCAGGGCGCGTGAAAGGTCCACGCCCCGTTCGTAGGATACGGCGATCGACCGCGGGAAGCCCGCCATCAGGGCAGCCCAGCAGGCGGACTCGTCGTCGACTACGATCAGCGGCTGGTCGGCCAGGTCGGGCGCGCGCGCGGCGTTGATGTTGTAGGGCAGGTCGCCGGGGCACAGGTGGGCCAGCTTCCACAGGGTCTTGGGATCCAGCACCTTCACGCTCGCGATCGTCTCGCCGTCGAAGAACGGTACGGCCAGCGCACCGGCGTTCGACTTGGACTCGCCGATGCCGAGGTCCAGCTTCACGAACGCCTCGGCGTCGAAGCCGCGCGCCTCTAGGGCCGTCAGGATCTGGGGCGTGATCGGCGTGATCTGCTGGGCTAGGTAACCACTCATGGCAGGCCGTCCGCCCATGCCGATCGGGGTGACGCCTTCCCACTGGCGCGGCGCGCCTTGATGGCGGCTTCCATCCACGACACGGCGTCGATCGGCGCTGCTCGCTGGACCGCGCCGAGCGCCGCGATCAGCGCCGCGTCGTCGCCGAAGCCCTTGCGCCACTTGCCGAGCAGCTTGCGGCAGGCGTCGGCAGGCTTGCCGGTGACGCGCTGCAGCCAGTCCAGGCCTTGGTGGAACACGATGCCGGCGAGGTCGACGTGGTCGCCCTGGTCGCCGTCGCGCTTCGGGCGGCGATCGAGGAATGCCGGAAGCTCCAGGGCGTCAGCCTGCTGCGGCGCCTCGACGCCCGTATCTTTAGATACGGAAGAAAGACTGAAGAATGAAGAAGGCGCACTTTTGCCGGTACCGTTGTCGACACTTTGCTGGACCGTGGCGCAAGCCTCATGTGCGCTAGTTGTTGGCGGGTCAACACTTTCCGGCTGCTCGCTGGCGGGAGTCTTGCCGGTACGTTCGCCGGTGGCTTTGCCGTCCTGTTTGCCGACCCCTTTGCCGGACTTTTGCCGCTTTCTGTTCGCTGCATGGGCGCCCTTGCGGCCGGCCTCGGACCTGTTCGCCGACAGCTTCGCCTCGGCGACCATGCGCCTGTTGTACACGCGTCCCTTGTTGTCGATCGAGGCGACCTTGAAGGTGATCAGCTTGTTGAGCAACTCGCCGATCGCCTCTGCCGATTCGCCGCACGAAGTTGCGAGCAGCGCCGGCATGTCCTGCATCAGTGACGGATGGTCGCCGATCAGCACCACGCCGTGCTCGGACGATCGAGCGGCAATGCCTAGCATCTTCAGCCAAAGGCCCTGCCCGGCGAGCCCACAGAATTTGAGGCCCGGTTCGCCCTCCAGGTCGTTCCAGTAGATCAGCGTCGAGGGGTTGTTGGCGTTACGCCGCATCGCGTCAACCTTGGTCCGTATCTGCGTTCCGCCGGCGCACGCTGATCTCAGCCAGGATGCCATGAACTACTTCGGCAACCGGGCGCCAGGTGTCGATCGCGCGAACGCGCACGCGGTTTTCGTCGTAGGAAATGGCGAGACGGCGTGCGGCCGGCTTGCGACGGCATGAGAGCATCGATAGATTGGTCATGTGTTCGGCCTTGTGGAAGAGGTTGGACGGCAGAGCATTCGGCGCCGTCGCGGCAGACACCGCGGCGGCGTCCTTCGTTAAGCGGCATTGGCTGAAAGCAGCTTCTCAATGCTGCGGGCGGGGATCAGTCGGCGACCGCCCAGTAGGACACTGGCAATATCTCCACGCCGGAGCGCGCGATAGACGGACGCCTCGCAAAGACCCAGTAGCTCGGCAGTCTCAGCGATCGAGTAAGCTGCGCGCGCAATCGGCGGGGGATACTTCTCCCAGTGGCTTGTGCCGGTACTCACAATGCTCATCAGTTATTCTCCAGTTGCGGCCTTGCGGCCTCATGCGTGGAGGATAACGGCGAGTATCGCCTGGAAGCAGGAACTTGATGGAAGATGATGGAAGGCGATGGAAGACGGGGGCAGCTGGGCCTACCGTTGTTGTCTTGCGGCAGCCGAAGCCTTCTTAACTAGCCTCTTTCGCTTTGCCTCTTCGCTCTGGCCTGGGACCTGGTTCAGGTCAATCTTATTGGCGATGACCGCCTCCCACGACTTGTAGCACGGGCGAGCGGCGAGCATTTTTTCAACGTGCTGAGCATCAGGTATTTCGCCTTTGGCGAATGGCATTGGCGCGATTTGGGTCTGCGGCTTGCTATTGGTAGACTGGGTCTGGGCCGCTACAACATGAGGACCTCGCCATTCGATGTAGCTCCAGCGGTTACCAATGTGCTCAATGGCACTATTCCAAAAGTCGATGTGTCCATGTAGCAATGCCGCTTTCGGGATAGTCACCTCATGCCCGCCAGCCGCGCGGCCGGTTGCGGTCGCACTGGCCGCCGTGAGTTGCCTCCGAACTTCCTTGGACAGCTTTTTCTCCACCGCGGCCAATAGGCGGAATACTGCCTGATCCAGGTACTGGTCCCGCGCTGACGCAGCTATGCCCCGGATAAGGCTGCTTGCACCGACGATAGTCTTCATCGATCCCGATGGCGCCGGCTCTTTTCCTTTCCATGGGCCATCAAGCAGCTGTTGGCTCGCCGCTTCGGCATATCGATCGATAAGCGGCAAACGGCCCCGGCCGCCGTGCGCGATCCACCTAACACGGGCGTACACGCGGAGTAGCGACGGTGCGACATGGCGCGCTAGGTCCTCGAGCGTCTGATGCCGCAAAACTATCGAAGGGGCTTGATCAACCACAGCACCTCCGCAACGGTGCGTCCGTATGAAAAGACGGCGCGGCGGTCCTGTACGGTCAGGAGATTCGGAGCAACCCTAGCCGCGCCTTCGGAATCATATCAGACTGTTTCTGTGGGTAGCTCAACGTGGCCATCTGCTCTCCCCGACCGTTCCGCCGAGCGAATCTGACCACCCCAATGGCCGCTCAAAAGCAGGGACGGCGTTAGGGACAGAACAGCCCGGTCGAGAGATCTGATTCTGTTTACAATGGGTTAGCAGGAAGCCCTTGAAGATCGAACATCATCGGGCGTCTCCACGTTTCATTTGGTCAGAAGTGCAATGAGTTCAACATGCCCCGACCAGAGAAACTGGTCGATGGGTTTTAGCGTCTCCAGCCGGTATCCTCCGTCCTGCAAGGCCCGGGCATCGCGTGAAAAGCTGCCGGGATCGCACGAGGCATAGACCACGCGCGGCACTTTCGAGCGCGCCAGTTCGGCGGCCTGTGCGGCGGCGCCGGCACGCGGCGGATCGAGCAGAACGGCGTCGAAGGTGTCGAGTTCCTTGGTCGTCAACGGATTGCGGAAAAGATCGCGTCGTTCCACGCTCGCTCGACTGCCGCCCAATTTGCGTGCAGCCGCATCGACGGCAGCAATCGCCGTCTTGTCGCTTTCGTACAACGCGAGCCTGCCTGTCCGGCCGAGCGACAGCGAGCCGATGCCGGCGAACAGATCGGCAAGCCGCGGCGCATCAGCCGTCCAGGCTGCGACCGCCGCCCGCATCGTCTGCTCGCCGCGCTTGCTCGCCTGCAGGAAGACGCCGGGCGGCGGCTCCAGCGTCACCGCGTCGAAGACAAGCAGCGGCGTCCGGCGCATCACCACGGGCTCGGCGGTTGCGCGATCCCCCCAGCTCAGCCGCGCCAGATCGGCGCGTTCGGCCAGATCGACCAGCGCCTGGCGTCGCTCAAGAGTCAGGTCGAGGCGCTTGTGCGGGCGGACCAGCACGTCGAGCCCGCTGTCAGTCTCGTTGGCGACGGCATCCGCCGCCGCGCCTTCGGGCAACACCTCGGCCAGGACGGTGCGCAAGGGCTCCAGCAAGGCGTTGAGGGTGGGTCGTGCGATCACGCAGGTGCCGACATCGACGATGCGCTGGGCCGCGCGCTCGTGAAAGCCGGCCACCACGCGCCTGCCCTGGCGGCGCAGCACGAAATCGACCCGTCGCCGTTCGGCCGGCATGCCGAGGAGTGGCAGCTCGAACACCGGCGCCACAACACCGCGATGCTTCAGCGCCCGCTCGATCAGGCCGACTTTCCACGCGGTGTAGGCATCGCGCCGCCAGTGTTGCAGGGCGCAGCCGCCGCAAATGCCGAAGTGCGCACAGGGAGGCGTCTCGCGGTGACGCGACGGCGCCAGGACCTCGATCAGCTCGGCGGCGATGCCCTCGCCGCGCTTGTCGCGCGGCGCGGCCTCGACGGTCTCGCCCGGCAGGGTGAAGGGCACGAAATAGCGCTGACCGTCTGCGTCGGCGATGCCGTCGCCGCGCGCGCCAATTTCCATGATTTCGAGCGTGACGCTCACGCTCCGGGTCAGCCCAGCCAGCTCTTCGCCGGCCTCAACTCGCCGACCAGCAGGCCGACCACGTTCTTGATCGGCGGATGGACGATGGCGTCCTTCTCCGCTGGGGGCAGGACGCCGAGATGATCGAGGATCGCGGCGGTCGCCACTTCGCTCGCGCGCGCGGCGCCATCCCACATCTTGAGCGCAAGGCCGAGGCCCAGGGTCGGCAACATGCAGCAATACACGCCCTCGGCGCCGCCTTTGGCCTGCACCGTGGTGCCGAGCTTGCTATTGAGCCGCGTGCAGAAACGATCCGTGCCCGCGACCATGAAGGGCTCGGCATTCATCGCTGCCCGGATGCGCTCAATGGCCTCGGCGCGCTTGCCCGGCAGACGCGACGGATCGGCCATGGTCGCCATGGCACGGGCAAGGCCGCGCAGCGGGACGGCCAGGGTCGGGATGCCGCAGCCGTCGGCGCCATAGGGAAGCCGGTCGGCGTCGAGGCCGGCGAGGTCGCCGAACACAGAGCGCACGCGGCGCTGAACTGGATGGTCGTACTTGATATAGTCCTTGGTCGGCTCGCCATGCTGCACGGCGGTGGTCAGGAAGCCGCTGTGCTTGCCCGAACAGTTGTTCGACGCGTTGGTGAGCGGCGCATTGGCCCGCGCCAGTTCCTCGACCCGCCAGACGAGCCGCGAGGCATGAGCGCCGCATTCAAGGTCGCCTTCGTCGAGGCCGACCGTTTTCAGCCAGGCACGCACCGTCTCGACATGGCGCGCCTCGCCGTTGTGCGAGGCGCACGACAGCGCCACCTGCTCGTTGCCGAGGGCGAAGCGCTCGACTGCGCCACTCTCGACGAACGGGATGGCCTGGATTGGCTTGGTCGCCGAGCGCGGCAGGACCGCGGCATCGATATCGCCCCACGAGGCCACCACCGTGCCGTCGGCCTTCACCACCGCGGCAATGCCTTCGTGGCGGCTTTCGACGACCGGACCGCGCGTGACTTCGATGACGACCGGACCCTTGGTCATGGCTGGCGTTCCAGCTTGATCACCGTGACATTGTCCTGGTGCGGAGCGGCGACGGCCAGGACCGCGTCGATCAGCTTCTTGGTCGGACCCGCCGATTGCGCTGCGATCTTGATGTGATCGAGAGTCTCCACGCCATCGCTGCACAGCAGGAGCCTCGCAGCGGCGTCAAGCCGGCGGCTGCCCTCGTCGATCAGGCTGAGCGGCTCGCCCATCACCGCTTCGCGCAGGGTGTGGCGGCCGGGATGGCTGGCGCCTTCCTCCGCAGTGATCACACCGCGCTCGACCAGGGCATCGATCTGAGGTGCCATGGAATGATCGGCGTTCAGGCGCTCGAGCTTGCCGGTCGTCGCCAGATAGAAAGGCGAATCGCCCACGCTGATCCAGCGGACCTCATCGCCCTTGACGATTGCCGCCACCAGCGTCGAGCCCATGCCTTTGAGATCGGCCTTGCCGGCAGCACCTGCCCTCACCGCTTCGTTGGCCGCCTGCAGACCGTCGGCCAGGCTGCGGCCCTGTTCGACGATCTTCACGAAGGCGTCGATCGCGAGTTGCGAGGCAACCGCGCCACCAGCGTGGCCGCCCATGCCGTCGGCAACCACCGCCAGCAGCGACCCGTTGGAGAGCGCCTTGAGCGCCCATCGGTCCTCTTGGTAGGGGCGGGCGCCCTGATGTTGCGCGCCCTCGCCCCGCCAGCTTGCGCCCATGGTTCAGTGCCAGATAGCCGGCAGTTTGGAGAGGCCGCGCAAGGTAAAGCTGCGCTTCCACTCCGGCTTGTCCTTTTCCGGCAGTTCGAGTGTCGGCATGCGTTCCGCCAGCGCGGCAAAGACCAGTTCGCCTTCCAGACGCGCAAGCTGTGCGCCGAGGCAATGGTGAATGCCGCCGCCGAACGACATCGGCCGCACGTTCTGCCGGCCGACATCGAGCCGGTCGGGGTCGGCATATTGCGCCGGATCGCGGTTGGCCGCGCCCAAAAGCATGATGACGCTTTCACCGGCGGGGATCGTGGTGCCGCCGATGTCGACATCGGCATTGGTGACGCGACCGGTCAACTGCACCGACGAATCGAAGCGCAGCAGCTCTTCGATCGAGTTGGCGATCAACGACGGGTCGGCCTTCAGCCGCTCCCATTGATCGGGTTGGCGATGCAGCGCCAGCAGCCCGTTGCCGATCAGGTTGGTGGTGGTCTCGTGGCCAGCCCCGAACAGCAGGCCGATATTGGCGCGCAGCTCTTCCGTCGTCAGGCGATCGCCCGCCTCCTCCGCCTTGACCAGCTCGGTCGTCAGATCGTCCTTGGGCTCACGCCGGCGCAGTTCGCACAATTGGTCGAAATAGGCATTGGCCCCCATCGTCGTGGCGTTGGCCCGGTCGAGTTCCTGCCGGGTCATCGGTACCGGCTCGAGGATGCGGCCGTTGACGTTGCTGCCGGCCAGGAACGGCGCGCGATGGGCCTCGGGAATGCCCAGCATGTCGCAGATCACGATCACCGGCAGGCGGTGCGCGAGATCGCGCATCACGTCCATCGCGCCCTTGTCCTGGACACGGTCGAGCTGCTGGTCGACCAGTGCCTTGATGCGCGGCCGCATGTCGGCGACGCGGCGGGCGGTGAAGGCCTTGATCACCAGGCTGCGCAACCGCGTGTGGTCCGGCGGATCGAGTACGAGCATCGTATGGCCGAGATTTGCAACCGCCGGCTCGTTCATCCTGTCTTCGCCGTAACGGCGCGAGATGTTGCCGACGAAGTCCTTGCCGAAGCGGCGGTCGCGCAGCGCCAGCGCAATGTCCTCGTAACGCGTCAGCAGCCAGAAACCCAGCGGCGTCTTGAACACCGGGGCCGTTTCGCGCAGGCGGTGATAGAACGGATAGGGGTCGGCGATGAACGCCGGATCGAGCGGATTGAAGGCTGGAGGCGTGCGATCCAGCGCCGGCGGGGTCATGTCGTTCATGCCTCCCCTTTAGCATGATCCCCCTTGCCGTGCGAATGAGCGAGCCCCTAGCATCGCCTCATGTTTGCCTTGACCCAGAGTCTGCGCCGCGCCGTCCAGATCAAGCCGAACGGGCTCGCTACAACCTTCGCCAGCCGACGCCGGACCTGGCAGCAGAGCGCCGAGCGAGTCGCGCGCGTAGCCGGCGCGCTATCCGCACTGGGCGTGCGAAACGGCGATCGCGTCGCCATCCTGGCGCTGAACAGCGATCGCTATTTCGAACTGCTCTACGCCATCCCGTGGATCGGTGCCGCCATGGTCCCGATCAATACCCGGCTCGCCGCGCCGGAGATCGAATATATCCTCGCCGATTCTGGTGCGACGGCCTTGTTTATCGACGCTGCGATGGCGCACCACTTGAGCGCGCTCGAAGGCAGGATGCCCGGCGTGCGCGAGGTCGTGTGGCTCGACGACATCGCCTCGCCCCAAGGCATCTTGCATTATGAAGATCTGGCGGCCTACGAGACGGCCGACGATGCCGGCGCCGGCAACGACGATCTCGCCGGGTTGTTCTACACCGGCGGCACCACCGGCCGGTCCAAGGGCGTGATGCTCAGCCACACCAACCTGGTGATGAACGCCATGAACGGCGTGGCCGGCATCGGCTTCAACGCCGACACGACCTACATTCATTCCGGCCCGATGTTCCATCTCGCCGATGGCGCCTCGACCTTCGGCGTCACCCTGTCAGGCGGCCGCCATGCCTTCGTGCCGCGCTTCGAGCCGGTCGATGTGCTGCAGACCATCCAGGCCGAGAAAGTGACGCACGCGCAGTTCGTGCCGACCATGATCAACATGCTGGTCAATCATCCGCGCTTCGCGGAGTTCGACATCTCGACCCTCGCCTTCATTCTTTACGGCGCCTCGCCGATGCCCGAGGGCGTGCTGCGCAAGGCCATGCAGGCGATGCCGCATGTCAAGCTGATGCATGCCTACGGCATGACCGAGGCGGCGCCGATCGTCACCCTGCTCGACCCGCGCTACACCACGCTCGACGGGCCGTTCGCCGGCAAGCTCAAGTCCTGCGGAAAGGTGGCGCTGGGCTGCGAGGTCAAGGTGGTCGACAGCGACCGCAACGAAGTGCCGCGCGGCACGGCGGGCGAACTGGCGATCCGCGGCGCCAACATCATGAAGGGCTACTGGAACAAGCCCGCCGAGACTGCCGCCGTGTTGGAGAACGGTTGGTACTACTCGGGCGACGGCGCCTATATGGACGACGAGGGCTTCGTCTATATCGTCGACCGGCTGAAGGACATGATCATCTCGGGCGGCGAGAACATCTATTCGGCCGAAGTCGAGAACGCGATTTCGCTCATTGCCGGTGTCGCCGAGGTCGCGGTGATCGGCATACCCGACGAGCAGTGGGGCGAGCGCGTGCACGCTATCATCGTGCCAAGGCGGGGCAGCAACCTCACGGCCGAGGAAGTGATGGAGCACTGCCGCATCCAGATCGCGGGCTACAAGTGCCCGCGCAGCGTCGACTTCCGCACCACGCCGCTGCCGCTGTCGGGCGCCGGCAAGGTCCTCAAGCGCGAGCTGCGCGAGCCCTTCTGGAAGGGCTTCACCAAGGCGGTGAACTGACATGTCCGCTGTGCCTCCCTACTACGACTGGATCGCCCACCACGCCGGCCGCCGACCCAGGCAGCTCGCCATCCATGACCTGCAGACCGATCGCAAGTTCACCTATGCAGAACTCGACAGGCGCACAAACCAGCTCGCCGCGGCACTCGCTGCGAGAGGCATCGGCAAGGGCGACCGCGTGGCGCTGCTGGCGCCGAACTGCGCCGAATACTTCGAACTGCAGTTCGCGACGGGTCGGCTCGGCGCCATCATGCTGCCGCTCAACTGGCGGCTCACCGTGCCGGAGCTGGAATACATCCTGGGTGACTCGAGTCCGAAACTCCTGATTCACGACAAGGCCTTCATTCAACAGGCGACAGCGCTTTCGAAGCATGTGCTGGAGATCGACCACGAGCGACCCGACAGCGCCTACGAACGTGCGCTCGCCGCGAAGTCGATCGTGCCGGCGCCGCTTGCGCTGACGCACGACGACATTGCCATGGTGATGTACACCTCAGGCACCACGGGGTACCCGAAGGGCGCGATCATCACGCACGGCATGGTGTTCTGGAACTGCGTCAACCTCGGCATCCCGGCATTCATCACGCCCGAGACCGTGCAACTCGTCATCCTGCCGCTGTTCCACACCGGCGGGCTGAACTGCTACGCCAATCCGGTGCTGCATGCCGGCGGCACTATCCTGATCATGCGCACCTTCGATCCCGGCCTGGCGCTCGACTACATCTCCGACACGGCGCTCGGCATCACGCACTTCTTCGGCGTGCCGGCGCCCTACCAGTTCATGCTGCAGCATCCGAAGTTCCAGGGCGCCGATCTCTCGCGGCTGAAGATCTCCGGCGTCGGTGGTGCGCCCTGCCCGCGCTCGATCCTCGAAGGTTGGACCGCGCGCGGCGTGCCGCTGGTCCAGGGCTGGGGCATGACCGAAACCAGTCCGGCCGGCACCATGCTCGATGCCGCCGACGCCATCCGCAAGCTGGGCTCGGCCGGCAAGGCGATGATGCATACCGCGATCCGCATCGTCGACGGCGAGGGAAGCGACGTGGCGCGAGGCGACGTCGGTGAGCTCTTGATCAAGGGGCCCAACATCACGCCTGGTTACTGGAACAAGCCCGAGGCGACCGCCGCTGCCTTCACCGACGGCTGGCTGCACACCGGCGACGCCGCCCGCCTGGACGACGAGGGCTTCGTCTATATCGTCGACCGCTGGAAGGACATGTACATATCGGGAGGCGAGAACGTTTATCCCGCCGAGGTCGAGAACGTGCTGTTCCAGCTGCCGCAGGTCGCCGACGCTGCCATCATCGGTGTGCCCAACGAGCGCTGGGGCGAGGTCGGCATGGCGATCGTCGTGCGCAAGCCCGACCAGGCTCTCGAGGAAGGCGACGTGATCCGCCATTGCCTGGGCAAGCTCGCCAAATTCAAGGTGCCGCAGTCGGTCGCCTTCGTGGACGTCCTGCCGCGCAACGCCACGGGCAAGGTGCTGAAGCGCGAGTTGCGAGTGCAATTTATCGGGGCCGACAAACCCGCCATCAGCTGAAACGTCGCAAAATCTTCCAGATCGGCCTGGACACCTTCGATATGGATGGCATCTGCATTATTTGCGATTCGTCCAGAATCCCGCCACACCCCTCACGAAATATTGTTGCCGCAGTTAAACCAGCGGAACGTAATCATACTCGCCGATACCCTGCATGATCAGGAAGGTGAGCGACGTCTTGCCGGCGTTGGTCACGAGGTGCGGCCGACCGGGCGCGGCGACGAACGTCTCACCGGGCTTGAGGCGGACCTCCTGCTTGGGATCCTGCAGGAACAGCCGCATCTCGCCTTCCAGCACATAGAAGGTATCGCTGATGTTGGTATGGAAATGCCAGGGCACCGTCTGGGTCGGCGACAGTTGCAACTCGCTGACCCGGAAGCCCGGGCGTTCCGCATGACGCGCCCGCCGCTCGACCTCGTAGAGGTGGCTGGCGTCTTTGACGGGCTCGAATTTTCGTTGGGTCTTCATCGATCAAGCCTAGCGTCGCGGCAAATCGCCAACAAGGACAAGACGCCGATCACCTGATAAAAAGCGCCATGCTTACGATCTATGGTGTCTATCGCTCACGCGCCTCGCGCAATATCTGGCTGGCCAACGAGCTGGGAATCCCCTTCAAGCACGTGCCGATCATGCAGCACTATCGCCTCAAAGAGCCGATTCCGGCCGGTGTGGTGCACACCAAGTCGCCGGAATTCCTGAAGGTCAATCCCAACGGCCATATCCCCTCAATCGACGACGACGGGTTGGTGCTGCACGAGTCGCTGGCGATCAATCTCTACCTCGCCAGGAAGCACGGCGGACCGCTCGCACCAGCGAACGTCCCTGAGGAGGGCGAGATGGCGATGTGGTCGCTATGGGCGGTCACCGAAGTCGAGCCGCATTCGCTATCGATCGCCCAGAACGGGCCGACCGACGCCGCCGTCGCCGCCCTGCGCGGACCGTTCGCCGTGCTCGACAAGGCACTGGCAAAGACCGGCTATCTTGTCGGAGGACGTTTCACGGTAGCCGACGTCAACGTTGCCGAAATCGTGCGCTACGCCCAAGGGGCGACGGCGCTGTTCGATGCGACGCCTAAGATGAAAGCGTGGTACGCGGCCTGCATCGGCCGTCCCGCCTACAAGACGATGTGGGCGGCGCGCGAAAAGGAGCCGGCTTAGGTTTCACCTTTTCTGATCCAGGAGATCGAGTTGGAAGTCGACAAGGATCGGCTGGTCAAGTTGCTCAACATGACCGAGAGCCAGCACGACGGCGAGGCGCTGGCTGCGATCCGCAAGTCCAATGATTTGCTGCGGCTCTACCGCGCGAGCTGGTCGGACGTGCTGGGTATATCCGCTCCGCCGGTCGAGGAGCCCCGGCAGCCCGAGCCTCCGAAACCTTCGGCGGCTCCCAGGCCGTCGGCAAGACCCCAACAGACGACGCGCACGGCAAGCACGGACTGGGAACCCGAATATCCCCCCGGCTACGAACAAGCCAGGCGCTATCGCAATGCTTTCCGGCACGAACCCTTCGTGCCCCGCCTGCTGGGCTTCCCGTTCTGGATCGTCGTCGAGTTCCTCGCCCTCGTGGCGCCGCGGAAATACGTGAACATCAACGGACCGGTGATGACCACCGTGTTCATGATCTCGATGCTGCTCGGCATCCTGGCCTGGATCGGCGTGGGCTATTACCTCGTATTCGAAGTCTGAAGACTCACGCCGTCAGCACCAGCCGATTGATCGACGGCGCAAATCCGAAGCTTTCATAGAAGCGCTGGGCGTCACTGTTGAAGGCATGCACGGCGACCTCGACATGGGTGGCGCGGCGCTGGCGCGACCATTCCACGGCGGCAGCCAGCAGGCGGCGTCCCACCCGGCGACTGCGCTCGTCGGCACGCCCCACGAGGTTGTCGACCTCGATCACCTTGCGCGGCACGGCGCCGGCGAAGGCCGAGGGGGCGTGCGCGTCAGCAGCACGACGAGCCCGATCAGGCCCTCTCCGCTCTGGGCGACCAGCACGGTCGAGTCCAGCTGCGCCAGCCATCGCGCGATCTGCTCGCGCGAGCGCGCCGGCGGCGGGAAGGGCTGGAACATGTCTGGTCGTGCCTGGCGGTGCAGCTCGTCGAGCTGATCGAACAAGCGGCACAACGCTTCATGATCGCCGACGCTCGCCGGGCGGACGCGGATCGCCAGCGGTTCTTGCGCCAGATCGTCGCTCACGCCGTCAGCACCAGCCGGTCGGCCGCCGCTGCGAATCCGAAGCTTTGATAGAAGCGCCGGGCGTCGCCTTCGCCCACCATGGCCTCGACCTGGATGGCGCGGCGCTGGCGCGACCATTCGACGACCGCGGCCAGCAACCGCCGGCCGATCCGCCGGCCACGCAGATCGGCCCGCACCACCAGGTTATCGACTTCGACCACCTTGTGCACGGCAGCACCGGCCAGCGGCACGATCCGTGTCACCAATACTGCTACGCCCAGGATCCCCATCTCGCTTTGCGCCACCAGCAGCGTGGTCGCCGGGCTTTCCAGCCAGACAAGCACCTGCTCGCGGGCGTGCTCTTGGTTGTCGAGCAACGCGCATAGCGCGTCGAGGTCGCGCGGACCTGCCAGCCGCACGCGTATCGACGGCGCCGGCAGCGGCGCGGTCTCCCTTTCAGATTCAACAACGATCGACATCTTGTCCTCCGTCTGCGGTATCGCCGCGGCCCGGAGGCCCATTCCAGAAACACAGAAGCCGCCGGGATGCGGCGGCTTCGTTAGGTCATGACCCTGCGCGCCGCCTATGTCAGCAGCGTAAAATACCAAGCGTTCTGGATCAGGGTCGTGCGCATGGGCATCTTATAGTTGGCGGACGCACGACATGTCAACGCGAAGGCTGTCATCCCGAACGAAGCGAGGGACCTTTACTGCGGCCTAGAGATCCCTCGCAAATGCTCGGGATGACGGCCGCGGGCTGTCACTCGGCTGCAACGGCCATCGCCTGCTTCAGCCCCGGCATGGTGAAGCCGAGCTTGTCGAGCTTGGCGATCATGTCCTTGCCAGCCTTCTCGTCGGTCTCGACCAGCGGCGGACGCACCGGCGTCCAGGCGGCATCACTGCCGTAGTGCGCGATGCAATACTTCAGCGCCGGGATCATCACGTAGCCCTGCATGACGCCGCGGACTTCGTTGATCCAGTTCTGCAGATTCTCGCCCTCGGGCGTCTTCCACTTGTTGTAGGTCTCGGCGATCTTGCCGGGATTGATGTTGGCGGTGGCGCTGATGACGCCGACGCCGCCCGCCTTGAGGTTCTCGATCAAGGGCTTCTCGTTGCCCGAGAAGACATCGAAGCCGTCCTTGGCAAAGGCATCGATCATGCTCTTGGTGTGTGCCCAGTCGTCGGAGCTGTCCTTCATGCCGGCGATCTGCTTGGGGTAGGCCTTCATCAGGCGTTCGACCAGCTTGTGGGTGATCGGCACGGCCGACACCGGCGGGATGTGATAGAGATAGACGCGCAGGCGATCGTCGCCGACACGCTGCACGACCTCCGAGAAAAAGCGGAACAGCCCCTCCTCCGGAACGCCCTTGTAGTAGAAGGGCGGCAGCATCAACACGCCCGACACGCCGAGCTTGGTGGCGTGCGCGCTCACCTTGGCGGCTTCGTTGATCGAGCAGGCGCCGGTGCCGGGCATCATGCGGGCCGTCGGCACACCGGCCGACACGGCGGCTTCGAGCAGCCCCATGCGCTCGTCGGCCGACATCGAGTTGGCTTCCGAGTTGGTGCCGAATACAGCCAGGCCGCAATCCTGCGACAGCAGCCACTTGCAATGGGCGATGAAGCGGCCGACGTCGGGCGACAGGTCGCGCTTGAAAGGGGTGACGACCGGCGAAAGAACGCCTTTGATCCGCGCTGCGGCCATGATTTGATTTCTCCCGGGATTGGCGCGCCTTTTTGCAACGAAGCGCCGGAGACGTCCAGTGGCAGCTTCAGCGAGCGACATCCTTCCCGAGGACGGCACATCGGGCACTTTGGTCGGCCGAGTCTGGCGAAAAGGCCACCTGGAGGGTCCCAGTGTGGTCGCCGTGCGGGCCGAAGGCGTGTTCGACATCACCGGGTCGGCGCCGACGGTGGCCGATCTCTGCAATTCGGCCGATCCTGTCGCCCTGGCGCGGTCCAGGGGCGAACGCATCGGCTCGCTCGAGGAGACGATCCCCAGCCTGCTGGCGCCGATCGACCTGCAGGCGATCAAGGCCGCGGGCGTCACCTTTGCCATCAGCCTGCTCGAGCGGCTGATCGAGGAGCATGCCAAGGGCGACCCCGGCCGTGCCGAGACGGTCCGCGGCGAGCTGAATTCGATCATCGGCGCCGATGTCACCACCATCAAACCGGGCTCGCCCGAGGCCGAAGCATTGAAGAAGAGCCTGATGGCGCGCGGCGCCTGGTCGCCCTATCTCGAGGTCGGCATCGGACCCTATGCCGAGATCTTCACCAAGGCACCGGCCATGGCCGCCGTCGGCTACGGCGCAGAGATCGGTATTCGCGCCGACTCGGACTGGAACAATCCCGAGCCCGAAGTGACGCTGGTCGTCAACGCCAAGGGCAAGATCGTCGGCGCCACGCTCGGCAATGACGTGAACCTGCGCGACATGGAAGGCCGCAGTGCCCTCCTTCTCGGTATCGCCAAAGACAACAACGCCTCCTGTGCAATCGGCCCGTTCGTGCGGCTGTTCGATGCGACGTTCACCCTCGACGACGTGCGCAAGGCCAAGGTCGAGCTGGAAGTGACCGGACCGGACCAGTTCCGCCTCCGCGGAGCCAGCGACCTCTCCAAGATCAGTCGCGATCCGACCGATCTCGTGAGTCATGCGATGGGCAGCACGCATCAATATCCCGACGGCATGGTGCTGATGACCGGCACGCTGTTCGCGCCGACCGAGCCGCGCACGCCGGGCGGCACCGGCTTCACCCACATGATCGGCGATCTCGTCTCCATCCGCTCGCCCAAGCTCGGCACGCTCACCAACCGGGTGAATCACTGCGACAAGCTCCCGCCCTGGACCTTCGGTACCTCGGCGCTGATGCGCAATCTCGCAGCACGTGGGCTGCTGAAATGAGCGAGGATCTCTGTCGCCTCCCCGCCTCCACCTTGCGCGAGAAGATCGCCGCGAAGAAGGTCTCGCCGGTCGAACTTACGAAGGCCGTGCTGGCCCGCGCCGAGAAGCTGCAGCCGGTGCTCAACTGCTTCATCACGATAGCGGGTGAGCAAGCGCAGAAGGCGGCGCAGGCGGCCGAGGATGCCGTCATCCAGGGCAAGCCGCTCGGCCTGCTGCATGGCGTTCCCTACGCCGCCAAGGATCTGGTGAACACCGCGGGCGTACGGACGACCTTCGGCTCGCTGCTGCACGAGGACAACGTGCCCAAGGAGGACGCCGTCAGTGCGGCGCGCATGAAGTCGGCCGGCGCCATCCTGTTCGGCAAGACCACGACGCCGGAGTTCGGCCACAAGGCGCTGACCGACGCTCCGTTGTTCGGCCGTACGCGCAATGCGTGGAGCGCCGAACGGACGTCCGGCGGATCGAGCGGCGGTGCCGCGGTCGCCGTCGCGGCAGGCATCGGGCCGATCGGCATCGCCACCGACGGCGGCGGCTCGACGCGCATTCCGGCCGCGGCCAACGGCATGGTCGGGCTGAAGCAGAGCAACGGCGTGATCCCGCACAGCCAGGCGGCCGACGCCTTCGGCAACTACACCTATGTGACACCGATGACGCGCACGGTGATGGACACCGCGCTGATGCTGCAGGCCATGGCCGGCCCGCATCCCTCCGACCCGTGGTCGATTGGCGTTCAGCCCCAGGACTACCTCACCGCCGCACGCGCCGAGGGCGATCTCAGGGGCAAGCGCATCCTGTTCAGCGCCACGCTGGGCAACAGCGTCGTCGCCAAGGACGTCCGCACCGCCTTCGAGCGCTCGCTGGGCAAGCTCCGTGAGCTTGGCGCCGAGCTGGTCGAGCTGACGGCTGAGCTGCCCGACATGGAACCGATCTGGAAGGTCATCAACCACACGACCTGGCGGGCACGCTTCCACGAGATGACCCTGCGCGAGGACAACAAGATGTCGGCCTCGCTGGTGCGCCAGGTTGCGATGGCGGCGGAGTGGACCGGGGCGGACTACCAGCGCGCCATGTTCCAGCGCACCGACCTCGTCCGCATGATCCAGCGCTGGTTCGAGACGGCCGACTATCTGGTGACGCCGACGCTGTCGTGCACGGCGCTGCCGATCGACCAGGATTTGTTCGAGCCGATCAAGATCGACGGCATCGAGGTGGGCGAACTCAGGCGCAACTGGTTCCCCTACACCATGCCGTTCAACATCACCGGCCATCCGGCGCTGACCTTGTGCTGCGGCTATGACGGTAAGGGCCTGCCGATCGGCCTGCAGTTCGTCGGCCGCTTCCGCGACGAGGCCTCGGTGCTGCGCGCCGCGGCGCTCTACGAGGCTTCCGAGGACTGGCTGTCGCGCTGGCCTCCGTTGTGATGAGGGGCCTGTGAAGCGGCCGCCGCCGCTGTCGGCTGCCGAGATCCAGGCCCGCGTGCTGCATCGCGACGGGCTGATCCTGGTGATCGACAAGCCGGCAGGGCTCGCCGTCCATGCCGGGCCGAGCAAGGCGCCCAATCTCGAGGAATGCTTCGACGCCTTGCGCTATGGCCTGCCGCGTCCGCCCGCGCTCGCCCACCGGCTCGACGCCGACACGTCCGGCGTGCTGGTGCTGGGCCGCCATCCCAAGGCCTTGAGCAAGCTCGGTCGCATCTTCTCCGGCCGCGACACCGAGAAGACCTACTGGGCTGTCGTGCAGGGCGCGCCGCCCGCCGACGAAGGCGTGTTCGACTGGCCGCTGCTCAAGGTCAACAACAAGAGCGGCTGGACGGTGAAGGTGACCGAAGACATTTCCAAGGGGGGCCAGACCGCCGTTACGCGCTATCGCGTCCTCGGACGCGGGCCCGGCATGACCTGGCTGGAACTGAAACCCGAAACCGGCCGCACGCACCAGATCCGCGTGCATTGCACTCACGCCGGCTGCCCGGTGATCGGCGACCGGCTCTACGGCAAGGCCGAAGCGGGCCAGCAGCTCCACCTGCAGAGCCATGCAATCGTGCTGCCGATGTCGAAGAACAAGCCGCCCGTTTCGGTGACCGCGCCGCCGCCGTCGCACATGCTGACGGCGCTGGAGGCGTGCGGCTATCGCGCTTAGTCGCGCGAGCGGACCCAGATACGAAGCGGCTCGCCAATCTCGAAGCCGGCTTTGTGCGCGGCCTTCAATTCGTTGCCCGATTCGTAGCCGACCAGCGGCAGTCCGGGAAAGGTCTTGGCTGCCAGCGTGACGAGGTCGTGCCAGACGACGCCGGCGTCGCCGGCTTCGGCGATGACGTTGGATAGGCCGACCAGGTTCTCCGCCCGATAGAGCGTGCCGCCGGCCACCACCTTGCCGTCGCGCCGTCCGGAGAACAGGGCGAAGTTCTCGTCGCTGAACAGGACCGCCGGCATGGTGTCGGCGCCATGCACGCCGCGCTCCCAGGACAGGCGCGACGTCGTCGCGACGCCTTTCGACGGCGGATGGCGGATCCAGTTGGCTTCGAACAGGACATCGAAACCCAGCCGAGCGATGTCGAGACTGTTGAAGCTGTCCTTCACCGCCCACCGCCCGGGCAGGTTTGATTTCAGCAGGATGCGCACGATCTGGCGCTGCTCGGTGATGTCGCGCTCGGCGCGCGTGAGCGTCACCGCGTTGGGGTAGAAGCGCGGCACCGGCTCGGCGTTGACCCACATGTGCTCGAGGAAACGGCCGCCCTTGCCGTGGGCGAAGCAGACCGCGTCGCACCACCGCGCATTGTTGCGCGCGGCGGCGGCGGTCCAGACGTGTTTCATGCCGTCCGGCGGGCCCCGCTAGGCCCGCACTTCCTCGCGCTGGAAGATGATGTAGGCGGCGGCAAACAGCACGATCATGGCGGCAATCAGACCAGTCACCTGCGGCCAGATCAAGAGCAGGCTCTGATCGAACGGCAACGGCGCGCCGGGAATTTGTCCGCGCATCTGGCTCGGCAACATCGGGCCCAATGTCCGCGTCTCGGGATTGAGCAGGCCGAGGACGGCCTCGGTGAACAACGTACCGGGCGACAGGCGCTGGAGGGCGAGGCCGAATTCCTGCAGCGAGACGAGCTGGTCGACGCTGCGGATCTCGGTCGGCGCGAAGCCGATGGTGATCGCATTGGCGATCATCGGCCACAGGATGAAGAAGAACAGCCACATGCCGAGCGCACACAGCGCCGAGGTCGCGGTCGAACGGAAGATCACCGAGAACAACATGGCGACCGCCAACCAGACACCGCCGTAGGCGATCGCCACGACCAGGAAGCCGACGGCGCGCGCCACCTCGACACCACGCGGCGGCAGGCCGAGCAGCAGCAGGCCGGCGCCAAACACGATCAACCACAGTGCCGTCAGTGCCACGGCAAGCGTGGTCAACCCGCTGAGGAATTTTCCGAGCAGCAGGGCGTCGCGGTAGATCGGCTGCGACAGCACGCGCGAGAGCGTGCGCCGGTTGAACTCGCTGTTGATCGAATCGAAGCCGAGTCCGATCGCCATCAAGGGGATGATGAAGTTCAGCGCCTGGACGAACGGAATCGGCACCTGCTCCGGCTCGATCGTGAAGATGCGCAGGAACAGGTAGGCGTCGGCCCCGACCACGGTGCGCAGCTGCTGCAGCGACGAAGCCACGGGAAAGGCGCCAAACACGATTACGAACAGGGTCAGCACCATCATGCGGACGCTGCTGAGATGATCGGCGAGCTCCTTGACATACACCGGGCCCAGTCCGGTGAAGGGCGAACCCTCACGCCGACCACTGCTACGCGGCATGGCGGGCCTCCTGGAAATAACGTGTGTAGACCTCTTCGAGGCTGGGCTGCAGGTCGGCGAGGCGGGTGAGCGAGCCGCCCGACGACACGATACGCTGCGCCACGGCGGCGCGCACGTCGCGGTCGGCGGTCACCCGCCATGCCCCCCTTTCATTTCCATCTGCACCGTCGGCCACGACCTGCTGGACGCCTTCGATGCCGCGCAACGCGCCTTCGATGTCGGTGCCCCGGGCCTCAACCATAAGAGGATGGCCCGCTCCGAGAACCTGGTTGGCGAGTTCGACGACCGTGCCCATCAGGGCGATCTTGCCCTTGTTGAAGAGAGCGACACGATCGCAGACGCTTTGCACGCGATCGAGCAGATGCGAGCTGATCAGTACCGCCACGCCGATCTTCTTCAGGCCGCGGATCATTTCGAGCAGCTCGTGGGTGGCGTGCGGATCGAGTCCGGACGTCGGCTCGTCGAGGATCGCCACCTCGGCCTTCTTCATCACGATCTCGGCAATGCCCAGCCGCTGGCGCATGCCGCGCGAGAAGGTCGCAACCCGGTGATCGCCGACATCGGCCAGCTGGACGCTCGCCAGTGCATCGGCGATGCGCTGCTCGGCCTCGCGCCGCGGGATGTCCAGCAGGCGGGCGGTGTAGCGCAGGTTCTCGCGTGCCGTCAGGTGATCGTAGAAGCCGACCGAGTCGGGCAGATAGCCGACCCGGCGCTTGACCTCGAGCGGCTGGCGCACCGGGTTGAAACCCAGCACGTTGACCGCCCCGCCGCTGGTCTCGGTGAGGCCCAGCATCATCAGGATGGTCGTGGTCTTGCCGGCGCCGTTGGGCCCGAGCAGGCCGAAGATCTCGCCCCGTCGGATGTCGAGATCGATTGCGTCGACCGCGCGGGTCGCGCCATAGACCTTCAGCAGTCCGCGGGCCTCGATGACATTGTCGCTCATTGCCGGGCGCTTTTATCGCCGGCCGAAGCGGGCAACCGCCCCCAGCAGGACCAGCAGTGCCACCGCGATGATGCCGATGCCGGCGATGCCCCAGATGGTCGAGGTCGTCACCGTGATGCGGAAATCGGCGTTGGACGACTCGCCACGACCGCTGGCGCGGAACGAGGCCACATAATCACCGGCGATCGCCTTCTCGGCCGGCGTCACGATGACCTGCACTTCCTTCTTCTCGCTGGGCGCCACACTGGGGATGGTCTTGGGATTGAACTCGACCTTCCAGTTGGTCGGCACCGTGCCCGACATCTCGACTTCGTCGAGCGCCGCCGTGCCGTCGTTGCCGACGATCAGGGTGTAGTCGGAGGACTTGCCCACGGTCGCCTCGCCGCTCAGCCGCCCATCCTTGGTCGACAGTGTGAGCTTGCCCTGGCCGCTCACCTGCAGGGTCACCCGCTGCTCGGCCGTGGCGCCTTCGGCGGCGACCTTGATCAGCACGGGATAGTCGCCGGCCTTGACGTCGCGCGGCGGCGTGACCTTGGCCTTGATGTCCTTGGATTGGCCGGCTTCGATCGGGATCGAGCTGATCTCGTTGCTGCCGTAGCCCTCGGTGAAGGTCGTCTGGAAGTTGGCCGGGCCTTGGGCGGCCAGCGCTACCGTCAGGTCCTTGCCGCTGTCGTTGCTGACCGATAGCGTGTACTCGAACGACGAACGCGGCGTGCCGCGCAGCGACGGCAGCTTCGACTTGATGGTGAGCTTGGCCGGTGCCTCGGTGCCGATGGTGAGCGTGATCGGCAGGTCGACCGACTGGGTCGGCCCCTTGCCCTGGATCGTGAAGCTCTGCGAGCCGGGCTTGGCATCCTTCGGCACGTCGACACGCAAGGAGAGCGAAACGCTTTCGTTGATCCCCGGCATCGCCGCGGCGACCGGCTGGCCACCGCCCAGGACGTCGATCTTCCATCCGACGGGTGCGCCGCTGACCGACAAAGCAAGCGGCTCAGAGAGGATGCCGGAGTTCTGCAGCTTGAAGCGGATGTTGGCGACCTCGCCGGGCCGCACCGTCTGAGATGGGTATTCGGTGAGAAGCCACATGCCCCTAATGGCGGGCATCGCCACCGGATCAGCCGCGTAGGCCTGGATGGCCGTGAGAACGGATGTGGCGATGAGAGCAAATACAATGATCAGACGGCGCATCGTGAAGTCCCTGCGTCTTGGTTCGTTGTTATCCCCGGAGCCGGCGACATAGACCGTCCAAGGTGACCGAAAAATGGCAAAGGCATCGAAAGAATCAAGATATTCATGCGGCGGCGCTCGGCCGGGCCTTCATGCGATCGAACCAGGCAGTCAGGTTCTTGCAAGCCGGGTCTAGCGGCTGGCCGACGTTCTTCATGAAATCGAGGAAGGCGAACAGCAGAATGTCGGCCATGCTGAGTTTCTTGCCGGTCACGAAGGGATTGCTGCCCATCAGGCCGTCGAGCCAGACCAGTCTGTCGCGCGCCGTGGCCTTCAGGTCATCGGCTGCCTGCGGCATGCAGCGGATGCGGTTCTGGAAAAGCTTCAGCCCCTCCGAGAAACGAAAGCCGTTGGCCGCCGGTTCGACGATGTTGAGGTCGATGCGGCGCGTCCACATGCGGGTCCGGGCGCGCTCCGCCGGCGTGTCGCCGATCAGCGAGGGCGTGTCCTTCTTGATCTCGTTGATGTATTCGCAGATCGCCGTAATCTCGGCCAGAACGGTGCCGTCGTCGAGTTCAAGGGCCGGCATCTGGCCCGAGGGATTGACCTTGAGATAGGGCTCGCGCCGGTTCTCGCCGCCGCGCAGGTCAACTTCGACCTTGGGCACGTCGAGCCCCTTCTCGGCCATGAACATGCGGACCATGCGCGGGTTGGGCCCGCCGGAATTGTAGAGCTTCATTGTTCCTCCCTCGATCGGCCGCCGGCGCTATGGCGCTACACTACCCCACCGTGCGCGTCTCGCGCCGCGCATTGGCATCGCCGATCGCAACATATAGTAGCGATTACCGCGCGGTAACGGTTAAAATAACGTAAAATCATCATGTTTTTTTGTGACGACTCGATCTTGTTGGCGCTGAATATTATTGACTTTTACGCGTGCCCTGTCAACGTATATGTGCTAATATCGCAATATCTATCTTCTCCAACTACTCGCTTTCACTGAACGTCGAATCATAGAACCTCATCCTTCGAGACGGCTGTGCGCGGGGTTTACCCCGCGCTACTCGGGCCTCCTCAGGATGAGAGGTTGGGCGGTATCAGCATTCGATGAAGGAAAGTACTAGCGCCAGGGCTCGACGAGGATCTTGGTGTGTCGCTCGGGATTGGCGAGTTCGGCGAAGGCGCCCTTCACTCCGTCGAGGCCGACCTTGTCGGTGATCAGCGCCTCGGCATTGACCTGCCCTTCGGCGAGCAGCCGGAGCGATCGGGCGAATTCCTCAGGCGTGTAACCCAGCACGAACTGCAGGTTGAGTTCCTTGAAGATCGCGAACAGCGGCTCGATCTGGTCGAGTTCCATGCAGACGCCGACCACCACGACACGGGCGTCGCGCGGCGCTTTCTCGAACACCTGCTGCATCAGCCCGGGGACGCCCACGCAATCGAAAATCGCCGCGCGCTTGTCGGTCGCGAGCCTGGCGTAGGGCGACTCCTTTGCCGGGTCGACCACGATGTCGGCGCCCATTTTCACGGCGAGCTCACGGCGCTTGGACGAAAAATCCGCCGCCACGATCGGCCGGATACCCTTCAGCCGGAGAGCGGCGATGACAGCAAGGCCGACCGGCCCGCAGCCGATGACCAGCGGTGCCTCGTCGCCCTTGAGCGCGCCCTTCTCGACGGCATGCACGCCGACGGCCAGCGGCTCGGTGAGGGCTGCATGCTCGGTCGAGAGGCCATTCGGCACTTCGAGGAGCAGCGGTGTGGAGAGCAGCATCTGCTCGGCATAGCCGCCGACATAAGTGTTGGAATAGCCCATGCCCTTGGGCCCATCAGTCTCCATCATCAGCGGCATGGCGCAGACTCGCGTGCCGGTCTTGAGCTTGCGCTCAGTCTTGGGACCGTAATCGAGCACCTCGCAGCAGAACTCGTGGCCGAACACGACGTCGCGAGAGAGATCCATCGGCACCCGGCCCGGGATGCGCTTGGTGACCTCGACCATGCGATGGGCATGCTTGGCGGCATGCAGGTCCGAGCCGCAGATGCCGCAAGCCAGCGTCTTGACCAGCACCTGACCCATTGCCGGCACCGGCTCGGGCAGGGTGTCGACCACGATGTCGCCGCCGCGGAAGATGGCTGCTCTCATTTGATGAAGGCCCTCACGGTATCCACGAAAGCGTCGAGCCGGTCGTGGTGCACCCAGTGGCCGGCATTGTCGAACTCCACGACCTTGGCGGTCTTGAAATGCTTCAGCCGCCCGTCCCTTTCCGGGTTCGAGGCCCAACTCTCCTTGCCGTAGACCAGCAGGGTCGGACAGGTGATGCGCGCCCACAAGGTCTCGATGTCGGCGTGGCTCATGTCGTAGGGCGGGTTCGCGCGGACGTAGTTGTCGAACTTCCAGCTATAGCTGCCGTCCTCGTTCTGGTTGACGCCGTGTTGCGTCAGGTGACGCGCCTGCTCGCCGCTGAGATGCGTGTTCTCGTCCTGCATGCGCTTGAAGGCTTCCTCGATGCTGGCGTACCGGCGCGGCAGGCGGCCCGACAGCTTGCGTTCCTCCTCGACCCAGTCGCGCATACGGTCGGCCATGCCTTTCTGGGCGCGCTCAGCCAGCATCTTGGGCGACGGTCCGATGCCTTCGATGGCCACCAGTTTGCGCACGTTCTCCGGATAGATGCCGCTGTAGCGCAGGCTGATATTGCCACCGAGCGAATGGGAAACGATGGTGACGGGCGCCAGCGCCTGCTGGTGAATGAGCTGCGCCAGATCGTAGAGGTAGGCCGCCATCGAGTAATTGCCGTCGGGCGACCACTGGCTGTCGCCGTGCCCGCGCAAGTCGGGGCAGATTATGTGCCAGTCCTTGCGCAGCGCCTGCGCTACCCAGTCCCAGTTCCGGCAGTGATCGCGCCCACCGTGCACCAACAAGAGAGGTGGCGCCTCAGGATTTCCCCAGTCGACATAGTGAAGACGCAGACGTTGGGAAAAGAAGACCCGGGAGGTCGGTCCCGGCATGTCGTGGAGCAGGTTCATGGCTGCATTGTATACGGCTGTCATCCCGAGCGAAGCGAGGGATCTTTCGCTCGCCGAAGGATCCCTCGCTGCGCTCAAGGCGGAGGTTACTCCGCCGCGGATGACATCAGGGCCCATTTGCGCGAAACTTTTCCCATGATGAGTCCGGAGCAAAACGAGCTGATCACCCGCATCGGGCCGGGCACAAAGTGCGGCGCGCTGATGCGGCACTATTGGCATCCGGTGGCCCTGGCCGACGAACTGCCGGCCGAGCGCCCGGCCAAGGCGGTGCGTGTGCTCGGCCAGGATTTCGTGCTGTTTCGCGATGAGCGTGGTCGCCATGGGCTGCTGGATCGCGACTGCCCGCATCGCGGCGCCGATCTCGCTTTCGGCCGCCTCGAGGACGGCGGCCTGCGCTGCCTGTTTCATGGCTGGCTGTTCGACGTCGACGGCAAGTGCCTCGAAACGCCGGCCGAGCCCGAAGGCAGCGTGCTCTGCCAGCGCGTGCGTCAGCGTTCCTACCCGGTGGTGGTCAAGAACGGCATCGTTTTCGCCTATCTCGGCGAGGGAGAGGCTCCCGCCTTCCCCGACTTCGACTGCTTCCTGGCGCCCGGCACGCACGCCTTCGCCTTCAAGGGCATGATCGACTGCAACTGGCTGCAGGCGCTGGAGGTCGGCATCGATCCCGCCCACGCCTCCTACCTGCACCGCTTCTACGAGGACGAGGATCCGTCCGGCGACGGCTACGGCAAGCAGTTCCGCGCCGCCTCGTCCGATTCGAACATCCCGATGACGCGCATGATGCGCGAGTACACGCGGCCGCAGATCGACGTCGAGGGCACCGATTACGGGCTCCGCCTGTTCACCCTGCGCCGGATCAGCGAGAAGCACACCCACGTGCGCGTCACCAATCTCGTCTTCCCCTATGCCTTCGTGATCCCGATGAGCACCGAGATGACGATCACCCAGTGGCATGTGCCGATCGACGACACCTCCTGCTACTGGTACGCGATCTTCACGTCGTTCGGTAAGCCGGTCGATCACGCGCAGATGCGCGAGCAGCGCCTGCAGCTCTACGAGCTGCCCGACTACCGCCCGCGCCTCGGCCGTCACAACAGCTACGGTTACAGCGTCAAGGAACAGGCGACGCAGACCTACACCGGCATGGGTTTCGACATCAACGTCCACGACCAGTGGGCGATCGAAAGCCAGGGCCGCATCGCCGACCGCACGCGCGAGCATCTCGGGACGACCGACAAGGCAATCGTCGCCTACCGCCGCATGCTGCTGTCGGCGATCGGCCAGGTCGCCAACGGCGACAAGCCGCCGATGTGCCTCGATCCAGCGCGTGCCGCGACCATCCGCGGACCCATCACCGTCGACGGCATGGGCCCGACCGAGGGCTGGCAGTCCTACTGGAAGGAATTCGACGCCCGCCGCCGCAGCGGCTCGAGCTGGGCTGCCAAGACCCCGCCGCCGCTGGTCGCCTGAAGCCGTGATGCAACACCACCCTCACCCTGAGGAGCGGCCCGCAGGGCCGCGTCTCGATCAGCGCGGAGTAATCTCCGCGCCTTGGTGGCCCACACCGACACTGTTGCCCATCCTTCGAGACGCCGCGCTCCGCGCGGCTCCTCAGGATGAGGATCGCGAGGACGCCTAGCCAGATGCATCTCGCCGAGAAGGCCAGTTTGTGGACCGCCGAGCGCCAGGCCGCCACGCGCGAGGTCGAACGCCGCGTCCAGGCGGGCGAGCTCACGGTCGTGCGATTCTCCTTCGCCGACCAGCACGGCATCCTGCGCGGCAAGACGCTGACCGCCGCCGAGGTCGGCAGCGCCATCAGGAACGGCGTCGGCTTCAGCACCACCATGCTGCTCAAGGACACCGCGCACCGCACGGTGTTCCCGGTATGGGGCGCGGACGGCGCGCTCGGCATGAAGGAGTTCGCGGGCGCGGCCGATTGCATGATGCTGCCCGATCCGTCGACGTTCCGCGTCCTGCCGTGGGCGCCGCACACCGGCTGGATCCTGTGCGACATCGTGCTGGCCGACGGCCGGCCGATGCCGCTCAGCACGCGGCAAGTCTATCGCCAGTCGTTGGCCGCACTTGCCGACGCTGGCTACGACTTCTTCGCCGGCCTCGAAGTCGAGTTTCATCTCTTCAAGCTCGAAGGGTCCAAGCTGGCGCCGGCCAACGCCGGGCAACCGGGCCAGCCCGGCGAACCGCCCGAAGTCTCGCTGCTCAACCAGGGCTACCAGTATCTGACGGAGCAGCGATACGACGAGATGGATCCCATCCTCGAGCTCCTGCGCACCAACATCGCCGGCCTCGGCCTACCGCTGCGGTCGCTGGAAGTCGAGTTCGGACCGAGCCAGGTCGAATTCACCTTCCGCGCCGGCACGGGGATGGAGCCAGCCGACGCCATGGTGCTGTTCCGGAGCGCCGCCAAGCAGGTGGCGCAGCGCCACGGCTATCACGCGACCTTCATGTGCCGGCCCAAGCTGCCCAACGTCATGTCGAGCGGCTGGCACCTCCATCAGTCGCTAAAGGACAGGAAGACCGGCGCCAACGCCTTCGTCGCCGACAAGGAGCCGCTGTCGGCGCTGGGCATGCAGTATATGGCGGGCCTGCTCGACAATGCCCGCGCAGCGGCCGCCTTCAGCACGCCGACGCTCAACGGCTACAAGCGCTACCGTCCGTTCTCGCTGGCACCCGACCGCGCGACCTGGGGGCGCGACAATCGCGGCGTCATGGTGCGCGTGCTGGGCGGCGCCGGCGATCCGGCAACACATCTGGAGAACCGGGTCGGCGAGCCTGCCGCCAACCCCTACCTTTATATGGCGAGCCAGATCGTCTGCGGCCTCGACGGGCTGAGGCGCCTTGCCGATCCCGGCCCCTCGGCCGACACGCCCTACGAAGCCGACGCGCCGCCCCTGCCGCGCACGCTGGACGAAGCACTCGCGGCCCTACGCGAAAACAAGGCGTTGCGCGCCGGCTTCGGCGATTTCTTTGTCGACTACTATCTCAAGCTGAAGCAGGCCGAGATCGACCGCTTCAGTCTTGAAGTCAGCGACTGGGAACAGCGCGAGTACTTTTCGACGTTCTAGTCTTTGCGGGGGGGGGGTACCCCACCGCGGCGGAGTTTACTCCGCCTAGAGTGGTGCGATTATGCATCGGAAGACGCGCCACGGAGTGGCGCGCCCCCAGCCATGAACGCCTACTCGGCCTTGCCACCCGCCAGCATCTTGCTCCAGCGCTTCTGCATTTCCGCCGGGCTCACCTGCTCCTTGGGCGCGGCCAGCGACCAGCGATAGCCGAAGGGACAGGCCACCATGCCCGTGCGGTCGCCGTAGAACTCGTCCTGGACCGGCCGCACCACGGTCGCGCCGGCTTTGACGGCGCGGTCGACGGCCGCGTCGGCATCCGGCACCTGGAGGTGGAAGGCGACAGGCGAGCCGCCGACAGACGCCGGGCTCTTGGCGCCGAAGTCGGGATATTCATCATTCAGCATCAGGACGCTGTCGCCGAACTTGATCTCGGCGTGGCCGACCCGGCCCGAGGGCTCGACCAGCCGGAACTGCTCCACGGCGCCGAACGCCTTGGCATAGAACGCGATCGCGGCCGTGGCATCGTGCACCGTCGCGTGAGCCCGCAAGGTCTGCTCTCCAGTCTTGTGCTTTGCTGTCATGGCACCACCTGTGTTATATTACATTACGTACCGTAACATAATTAGATGGCCCGTCAACCCCCGTCTCCCCAACCCGCCCGTGGCCGCCCGCGCGATCCGCGCACCCGCGCGGCCATCCTCGCCGCCGCCCGCGCATTACTCGAGCGCGGCGGCCTCACCGCCGCGACGATCGAAGCGATCGCGCAAAAGGCCGGCGTCAGCCGACCCACGATCTACCGCTATTGGTCCAATGCGCCGGCCGTGGCGATGGCGGCCTTCCTCGATGCCACCGGCGCGCCCGACGCCGCCAAGAGCGCTCGCACGCCGCTCGCCGCCCTGCGCGCCCAGCTTCATGCCGTCGCCGATGCCTTCGCCGCACCGACCGGGCGCAGCGTCGCCGCCATGGTGGCGGCAGCGCAGTCGGAGACCGAACTCGCCAAGGCGTTCCGCAACGAGTTCATCGCCCGCAGCCGCGATGCCGCTCGCCTGCTGCTCGAACGCTGCGTCGAGGAAAGGCTGGTCGTGCCGCCATCGGACATCGAACTCGCCCTCGACCTGATCTTCGGCCCGTTGTTCTACCGTCTGCTGATGGGCCACGCGCCGATCACGCGCGGCTTCGTTGATCAGCTCCTCGACGCCGTCATCCCCGCGCGCGCCTGAGCGCCGCCTCGGTTTCGACGACGAAGCGCCGGGTCAGCTCACCCGATGGCGCCTCGCGCGCCAGGGTCGGCGCCTGCCCGCTCCATAGCGGCATGAAATCGCTCGATCCCTTGGGCTCCGTCGCGGTGCGCAGGGGCAAGGCAGCACCGGCCGCGGTCGGAAAGGCCGGCGCGTCCTTGCTTATCGGCCCGACTTCGCGGATGAAGCGGTTGACGATGCCGCGCGCCGGCCGACCGGTGAAGAGATTGGTCAGCGTCGTGCTGTTGTCGCTCGCCGCCTTCAGCGCCGCGCGGTGCAACGGCGGCGTCTTGGCCTCCGGCGACAACAGATAGGCCGTGCCGATCTGCGCGCCCGCCGCGCCGAGCGCCAGGGCGGCGGCGATGCCGCGGCCATCGCCGATACCGCCGGCAGCGATCACCGGCACTTTGACCGCGTCGACCACCTGCGGCACCAGCGCCATGGTGCCGGCTTGCCGCGCGATAGCGGCGGAGTAACCTCCGCCTTCGTCGACCAGGAACATGCCGCGATGACCGCCCGCCTCGGCGCCCTGCGCGATGACGGCGTCGCAGCCGCGCGCCTCGAGCCAGCGCGCTTCCTCCGCGGTCGTGGCCGAACTGATGACCAGGATGCCGGCGGTCTTGAGCCGGCCGGTCAGTGCCTCGGCCGGCAATCCGAAGTGGAAACTCACGACCTTGGGCTTGAACTCCAGCACGACGTCGCACAGCGCTGCATTGAACGGTTCGCGGACCGGCCCGCCGCTGCCGGCGGCCGGCGCCAGCCCGAACTCGCGATAGTACGGCGCCAGCCGCTGGCGCCAGGCGGCCTCGCGCGCCGGATCCTTGTCGGGCGGCTGATGAACGAAGAAATTGACGTTGATCGGACGTGCGGTGCCCTGCTGGACGATCTGCAGCTCGGTACGCAGCGTTTCGGGCGTCAGCATGGCGCCCGCGATCGAGCCCAGACCGCCGGCTTCCGACACGGCGACGGCCATCGCCGGAGAGCTCGATCCGGCCATCGGCGCCTGCACGATCGGATGATCGATGCCGAACAGATCCAACAGACGACGGTCTTGCCACTTCATGGCCATAGCTCCTCACAACACATGCAGAGAACCTTAGTCGCCCGCTTTCATCCAAAATAGCGATATATATCCATCCATGACCACGACCTGCGCGATTTCGATGTGGCCGATCTCGACGGCAACATGCTCTTCTTCGGCATGGAAATTTCCCAGGATTGACTGGAGTAGACATGGACCTCTGGCAACTCGACGCGACCGATCTGGCGCGCCTCATTCGTACCGGCCAGGCTTCGGCGCGCGAAGCGGTCGACTCGGTGCTGGGCCGCCTGCACAAGGTCAATCCCGCCATCAACGCCGTGGTCCGCGTGCTGGAAGAAGAAGCCCGCACTGCCGCCGAGACTGCCGACGCCGCCCGCGCGCGTGGTCATGCCCTGCCGCCGCTACACGGCGTTCCGGTCACCACCAAGGTCAATGTCGACCAGACTGGCCTGCCGACCGACAACGGCGTCGTGCCGCTCAAGGATTTCATCGCCAAGGAGGACAGCCCGGTCGTCGCCAATCTCAAGCACGCCGGCGCCATCATCGTCGGCCGCACCAACGCGCCCGCCTTCTCCATGCGCATTTTCACCGACAATGCCCTGCACGGCCGGACCTTGAATCCGCGCGATCTCACCGTCACACCGGGCGGATCGAGTGGCGGCGCGGGAGCCGCCACCGCGACCGGCATCGGCCCGATCGCCCACGGCAACGATATCGGCGGCTCTGTGCGTATCCCGGCCTACTGCAATGGCGTGGTCGGGCTACGAACCGGCTTCGCGCGCATTCCTTCGTTCAATCCAAGCGGCGCCATGGTTGGACGCCCCGTCGGCGCCGTGCTGATGGCGGTGCAGGGCCCACACACCCGCAGCGTGCGCGACGCGCGCCTGGCGCTGGAGGTCATGGCGCGCGGCGACCGGCGTGATTGGCGCTGGAACGACGTCCCCCTGCAGGGTCCGCCGCCGGCCCGACCGATCAAGGTCGCGATCGTGCCGGAATTTCCCGGCAGCAGGATGCATCCGGCGCAAACCGCCGCGGTGCGCCAGGCCGGCAAGAATCTGCAGGCGGCGGGCTATGTCGTCGAGGAGATCCTGCCGCCCGAACTCGAGCGCGGCGTCGAGCTGTGGCACATGATCTGCGTCACCGATGTCTTCGGCGGGCTGTGGCCGCAGATGCAGAAGATGGGCGATCCCGACGCCATTGCCGCCATGGGCGCCTGGCTGGAACTGCACAAGCCGGTCGACTTGGCGACCTATGTCGCCGCCCTTACCGAACGCGACGGCCTGCTGTTCCGGTGGATGAGCTTCATGCAGCAGTGGCCGCTGGTCATCCTGCCGACCCTGGCCGACCTTCCGCCAATGCAGGTGAGCGACACCACGGTGGCGGGCCAGAAGCAGGTGCTGGACTCCATGCGCCCCGCCCTGCTCGCGCCGCTGCTCGGCCTGCCCGGCCTGGCCGTGCCGGTCGGCAGCCACGGCAAGCTGCGCACCGGCGTTCAGATCATGGCGATGCGCAATCGCGAGGATCTCTGCCTCGATGCCGGCGAAGTCATCGAGGCCGCCGAAGGGGTCGTGACGCCGATCGATCCGGTGCGCGGCTGAAGCGTGATGACTTTCAGTTGACTCACGCGTCGGCCCAGCACGGGCGCCGCTCAGGCGCGATGGCCAACCATCGCGCCTGAGCTGCGAGAGCTGGGCCAACGCGAAAAGCCAAAGTCATCACGCAGTAGCCCCCGTGCGCATATTATTTGATCATCTCACGAAAGATGCAGTTCTCGACGCCCGCGCCCGAGACCGCGGCGCGTTGCGACCACTGCCATAGGGGAGCCCAGTAGGCGTCGATCAGCTCGGCAGTGGCTTTCCTGTCGTCGACGATGTAGCCGAATTCCTGCAGGTTCACCGGATACATATTGTCCGAGCCGATGTAGAAGGCGCGGTCGTCGATCATCCATAATTTCGAATGATTGCCGATCGGCTTGCCGCCCGGCCAGGACGCGTCCGGCCCGAAACGGAAGGGCGCCAGGTGCACGCGCTCGCACAATATTGCGTTGAGCGGATCGGGGCCGCGCCGAATCTCATAGCGCCACTTCGGATCCTGTGCCTCGAAACGCCTCTGCAGCGCTCCACGCAAGTGACGCGCCAAGGCCTGCAGTGGCACGTCATTGGAGTAGCTATGGCCGCTGTCGCCTGCCGCCCCCGGGTTCGACAGCACGATATAGATGTGGCCGTCGCGGCGGCGCAGGAAATCGATCAGCCGGTCGATGGTGCTCTCCGGAAAGAGCGTATCGGCGCGGCCAAGGGTGAAGCCGAGGTCCTGCTGCACGACGCGGATGCTGTGCTGTGCAGCACCGAACATGAGATCGCGCGCGAGCTCGCTTTGATTGGCGAAGTCGGTGGTAATGCCCGCGCCCATCCGGCCGACGGCAAGGATGGGAACACCGGCTGTCGCCCGCGCCGGAGAGATCGGGGCGAAGGCCGATGGACACTCCGAGGCCGGCGCACTCGCCCCACTGCTAAAGCGTGCAAGGGCAATCGAGGCCTTCTTGTCGAGGTTGGCGCAGACATATTGCCAGAGCCGGTCGGCAAATCGCGAAGCACTGGCCGCCGCGGGCCCGCGCACGCGCATCGACAGGTCATGCACCGGATTGCCGATCAGATAGTCCCTCGACCACATGTTGTGGCCGCCGACCAGCGCCTCGCGGCCGTCGACGGTGATGATCTTGGCGTGGTTCCAGGAGTAGCTGTCGCAATCCTCGGTCGCCACGCAGGAGCGCATCGCCGCCACACTGACCGAGAGCCGCGCGCCGGGTACATCGCGCGCTTCGGAGGTCAACTCCGCAAGAAAGGCCGCCGCATCGACGCCTTCCGGAGGGTAGTGGCCGACCACGATCCTGACGGAGACCGGCCGGCGACTGAGCGCAAGGTGGTTGAGGGCGGCGCGCAGGGCCCCAAGGAAGCGCGCGTCAGGCACTGGCGCCAGCAGGGCGATATCGACGCTCTGCCGGGCGCTCGCGACCAGGTCGTGAATATCGACCAGCAGTGCGTCGGAATGGCCGAAGCAGACCTTACGCTTGGCAGCGCGTGGCTCGCCCGAGATCGGCCAGACGGTGCCGCACGTCCCGCCACCGGCGCAGTCGGCATCGACGGTGCAGGAGGGCAGCAGGATGTCGCGGTCGCAGTCCTTGCAGGCCAGCGGATAGAACGGCAGGTCGCTCGACTTGCGCCCCCAGCGGGTGGGACTCTGGATCACCCAGCCCGCGGCCAGGGCGTTGCCCTGCGTGAGATCGTAGGTGATGCCGCTGAACGCCCCGTTGACGTCGCTCTTGGCCAGTTCGGCCCGCAACTGCTCGAGCAGCGGGATCGGCGAGGATTGGTCCGGCACACGAATGTTTTGTTGGCGGATCAAACTCGCCACCGGCGTCGAGGCCGTAGGCGCACCGTAGGTGCGTTCGGCCTGGTGACGGGGAGTGGCGCTGTTGGGCAGGACGCCGCCGCAGGAACCGAGGACGGCAAGCAGCAGCAGCGGGCACAGCACCCGAGTGACGGACATGGACAGCGAGTTAATCCCCTCCCAAACTGACGTGCAACCTGCAACGCAAGAGTCGGCCCGAGGTTTCATCGCATGACCAGCAAAGCATCGCACTCCATCGGTTGGATCGGCCTTGGCCGCATGGGCGAGGCCATGGCGGCCCGCCTGGTCAATGCGGGCCACGGCCTGTCGGTGTGGAACCGCACCGCCGCCAAAGCCGATCCGCTGGCCAATGTCGGCGCCGAAGTGGTCACCGACAAGGCTGCCATGGCCCACTGCGCCACCGTCTTCACCATGGTCTCCACCACCGACGATCTGAAGGACATCCTGTTCGGCAAGGGAGGCGTGCTGTCCGGCAATGCGCGGCCCAAGCGCGTGGTCGATATGTCATCGATCTCCGATTCGGGCTCGGCCGAGATCCGCAAGGGCCTGACCGAAGCAGGCGTCGCCTACTTGAGCGCTCCGGTGTCGGGCAATGCCAAGGTCGCCAAGGCGGGCAAGCTGCTGGTCGTGGCCTCCGGCCCCAAGGCCGAGTACGACGCGGTGCAGCCGCTTCTTGTGGCGCTGGGCCGCTCGGCGATGTATGTCGGCGACGGCGAACTCTCGCGCATCTGGAAGATTGCGCACAACACCATGTTCGGCGTGATCATCCAGTCGTTGTGCGAGATCACCCTGCTCGCGGAGAAGGCCGGCATTCCGCGCCACGTCTTCCTCGCGTCGATCAACGACAGCGTGCTGGGTTCGATGTACACCCGCTACAAGACGCCGGCGCTGGTTAACCTCGACTTCACGACCACCTTCACGCCCAAGCTCCTGCTCAAGGACATGGAACTCGGCATGGGCGCGGCCAAGGCACTGGGCGTCATGATGCCGACCGCCTCGGTGACGCGCGACAGCGTGCTGGCGCTGTCGCATCAGTATCCCGGCGATACCGATTTCTCCGTGCTGCTGCTCGAGCTGGCGCGCGCCGCCGGCATGACGCTCAAGCCCGACAACGTCGAAGTGAGCGATGGGCTGAAGTAGCCATGCCCAAGCTCCTGCTGAAATCCGGCATCGTCGTCACGCAGGATCCCAAGCTCGGCATATTGCCGACCGGCGACGTGCTGGTCGAAGACGGACGCGTCGCCGCGATCGCGCCAACACTCTCGGCCGACGACGCCGAGACGATCGACTGCGTCGGCCATTTCGTGCTGCCGGGACTGATCAACGCGCACATGCATACCTGGCAGACGGCACTGCGCTCGGTCGCGGCGAACTGGACCTTGCTGGGATATTTCCGCCATGTGCATGCCGGCCTCGCCACCGTGTTCGAGCCGGCCGACATCCACATCGCCACCCTGGCTGGCGCGCTCAACCAGCTCGATCACGGCGTCACGACGCTGGTCGACTGGTGCCACAACAATCCGACGCCGCAGCACACCGACGCCGCTGTCGCGGGACTGAAGGAAAGCGGAGTCCGCGCCGCCTTCTTCCACGGCTCGCCCAAGCCCGATCCCAAGCCCGGCGAGCCGCATTTCTCGGAGGTCCCTCACCCGCGCAAGGAAATCGAGCGTCTGCTGAAGGGATCGCTCGCCGACCGCGGCGCGTTGGTGACGCTCGGCATGGCGGTTCTCGGCCCGCATTATTCGACGCTCGACGTCAGTGCCCACGACTTTGCGCTGGCGAGCGAGTTCGGCCTGACCGCTTCAATGCATCAGGGCGGCGGCGAGGCCAAGACGCCGGGTGGCTGGGAGGCCCTGATGACGCGCGGCCTGGTCGGTCCGCACATCAACATCGTGCATGGCAACAACCTCACCGACGCCCAGCTCAAGGCCTTCGTCGATCTGGGCGTGAGCTTCTCGATCACGCCGGAGAACGAGATGGCGCAGGGTCACGGCCATCCCATCACCGGCCGGCTGCGTGCGCTGGGATCGGCACCCTCGGTCGGCGTCGATCTCGAATCGGCGATCAGCGGCGATATGTTCACGGTAGCGCGCGTGGCACTGGCCTCACAGCGAGCTCTCGACAACGCCGCGGAACGAGCAAAGAGCGGCGGCATTCCCGCGACCTCGACCGTGCCAGCCGCCGAGGCTTTGGACTGGATTACCACCAGAGGCGCCGCGATGCTGGGCATGGCCGATCGCATCGGCAGCCTGGCGCCGGGCAAGCAGGCCGATATTGCGGTAATGTCGCTGGGGCCGCTCGCCATGTGGCCGGTGCACGATCCGGTGGCCACCGTCGTGATGCAGGGCTCGGGGGCGCGGATGCGCGACGTGCTGGTGGCGGGAAGGTTCGCCAAGCGCGACGGCAAGCTGGTATGGTCGGATGTGGCCGGCGTCCGCGCCAGGTTGGCGGCGTCAGGCGAACGAATTCTGTCGCGACTCGAAGTAAGAAGCGTCAGCCGAGAAATAGCGGCGACCTAATGGGAGGAAACTCATGACACGTCTGATCGCACTTGCGCTCGCAGCAGCGCTCACCGCCCTGCCCGCTTCAGCGCAGAACTATCCCGACAAGCCGATCCACATCATCGTGCCCTTCACGGCAGGCAGCGCCACCGACGTCACGGCGCGCGCCCTGGCGGCGGTCATGACCAAGAACCTGGGCCAGACGGTCATCGTCGACAACAAGCCGGGCGCGGGCGGCACGATCGGCGCAGGCCAGGTCGCGAAGGCTGCGCCCGACGGCTACACGCTGCTCGCCAACTCCTCGGCGCACACGGTCAATGCTGCGATCTATCCCAACATGACCTATGACACCGTCAAGGATCTGCCGGGGATCAGCCTGCTTGCCGTGCAGCCCAACATCATGATCGCCTCACCGTCGAAAGGCTGGAAGACCGCGGCCGACTACGTCAAGGCGGCGAAAGAACAGCCGGGCAAGCTCACCTATGCAACCGCCGGCACCGGCAGCGGCACCCACATGAATGCCGAGAGGTTCAAGCTCGCAGCCGGCATCGACACGGTGCATATCCCCTATAAAGGCACACCCGAGGCGCTCAACGATACGATGAACGGCCGCACCGACATCTACTTCTGCCCGGTGATCGCCGCACTTCCGATGATCCGCGACAAGCGTGTGGTTGCGCTGGGCAACGGCAGCCCCAAGCGTTCGTCGGTGTTGCCCGACCTTCCGACCACCGAGGAACAGGGCTTCAAGGACAGCGGCTATAATTTCTGGGTCGGCCTGTTCGCGCCGGCCGGCACGCCGCCCGCGCTGATTGCCCGCCTCAACGCCGAGGTGAAGAAGGCGCTCGACTCGCCCGAGGTCAAGGAGCGGCTGGCAGCACTTGGCTCCGACGCCTCGCCGACCACGCCGGCCGATCTCGACAAGATCGTCGCGCGCGAGGTCAAGGAAAACGCAGAGTTGGCCAAGAAAGCCAACATCAAGCTGCAGTAGATGACCGAAGCCCTGCTGCAGACCACGGTCGTCGGCTCCTACCCGCAGCCCGACTGGCTGGTCAATCGCGAGATGTTGAGCAAGGTGGTGCCGCGCACGCGCATGAAGGAGATCTGGCGCGTGCCCGAGCCCTTCCTGCAGCAGGCACAGGACGACGCCACCCTGCTCGCCATCCGCGACATGGAGCGCGCCGGCATCGACATCATCACCGACGGCGAGATGCGCCGCGAGAGCTACTCCAATCACTTCGCGACGGCGCTCGAAGGCATCGACCTCGACAATCCAGGCGAGGTGATGACGCGCTCGGGCCAGAAGACGCCGGTGCCGCGCGTCGTCGGCAAGCTTCGCCGCACCAGGCCGGTGGAGCTGCGCGACATGCAGTTCCTGCGGGCCAACACCGACAGACCGGCCAAGATCACCCTGCCGGGCCCCTTCACCATGGGCCAGCAGGTCAAGGACGAGTTCTATCGCGACGCCGAAGAGATGTGCATGGACTATGCCGCGGCGGTGAACGAGGAGGCGCACGACCTCGTCAAAGCCGGCGCCGACGTGATCCAGCTCGACGAGCCGTGGCTGCGCAACAATCCCGACGAAGCCAAGCGCTACGCCGTCAAGGTGATCAACCGCGCGCTTCAGGGCATCACCGTGCCGACGGTGGTCCATCTCTGCTTTGGCTATGCCGCCGTGGTGCCGGGGCTCAGCAAACCCATGGGGTATACATTCCTGCCGCAACTCGCCGACACCATCGCCCAGCAGATCTCCATCGAATCGGCCCAGCCCAGGATCGATCTCGGTGTGCTGAAGGACCTCGCACCCAAGAAAGTCATGCTGGGCGTGATCGACCTCAACGATCCCGAGATCGAGACACCGCAGAAGATCGCCGAACGCATCCGCGCCGGCTTGAAGTATCTCAGTCCCGACAAGCTGCTGCCGGCGCCGGACTGCGGCATGAAATACCTGCCGCGCGCCACCGCCTTCGGAAAACTCAAGGCACTCGCGGAAGGTGCTGCGATCGTTCGGAAGGAACTCAGCTAGCGCGCGGTGACGCTGCCGTTAGGATGGACGGTGACCTTCTTCTCGATGCCGTTTTGCGTGGCCTTGCCGGTCCATTGGCCGTCGGGACCGCGCCTGAGATCGTGCACGCCCTTGTAATGCAGCGGTTGGAGACGCATCTGAGCCCCTGACGCGGTCGGCGGGTTGGGCGGCTTGCTTTGGGCCACGGCCGGGCCGGCGAGCGCGATCAGGGCGAAGGCAAGCCAAGGGCGTGTCATGACGCCAGTCTACCCTTCAAAACATGGCCGAAATAGGCACCGGTCGCCTCGCCATCCTCGAACGCCACGGCGCCGTTGACGATCGTAGCCTTGATGCCCTCCGCCTTCTGCACCAGCCGGCGCGCGCCTCCGGGCAGGTCCTTCTCGACGGTCGGCAGGCAGGGCCGGATGCCGGCTTCGTCGAACAGCACCAGGTCGGCCTTGTAGCCTTCGCGCACCAGTCCGCGATCGCCAAGCTCCCAGGCGGCGGCGTTGTCGTGAGTCAGTTTCCTAATTGCCTGCTCGAGCGTGAAGGCTCCGCGCTTGCGCACCCAGTAGCTCAACAAGTGGGTCTGCAGCGACGAACCCATCTCCTGACAGACATGCGCCCCGGAATCCGAAAACGTCGCCAGTGTGCGGTCATGCTTCAGGATACCCAGGACATCGTCGGGCGATTCGTTGACCAGCGGCTGGACGTAGACCTGGTTGTCGTCGGCCAGCGACAGGTCGATCATCACCTCGACGGGATGCTGGCCGCGCGCCTTGGCGAGCTGGTCGACTGTCGGGTCGTCCCAATCGGTGCCCTTGAGCGCAAACAGGTTGGTGTAGTCGGGCTTGCGCGGATCGGTCGTTGCCGCACCGCCGCCCTGAAAGGTGCTGTCGCGCGGCTTCATCTTGGCCTCGGCCGCCACCAGTGCGCGCCTCACCTCCGGATCGCGCAGCTGCTTCTTCTGCTCTCCCAGCGGCAGGGCGCGAATCGGCCGCCAGGCCGGCAACACGTCGAACGGTAGGTAGGATTTCAGCGAGAAGATCGCGTTGATCGACCGCGTCGTGCCCTGGCCGAACATACGGCCGCCGGCGGCCACGGTGTCGTCGATATACTTGGTCTGGTAGGCCCAGCCTGTGGGATCGTCACCCTGCTTGGTCGACAGCACGCCGAACATGATCGGCCGCTTGAACTGCAGTGCCACCTGCCGCAGCCGGTCGAGGAACGCGCGATGACGCGGACCGCTGGCGATATCGGGACCGACCTGGAAGATGCCGGCGTCGAGCTCGGCCATCGCCGCCATGATGCGGTCGATCTCCTCCCACTCCGCGATGCGGCTGGCGACCGGCGTGTCGTCGGGCGTCACGTGCGTGGAAGCGCGCGAGCTCGAGAAGCCGAGCGCTCCGGCCTTCAACGCCTCCTGAACCAGGGCGGCCATGTGGCTCATGTCGTCTTCGGTCGCCTTCTCGCTGAGCGCGCGCTTGCCCATGGCGTACATGCGCAGTGCCGAATGACCGATATACATGCCGTAGTTGATCGCCTTGGGCAGGCGCTCGACGGTCGCGAGATATTCCGGGAAGGTTTCCCAGGTCCAGTCGATGCCGGCCGCCATCGCCTCGGTCGGGATGTCCTCGACGGCCGACAGGCAGCGCGCATACCAGTCACGATCGGCAGGCTTGCACGGCGCGAGGGCGAAGCCGCAATTGCTCATGACCACCGAGGTGACGCCGTGCCAGCACGAGCAGCTGCCCAGCGGATCCCACGCAACCTGCGCGTCCATATGGGTGTGGCCGTCGATAAAGCCCGGCGAGACGATCAGCCCGTCGGCATCGATGGTGCGCGACGCAGTGGACGTGATGCGGCCGATTTCGACGATGCGGCCCTCCTTGACGCCGACATCCGCGCCGAAGCGCTTCTTGCCTGAACCATCGACGACCGTGCCACCGCGCACTATCAGATCGAGCGCCATCTTGTCTCTCCTTCTCGGTTCGACATCTGGAAGCAGTTCTCGCTGTTGCGGGTGCCGCCCGAGGGTACGGTGACTTCGGCGCTATCGACAACAGTGAAGACCTGCTCTGCAAGCAGGCGGTTGCCTTCGAAGATCTGGAAGGTCCACCGACCGGGAAGAAATTCCCAGGCGTGGTCGAAGCTGTAGCCGCTGAACTGCCGAATTCTGCCCCGCCCCTTGCGGACGTATTCGTAGGAACTGAACGGCCGCGTCGCCCCCGGTGGCATGACCTCAACCGGATAGCGCGCGACCTTGCGGAGATCGACCTCGCGGCCGGACGCGAGCCCGTCCACGCGGTAGCGAAAGCCGAAATGAAGACCCGACCTCGCGGGAATCAGCCTGGTCGTCGCCACGTGGTATATGTTCTTCACCACATTGTGCTTGATGCCGTTGGTGTCCTCCACCGTCCTCTCGATATCGGCGGTGTAGATCCCGAACTCCACGATTTCGACGCCGATCGTCTCGCCGGCGCCGGCCGGTGCTATCGCGCAGGCAAAAAACGCCAGGGCAAGCATTGCCGTCCGCATTGGAATCAAAGGCGGTCCTTGTGTTCGACGATCTTCCAGTAGGTATCCTTGGCGCAGATCTTTCCGCCGCGGAACGTGTAGATGTCGCAACCCTGGTAATTGAGAGCCTCGCCGTCGGCGCCCTTGCCCTTGACGGTCCAAACCGAAATCGCCCGGTTGCCGGCGAAGATGTATTCCTTGTGGTCCCAGCGCATGTCGGGGATCACCTTGAAGCGGTCGGCAAGGGTCTTTCGGATCATCTCCTTGCCGCGCAATGTCCGGCCCACCGGTTCGGGGCCACGGGCCAACCAGAAGGTGGCGTCGTCGGTGAAGAACGAGGCAATGCGATCGACGTCGCGACTGTTGAAGGCCGCCGAGATCTCTTTCATGAGCTCCGGCGTGGCGAGGTCGGTGTTTGCGGTTGTGACATCCGGCATACGAAATCTCCCGCACGGCGTTTCAGGACGATTGCAGGCTTCCCAAGCAGCGGCAAGGTCGCCAACGCCGAAAGCCCGCCCCGTCTGACGACGAGGCGGGCTCCAGCCGACCAAGGCCAAGACTTGGCTTGAGGCTTACTTGGTCACCACGTTGCCGCGGGCGTCGACCGAGACATCGACCTGGGCATTGCCGCGCATGACCTTGCCGCTCCAGCTTCCGTCCGGGTTGCGCTGGAGGCCCTGGACGTTGGTGTAGCCGTCGGCCTTGATCTTGGCCTGGGCATTGGCCGAGCCGGCGGCGTTGGGTTGCGCCGGCAGATTCGCTGTGTTGGGCGCGCTGACTGACGGCGGATTGACCGGCGGGGTCGTTACACTGCCGCCGCCCACGCTCGGCGGGGTCACGGTGGCGCCGCCAACGGCTGGCGAGGTAACGGTCTGGGCACCGGCCGCACCGGCCGCGGCCACGAGGGCCAGAGTTAACAACGTACGCTTCATGATTGCCTTCCTCCTCTGCTTAAGGGGCAGTCAACCAACGCCCGGGGCGCACGGGACGTTGCACGGCAGAATTCGGTGCTGCCCCCTTTTTGTCGCAGCGTGCTAGCGTGGGTGCCAACAAACGGGGGAATCGCGCGGTGTACGACTACATCATTGTCGGTGGCGGCTCGGCCGGGTCGGTGCTCGCCAACCGCCTTTCGGCGCGGAGTGCGAACAAGGTGCTGGTCTGTGAGGCCGGCCAGGACACGCCACCGGGTGCGGAGCCGAAGGAGATTCTCGACTCCTACTCCGGCACCGCCTACTTCGACCCGCGCTTCCACTGGACCGAGCTCAGGGTCCACACCCAGGTCGTCAGCCACAACAACCCGCAAGAAAATCGCCCGCCACTTCGCAAGTACGAGCAGGCGCGTGTGCTGGGCGGCGGCTCGTCGATCAACGGCCAGATGGCCAACCGCGGCGCGCCGACCGACTACAACGAATGGGCCGAGCGCGGCGCCGAGGGCTGGAACTGGGAGCAGGTCTTCCCCTACTTCAAGAAGGTCGAACGCGATCTCGACTTTGCCGGCCCCTGGCACGGCAAGGACGGCCACATACCGGTGCGCCGCATCCCGGTCGAGCACTGGACCAGGCATGCGCGGGCAGTCGGAGAGGCCTGCAAGCTGGCGGGCTATCCCTTCCTGCCCGACCAGAACGGCGAATTTGTCGAAGGTTACTTCCCGGTCACCCACTCCAATGCCAACGAGCAGCGTGTATCGGCCGCCATCGGCTACCTCAATCGCGAGACGCGCAAACGGCCCAACCTCACGATCTCGACGGACACGCAGGTGAAGTCTCTGATCTTTGAGGGAACGACCTGTGTTGGCGTCAAGGCGATGGTCAACGGCCAGGAGCAGGAGTTCCGCGGCAAGGAGATCATCCTGTCGTCAGGCGCCATCCACACGCCGGCGCATCTGCTGCGCGCCGGCATCGGCCCGGTGGGCCACCTCGCCGAGATGGGCATTGCTGTGCTCGCGGCGCTGCCAGGCGTCGGCCAACGGCTGATGGACCATCCGTCGATCGCGCTGTCGTCGTTCGTCCGCCGCGGCGCGCGCATGAACGAGCATACGCGCCGCCACATCCATGTCGGCCTGCGTTATTCATCGGGGCTTCCCGGCGTCCCCATGGGCGACATGTTCGTGGCCGTCGCCACCAAGTCGGCGTGGCATGCCGTGGGCGAGCAGATCGCCTCGATGATCACCTTCGTCAACAAGACCTATTCGGAGACCGGCCAGGTCAAGCTCGCCTCGCGCGACTGGCGGGCCGAGCCGATCGTCGAATTCAATCTCCTGTCCGACAAGCGCGACCTCGACCGGCTCATGGCGGGTTTCCGCAAGGCCGCCGCCTTGCAGATGAGCGAGCCGCTGAGGGCCGTGACCGACAACCCCTTCCCTGCGTCCTACTCCGACCGGGTGCGCAAGATCGGCGTGGTCAACGCCAAGAACAAGTTCCTGACCTCGCTCGTGTCCAGGTTCCTCGACGGCCCGGCGGCGGTGCGCAAGTACATGATCGACAGGTTCGTGATCGAGGGATTCACCTTCGATCAGGTGATGAACGACGACGACGCGCTTGAGGCCTTCGTGCGCAAGGCCGCAATCGGCGTGTGGCACGCCTCCTGTTCCTGCCGCATGGGCCGCCCGGACGATCCGATGTCGGTCGTCGACAAAGCCGGTCGCGTCAAGGGCGTGCAGGGGCTGCGCATCGTCGACGCATCGATCTTTCCCGTGGTGCCCTGCGCCAACACCAACTTTCCCGTGATGATGACGTCCGAAAAAATCTCGGATGCCATCCTGGCGGGACATTGAACTGGAGCGCCTGATGTCGGTCATCCTGGGAAGCGGCGAGCATCGTTATCGCGTGGTCGAGAACTGGGCCAAGCTGCCCGAGGGCTGGGAGTTCCGCGACGTCGCGGCGGTGGCTGTCGACAGCAAGGATCACGTCTACGTCTTCAACCGCGGTCAGCACCCGATGATGGTGTTCGACCGTGACGGCAATTTCCTGCGCTCGTGGGGAGAAGGCCTGTTCAGCCGCGCCCACGGCATCGACATCGACAGCGACGACACGCTCTACTGCACCGACGACGGCGACCACACCGTGCGTAAGCTCACCACCGACGGCAAGGTGCTGATGACCATCGGCGTGCCCGGCAAGCCCGCGCCGTTCCTGAGCGGCAAGCCGTTCAACCGCTGCACCCACACCGCGCTCTCGCCCAAGGGCGAGATCTACGTCTCGGACGGCTACGGCAATTCCTGCGTCCATAAATATTCCCCGGACGGCAAGCACCTGATGTGCTGGGGCACCACCGGCACCGATCCCGGCGAGTTCAACATCGCCCACAACATCGCCACCGACGAGGACGGCTGGGTCTATGTCGCCGACCGCGAGAACCATCGCGTGCAGGTGTTCGACGGTAACGGCAAGTACGAGCTGCAGTGGAACAACATGCACCGCCCTTGCGCACTCTATTGCTGCGGCGGCGGCAGGAACCCGAACTTCATCATTGGTGAACTCGGACCGGGCATGCCGGTGAACAGCAAGCACACCAATATCGGCCCGCGTCTCAGCATCGTCGACAAGAAGGGCAAGACCATCGCTCGTCTCGGCGGCGAGCACGGGCCCGGCCAGGAGACTGGTCGCTTCCTCTCGCCGCACGGCCTTGCTGTCGATTCGAAGGGCGACATCTATGTCGGCGAGGTGAGCTACACCAACTGGCCGAGCACCCATCCCGGCGTTCCGGTGCCCAAACATCTCCGCTCCCTGCAGAAGCTCGAGAAGGTGAAGTAGGTGGATTCTACCGAGCGCCTGCATCTGATCGGCAGCATTCCGCTCGAGACCAGCGAAAAGGTATTCCGCGCCCTGTCGAAGGAGCTTGGTCCCTATCTCAAGCGCATGCCGGACGGTGAGACAGGCGAGCGTTCGCGCTGGGTCTACTTTCAGGGCCAGATGCTGCGCGCCCATCCCGACATGGAGATCGATCCGACCGTACCGCCCTACCCGTTCGTGCAATGGGACGGCAAGGTCGTGCGAGAGATCCCGCAGGTGCGTTTCAAGCCCGGCGTCGATCCCAGCAAGGTGATGTTCGAGACCGGCTACGACAAGGCGGCGAGCGCGTCGTACGAAGTCTTCAAGCGCCTGCAGGCCTCGGGCGTGGTCGCCAAACACACGCGCTTCCAGGTATCCCTGCCGACGCCGCATTCGAGCGGCTACCTCTACGTCAGCGGCGCCGCACGCCAAACCTATTTCGATGTCTACGAGCGCTGCCTGAAGGCTGCCCTTGCCAACATCGTGAAGGCCATTCCAGCTGCCGACCTTTCCATTCAGTGGGACGTCTGCCAGGAAGTGCTGGCCTTCGAGAACTACTTCAAGGACCGCCCGGCCGACTACAAAAAGCAGACTTTCGATATGCTGGGCCGTCTGGGCGACGCCGTCCCGGCCGGCATCGAGCTGGGATACCATCTTTGCTACGGTTCGCCCGCCGACGAGCATCTGGTACAGCCCAAGGACGCCGGAGTCCTGGTCGAGATGATGGAAGGCATCGCCGCAGCCACGAAGCGCTCCATCAACTTCTTCCACATACCGGTGCCGAAGGATCGCACCGACGCCGCCTACTATGCGCCACTCCAGAAGTGGAAGCGACCAAATGGGATGATCCTCTATCTCGGCCTGCTGCATTACGACGATGCGGCGGGCGACAAGGCGCGCATCGCAATGGCAAGGCGTCATGCCACCGACTTCGGTTTCTCTGCCGAGTGCGGCTGGGGCCGCACCGAACCCGGCCGCCTGCCCGGACTGCTCGCAGGACATCGCACTGCTGCGGAGGCTTTCTAAATGGTTGAACGCGTACTCGTGGTCGGACCCAAGGATACCATCTCCATGGTCGACGACCTCGCGCCCAAGGGTTTCGAGATCGTCAAGGCGCTGCACAATTCTCCGGAACAGAAGGCGGCGCTGCCCGGCACCCACTATTTCGTCGGCTTCGTGCAGCAATACGTGACCGCGCAGCTCTACAAGGACGCGCCGCATCTCCGGCTCGTCCAGATGCTGAGCGCGGGTTACGACCGAGCCGACCTCGCCGCCGCGCGCAAGAGCAAAATCCCGTTATGCAACAACGGCGGCGCCAACTCGGTCGCCGTGTCCGAACACGCTCTGCTGCTGATGCTCTCGGTATCACGCCGGCTGATCACCCAACATACCAACGTCGTGGCCGGCCGCTGGCACGGCAATTCTCCGCCGACCGTCCATCAAGTGCGCGAAAAGGTGTTGGGCATCGTCGGGCTTGGCACTATCGGCAAGAAAGTGGCGCGCCTGGCGCAGGCTTTCGGCATGATCGTACACTACTACGATATCGCGCGACTGAAGGAGGAACAGGAAGATGCGCTGGGCGTCCGCTTCCGCCTTCTGCCCGAGATCCTGCGTCATTCCGACATCGTCTCCCTGCATGTGCCGCTCAACAACTCGACGCATCACCTTATCGGTGCTGCCGAGCTCTCGATGATGAAGCCGTCGGCGATCATCGTGAACACCTCGCGTGGACCGGTGATCGACGAGAAGGCGATGACCGCTGCACTCTCCGCCAACAAGCTGTTCGGCGCCGGCCTCGACGTGTTCGACGAGGAGCCGACGCCGCCCGACAATCCGTTGCTGAAGCTCGACAACGTGATCCTGACGGCGCATCTCGCCGGCCCGACCTGGGAGAGCAACGTCACGCGCCTGCGCAACGGCTTCGACAACGTCCAGCGCGTGGCACGCGGCGAACCGGCCCTCTGGGTCGTGCCGGAGCTGCTCTAGGCTGCGAGTTCGAGTATCTCGCGCACCTGGGCGGGACCCGCAATCGGCCGGGGATTGCGCGGCACCCAGGGCGTCCCCATCGCCTGCTTGGCGATGCGCTCGAAATGCTCGGGCCCGACCTTCACCTCACCCAGGCTGCACGGCATGCCGAGACCGCGGATGAACGTCCGCAGCACCTCGCCGGCGTCCTGTCCCGGATGTCCCATGGCGGCAGCGATCAGCGCCTGGCGCGGGGCGTTGGCCGACTTGTTCCAGCGCATGACCTCCGGCAGCATGATGCACGACGTGTGGCCATGCGGGATGTCGAACACCGCGCCCAGCACGTAGCCGATGCCGTGGCTTGCTCCCATCGGCACGCCGGCCGCGAGCGGCGCCATCGACAGCCAGGAACCGATCTGACAGTCGAGGCGGGCCTCCATGTCGTTCGGGTCGGCCTTGACCTTCGGCAGGCCGCGGGTCAGCAGCGACAGGCCGTGAAGCGCCGAGGCATCGCCGTAGGGATTGGCTTCGTTGGAGCAGATCCCCTCGACGCAATGATCTACGGCGCGAATGCCGGTCGACAGGAACAGCCACATCGGCGTGTGGCGCGTCACGACGGGATCGAGGACCACCGCCTTGGGGATGATGTCGGGATGGCGGAACAGCTCCTTCACCTTGGTGCGTTCGTCGGTGACGCCGGAAATGCCGGAGAACTCGCCGGCCGAGAGCGTGGTCGGCACCGATATCTGCCGAATGGTGGGCGGCTTCACCTCGGCCGGAGCGCGTACCCTGTCGAGCGCCTCGGGCGTCCTGATATCGTTGGCGAGACAAAGCTGCACGGCCTTGGCGCCGTCGGTGATCGAACCGCCGCCCAGGGTGACGATGAGATCGGCCCTCGCCTCGCGTGCCTGCTCGGCGGCGGCGATCACCGCCCCGCGCGGCGTGTGTGGCGGCATGCGGTCGAAGGTGCCGACGCAATGATTGCCCAGAGCCTGGCGCAGCTTCTCGACCTCGTCGGTCTGCCGGTTGAGCGTTCCGCTCACCATCAGGAAGATGCGCTGGGCATCGAAGTGCCGCACCAGCTGAGGGATGACTTCGCTCGCCGGCTTGCCGAACTGGATCTCATCCATGCGGCTCAGAACGACACGGCCAGACTGCAGCATGGTCTCCTCCCTCGTGCGTTGTACTAGGCAACCTCGAGCTTGATCTTGCTGGTCTCGCGATAGAGCAGGACGCAGAGAAACGACACCGCCGCTGCCGCCATGATCAGATAGGCGGGGCTGAGATTATCACCGGTCCGGTGCACCAGCCAGGTCGCGGTGAGCGGGCTCAATCCGCCGACGATGCCGAGCGTGACGTTGTAGCCGAGCGCAATTGCCGTGCAACGCACCTCGACGGGCGCTGTCTCCACCATCGCCGTCGGCTGCGTGCCGAGGAACATGCCGACCGAGAGAACGAAACCGAGCTGGCCGATCAGGATCAGATAATACTGATCGTGGTGCATCAGCCAGAACAACGGCAAGGCGCCGACGAATCCCCACCCGGTGGCAATCAGCAGCAACGGCTTGCGGCCGACCCGGTCGGATAGCCAGCCCATGCCGACCATGACTGGCAGCAGGATCAGCATGCTGATGGTGTTGATCCCGAGCGCATGCGACGGCGCAATGCCGTCGGCCAACTGCAGCCAGCTCACGATGTAGACGAACAGCAGATAGAAGGCGACGGCGTTGAACACCGACAGCCCGGCCAGCCGTCCGAGCAGCGGCCAGTGGTTGCGCACCGTTTCCATCAGCGGCGAGTCGCCGCTCGCGACCGGCCGCGGCGCCTCGACCAGATGACGACGCAGGAAGTAGCCGGCCATGCCCACCAGAAGCCCCAGCATGAACGGAATGCGCCAGCCCCAGGTCTCCAATGCCTCCGCCGTCATCACCTCCGCCAGCAACGCGCCGGTCGCCGATCCCAGCAGAATGCCCCCGACGGCGCCGCAGCAGGCTACGGCGCCGACGACGCCGCGCCGGCCCGGTGGTGCATGCTCGACCATGAAGACGACCGACGTCGTGTATTCGCCGCCGACCGACAGGCCCTGGATCATGCGCAGCATCGTGAGCAGGATCGGCGCCAATATGCCCAGCAGCCCGTGACCCGGCAGGACGCCAACCAGAAAGGTCGGGATCGCCATTGCCGTCACCGAGAAGGTGAGCGCGGCGCGCCGGCCGTATTTGTCGCCGATGTAGCCCACCACGGCACCGCCGATCGGGCGCATCAGGTAGCCGACGGCAAAAATCCCGAAGGCCGACAGCACCTGCGCCACCGGGTCCTCGCGTGGGAAGAAGGTGCGGCCGATCGCCGTGGCGAAGTAGCCGTAGATCGCAAAGTCATACCATTCGAGGACATTGCCGATGGCGCCGGCCGCGATGACCCTGCGTGTATTGCCGGAAACCATGAAACTACGCTCCTCGCCGGTACTCAGATCAGCCGCCAGATCAGTCGGTCGTCACTTGTCGATCTTGATGCCGGCATCCTTGATGACCTTGGCCCATTTCGGGATGTCGGCTACGATCGCGGCCTTGGTCTCGGCGCCGGTGCTCCCCACCGGCTCGAGGCCGATGGCGGCAAGCCTCTTCAACATCTCCGGGTCGGCCAGAACCTTGAGCGACGCCGCCCGCACTTTGTCGAGGATCGGCTGCGGCGTGCCGGCAGGCGCCAGCAGGGCAAACCAGGAAGTCGCCTCGAAGCCCGGGTAGCCCTGTTCGGCCACCGTTGGCAAGTCGGGCGCGGCCGACGCCCGCTTCAGCGAGGTGATGGCCAGCCCGCGCACGCGGCCATCGCGCACGAACGGCATCGACGCACCCGCGTTCTGGATGCCGACCGGCACCACGCCGCTCATGACGTCGGTCAGGTTGGCACCGCGGTAGGGAATATGTTCCATCTTGATGCCGGCCAGCATGCACAGCAGCTCGCCCGCAATGTGCTGCGGTGTGCCGACGCCCGGCGAGCCGTAGGAGAGCCTGCCGGGATTGGCCTTGGCATAGGCGATCAGCTCGGCCAGCGACTTCACCGGCAGGTCGTTGTTGACGAACAGGATCGACGCGGTCGAGAGCGCAGTCGAGATATGCGCGAAATCCTTCACCGGATCGAACGGCAGCGTCTGCAACGACGGCAGGATGGTGATGGCGGCGTTGCCCGCCCACATCAGCGTGTAGCCGTCGGGCGCGGCCTTGGCGACGCGATCGGTGCCGATCGCGCCGGAGTTGCCGGGGATGTTCTCGACCAGCACTGTCTGGCCCCACGCCTCGGTGAATTTCTGGGCAAAGAGACGCGCCGTGACGTCGGTGGCGCTGCCAGGAGTGAAGCCGACGACCAACTTCACCGGCTTTTCCGGCCATGCTGTCGTCTGGCCTATTGCAGGGCCAGCGCTCAACGCAAACGCCATCGCCGCGAGAATTACAAACCTGAGCCGCATGGCAGATCCTCCCTGTCGGCACTCTTCGTCGCCGGTTCGGCGCAGGCTAGAGGGTTTCGTGCCGCCGCCGCAACTGCCTAGGGACAGGCCTGCGTTCGGTCCGTCGTATCGTCTCTTTTGGTGCGGTCGGTCCGGTCGACCGTGTCGTACGGAAGCATGACCACTCGGAGCGTCGTGTCGTCCCGGTTGGCCCTGTCGGTCCGGTCGATCGTATCTTGGGGAAGGCCGGCCGTTCTGATCGCCGTGTCGTCCCGGTTGGCGCGGTCGGTCCGGTCGATCGTGTCTTGCGGCAGGCCGGCCGTTCTGATTGTCGTATCGTCCCGGTTGGTCCGGTCGGTGCGGTCGGTGCGGTCGAAGCAATCCCGATAGTTGTTCGGGGCGCAGGCTCTCGCTACCTGCTCCGGCACGGCACTGCAGGCCCCGACCAGCAGAAGTCCCATCAAGAATACATGCTTCAACATCTCGCCCCCGAATGCAGCGACAGTCTACCAGCGCGGCCGGGTCGACGAAACGGACTCCGGCGTCTCTCACCGTCTCACCGGCGTGAGATCCCCGCGGCGTCCCACGCCAGCGGGACGCCTTGGATGCCCATGGCTCCGCACCTTGCCTTGCTTGTCTCACGTTCCGCACAGGCAAAGAAGTCTTCGCGAAGAATCGCCTGAAACGTCGCTCCTGCGGCATTTGACCTGATTCTTCGAGAAATTCGCGTATTTCGCCAATGAGCAAGTGCAATTCCAGTCTGTGGACGTGGTGCAAGGTATGGCCGACGGTACGCCCTGCCGTGCTCTGCCGACCTCTTTCGCTTGGTGGCGGCGGCCTGATTGACGCTTCTCGAAACCGCGCCACTATGCGTCCAAGAGTCAGCATACCCAGGATATTCCATGGATAGCCGCGTTCAGCCGGCGCTCGCGACCAGCGCTTCCGAACGAGCCCGCACCCTGCAACCGTTGCTGGACGAACACGGCGCCGAGATGGACCGCCGTCGCGAGCTCACGCCGGAAGTGGTCGATGCCCTCGTGGCCCAGGACATGCTGCGCCTGCTCCTGCCCAACAGCCTGGGCGGCCAGGAACTCCACCTGCTGGAGTACTGCAAGACGACCGAGGCGCTGGCCTGGGCGGATGCCAGCGTCGGCTGGTTCATCAACCAGTCCAACGTCTCGTCGGCCACTTCCGCCGCCGCCATGCCGCACGACAGCGCCCTCGCCGTGTTCGGCGATCCGCGCGACGGCCTCGCCTGGGGCGCCCGGCACAGCAAGAGCAAGGCCATCCGCGTCGACGGCGGCTATCGCCTCAGCGGCACCTGGAGCTTCGCCAGCGGCGGTCGCCACACCAGGTGGCTGGGCGCCCATAGCGCAGTGCAGAACCCGGATGGTACGCCGCATCAGCGCTACGACCGGCCGGATGACCGCAGCTTCGTGTTCCTGCGCGCCGACGCCAGGATCATCGACGACTGGCACGTCCTCGGCCTGCGCGGCACCGGCAGCGATTCCTATTCGGTCGAGGATCTGTTCGTGCCGGACGACCGGGCACCGGCGCGCGACGCCCTTGCTGAGCGGCGCGAACAAGGGCCGATCTACACCATCATGTCGACCCTGCTCTATGCCACCGGCTTTTGCGGCGTGACGCTCGGCGTGGCGCGGCGCATGCTCGAATCCTATGTCGAGCTGGCGCGCGGCAAGCACAGCCGCGCCTCGCCCAATGCGATGGCCGTCAGTACTGCCGTGCAACGCGAGATCGGTCTGCTCGAAGCGCGACTCTCCGCCGCCCGTGCCTTCCTGCATGAGGCGCTGTGTCAGGTTTACGACGCGGCGGCGGCGGGCAAGCTCGACGTCGATTTGCGCGTGCGGCTGCGGCTTGCCACGACTTACGGCATGAACGAGGCGACCGACGTAGCGATCGCCTGCTACCGCGCCGCCGGGACGACCGCGATCATGAATTCAGGACCGTTCGAGCGTCGCTTCCGCGATGCCATGAGCGCCAGCCAGCATCTGCAGGCCATGCTGCCGCACGTCGAGATGGCCGGCCGCCACATCATCGGCGTCGACAATCCGCTTCAGCATATTTGACGCGAGGACCGAATCACCCGGTTGGCGGATAACGCTCGAACGACGGCAGTTCGTGTACGCGCGCCATCCAGCCGATGCGATCGGCGACCTGGATGTGGGCGCGGGCCGGCACGGCGTCAGGATCGTCGTAGGTTGCACTCTGGATGTCGATGATGCCGGGCAAGATCTTCTCGTTGGTGTAGAAAAGGCCGGTGCCGCAGTCGGGACAGAAATGCCGCCGTCCGTGCTCCGATGACGCATAAGCCTTGGGCGTCCCCTTGGTCACCTTGACCGCGTCGAGCCGATACATCGTCCATCCCACCATCGGCGCGCCAGCGTGGCGGCGGCAATCGGTGCAATGGCAAAGTGCATGCGTCAGCACCTCACCCTCCGCCGCATAGCGGATCGCGCTGCAATGACATCCGCCCATGTTCGCCATGGCTCAACTCCCTCTCATCCGTTCCCCGGAGCATAGGACCGATCGCTTCTTGTCGCGATCCCGATCATATCCGATCCTGTCGGCCAATTGCGCCATCAGGAGCGCACCGCCAGGAGGAAGCCCGAGCCATGTCCACCCCCAGTGACTCCCTTCCGACGGCAACCCGCGTGTCGGACCCCGGCATCCGCGCCCTGTATCGACTGGAAAACCGTTGGCAGGCTTGGCTCGACGTCGAGGCGGCGCTGGCCCGCGCCCAGGCCGAACTCGGCATTATTCCGGCCGCGGCGGCCGAGGCCATTGCCGCGAAGGCTCGGCTCGAGCTGATGGACCGGGCGCGCATCGACGAAGGCTTCGCCCGCACCGGCCACACCATTGTCCCGCTGGTCTGGGAACTCGGCCGCATCGTGGGTGAACCGCATGGCGGCTGGGTGCATTGGGGCGCCACGACGCAGAATATCACCCAGACCGGCGATCTCCTCGTGTTGCGCCAGGCCCACGCGATCTTCCTCCGTCAGATCGGCGAGGTGCTGTCCGCCATGGCCGATCTGGCGGAACGGACGGCCGACATGCCGATGGCCGGACGCACCCATGGTCAACACGCGGTGCCCGCCACCTTCGGCTACAAGGTCGCGGTCTGGATCGACGAGCTGCTGCGTCATGTCGAGCGTCTGCGCCAGGCAGCACCGCGCCTGTTCATCGCCATGCTGGGCGGCGGCGCCGGCACATATGCCTCGTTGGGCAATCAAGGTCCGCCGGTGCAGCAGGCGATCGGCCGGCTGCTGGGCTTCGGTTCCATGACCGTGCCGTCGCGCGCGATTGGCGACCATCTGGCGGAAAACATCTGCATCCTGGGCCTGCTCGCCGCGACCTGCGGCAAGATCGGGCGCGAGGTCTACACGCTGATGAAGACCGAGTTCGGCGAGGTCGAGGAGCCCGTGCCGCCCGGCACCGTCGGCAGCTCGACCATGCCGCAGAAACGCAATCCGAAGCTCTGCCAGGACATCATCGCAGCGTCGGCCGAGGTGCGCTCCCTGGTGCCATTGGCGCTCGAAGCCATGACGACCGAGCACGAGGCCGATCGCACCACCAGCCTGATGATGGACAGCGCCGAGTCGCGCGCCTGCATCGCCACGGGCGACATGTTGAGCCGGCTGGGCGAGATCATGCGCGGCTTGCGCGTCGATCCCAAGCGCATGCGCGCCAACCTCGACCTGGGCGGCGGGCTGATCATGGCGGAAGCGGTGATGCTCGACCTCGGGGCGGCGATCGGTCGCCAGCATGCGCATGATGTCGTGTATGACGCAGCGCAAGCCGCCTTCGTCGAAGGTCGGTCGTTCTCCGACCTGCTGGCGGCAGACAAGCGCCTGACCGCGCACATGGATCGCAAGGCGATCGCGAAGCTGCTGGACCCGACCGCCTATACCGGGTTGTGTTCCGACATGGCGCGCGAGGGCGTCACCCGCGCGCGAGGCGCCGCGGCGGAGCTGGCCGCTCGCACTTTCAAGTAAGGAGTCTTCAATGTTGCTGAACTGCCTCTTCCCGACGCGCGACATAGGCACCGACCCGGCAAAGATCCGGGATTGGGCGCAAGCCGCCGAAGGCCTCGGCTACCACTGCATCGAAGTCGCCGATCACGTCTTTGGCGCGGCGCCGCGCGGCGATTGGAAGCCCACTTACAGCGAGCACGATCCCTTCCACGAGACTTTCACGACGATGGCCTTCCTCGCTGCCGTCACCAAGACGATCAAGCTGTGCAGCGGGGTGCTCATCCTGCCTCAGCGACAGACCGGGGTCGTCGCCAAGCAGGCGGCCGAGGTCGACATCCTGAGTGGCGGGCGGCTGCGCCTCGGGGTCGGCGTCGGCTGGAACCATGTCGAGTACGAGGCACTCGGCACCGAATGGAAGACACGCGGTGCGCGGCAGGCCGAACAGATCGAGGTGATGCGGCGCTTGTGGACCGAGGACCTGGTCTCATTCTCCGGTCGGTTTCACAACCTGGTCGACGTCAACCTCCTGCCTGTCCCGGTGCAACGCCCGATCCCGATCTGGTTCGGCGGATCGTCGGACGCCGTCGTCAAGCGCGCCGCGCGTATCGGCGACGGCTGGATGCCGATCATGACACCCGAGGTGGCCGAGCCGAAGCTGGCGATGCTGCGCGAGCATCTCACGTCATTCGGACGCGATCCCGCCGCCTTCGGCCTCGAAGGATGGCTGCGCATGGACACGCCCGATCCGAAGCTGTGGGTCGCCGCCGCCGAGGGCTGGAAGCGTCTCGGCGCCCAGATGGTGATGCTCTATCCCATGTACCGGATGCCGAAGCTCGGCGATCAGATCGAGACCTTGCGGCGCTTCAAGGAAGTAATGGCCGGATCTTAGTCTTCCGGACCGCGAGCCTCCGGCTCGCTCAAGATCGTGAGCGAGCCGGAGGCTCGCGGTCCAAATGAGCATGAAAAGACGATTGGAGCAGACAGGCATGGGCGATCGTCGGATCGGCGTCATCATCAACGGTGCCACAGGCCGCATGGGGACGACCCAGCACATGGCCAATCTCCTGGCCATCGCCGCCGAAGGCGGGTTGCCGCTCGCCAACGGCGACCGGCTGATCCCGGAGCTGCTGCTCGTCGGGCGTGACGCCAAGACGCTGTCTGCGCTGGCCGCGGCGCATGGCAACCAACGCTGGACCACCAGCCTCGCGGAAGCATTCGCCGGTCCGGACGATGTCTTCATGGATTGCGCCGCCACCGGCGATCGTCCCAAGCGTGTCCGGCAGGCCATCGCCGCCGGCAAACACATCCACATCGAGAAGCCGACGGCGCCGACGGTCGACGAGGCGATGGAACTGGCGCGGCTGGCCGAGCGGGCCGGCGTCAAGCATGGCGTCATCCAGGACAAGCTGTTCCTGCCCGGCTACGCCCGGCTGCTGGCCGTCAGCAAGTCCGGCTTCTTCGGCCGCATCCTGTCGGTGAGAATCGACGCCGGTTCGTGGATTTTCGACGGTGCCGAACAGGAATGCCAGCGTCCGAGCTGGAACTACAAGAAGTCCGAAGGCGGCGGGCTGGCGCTCGATATGATGGCGCACTGGCGCTACATGATCGACCGGCTCGTGGCGCCGGTCACCGGCGTGTGCGCTCTGATGAGCACAGCCATCCCCGAGCGCGTCGACGAACGCGGAGAGCACTACGCCGTCGACGCCGAGGATACCAACTACGCCCTGCTCAAGATGCAGGGCGGCGCAGTCGGCATGATCAACAACAGCTGGGCGGCGCGGCCGCGCCGTGACGACACGATGGTGGTGCAGATCGACGGCACCGAGGGCTCGGCCGTGGCAGGACGTTTTCGCTGTTACACGCAGTCCGCGGCCGAGACGCCGGAAGCCTTCATCAAGGCCGCCCGGCCTGGCGGCGTGGACCTGATGGCTGACTGGAAGGAAGTGCCGGATCAGCCGGGCAAGACTCCCTTCCGCCAGTGCTGGGAGCTGTTCTTGCGGCATGTCGCGGAGGATGCACCGTACCTGCCGACCTTGGTCGAAGGCGCCAAGGCGGTTCAGCTCGCCGACCTCGCCTATCGCAGCGTCTACGAGCAGCGCTGGATGGCGGTGCCGGAGTTGAAGCTCTAGCAAGATCATTTCCCTCCCCCGTCTTCGGGGGAGGTGTCGCCGCTATACGGCGACGGAGGGGTCATGAGTCATGACCGAGCCTCCGACCCCCTCCGTCAGCGTAATACGCTGACACTTCCCCCGAGGACGGGGGAGGAAGGCTTGCTAGTGAAACGTGCGGCCCGAATCGATGACGATCGTCTGGCCGGTCATCGTATTGGTGCGGCACATCGTGACCACCTGGTCGGCGCAGTCGTCCTTGTCGGCGGCCTTGCCGAGCAGCGAGGCCTTGCGGCCGGTCTCGACGACCTCGGGCCGCAGGTTGGCCGTGGCCCGTGTGCCTTCGAGCAGGCCGGGCGCCACGCAGTTCACCAGTACCTCGGGCGCCAGCGCCACGGCCATGCACTTGGTGAGATGGATCAGGCCTGCCTTGGAGACGGCGTAGGCGATCGACGAGCCGGTGGGTCCCAGCCCCGCGACCGAGGATATGTTGACGATGCGCCCCTGGCCCTGCTTCTTCATCACTGGCCCCACGGCCTTGGTGAGCAGCATCGGGCCGGTGAGATTGATGTCGATGATCTTGGTCCATTCCTCGTAGGTGAGGTTGTCGAGATCCTTGAACGGGATCGATTTGTTGTAGGCGGCGTCGTTGACCAGGATGTCGAGCCGTCCAAAGCGCTTGACCACGTCGTCGACCAGTTTCTGCACCTGGTCGCGCTTGGTCACGTCGCAACCGAAGGCCGCCGCCGCGACCTGGTGCTTCTCGAGATCGCGCGCAACACCCGTCGCCTGGTCCTTGCTCTGGGCGTAGACCACAGCGATGTGACAGCCCTCTTTCGCCAAAGCGTGGCAAATGCGCTGGCCGAGCCCGCCATTGCCGCCGGTGACGACGGCTACGCTACCTTTCAACTCCATGTATTTCCTCCGGATTGATGGTCTTGAACGCTGAGATCGAACGTCAGGCGGTGGCGACCTCGCTCCACAGCGGCCGCACCTCGCCATCGGGATCGTCCACGACACGGCATTCGTCGTCGAAAACCATCGTGGCGCGCTGCCTGTCGGTGTAGGCCGGCCATTTCGGGATCGCTTCGTTGCCGGGATTGCCGTTGCGCACGAAAGTCGCCCACGTCCTGGACACGCGGTCGGCCAGCGCCTGGGCGCCGGGTTTGCGGTGCGCGTCGCCGATCACATGCAGCGTATCGAAGATGAACGGAACGTCGACGGAGTGCGGCGACTTCAGGCGTCCGCCGAACGCCGGCGTCTCCCAGTCGAGGCTGTACATCCAGACCGGAGCCCCTCTGGACGTACCTTGTGTGCGCGCGGCCTTGCGTTCCGCCAGCAGCACCGAGCGCACCCCGAAGTTCGACGCCGTGAGCGCGGTGATCAGCCGATCCGACGGACTCGCGACCGGATCGCGCCGCTTGTAGTAGGCCAGCAAATTGTCGGCCGCGTCGCCGGCAACCGCCGCAACGCGTTTGCCGAGCTCGTCCTCGCTGACGGTGCGGTTCCACACCGCGTCGTCGGGCGCAAAGAAGATCGCCGTCTCGTCCTTGGTGCCGCCGACCATGACCGGCACGTCGTCCGACAAGGCGGGCGCAGCGGGATCGAAGGGATGGGCGGGAAGCACGCGACCGTCGATCACCGGCCCGAAATTGTAGCGGTCGAGCAGCGGATGGCGTGGACGCGGTAGGGTCGCCTGGGCCGGTACAACGGCCGCCTGCAATCGCTCAAGCGGCAGCGCCTGCAGGGCATCGAGCTGGCCCCTGCCCTGTCCGAGATGCTTCAGCACCGCGTCGGCCAGCCGCGTCGAGCGCTCGCGTCCGGCGAAGCGCACGCTGGCACCGCTCTGCACGATCGCCTTGTGGAAGAGGCCCTTTGCAGTGGGCATCGCCAGCAGCGCGCTCACTTTTCCGCCGCCGCCGGACTGGCCGAAGATCGTGACGTTGCCCGGATCGCCGCCGAAGCGCTGGGCGTGTTCGCGCACCCACTGCAGCGCCGCCACCAGATCGAGAACGCCAACATTGCCGGACTGCTCGAAACGCTCGTCGCCTACTGCCGAGAGATCGAGATGACCGAAGATATTGAGCCGATGGTTGACGGCAACGACCACCACGTCATTGCGCCGGGCAAGATTGGTGCTGTCGTAACGCGGCGAATTGGCCGAGCCGTAGGAGAACGCGCCGCCATGCAGCCAGACCATGACCGGCCGCTTGGCACTGTCCGTTGCGGGCGTCCAGACGTGCAGCGTCAGGCAATCCTCGCCGACCGGCAGCGTGTCGACCGGTCCCCAGACCGTCGCCAGCTCCGGTCGCTGCGCACTGGCGGGCGCCTGTGGCGAGCGGCCGGCATAGGCGATCGCCTCGCGAACGCCGCTCCACGGTTCGGGCTTGCGCGGCGGCATGAAACGGTTGGCGCCAGCGGTCGAGGCTCCGTAGGGAATGCCCTTGAAGACATGGACACCACCCGACGTGACGCCCCTCACCCGGCCCGACGCAGTTTCGACGACCGGCGAGGGCCTGGACTCGGAAGTCCGCTCCGTCACGACATCGATATCACCTGCCATGGCACATCCTCCCGCGTTCTCAAGAAATACCCATCAGCTTCGCCGCCGTGCCGCCGAGGATGGCGATGCGCTGCTCGTCGTTCAGTCCCGGCGTGGCGAGCACGAGGTCGACTTCTGTACTGGTCCACGGGAACGGATAGTCGGTGCCGATCATGATCTGGCCGGGACCGGTCTCGGCGATCAGGTGGCGCAGCGCCTCGGGCGTGAAGACGATGGTGTCGAAGAATAGCTGACCGTCCTTCAGATACGCGGTCGGCTTCTTCTTGGGCAGCGGACCTACCCGGTCGGGGAAGACGTGGCACACCGCGTCGGAACGGTTGGCGTAGGACCCCAGGAAGCCGCCGCCATGCGCGGCGCAGATTTTCAGCCCGGGAAAGCGGTCGAGCGTGCCTTCGAAGATCAGGTGCGACAGCGCGATCGTGGTCTCGAGAGGATTGCCGATCGTATTGGTCAAAAGCCCGCTGCCGGCCAGCCGGCCGCTCGGCTCCAGTTCGCGGGTGCCCAGCGGATGCATGAAGACCAAAACGCCGAGCTCCTCGCACTTCTTCCAGAACGGATGGAATTTCGGATTGGCGAGTTCTTCGCCCGCGACGCTGCCGCCGACGCCGACACCGCGGAAGCCGAGCTTCTTGACCGCATGTTCGACCTGCTCCGCCGCGAGATCGGGATACTGCAGCGCCGCGGTCGCGAAGCCCACAAAACGCTCGGGGTTGGCGGCGCAGAACTCGACCAGCGTTTCGTTCTGGATCTTGATCAGCTCGGCCGCTTCGTCGCGGCCGGCGCGATACCAGTAAGGATTGATGCTGAGTGCCTCGACGTCGATGCCCTGCGCATCCATCGCCGCGATGCGCACGCTGGTGTCGTCCATCAGCAGCCCCGGCGCCTCGAGGGGATGCTTGATCAGGGCCATCGCCTTGGGCACGCAGCAATGGGCATGAATATCGATGGTCTTGACACGCTTGCCGTTGACCACGACCTCGCGCCGCCGCACGCCTGCATGACCATGGGCATGGTCATGCGACTGCGCGCCACCTGCCGGCGCTGCGGCCATCATGGAGCAGTCGACAAAGCCGATGCCACCCGCCGGAGCGCCGGTCGCCAAATCCCCCGTCATGGACATTTCTTCACTCCCCAGCGATTTGTCGGAGTCCACTTTGGCTCCGGTCTTCTAATATGTCTGCAGAAAATCGGACGGAAGGACGAAGCCATGGCTCGCATGCAGGACAAGGTCGTTGTGGTGACCGGCGCAGCGCAAGGGATTGGCGCCGCCATCGCACAGCGATTTGCCGAGGAAGGCGCAGTCCTTGTGCTGCTGGATCTGGATGGCGAGCGCCTGAAGCAAGCGGCCGCTGAAATCCGGACCAACAGCAAGGCACCGGCGACGATCGTCGCCGATGTGACCGAGGAGACGCCGGTCGACGACGCCTTTGCCCGCGTCGCGGCCGAGCATGGACGGGTCGACGTGCTGGTCAACAATGTCGGCGGCGCGCGCAACGCCAAGCTCTGGGAGATGACCGCCGATCAGTGGGACTTCACCATCCGGCTCAATCTCCGGTCGGCCTTCCTGTGCACGCGTGCGGCGGCGCGGCTGATGATGAAACAGCGCTCGGGCGCCATCGTCTGCATGTCCTCGGGCGCGCGCGAGGGCACGCCCTGGACGGCCCATCATGCCGGTGCTGCCGCCTACTCCGCCGCCAAGGCCGGCATCCATGGCTTCATCCGGGACGCCGCGTTCGAGCTCGCCGAGCATGGCATTCGCATCAATTCGGTCGCACCCGGCCCGATCGCGACCGAACGCACGATCCAGACATTCGAGGACATGCGCACCAGCGACTACAGCCCGCACAAGCTCGTGCCCATGCGCCGGATCGGCCAACCGCGCGAGATCGCCAATGCCGTGCTCTATCTGGCGTCCGACGAGGCGAGCTACGTCACCGGAACGACCTTGAACGTGGCTGGCGGCAGGTGATGCGCTAAAGCGTGATGACTTTGACGTTTCGCGTCGGCATAGCTCTCGCAGCTATGGCGCGATGGTTGGCCATCGCGCCATAGCTGCGAGAGCTGGGCCGACGCGTGGGTCAACTGAAAGTCATCACGCTCTACTCGCGCGGTGGCTTTGCACCCGCCGGTCGAACGGTGGCGCGCCCCGGCATGGCGCGCGCCGCCTCGAATTCGCGCCTGAGCTCGGCGACAGTAAACATCCCCGGCCGGACGGGAAAGCCGGCGACCGCCGCCATGCGCCGGTTCTCCTCCGGCCACAGCGCCTGCCGCGCCCGGGTCCGTGCCTCGTTGGTGTGGCCGCCGCGCAGGCTGGTGATCGCCGCCGCAAGACACCGCCGTTCCCAATCGCCCAAGGGGCAGACGCCCTTTTCGATGGCCTCGAGGATCTGGGAAATGGCGTCCCAGGCCATTTGCTTCCTGGTTTCCGGAGGAAGCTCTGCGGTCGACGCGGCAAAGGCTTTGCGCAACGCGATGAGTTTGGGCGAATCGGTCATGGTGTGAGCTTAGCACGACCGCCGTCTCCGCTCGGGGCAAAGGCTCCCGACTGGACCGGAGAATATTTGCCGCAGGAGTCAGGAGTAATGGCGGAGGATTGGAAACTGAGATCCAACGCTCTCCGCGTTTAGGTTACTCTGGGTAACCAAGGCGAACGTGCCTGCTCCAAATTCGCTTCACGAGGCTGCCGCGCCACAAAGGCAGCTACAGCAAACTTGGTAATCGTGAACGTAACTATCTCTGGCCCATGCACCAAAAACTCATCAGTGGACACAGTTGGTCGGCGCCTCAGCCGCGGGCACCAATCCGCAGTGCACCGCCAGCGGAGTGACCACTTGGGCTGCTAATCGTCCCGTAGGGCTGGCGTCTACCGACACGCGTGTAGTGACCAAGCCGATCGGTCCGCCGAACCTGGCCGAGCGAGATCGCCGCGCCGCATTTCGCTGTAGTAGTATTTGCGTGACCAGGTCTCCAGCACCAGACCTGCTGGCCGGAGGACCGGGCTCAGCCTATGGTTTGCCCATGGAATCTTACCGGAGGAGCGATCCAAATGACCTATTCCCTTTATGACGCAGCTGTAACTCCCTGCGCCCAGCAGCTCGGCGCGCTGGTCGGTATCATCGACAAGGCCGCTGCGCATTGCGCCGCCAACAAGATCGAGGAATCGGCCCTGCTGCAGGACCGGCTGTATCCGGACATGTTCTGCCTCGCCCGGCAGATCCGTCAGTCGGCGGATTTCGGCATGAACACCGGCGGCCGCCTGGCCGGCGTCACCCCGCCCGCCACGCCGGCAGTGGACGACACCAGCTTCGCTGCCGCCAAAAGCCGCGTCGAAACCGCGTTGGCCTTCGTGAAGTCCCTGACCCGCGCGCAGGTCGACGGCGCGGAGGGCAAGGTCATCGCCTGGACTGCCGGCGGCAACGAACGGAAGTTGAAGGGCAACGACTATCTGCAACAGTTCGCCCTGCCGAATTTCTTCTTCTTCGTGACGACGACCTACGACATCCTGCGTCATCGTGGCGTACCGGTCGGCAAGCGGGACTTCCTCGGCCCGGTCAACTGGCTCTAGGGTAATGGCGGCGGATTGGCTATGCGGCTGGAAGCCGAATCCTCCATCTGTTCGCCGTGATCGAAGTGCCCGTGGATCAAGAGAAGGTCGAGCATGGCGCCCAACTCCGAGCGACGACACTGGCGATGGTGGTGGTGATATGCTGACGGACCGCTATGGCCTCCCGGTATCTACCACTGTCGCCGCCGCGCGCGATGCTTACGTCGAGGGCGTCGACCTTCTCCTGACCGTCTACCCCGGTGCCGCCGCGGCTTTCGACCGCGCCATTGCTGCCGATCCAGGGTTCGCCCTGGCTCATATCGGCAAGGCCCGTACCTTTCAACTCGCGGGCAACCTTGCGGACATGCGCGAGTCTCTCGCCACGGCACTGACCCTCACGGAAGGAGGTTCAGCGCGCGATCTCAGCCATGTCGATGTCTTTCGTCACTTGTTTGCCGGCCAGGCCGTCGCGGCACTGGCCGCGCTCCGCACCCATGTCGAGACGTGGCCGCGCGACGCGCTGGTGTTGAGCCTCGCCGCCAATCAGGGTGGGTTGATCGGGATGTCCGGCCTGCCTGGCCGAGAACACGGCCTTGTCGATTTTCTGGACCCGCTTGCCCCGCATTATGGCGAGGATTGGTGGTTCGAAGCCCACTACGGCATGGCGCTGTCGGAAATCGGTCGGCACGACGCGGCGCGCCCCAGGATAGAACGCTCCCTGGCCCAGGTCCGGCGTAACGCCTATGGCGCCCACGCCTTCGCCCATCTCTGTTATGAAACCGGCGAACGGGACAGCGGCATCGCCTTCATGCGCGACTGGCTTCCGCTTTACGATCGCGGTGGCGGGTTGTTCGGCCACCTGAACTGGCACCTTGGCCTGTTCGAGTTGCATGCCGGCAATCTGGAAGGGGGGCTTCGTCTCTACAACGACGCTTTCTCGGCAGACGATCATCGTGGCGCCGTGCACCAGAAGCTCTCGGATTCCTCATCGTTTCTGTGGCGATCGGAGCTGGCGGGTCATCCCCGCGACCACGCGCGCTGGGCGAAGCTCGTGGACTACGCGCGCGAGAAAATTCCACGCCCGGGCTTTTCTCTCGCCGACTGGCACGTAGCACTCGCCTATGCCGCCGCCGGCGATGACGCAGCTTTGGAGGGCTGGGTCCAGGCCATCGAGGAACTGGTAAAAGCCGGCCGCTATCCCTCTGGCTCCACCATCCCCGCAGCGGCGCGCGCTTTCGCGGCCTTCCAACGGGGCGATGACGCCGCGGCAATCGAGCTGATCGTGCCGATGCTGCCCGATCGGGAGCGTATGGGCGGCAGCCGGGCGCAGGTGGATCTGGTGGAAGCGACGTTGTTGCGGGCGTATCTGAACGCCGGACGTGATGAGGAGGCCCAGCGTCTTCTTGCGGACCGGCGCCCGGGCCCGGCGAGTCTTCCGGTCGCGGGCCTTGAATAGGGTGTGGCCATTCAAAACTGCGAAAAGAACAGCCGTTCGGCCGGCCAGCGAAGTCGGGAGGTCTTGCCGTCGATGCCCGCGCTTACTGGGATCTTCATCGACTTCAGCTAGCCCGGAGACAGTTGTGTGGGCGGTAATGGCGGAGGATTGTACCCTGAAGTCCAACGTTCTCTGCGTTTGGGCGGATAGTTCGCCGTAGGACTGCAGCATCTCGTGCCCTGCCGCCCCACCGGCGCCCTCAGAAGCGGCTCGCACAATCCTCCCGTCCGCCCCGCTCAAGAGATGAGGCCGAGCTCCCGTGCCTTGATCTGGAGCGCAAGCACCTTGGAGAAGATGCGGCATTGCGCCAGGCCGCCGGCCAGGAACCACAGGCCGGGCTGACCGGTGGGCCGCCACATGCCCGCGAGTTCGCCTTCCGCGTCGAAGCCCCAGACCGGACCGATGCGATCCGTGATCTTGTCGCCGAGCACCGGGCGGACGGCTTCTTTCTGGCCCTCGTAGCCGGTGGCAAGCACGATCAGGTCGGCCGCCTTCACCGTGCCGTCCTTCAGGCGCGCGCCCTCCGCACAGAAGCGCTCGATATCGGCGAACGGGATCAGACCGACCCGGCCATCAACGATCATCTGCGAGCAGCCGGCGTCGAAGTAGTAACCCCCGCCGCGGTTCTGGTACATGATCTGCCAGCCCGTGCCGTCGGTGCCCGACGTCAGCTTAAAGCCGCGCTTCCTCAGCCCCTCGAGCAGTTTCCGGTCGGCCTCCGCGTTCATCTTCGTGATGTTCTGATGCGCGCGCGCGTAGATCGGGTAAGGGAACGACGTCGCGACCAGGTCGCAATCCTCGAAGGAGATGTCCTCGTCATAGAGCGCGTAGGGCGCCTGCGCCTCCTTCAGGCTGACAACGAGCGTCGGACTGTTCTGGATGATCGTGACCTCGGCCGCGCCGGATACGACCAGGTCCTGCGCCACGTCATGGCCCGAGGTCCCGGTGCCAAGCACGAGCGCACGCTTGCCCTTCCAGTCCGAGCCGCTGCCGGCGTCGCCCGAATGGCGCACCGCGCCCTTGAAGTCGCCGAGGCCCGGCAGGTCCGGCATCTTCGGGATCGTGCTGACGCCGTTGCAGAAGACGACGTGGCGCGGGTGCATGATCCGCTCACTGCCGTCGGCGCGTTTCAGGGTCACGGTCCAGTGCTTTGCCGCCTCATCGTAGGTGGCGGTGGTCAACTCAGTGGCGGTCCACACGTTCAGCTCCATCGCCTCGGCGTAGAGCTCGAACCAGTTCGCCAGCATGTCCTTGGGGATGAACACCGGCCAGGAGCGCGGAAACGGCATGTAGGGGAAGTGGTTCACCCGCGTCTCGTTGTGCAGGGTGAGCGCGTGGTAACGGCGGCGCCAGGAATCGCCGATGCGTTTCTCGCGGTCGATCGCCAGCGCGTCGACGCCCAGCATGCTGAGGCGCGCGGCGATCATCAGCCCCGCTTGCGCGGCACCCACCACCAGCACGGCGGGATCGCGATCCTCGTAGGCAATCGCCTGGCGGCGGCGGTCGGCCCAGTTCTCGCCGCCGAAATTGCGCTTCCAGTCGACGTCCTGCCAGCGGCGGCCATTGGCCGGATCCTCATGCTCGCGGATCTCGTCGAGCGCAGTCATGAGCGTCCAGGCGCGCGGCTTCCCGCCTTCGGAGACCAGGCGCACGACGCCATTGCAGGGACCGATCCTGGTCTCGAAGGTGAAGATAGCCTCGATCGCCTCGGTGCCAGCCCGATTGACGGGCCGGGGCGGCGTGCGCCCTGCGGCCAGCTTCAGCGCGCGCGGCGCCATGCCGGTCGCGGCAGGCGCCATCCGCCCGGCGATGGCCTCGGCGCCGGAGATCGTGTGCAGGTCCCAGGTGAAGGCGAGGATGTCACGCCAATGACATTCGTCCGCGAAGAGCGCCGCCAGGAGCGCGGCATTGCCGGAAGCGAGCGCCGCCGCGAAGTCGCCGAGCCAGCTCTCGGCTACCGCCTTCGCAGAAGTGTTGGTCTGAATACCGTCCATGGAACCGTTTCCTCAGTTTCTCTAAACTCCGCCAGCCGGGCTCGGCCAGAGCAACAAATAAAGGACGATTGCCCAGATGAGACCCCAAAAGATCCAGGTGATGGTCGGGTTCGCCGCCTGCCACTCAAGAATGCTCTTGTGAATAGCCATCGTCACTTTGCCTTTCCTCACCAGCCCTGCTGCTCTCACTTGTCGTCGGCCGGTGGCAGGGGTCCTTTGGAGGGGGCGACCAAGTGAAACCTGCGACAGGAAAGGCACTGGACCATCTCAAAGCGACCCGTCTCATCCTCAGATGGCGCGTCGTCAGAGGCCAAGCCTAGAACGTTCATGCCCGTAATAGGGCAGCAGTAGAAATGGAGACCTCGACTTCATCAGGTCCCACGCTGATAGAGAAAGCCTAGCGCCGAATGGATGGGGAATGCCAGCCGCTAAATGTTGTGATGCAGCCGGCACCTCAAGGCTTTGCCTTTGGGACCTGCGCGCGAAGGGATGAATGATCACTAACACAGTCCCCCTAGCGAGCGGTTGCCTGCGCCAGCCATGGGCCGCGATCACGCCATGGCGATTGCGGAGCCGCTCGGCAAACCGGGCGCCATCGGAGCGCCGGCTGAACATTCCTCACAGCGCCGTCATACCGCCGTCCACGAACAGCAGAGCGCCGGTGACGTAGGAAGCATCGTCGGAGGCTAAAAACAGTATCGCGGCGGCGACCTCCTCGGCCCTTCCCGGGCGCTTCAGCATGGTGCCTCGCGCGGCGCTGGCGTTGTACTGCGCGACAGACTCGCCAGCCGCTTCGAGGCGGCGCTGATGGAACGGCGTGAAAATCGGGCCTGGGCCGACGGCGTTCACACGAATGCCCTCCGGCGAGTGATCGGCGGCGAGCGCCCGCGTCAAACCCGCGATCGCGGCCTTGGTGGTGTCGTACTGCAGGTTGCCGCCGCCTGCGACGACGGAACGTACGGAGGCGACGTTAACGATGGCCCCGCCCTTGGCGCGGCGCATTAGCGGAATCGCCGCCTTGGCACAGAAGGCGTAGCTCATCAGGTTAACGTTGAGGATTTCGTTCCAGCTCGCCGCGCTCGCCTCGTCAATTTTCTCGTATTTGCGGATACCGGCGTTGTTGACGAGGATGTCGAGGCGCCCGAACTTGTCCGCGGCACCGTTGACGAAAGCGAGGCATGCGGCCTCGGTACCGACGTCCGCCTGCGTGAACGCGACCGTGGCGCCGGCGGTCTCGAGCTCGGCCGCTACGCGCTGGCCGCGCTCCCCGTCCCGATCACAGAATGCCACCCTTGCGCCCTCGGCGACGAAACGCCTGACCGTCGCCTCACCGATACCGGATGCCCCGCCCGTCACCGCCGCGACCTTGCCGTCGAGCCTTCCCATGTTCGCCCTCTTTCATTGCATTGCGAAAACGCCAATCACGATACGTAGCATCTATCCGGCTGCGCTGCCTTGTTGGCCCGGCCTGGGTGTCCGCGACCAATTGGATCGGCATCATCTCATGCCCGCGCGCGCCATCTTCGTGGCATGGAACTAAGCCGCTTCTTCTCTTGGCGACCGTGGCTGATCGGTTGCGCCACCAAGGCAAATGGCAGCGACACGCATGGCAATCCATTCGTGTACGGTCCGTTCGTCAGCACCGGTCCATCGCCTGACGATTTCTACGGCCTGGTGAGTGTTTCCTACCTCGGCCTTCAACGACTCAGCGATGGCCGCGCGGTATGGGTACTGGCCTCCAAATTACGCTGTTCCGCATGCGTTCGCCGATGCCGCCGCGCTGGTCTATGCAGGTGAATCGCGCAGCCTGGCCAGCAGCGGCAGCGCTTCCGAGGCGAAGCGCTCGATCTGACGATCGCGCTCCTCATACGGACCGACGAAATCGAGAATGACGTGGCGGACTCCTGCCTCGTGAAAACGCAAGATAGTCTCGACGACGCGTTGCGGCGGGCCGAGTGCGCAATAGCGCTCGGCGGCCTTGCGGAAGTCCATCCCATAGCGTTGGCTGAGGGAAGCGGTCGCTGCATCGAGCGCCTTTTCGTAGGTGTCATCAATGCATGTGAACAACAGATGGGCCGTCCCGAAACCGCGGTGGAAGACGCGACCGGACTCGGTGGCGGCCGCTGCGATCTTCCCCAGCCCTTGGCGAAACATCTCCGGCGTGATGACATACGACATCCAACCATCGGTCATGCGGCCGATGCGGCGGAGCGCGGCATCCGAGCGGCCACCGCACCAGATTGGTGGACCGCCCACCCGGCGCGGCGGCGGTTGCATCGTCACGCCCTCGAACTTGAAGAAGCGGCCTTCATGAGTTGCCGGCTCGCCGCTCCACAGTTTGCGCATCACCGCAATGCTTTCATCCAGCCGTGCGCCGCGCTCAGCGACCGCGACGCCGCAAGCTTCAAACTCCTTGGGGAATTCACCACCGACGCCGACCCCGAAAATGAACCTGCCCTCCGTCAGGTGATCGAGGGTTGAAACCTGCTTGGCCACCGGCGTGGGATGGCGCAGCGGCACTAGGTAGACACCCGTGCCGAAGACCAGTCGCCGGCTGATCACCGCAGCCTGGGCAAGCTGCAGCAACGGATCGAGTATGGCGATATGGAAGGAGATATGGTCGCCAACCCACAGCGAATCGTAGCCGCTGGACTCAACCAGCTCGACCAACGTGCGCATCTCATCGATCATCGGCAGCCAAGCGCCGACCGCCGGTTCGGTGCGGCGATGGACGGTCTGAACGCCGACCCGCAGGCGGTCCTCGACCGGTAGGCCCGTATTGCTCATGATCCCTCACGATTTGGCACGGCCCACGTTCGCATGACCTGAGCTTATGATCTGCAAGAGATTCATGATCTGGAAAGCCCCGGCTCCGTGTGCCACGCTGGTTTCAAACAAGCTGGAGGTGTGCCGTGAGCCAACTCGAGATGGTCGACAACAGCGCGACGACAGCTTCACCGACCTATGTGCCGACGCTCCAGTGCACGGCGGGCCAGCCGCCGCCCATCGCAGCGAATGGCGGACTGTCCTACATGTCGTTCGACCGCAACGGCGATGCGGGAACCGCCAAGGCGCTCGAGGATGCGCTCAACGAGATCGCCGGCGGCGAAAGCCAGCGCGTGATCGACATGATCGACAACGCGCCTCCCGGCCCGATCAAGACCCGGTGGGGCCTCGCTTTCCGCGACTACGACGAGTGTGTGAAGTACATCCGCGAGTCGAACAGCATCAAGGCCCCCGAAGGCGGACTGGCGCTGCCGCTCGCCTATACCGTCTTCGATCGGCCGAGCTATTCCATCGTTCCGTCCAACGCCCTGTGGCGCGACCCGGCGCACGCCGACGTTGCAGCGATCCTGCTCAAGAACGAAGAGGATAACCGGCGGCGGAACCTCTATTTCCCGCAAGTGATGCGGGACGCGCGGCGCATCGGCGAGTACTACCCCGGCCTCTCGCCCAACAGCCCCGAATGCATGGACCGGCTCGGCGTCTCGCTGGCACACCTCGAGTCCAAGTGCTCAAACTTCTACGATGCGGCCGAGGTGGAGCGCGTGTTCTACCCGGAGATCGAGAAGCTCCTTCTCGCGTTCTTCCCCGGCGCGACCGATGCCCTGGTCTACAACCACGATGTCTTCGACAAGGACTACGCGGGCGACCGCACGGAAGATCAGGACAACAAGAATCCCGGTGTGAACGCCCGTTACGTCAACCTCGTGCACAACGACCTGAACGACAACAGCGGGCGCGTGCGCTGCCGTGAGCTGCTCACCAAGAACCTGCGCAACTTCGGGCGCACTCAGAACTACACGGAGGAAGAAGCCGACAGGAAGATGTCGCGGCGGTTCGTGTCGATCAACCTCGCCAAACCGATGGAGACGGTCGAGCAGTTCCCGTTCGTGCTCTGCGCCTGGCCCTCCTTTGCCGACCAAGCGTACATCACCAACTATCGAATCTACGACGACCGCGTCGGCGAGACCACCCGCTTCACGTACCGTCCAAGCCACGAGTGGTACTGGTTTCCCCGGCAGACGTCGACCGAGGTCTCGATGCTGAAGTGCTACGACTCCGTCACCGACGGCTCCGTCTCGCGCTGGTCTTTCCACACCGCCTGCATCGACCCGACCGCGCCGGCCAATGCCCGGTGCCGCAAGAACGTCGTCGTCCGGGCGTATGTGTTTTTCTAGGTGGCCGTGGGCGCGGTACCGAAGGAAGGAACGATGTCATGCCGCTGACTGGTAACTTTGTCTTTTCTGAACCGCGCAGGCTCCCGGCGTTGATTACAACGCCTGCCGCCCGCCCCGCGCCTATGAAGGCGCGGTAATGCCGCGGCATTTCGGGATCCTGGTTCCCTCTACCAACACCACGGGTGAGATCGAGTACTGCCGCTTGCCCGCGGAGCTGCAGGTGCACGCGGGCCGGCTCGGCAAGGGCGGCAACACGCCGTTCTCACCGAGCCTGGATGCCGACGTGGCCTATCAGGCGAAGCTGCTCGGCGAAGCGCGGGTCGAGGTGATCGCGCTGGCGCAAACCTCGGCGAGCCTGTTCACCGACGACTACGATGCGGTGACGGTGAAGCGGATGACCGAGGCGTCGGGCGTGCCGTCGCTCACCTCCGCCCAGGCGATCGGCCGGGCGCTGAACGCCCTCAAGGCATCGAGGGTCGCCATGGCGACGCCCTATTCGGAAGAAGTGATCGGACGGGCGCGGCGCTACTATGAAACGAAGTACGGTATCACCGTGGTCGCCTCGGAAAGCCTGGGTGCTGCCAATGCCTACGCCATCGGCAAGATGGACGCCGGCATGGCCGAGGCGGCGTTTCGCCGGATCGATCGGCCGGATGTCGACGCGCTGATGGTGCCGGGCGGCAACTTCCCGACCATGGACTGGATTGCCGCCTGGGAGCGCCAGTTCGGCAAGCCGGTGATCACCACCAATCAGGCAGCGTTGTGGGCGGTGCTGCAGACCATGAAGTTCGACACGCCTCTCCCCGGCAAGGGTCGGCTGCTCGAACAGCTGCCAGTGGGCTGATACGAGGGGGCTGACGCGTTCGTCCGTCAATATTCCGAGGGGGAAAACACCATGGGTCAGGGTTCCGGCATTCGCGAGGTTGCCTGGGTCGATATCGCCGGCGGCGGCCAGGTCGTCCTCGACGGCAACTACGCCTATGTCGGGCACATGCAGCCGCCGCACGGGACCTCCGTCCTGGACGTGAGCGATCCGGCGAATCCAAAGATCGTCGCTTCGGTCGACATTCCGCCGGGGCTGCATTCCCACAAGGTACGGGTGGCGAATGACATCATGCTGGTGAACCGCGAGCGCACGCGGGGCGACAAGCCGGCCGGCGATTTCGTCGGGCTGCGCATCTTCGACGTCAGCCGACCGGGCAGCCCGCGCGACATCTGCCATTGGGAATGCGCGGGCTCGGGTGTGCACCGGTTCACCTTCGATGGCCGCTACGCCCACATCTCCACGGAGCAGGAGGGCTATGTCGGCACCATCGTCATGATCCTCGACCTCAAGGATCCCACCCGGCCCGAGGAGGTCGGCCGCTGGTGGATGGAGGGGCAGTGGACCGCCGGCGGCGAAACACCGGGCTGGAAGGCGAAGAACCACCGCTGCCACCATCCGATCCGGCGCGGCGATCGCCTGTATGTCAGCTACTGGTACGGCGGCGGCGTCATCCTCGACATCAGCGACATGACCAAGCCGAAGCTGATCTCTCATCTCGACTGGAGTCCGCCGTTCGGCTGGCCCACGCACAGCCTGGTTCCGATCGATGTGCCGATCGCCGGCCATCGCTGGATGCTGGTCGCCGATGAGCACGTGCAGCCGCTGGATCCCAAGCTCTCGCCAGAGCTGCCGGCGGCGCTCTGGATGGTGAACATCACCGACGAGACCCGGCCGATACCGGTCAGCTGTTTCCAGCTGCCGGAGCTGGTCGGGACCGAGACGCCATTGATGACGGCCTGCCACCAGCCCGTCGAAACCATCGTCGGCAACGAGGTTCCCGCCGCCTGGTTTGCCAACGGGCTCAGGGTGATCGATATCGCCAATCCCCTATCGATGAAGCAGGCCGCCTGGTGGATCCCGGACGTGCCGGCGGGGGCCCAGCGCGTCTGCAGCAACGACGTCTACGTTGACCATCGAGGCTTGATCTACCTGATCGATCGCAACCGAGGCCTGTCGATCCTCGAGCGCGTGTAAGCGCCGCGGACGATCGTCGTCCCCTGCAACCATTCCGCCCAATCGGGCTCAGCCGGCAGACCTCTGCGCTGTAGTAGTATTTGCCTGACCAGGCCTCCCGGCGACTCGACGAGCGCCAGCATCCTGGCGAGTTCTGACCGGAAAGGATTGACCTCATGACCCTCACCCTCGCGGATGCCAATCGCGTGATCGCCGGCGCCATCGAGAAGGCAAACCAGATCGGCGCCAAGATGAATATCGCCGTGTGCGACGCCGGCGGACGGCTCCTTGCCTTTCAGCGCATGGATGGCGCCATGTGGGCTGGCTCCTTCGGCAGCCAAGGCAAGGCCATGGCCTCTGCCGCCTTCGGACGCCCGAGTGGCGATCTGACGCCACGTGCCGACCATCCGACCTTGCGCGGTATCGCCATGGCCGAAGGCAACCATATGTTCTATGGCCAAGGCGCCGTGCCGATCTTCCGTCAAGGTGTCCTGATCGGTGCCTGCGGCGTTGGCGGTGGGACCGCACAAGAAGACGAGGATTGCGCCCGCGCAGGGGTTGAAAAGCTTTAAGGTAATGGCGGAGAGGAAGGCCGTGTAGATAACCTCTAGTAGGGTCCAGTACACTCTAACAGTCTACAAAAAATCCCGCGCCATCGGCATTTTTCCCTCTAGACGTCTCGAAAGCGTTCCAATACCGTCCAAAGGTCGTTTGTACGTAGTAATGTGCATACTGATTTTTGGATGCGTCGAACTCGGAGGCGTCTATGGCGCGAGGTATCAACAAGCTGTCGGTGAAGGCCATCGCCGCGGCCAAGGAGCCGGCCCTCTACGGCGACGGCGGCAATCTTTACCTCCAGGTGGCAGACGTGGACGGCACCGGGCCGACGAAGTCCTGGGTCTTCCGCTACATGGTCGATGGCCGCGCCCGAAAGATGGGCCTGGGGAGCATTAACGACTTCTCGCTGGCAGAGGCCCGCGAACGTGCGCGGCAAGCCCGCCAGCAGCTCGCAGACGGCATCGACCCTATCGAGGCCCGTCTCGCCGCTCGCGATGCTGCCCGCAAGGAAAGCGCGGAGAACATCACGTTCAAAGCTGCCGCGGAAAAGTTCATCGAGGTGCATGAGGCGGGCTGGCGCAACGACAAGCACAAGGCGCAATGGCGCTCGACGCTGGCGAGCTACGCCTACCCCACAGTAGGCACGCGGCCCGTGAAGGCCGTCGACGCGGCATTGATCAACACCATGCTGGCGCCGATCTGGACGAAGACCCCGGAGACCGCAAGCCGTGTCCGCCAGCGGGTTGATCGGATTGTGCAGTGGGTCAAAGACGGGATGCCCCTACCGGCGGCAGCCAAGACGAACCGTGTCGAGCACCA
>CAMDCE010000020.1 GCA_945889625.1 Asaia bogorensis | reverse complement strand
GTTGGTAACGCACTGTACGGAATCGTACAATTGCGGACGTTCCTCACGGCACGCGCCTAGATTTCCTGCAGGGAGAGGGGATTGCCATGGATCGCGGGCTGCATGCTCCGCTCAGTCCCAACGAGGAACTCACCCTTCGGCGGGTCGCGCATGGCCTTGCCGATCCGAAGGATCTGCGTTCCTTCGACTTGTCGAGACTGCGCACCTTGGCCCTGATCGAGGAAGGTGCACGGGGCCTGCGCGTCACGCGGCTGGGGCTTCGCCGCCTCGCGGAGAAGCTTTCCGCGCAAACCGATACAACTACCGGTCCCACCGACAAAGAAATCCCGCCGCCGCTAAGACGCTGACAACACGCGGACTATTGCCAATAAGGCACGTTCGTCCCCTTCCGTACAAACCGACACCGCGGCGTCGCGCATTGCTAATGGTGCTGCGCTGGCGCAACGTCATGTGACCGCCTGCCAGGCCTGATTCCAGGTCCGGAGTGGGCGGCCGAGAGTTCATGTGCTCTTGCCCCGAATGGAGGTAGACACATGAATTCGCCCGATTCGGGCCCGCGCAATCGTCTATTGGCCGCCTTGCCGTCGCGCGATCTTCGCCAACTGTCGGCCTTGCTTGAACCCGCGTCGCTCCAGGCGCGCCAGGTGCTGGACGCGCCGCACGAGGTCATCAAGCACGTCTATTTCGTCGAGAGCGGCCACGTCTCGGTCGTCGGCAAGACGGTGCCCGACCATCGCATCGAAGTAGGGATGGTGGGCCGCGAAGGCATCACTGGCCTCGGCGTCGTGCTGGGCGACGAGCGCTCGGCCAACGAGACTCTCGTGCAGTCGGCCGGAACGGCGCAGCGTATGTCCAGCGTCGCTCTGCGCAAGGCCATGAAGTCCAGTCCGGCGCTCGCCGCCATTCTGCTGCGCTACGTCAATGTCTTCATCGCCCAGGCCAGCCAGACGGCGCTGGCCAACGGCCGCGGCCGGCTCGACGAGCGGCTCGCGCGCTGGCTGCTGATGTGGCACGACCGGGTGGGCGACGCCGACCTGATCATCACCCACGAATTTTTGGCCATCCTGCTCGGCGTGCGGCGGCCGGGCGTCACCGTGGCGCTGCACGACCTCGAAGGGCGCGGGCTGATCCGCGCCAATCGTAGCCTGGTCAGGATCATCGATCGCGAGGGGCTGCGCGCCGCCTCCAACGGCTTCTACGGCATTCCCGAGGCTGAGTACGACCGCACGATCGGCCTGCAGTAGGCGGCCGTTTGCACAATATTGACGGCCCTGCAGCTGACGCTTAACGTGTTAACGATATTCCTTCCCAAAGCAAGGAAGCGTTTCCATGGACAGCGGCACCGGCTACACCACCAAACCCTCGAGCTATATCGCGGCGTTGACCGAAGTCGGGCGCGGCACGCCGATGGGCGAGCTGATGCGCCGCTACTGGCATCCGGTCGGGCTGGTCTCGCATGCCAGCGATACGCCGCGCGAAGTCCGCGTGCTGGGCGAGGACCTGGTGCTGTTCCGGGACAAGACCGGCCGGCCCGGGCTGGTGCAGGCGCGCTGCTGCCATCGCGGCACCACTCTCTATTACGGCAAGGTCGAGGAGCGTGGCATCCGCTGCTGCTATCACGGCTGGCTGTTCGACACCGAAGGCCATTGCCTCGAACAGCCCTGCGAGCCGGAGGGCGGGAAGCTGCGCGATAGGGTGCGCCAGCCGTGGTATCCGGTGCGCGAGCAATACGGCCTGATCTTCGCCTACATGGGCCCGCCCGGGAAGAAGCCGGTGCTGCCGCGCTACGAGTGCCTCGAGGTTCTGGCCGACGGAGAATTCATCGATGCCGACGACACCAGCATCGGCAGCGGCGGCGCCGCCGTGGTGCCGTGCAACTGGCTGCAGCATTACGAGAACGTGCTCGACACCTATCATGTGCCGATTCTGCACGGCAATTTCAGCGGCACCCAGTTCACCGAAGTCATGAACCAGATGCCCAAGGTGAAGTGGGACTACACCGAGCGCGGCGTGAAGGTGTTCTCGGTCCGCACGCTCGAGGGCGGCAAGATGATGCACCGCACCACCGAGGTGGCGCTGCCGACGCTGCGCGTCGTGCCCAATCCCTATGTCGGGAGTTACGGCCGAGTCGAGAGCATCGGCTGGACCCTGCCGATCGACGACACGCACTACCGCATCTACACCGCCGGCCGCGTGCGCGAGAAGGGCGTGTTCCTGCCCAAAGGTGTCGGCGCCGCGACCAACCGCAAGCGCTGGGCCGACATGACGCCCGAGGAACGCCGCGAGTTTCCCGGCGACTGGGAGGCGCAGGTGGGCCAGGGCGCCATCACCTTCCATTCCGACGAACATCTCGCGACCAGCGACCAGGGCATCCTGATGCTGCGTCGCATGCTGAACAGCCAGCTCAATGCCGTCGGCCGAGGCGAGGATCCGGCCGGCGTCAGCTTCGACCCGGCGGCGGCGCCGGTCGTCTTCGAGGCCGGCAACTTCGTCGTCGACGCACCATGATGGGTCGGGCATGACCGACCGCAAGCGCGTCGCGGACTTCCCGCGCGCCCGCCTGATGGACGACCGGCGCTCGCTGCCGATCGCGCTCCTGCGCGCGCGCGAGGCGGTGATGTCCTGTTTCCGCCCGCACCACCGCAAGGGTGGGGTCACCGAGCCGCAGTGGCGGGTGATCCGCGTGCTCTATCTCGACGGCGAGATGGATGCCGCGGAACTGGCGCGCCGCTCCTACCTGCTGGCGCCGAGCCTGTCGCGCATCCTCAAGGACCTCGAGGCCACGGGCTATCTCCGGCGCCGGCCGGGCGATGCCGATTCGCGCCAGAGCCTGCTGTCGCTGTCGCCCAAGGGCTCGGCCATGGTGACCGGCGCCGCACCCTTCCTCGACCGCATCCACCGCGAGATCGCCCGCCGCGTCGGCCGCGACCGTATCGACGAACTGCTGGCGCTGCTCGCCGAGCTCGAACGCGCCTTACAGCGCGATGACTTTTGCTTTGGCCGTCGGCCCGGCTCCCGCAGCGAAGCGGCGCACGTGCCGGGCCGACGGCGTAATTCAAGTGAAAGTCATCGCGCTTTTGCCGACCCGCCGGTCGAGAGGAAGAGGGGGAACCGGCGGTCGCTCTAGGCGTTTCAGTTGGATGCAAACTCGCGAAATCGTCAGGCGCCGGCACGCCGTCCGCGTCACCCGGCAGGCGCTGGAGGCCTGCAACGAGGTGCTGGTGCGGGCTGCAGGGGACAGTTCCGCCGTCTCGTACGTCGGCACCCTGGCCGACGACACGCGTGTTGCATTCGTTTCGTTCGACGAAGTGCTTCGCCTTACCAACGACGGCGGCCGCAAGCTGATTCACCTGACGGCGCGGGTGGAACCGCGCGCCGGCGGCCTCGGCGTCGACCTCGAGCTGGGCGGCTCCGGCTATCTGTTTCTGGCGACCGTCACCGGTGAGCAAGCGCCGGCGCTGGCGGTCAAGCAGCAGCTCGAGCGAGTCGCCGACCTGGCCCGGCCGCGCTACGCCTTCCTCTATCACCTGCTGGTCGAGATCGCCGCTTTGGCCGTGGGCTGGCTGATCGTGAACTATGCCGCCTCGCACGACCTCGGGCACACGCTCGGTGGGGCTGCGGCCATCGTCCTGCACTTGGGCATCTTCGCCTGGTTCGTGGGCCTGCTGATTTTGCTGCGCATGTGGCTCTATCCGCGCGTCACCTTCGAGCTGGGCGAGGAGATGAAGCGTGAGGAGCGCCGCCGGACCTGGCGGCCGGTGGGATCGGCCGGCCTGGCCGCCGCCTCCCTGGCCGCGGTGTTCGCGCATCCCATCGGGAGACTGATGGGCCTGTAGGTCGGGCGTCGCGCCACGCACCTTGTCATCCCGAGCGCACATCTTGTCATCCCGAGCGCGCACCTTGTCATCCCGAGCGTAGCGAGGGATCCTTAAGCCCACAGCAAAGATCCCTCACTTCGTTCGGGATGACACCATTGCCTCAAGAAGCCCTGCGCACCATCCTGCCGCTCGCTGGCTGGTCTCGCGACGCCTCCACCGACGTCACCTTCACCGGCGGCAGCGACCCCGTGCTGCCGACGCCGTTCCGCGTCGGCGTGGCCGGCGCCGCGACCGTCGCGACTGCAGGCCTCGCCGCTGCCGTGCTGTGGGAGCGGCGCACCGGGCGGCGCCAGCAGCTCAGCGTCGATCTCCGCCAGGCCACGGCCTCGCTGCGCAGCGGCACCTACATGAAACTGGGCGAGGGCGAGCTGCCGCATCGGCGCAATGCCATCATGGGCTGCTACCCGACGAAGGACGGCCGCTGGAGCTACCTCCATTGCAACTTCCCCAACCATCGCGCGGCCGCGCTCAAGGTGCTGGGCGTCGAGGAGGATCGCGCGGCGGTGACGCGCGCGGTCGCCCAATGGAACGCGGTTGACCTCGAGGAGGCGATCATCGCCGCCAAGGGCGCCGGCGGCATGGTGCGCAGCAAGGCCGAGTGGGCGACCCATCCGCAGGCCGCCGCGGTCGCCGCCCTGCCGCTGCTGGAGATCGTGCGCATCGCCGACAGCGCGCCGGAGCCGCTTCCCGCTGGCGATCGGCCGCTGTCGGGCATCCGCGTGGTCGACATCACGCGCGTGCTCGCGGGACCGACCGGTGCGCGCACGCTGGCCGAGCACGGCGCCGAGGTGATGAAGATCACCGGCGCCCACCTGCCCAACATAGGCTACCAGGAATGGGACACCGGCCACGGCAAGCTCTCGGCCCAGCTCGACCTGCGCCAGCCCGCCGACCTCGACACCCTGCGCGGCCTGATCCGCGGCGCCGACGTCTTCTCGCAGGGCTACCGGCCCGGCAGCCTGGGCGCCCGCGGCCTCTCACCGGAGGAGCTGGCGGCGCTGCGACCCGGTTTGGTTTATGTCTCGCTCAGCGCCTTCGGCCACACCGGCCCGTGGGCCCAGCGCCGCGGCTTCGACACCGTGGTGCAGACCGTGAGCGGCATGACCTCGCGCCAGGCCGAAATCGTGCCGGTCATGACGGCGGAGGGCAAGAATGCCGGGCCGCAGTTCTATCCGGTCTCGGCGATCGACTATTGCACCGGCTATCTGATGGCGTTCGGCGCCATGGTGGCGCTCGAACGCCGCGCACGGGAGGGCGGCAGCTGGCTGGTGCGCATCTCGCTCGCCCAGGTCGGCAAATGGATGGCCGATCTCGGCGAAGTGCCGGCGGCGGCGCTCAAGAGCGTGCCGGAGGAGTTCAGCGCGGAGGAATTGGAACGCTGGTCGACGACCAGCGAGACGCCGTCAGGCACGTTGCGGCATCTCAGGCCCGTCGTGCAGATGTCGGAAACGCCGGCCCACTGGGCGCGGCCGTCGGTGCCGCTGGGCTATCACCGGCCGGAGTGGCCGGTGCGGTAAAGCCTCACGACCGATGTCTCATGGGCTTTTCACAGCTCGGTCGCACAGTCGATGCATGGCGCGACCGAGAACGTGAACGCCACCAGCGAAGTCCTTGCGTTCCAGTGCTTCGTCCGAATTGTGGCTGCCGTTGGCGTTGCGGACGAGGAGTACCGCCGACGGAATGCCCGCCCGTGCGAACATGGCCGCGTCGTGTCCGACGGTGGGCATGCGGCGGGTTGCGATTCCCAGCGGGCGTGCGGCGTCCTCGATCAGCGCGATCAGCTGCCCGTCCATTTGCGTCGGCGGCGTCCCGACCTCCCGACCCAGCTCGAACGTGACTCCCCGATCCTTCTCGATGCCCTTGATCAGATCGAACAGATGAGTTCGCGCCGCGTCCAGTGAGGTCTTCACGGCCGCGCCGATATTCAGGCTGAACTTCACCTCTCCAGCCACCTTGGTCATGGCGTGCTGCACCGCGTCGGTCGAGAACTTGCCGACGGTGAAGACGAAGTCTTCGTCGCCTTGCGCGATCCTGTCCTTCCAGAAGCGGTCGAGACCGAGCGCCAGTTCCGCGACGGCAAGCACGGCATCCTGCCTGAACCTTCGCGGCAGCGCGGCCGAATGGCCATAGGCGCCGATGCAACGCGCGTCGGGAAAGCGAACATTGCCGCGCACCGCGGTGGCGATGCCGACCGGAATGCCATCCGCTTCCAGGAGCGGTCCTTGCTCGATATGCAATTCGAGAAAGGACGTGACGAGCGCGGAATTGAGCAGGGGTGCTGTGGCCTCGCCTGTTCGCGGGTATCCCAGCTGCTGGATGTGATGCCGCAGCGATTTTCCGCTGTCGGATCTCGCGAGATCGCCGATCTCATCCAATGTCGTCAAGCCGAGCATGAGCCGGCTTCCGAGATACGCCGTGCCGAACCACGGACTCTCCTCGCACCGCATTGCGACAACCCGGAAGGGCCTGGCGCGATGGGCGGGGTCGGTACTGGCCGCAGCGAGCACGGCAAGGCCTGCCGCTATGCCGGCGAGGCCGTCGTAGTTTCCGCCGTGCGGTACGGAATCAAGATGCGAACCGGTCGTTACGCAGGGCGTTGCCGGATCGACGCCGGGCAACAGGACCTGAATGTTTCCAAACGCGTCGTTCAAGACCTGCAGGCCATGCCGCCAGGCAAAGGCGCGCACGTGGTCTGCGGCCGTCTCCTCGTTTTTGCTCCAGGCAGCGCGGGTTATGCCGGGGCTGTCTGTCGTCTCACGTCCTATCCGTTCCAGCAGCTCCCAGACTTCTGCGATGCAGGATTCGAGACGGGAATGAGCGTCGGTCATGGCAGGTCTCTCGGGCACCAAATCTTGGCCAATCCCTTGCCCGTAATGCTATATCGCTTGGCCAAGAGGATCAGGGGTGTTCTCCACCAATTTGTAAAGACCAGAGGTACCACCATGCGACCGAACAAGATCAAGCAGATGTGGCGTGACAAAAAGTGCGTGACGCTGGGCTGGCTCTCCGTGTCGCATGGGTTCAGCGCAGAAGTGATGGCGCGCCAGGGTTTCGATGCCCTGTGCGTCGACCTGCAGCACGGCACGGCCGAAATGAAGGACGTCGCCCCGATGCTGCAGGCGATCTCGCAGACCGACACGGTCCCGGTGGTGCGGGTCGCCTGGAACGAGCCGGCGGCGATCATGAAGGCCCTCGACCTCGGCGCCTACGCCATCATCGTGCCGCTGGTGAACAACGCCAAGGAAGCCGCGATGGCGGTAGCCGCGTGCCGCTATCCGCCGGTCGGCATGCGCTCCAACGGGCCCGTGCGCGCCGTGCATTACGGCGGCTCCGACTATGTGGCCAAAGCCAACGACGAGATCGTCGTCATGGCCATGATCGAGACCAAGGAGGGCCTCGCCAACCTCGATGCCATCTGCGCCACGCCCGGCCTCGACGCCGTCTATATCGGGCCGGCCGACCTGTCGTTCGCATTGGGGATGGCGCCGCGCGGCGACAACCCGGACCCACTCCATATGGCCACCTGCGACAAGATCCGGGACGCGGCGCACAAGGCCGGCATCAAGTGCGTCATGCACTGCGCAGGTGCTGCGTTCGCGTCGGGTGCGGTGAAGCGCGGCTTCGACATGGTGATGCTGACGTCCGATCTGTCGTGCATGATCGCCGGCGCGCGGCAGCAGCTCGACGAGCTCAAGGCCAAGACGGCCTGAGGCGGGCGTCCTTATCCTCAGAGACTTCGCTCCCGGTCTCGCCGAGCGCCGATCGAAGCCGCAGGGAAGATCGAACAATTGGTGGCGTCCAACGCCACTGGTTGGCGTCCAACGCCGCGAAAGCGCGCGGCTCGCGCGCTTTAGTCCGCACCGCTTGCATGCGCCGCGGCTGCACGCCGATTGACCGGCTCGGTCTGTTGCTGGCCGGCTTGATCTTCCTGCCACAGCAGTCCGGCGAGCGAATTCGGTAAGGACCATAATCGTCGATCGGCGCCGACCGGGCGTATGTAGGGCCCATGGCACACATCACGTGGACCACGCAGGACACTCCGCTCGCGCCCCGCAGGAAGCGTCCGCTGTTTTTTTCCTGTTTGTTTAACAGCGGGGGGCCCTCAGGAGACATCGACATGACCTTCAGGAAAGGCCAACCCGGCGGCCCCGTCCTTCCGCGCGGCGGTCGCAAGGCAAAGCTCTGAATGCGCCTGAAGGCCCGCCTGACGCGGCTCGAAAGGCAGGTCGAGTGGCTGCGGTATTGGGGCCGCATACGCCAGGCCGAGCAGCAGCTCAAGCTGCTTGAGATGGAGCGGCAGATTGCCGAACGCCCGCCCGAGCATGCACCGGCCAGGCGAGAGATCGTCGCGCGTCTGAAACCAGCGCCGGCACCGCCGCCGCAAGCGCTACAGCCGCTACCGCCACCGACCGCACCGCTGGAAGCGAGGCCGCCACCGCACCCGTCGCCGCCACAGGAAACCGTCGTCGTGCCGTTCGTGCAGCCGTTCGAGCCGATCCACAACGGGCTGGTGCGATGGCGCATCCGCGGCCCGGATGACTATGCCGACGACGATGAAGGTGACGACGTCCCGCAGTGCCTGGTGGACTATGACCCCTTCGCCGATGATCATTGAACTCTTCTGCCCCGCTCGGGGGAGAGGACGGGTGAGCGGGCTACGCACGTCGCTTCCCGCTCACCCGACCTCTCCCCCTGGCGGGGCAGAGGAACCGGAAAATCACGTGACCCTATCGCAGCGGACCCGCGGCGGCGGGGTCCTCGAGGCCGGCGGCGATGCGCAGGAACGTCGTGCCGCGGCGCTGGTGCTCGGGCTTGCGGAAGATGAAGCCCGCCAGCGAGCGCTCGACCTGGCCGGGGGCGATGCGCACCGATTCGTCGAGCGCGGCGCGAGCCTTGGCGATCTCGCCCAGCCCGACATAGTTGACCGCGAGATGGGCGTGCAGCGGGGCGATGCCCGGCGCCTCGCGGATGCCGAGCTGGGCATAGCTGACGCCGTCGGCGTAGCGGCCGGCGCAGCCGGAGGCCATCGCGAGGTTGAGGAACACGGTCGAGCGCTGCGGGTCGCGCGGGCTCAGCCGCAGGGCGGCCAGGAGATGGTCGATGGCGCTCTCGGGATCGCCCGACACGATCTCGATGAAAGACAGCGTGGTGAGCGAGGCCATGGTGTGCGGGTTGAGCTCGTAGCTTCGCCGCGCGCTTGCCAGCGCATCGTCGATGCGGTCGCGGTCGGCGGCGAAGACCAGCAGCAGGCCGCGGCAGGAATGGGCGAAGCTGTAGTAGCGGTCGACCTCGATCGCCCGGTCGGCCGCCTGCATGCCGTCAGCCCAGGCGGCCTTGCGGTCGGTCGCGGTGGCGGCGGCGAGGTGCTGCCATTGCGCAAAGGCAAGTGCTCCCAGCGCGATGGTGCTTCTGGGATCGATGGCGAGAGCTGCCCGGGCGTCGACGATGGCGCCGTCGCGCTGCGCGCGGTCGGACTTGATCCACGACTCCCAGGCCCGCGCATTGGCGCGCACCGCGATCTCGTAGGCGCTGAGGCTCTCGGGCCGGCGGCGCTCGACCTTGGCGGTCTCGGCGTCGAGGATCTGCGGCGCGATCGCCCGCACGATGGCGAGCGTCAGCTCCTCCTGGACGTCGAAGATGTCCTCGATCACCCGGTCGTAGCGTTCCGCCCAGATGTGGGCGCCGCTTTGGGCGTCGATCAGCTGGCCGGTGACGCGGACGCGGCTGGCGGCCTTGCGGATCGAGCCTTCGAGCACGTAGCGCACGCCGAGTTCGCGGCCGACCTGGCGGATGTCGGGCGAGCGGCCCTTGTAGGAGAAGGTGCTGTTGCGCGAGATCACGAACAGCTCGTGGAAGCGCGCCAGCTCGGTGATGATGTCCTCGGTGATGCCGTCGGTGAAATAGTCCTGCTGGCTGTCGGTGCTCATGTTGTCGAAGGGCAGCACGGCGATCGATGGCTTGTCGGGCAGGGCGAGCGGCATTTCCGCGGGCGGCGGCGCGGTGAGCGCCGCCGGCGCCGCGCCGGCGGGCGACCAGCGCCAGACCTGGACCGGCCGGGCGATGTTCTTCAGCGTCTGGACGCCGCCGTCGGCGAAGGAAGCCGCCAGCCGGTCGCGAACGTCGTCGTGCACCCGGCTCGACACGCAGACGCCGCCGGGCGGGGCGATCTCCTGCAGGCGGGCGGCGATATTGACGCCGTCGCCGAAGATGTCGTCACCGTCGATGATGATGTCGCCCAGGTTGATGCCGATGCGGAAGGCGATGCGGCGCTCGTCGGCAATCCCGGTGCCGCGCGCCGCCATTTCCGTCTGGACCTCGACGACGCAGCTCACCGCGTCGACGACGCTGGGGAACTCGAGCAGCAGGCCGTCACCGGTGGTCTTGACGATGCGCCCGCCGTGCGCGGCGATCCGCGGATCGACGAGGTCGCGGCGCAGCGCCTTCAGGGCGGCCAGCGTGCCGCTTTCGTCGCGACCCATCAGCCGGGAATAGCCGGCGACGTCGGCCGAGACGATGGCGGCCAGGCGGCGTTGTTCACGGGGCACGGCTGCTTCCACGGATTACCAAGCCGTGATCGTAGAAGTCTTGTGCCGGATTGCGAAGGTCTTAGTATCCGCGCTGCGATATCGCGGGGGAGCAGGGTAATGCGGAATGTTCAGGGGTTCTGTCTGAAGGCTTTGTCGGCCGTCGCGGCGCTGGCGTTCGCCACGGCGGCTTCAGCCCAGTCGCCGCGCAGCAAAATCGATGCGCCGGCGACCCCGGGCGTGCCGGAGTTCCGCGATCCCAAGACCGGCCAGATCTGGACGCCGAACAATGTCGGGCTGGTGAGTGGGCCGAACACGCCGGCCGACCGCGCCTTCGATCCGCTCGCCCAGGTGGCGCGCGTCGAGGGCGTGATCGTGCAGCGCCCGCCGATCACGCCGCTAGGCCTGGTACCGATCACCGCCGGACCGACCGTGCCGATCGTCAACATGGATGGCGCCACGCTGCGCGTGGTGCCCGGGGGCCGCTGGCAACTCGGCCTTTATCTCGACAACAACAGCGCCAAGACAGTGCTGCCGGCGCTCGCCTGCCGCTTCACCAACGGCGGCAAGCTCGTCGAGGCCACGCGTGCCCTGGTACCGCCGGTGGCCGGCGGCGTGCGCGTCGGCTTCACCATCCACGGCCCCAAGTCGGACCTCTTCGTCGATCACGCCGATTGCCAGGTAACGTCACCATAGGGAGAACAGCATGCCGAGGTTTCGCCGAACACTTGCCGGCGCGTTGCTGGCGCTGATCGCCGTCGCCTGCACCACCACCAGCGGCGGGCCGCCGCCGGGAATGAGCGTGGCCCAGGCCGATGCCTACTGCGCCTCGCTCGCCCATACCTACACGGTGTATGTCGGCACCGTCAGTGGCGCGCTGGGCGGCGTTGCGACCGGCGGCGAAGCGGCGGACCTCGACGCCCGCGTCGCCATCGCGAACTGCCAGGACGGCAATACCGCGGCCGCCATTCCGGTGCTGGAGCAGAGACTGCGCGAGGCGAAGGTGGCGGTGCCCAAGCCTTGAGCTCGCCTACAGGTCGCTCTCGGAGATCCAGGCCTGCAACAGGGTGTAGGTGACCGCCAGCACGACGGGGCCGAGGAACAGGCCGATCAGCCCGAAGGCCAGCAGGCCGCCGATCACGCCGACGAGGATGAGCAGCAGCGGCAGGTCGGCGCCGCGCTTGATCAGGAACGGCCGCAGGAAGTTGTCGAGCAACAGCGCCATCACCGTGAAGACGACGAGCACGATGCCGGGCACCATCGCGCCGGTCGCGAACAGCCAGATCGTGGCCGGCACCATCACCAGGGCGGGCCCGAGCTGGGCGATGCACAGCAGCAGGATCACCGCACTGAGCAGCCCGGAGCGCGGCACGCCGGCCAGGGCCAGACCGGCCCCGGCGACGAATGTCTGGGCGACGGCGGTGACCACGACGCCGAGCGCCACGCTTCGGATCGCCTGTCCGGCCAGCACGACGACCGCCTCGCCACGCTGCCCCGCGAGCCTTTTGCCGAACCGGCTGCACCAGCCGGCGGCGCTTTCGCCGGACGCGTAGAGCACGGCGGCGATGGCGATGGTGAGTATCAGGTGCACCAGCAACCCGCCCACGCTGCCGGCGGCGCCCACGAACCACTGGGTGATCGTGCCGAGATAGGGCCTCACCACGCGCACGACGTCGGTCAAGGCCGAATCGGCGATGCGCTGCCACACTTCGGCAGCCGGCGCGCCGATCATCGGGATATCGGGGAGCCAGCCCGGCGACGCCGGCATGCGAAAGTTCGGCACCGAGGCGAGCAGCGTCATGATCCTGTCCGAATGCGTCACGATGGCGGCGACCGCGGCCGACAGCGGCAGCAGGACGATCACCAGCAGGCCAAGAGTCATGAGCGTCACCGCCAGCCAGCGCCGCCCGCCGAAGGCCGCCTCGGCCTTCAGCAGCAGCGGCCAGGTGGCGATCACCAGGGTGGTCGCCCACACGGTGGCCGCCAGGAACGGCTGCACGACGAAGAACGAGGCCGCCATCAGCCCGCCGATGAACAGGACGGCGAGGGTGGTGCGGGCGAGATCGCGCTGCGGGCCGCCGGCCATGGGACTCAACTCACCAGTTCGCGGGCGGCGACCCGGATGCGGCCGCTGCGGCGAGCCTTGTCGAGCGCCAGGTACTCCTCGATCGATGGGCGCTTGGCCGTGAAGCCTTGCAGGAAGGAGAGGTCGTCTTTCGACGCGGCGACAGGTGCGGCGTCGACGGCGGCGTACAGCTTGGCGGTGCTCATCTTGTCCTCACGTCAGAACACCCTAGCGGCTCCGTCGATGTTCTCCAAATCGTCTCCAAGGCGACCGACGAATACAGGAAGTACTATCCCTACCTCACCTGTCGCCGGCACTTCTTCCTGCCGAGTGTCGACGAGTTCCAGTCGGCCCGATCTAGGGTTTTCCGATCCCTTCAAGACCCGGTGGCGTCTTGTGCCAGGGTTGGCCGTCCTTGACCTGGCGGTAACCGTATTCGTAAAGCGCCCGCATGTAGGCCTGGTCGAACTCGCCGGACTTCACCATCACGAAATCCGAGCCGATGTAGGCCAGATTGTAGTCGACCTTGTCGCGCAGGCTGATGAAATAGGTGCGCAGCACGTCGTTCTTGCCGCTCGCCCCCAGCATGGTGTCGATGGCGCGGACGGCGATCGAGAGGGTGCGTCGGTCGCTCGCCGCGTGCTTCGGGTCGAGGTAGCCGTTGCGGATGATATAGGCGGTGCGTTGTCGGCGAAAACCGCTGGCGGTAACGTCGATCGACGCCGGGTAGAGGAAGAGCTGGGCGATGGCGCCGCCGTCGACATGCATCTCCTGGTATTTCTTGCTGTCGATCTCGACGTCGACCAGCACCGGCTGGAAGGCGCCGGGGATCGCCGCCGACGCACGCAGGATCTTGTGGAACAGCTCGAGCGCGCCGGGATGTCCGCTGGCCGCGATCGCGCCGATGTTCCAGATCACCGGACGCTGGGCGTCGAGGTCGGTCGTGCCGATGAGAAGAAGGCGGCCTTTCTGATACTCGGCGGCAATAGCGTCGAACATCTTCTGATTGGCATATTGGGCGATGACCTGGGCGAGCGGATCGGTATTGGCCATGGCGTCGTCGAACAAGGCGGCCGTGAGCCCTCGCGGGCGAAAGACCTTGTCCGGAGTCATGGTCGTATAGACCTCGCGCAGCACAGGGTCGTAGTCGGCGCCGAGAAAGGCGAAGGGCGCGATCAGGGCGCCGGTGCTGACGCCGGTCACCAACTTGAACTCGGGTCGCTTGCCGGTCTCTGTCCAGCCGTTCAGCAGTCCGGCGCCGTAGGCGCCGTTGTCGCCGCCGCCGGACACGGCGAGAAAATAGGCCGGCGGCAACCGCGTGGTCGGCTTGCCGGCGGCGCGCAGGATCGCCTGTTCGCGCTCGCCGGCACGGATGGCTTCTTCCGTAATCGGCTTGGGGTCGGCGTCGGCATAGAAGCGGGCGTTGGCGATGCCGAGTGGCAGGGCGCGCATGGTATCGGCCTCCGGCACGGCGGGCCCGCGTTCGGGGATCGAACAGCCGGCAACGGCGCTGAGGCCGATCGCAAACATCGCAAGCGACACCAGTTGGCGCATGTTCATGACACTTTCTCTCCCAACGTGGCCGGCGCGACGGCATCGCTATTGCCGCATCGCGAGCAACCTAGCGGCTCGATCGATGTTCTCCAAATCACCTCGTCGTCAGGGACGATCAGAGCCCTGCACTCAGGGCTCTTCGTTCGGCGCGTAGGGAATACGGATCGCCACGGCGACGGCACGGCCGGTGAGGAGGCCGCCGCACAGCGCAGCAAGGGCTGGTGCCAGCGCGCGATGGGGCGACATGCCGCTGCCCCAGATGGCGATCGCCACCTCGTCCGCCGCCGCCAGCACGAGCACGATGGCGATCCAGAAGATGTGGCGGCCGTTGGGCATGCGCAGCTTGCTGCGGACCTGATCGACCGACATCACCATGGTGGCGCCACGGATCCCGCCGATGATCGCCCCGACGACCCCCGCGCCCAGCCAGGTCCACAGCAGCCCGGGCTCGCCGGCGGCGATCAGCAGCATGACGACCGCGGTAAAGCCGGCCAGCACCGGCGGCGTGAACAGCCGCGGCAGCATGATCGAGCGGCCGGCCGCTTCCCTCAGGGCGAACGCCAGACAGGCGAGTGCGCTCGCCAGGATCGTGAAATGAAGGATATTGAAGCCGGGCTCCACGGGATCAGTCTAGCGCATGCATCATGACGGATGGCTTACATTCGTGTCGCATTGGCATCTGCTCGGCCTTGGCTCCCGATTCATTGACGATCGGATCCCGGAAGGGCATCGGGGCATCGTAGAATTTCTGCGCTTCGACCGGCGTCGAGGTACCCAATCGATGGCCAGTTCCCTTGACTTCGCCGCCATGTCGGGATGCGTCATCGCCTGGTTCATGACTGCGTTGAGCTTGTCGACAATCGGCTCGCCCAGCGCGACGACGAAGGCGCCAGCCGAGGCCAGCGCAGCGCGTCGTCCGAGAAACATCGCGATCCTCCCTTTGTTGCTTTACTGTGACCCACGCCATGATGCCTGCCAAGACTCTCCCGTCAGGTTGGCCCCAGGACAGGCCGCTCGCCATTTCGGTCAGCGTCATGCTCGAGGGCTGGACCGATGACTCGGCGCCGGGCATTGGGCCCATGGGGAACCCGCTGAAGCCGGGCGTGCTCGATCTGCAGGCCCGATCGTGGGCTGAGTACGGTCCGAAGGTCGGCGCCTGGCGGATCCTCGACATCCTCGACAGATTGAAACTCCGCTCTGTCTTCTATGTGAGCGGCATCTTGGCCGAACGTTATCCCGACCTGATGCGGGCCATTGCCGACGCCGGTCACGTGGTCGCTGCACATGGCTGGGGGCAGAACATCGTTCCGGCCTATCAGACGCCGGAAGAAGAAGTGCGGGATCTCGGCCGCTGCACCGCCGCCATCGCCCAAAGCGCCGGCGCGCCGCCACCGGGATGGCTGAGCCCGCGTTGCACACCGAGTGCCGCGACCTCGGGGTTGCTGGCCAAGGCCGGCTTTCACTGGCACGCGGATTTCTTCGATGCCGACCTGCCTTACCGGCACGCCACGCCGTCAGGCGCCATCACCGCCGTGCCCTTCACCATGGAGGTGAACGACATGCCGCTCTATGTCCGCTACGGCAGCGAGCCCGAGGCCTTCACGCGCACCCTCGAACGGATCGTTGCCAACTGGCCGCGGCTCGGCCGGCCGGCGGGCTGCCTCGACATCACCGTGCACGCCCATGTCTTCGGCCGGCCGATGGGCGCCATCGAGTTCATGAATTCGCTCGAGGTCGCTCAGCGCTACGGCGACTGGGCGTGGCTCACCGATCATCGCGCGCTTGCCGATCTGTTCGGCCCGTTGCCTTGACGGCACGGGTGGAACGGTGCCTGCTGGTCCTCTGGATCGTTGCGGGGGAGACCGAATGGCTGCCTTGAAGCACGCGTCAGCGATCGTCATCGCCCTTGCATTAGTCAACCATGCCGGCCCTGCGGCGGCGGCCGACCCGCGGCCGGGGGCAGGCTTCTTCGACGCCGCACCGCTCGACGATCCCAGTGTCGGGCGCTGCGACTGGCTCGGGCGCACGAGTCCCTTCATCTTCCAGGAGCAGGACTATATCCGCGGCTACTTCGAGCCGACCAACCTTGCTGCCTACAAACAAGCGCTTCCCGCGCCGTTCGCCATGCCGGCGCGGCCGCTCATTCGCGTGACGTTCCTCGATTTCTACGACATGGCCTCGGGACCGACCTATCTCGAGACCGAGGTCGCCGTGCTCGGCATGGACGGGGCGCAAGCGGGCTGGGTCGTGCTGACCCTGCCGGTGACCAACGGTCCGGCCTGTATTGGCGGCCGCAATCTCTTCGGCCTGGCCAAGGTCATGCGGCGCATCACGCTCACGCGATCGCCGGAGCGCTATGTCGGCACGCAATATATTCTCGGTGGCGCCACGCCGGAGATCACGCTCACGGTCGATGTCGGCGAGCCAGGCGCCGGCGCGCGCGAGCTGCTGCGCCAGTACGGCGTGCTGCCGCAATTCGGGCTACTGCAGGGGCGCGTCCAGAAGTTCGGCGGCTCGGGAGCGGGCTTCGCCGAACTGGCGGCGAGAGGCGATTATCAAATCAAGCTCGGCAAGGCGAAGCTCGAATTCCCGCGGGATCCGAACAACTTGCTGCAACGTCTCGGCGTCGGAGTGCCGCTCGCCGCGCACTGGTCGCGTATACGCGCGCGCTACACGATCAAGGCGCAATGAGGCAAGGCGCAGTGAGCCGAACGAGCGTGCCTACTGCGTGAAATAGGTGAAGTCGCCGAGCGAATGGGCAATCCATTTGCTGCGGTCGTAGTCGACGAACGACGCGAGGATCAGGTCGGCCTTGCCTTCGCCGATCAACTTCGTCTGGACGAGGACTGTCAGGCGCTCGACGCGTCCGGCATAGATCCGGTCACGGAGCACCGCATCGTCCTCGAAGTCGGCGTGCGCGCAGATGATCCTGGCATTGCGGACTTCAAGCCCGATCTCCGGCGAGGTGACATACACGACTGAATCGGCGCGGCTGCCCGACCGCTCGAGGCCGCCGGATCGCAGGAAATCCAATGCGGGTTGCGAGAGGATGGCGTGGCGAAATCCGCGGTCGCTGAGGGGGCGATGGAAGTTGTGACCGAGATGCACGACAAAGGAGGCCATGCCGTAAGCGATCGACGTTGCCGCGACGCCTGCAAACGCCATCCTCAGCCGCCCGCCGGTAGTCGCGACGGCGTGCACGACCCCGATGAGCAGGATCAGGGCGAGGGGCCGGAAGTGGCGATCCTCCAAGTCCAGCGCACCACCCCGCGCAAAGATGATCGTCAATAGCACGATGAAGATCGCCGATGTCGGCAGGACGAAACGCAGATAATCGGCATGCGACGCGCGCAGGCGACGGGCCGTGAATATCAACAGAGCAAGCGCCGGCACGCTTGCCGCCACATAGACCCAATCGAGCGAGGCAAGCATCGGGTAGCCGGGATACCGAAGGAGACGCGCCGTCAGGTCGCCGAGCGAGAGCGTGCCCATGACCGCCGCGGCAATTCCTCCAGCCGAATGTGTCAGCAATCGCTCCGGGTAGAATTCGCCGATGTCTACGACCGGGGTCCACTCCCCGCTGATCCAGAACTCATGGAATGCGATGCAAAATACGACAGCGATCGCCAGTGCCATCGCAGGCCGGCGCAGCCGTGCCGCTCTCGGCGGCCAGAGGTCGGAGACGACGATCGCTGCCAGCGCTGAAAGAGCGAAGACCAGGCCGGAGAGCTTGAGGAACACCAGTGCCGCCATGGCCAGCAGGATGCCGAGCGCCTGCCATGCCGCCAGCGCGCGCCAGCGCCACAGCAGCAAGGTGAACCACGGCAGGCCGCCGAACACGAGGATCTCGCCTCCCGAGAAAATGCCGAAGGGCAAGCTGAACATCCGCCCCCCGGCGATGATGAGCAGAGCGATCGCCGAGCTGAGTGGCGGAAAACCCCAAGCTCGGTAAAGCCTGTGCCAGCCGATCAGGCCGAGCGCCGAGAACACCGATGTGACGACGGCAATCGAGTGCCCAAGGTCGAGGCCAAGGCGCTCGATGAGGGTGGGCAGGACATACTGCGCCGGCGACCACGCCGCCAGGAACCGGCTGGCGTTCCGGGCGATGTTGTCGAGGTCCGGTTCGACCAGGTGGTTGAAGGGGCCGCCCTGCGCCATCGAGTCGGCGACGAGAAAGCCCCAGCCGGGATCCGAGAAGATCGAGGGTCCGACGAGGAAGGTCCCCACGGCATAGGCCACGACGAGAACGCCGGTCAGCGCGTGCAGGCTTGCGCACGTCTTGCTCTCGATGACGACAGACATCATGGAGAGGTTTTAGACGACCCCCTGGCCCGCTGGATAGGCGCTACTGCATGAACCAGCCATGGCTGACCACCATCGACTGGCCGGTCAGCGCGTTGCTGCGGGCCGCGGCAAAGAACAACACGCAGTCGGCCACGTCGTCGGTGGTGGTGAACTCGCCGTCGACGGTATCCTTCAGCATCACGTGCTTGATGACGTCGGCTTCGGAGATGTTGAGTTCCTTGGCCTGCTCGGGGATCTGCTTGTCGACCAGCGGCGTTCGCACGAAGCCGGGGCAGACCACGTTGGCGCGCACGTTGAATTCGGCACCTTCCTTGGCCACCACTTTGCACAGCCCGATCAAGCCGTGCTTGGCGGTGACATAGGGCGCCTTGAGCTTGGACGCTTCCTTGGAATGTACCGAGCCCATGTAGACGACGCTGCCGGACTTGGCGGCGTACATATGCTTGAGGCATGCCTTGGTGGTCAGGAAGGCGCCGTCGAGATGGATCGCCAGCAGCTTCTTCCAGTCGGCGAAGTCGAAATCGACCACGGGCTTGACGATCTGGATGCCGGCGTTGGAGACCAGCACGTCGATGCGGCCGTACTTGGCCATGACATCGGCCACGCCCTTGTTCACCGCGGCCTCGTCGACCACGTTCATCGCCACGGCAAAGGCGTCGCTACCTTTGGCCTTGATCTCGGACGCTGTCGCGTTGGCGGCGGCGAAATTGAGGTCGGCGATCACCGGCGTGCCGCCTTCGGCGGCGAAGCGCAGCGCGATCTCCTTGCCGATGCCGCTGGCGGCGCCGGTGATGATCGCGACTTTCTTGTCGAAACGAGCCATGGAACTTCCTTTCAGGCTTTAGCCAGATAGTCGAACACCACTTCACCAAGACCTAGCGTCAGGTCGGTGACGAAATGGGTTGCCGACAGAACCTCGCGGACCGGCAGGCGATTGACGTCGCACAGCGCGTGGTCGAAGAGCTGCAGCGCCGCCGGGCCCGCCCAGGCGCCCTTGAGCGTGACGTCCTCGACGTAGTAGCGCACCAGTTCGCAGATCCGCGGCGTGCAATCGACGTGCGGGATGATCTTGATCATGAAGTTGGGTTTGGCCAGTGACTTCAGGAGCGGCGCGTGGTCGATCTCGCGATGCTTGTAGCCCATGGTGGCGCTGACGCAGAGCACCGGGCCGTAATGCAGGGTGCAGACCAGGGTCTCGTTCTCGTGGCTGACCTTTGGACGGGCGAGCTTCTTGGGGAAGCCCCAGATCTCGCGCCCGCCGGCGATCGGCGAATCGTCGTCGAGATACATGGCGTGCACGTAGCCGCCCTCCTGCACGACGCCGTCCTTGCCCTTGAAGCGCACCGGAATCACCTGGCCGGTCTCGGTGTAGTCGCCGAAGCCGGTCGAATCGGGCATGCGGATGAATTCATAGTTGACCGTGTCGCCGATCACCTCGAGAGGCTCGGGCACCAATGCGCGCAGGACATCGGGATCGGTGCGGTAGCTGATGATGATGAATTCGCGGTTGTAGAACTTGTACGGGCCCCTGGGATATGCCGGGTTGTTGAGCGGCATGGCAAAGGCTTTGGCACGGACGTCGGCTAGATTCATCTGTAGCGTCTCCTACTTGGTTGGCTGGCGCTTGAGATCGAAGGTGAAAACGCCATCCGGACTGGTCGGCCGCTGCAGCACCTCGGGATAGGCAAGCGTCCGCTTCATGTCGCTGTAGCCCGACGTCCAGTGCTCCTCCATGGTGCGGCGGGAGAACTCGTAGTCCTTCGATGCGCCTTCGTAATTCTGGGCGCGATAGATCATCTGGATGATGTTGTAGACTTTCTCGTCGGCTGCGGAGGCGATCAGCTCGGCTTCCGGGGTCTGGCGGACCTCCGGCCGTACTTCCTTCAGGAGCTTCGCTGCGGCGCGACGCAGCGCCTGGGCCTTGCGGAACTGATCGGTGCCCATGCGGGTGCGGCTGGAGTAGCGGATGTCCTTCATGCGCGTGTCGACCTCGATCATGTCGCGCGGCAGTTCACCCCTGGCACTCCAGAGGTCGATCTGGAAGGCCAGCGTGTCCTGGCGTGGCACGGCGTCGAGCACCCACTGCAGCGGTGTATTCGAGACGACGCCGCCGTCCCAGTAGAACTCGCCCTCGATCTCGGTGGCGGGAAAGCCCGGCGGCAGCGAACCGCTGGCCATGACATGCGCCGGGCCGATCCTGTGGTCGATGGTGTCGAAGATCGTGAGGTTGCCGTTCCTGACGTTGGTGGCGCCGACGCTGAAGCGCATCGCGCCCGAATTGAGGCGGTCGAAATCGACCAGCTTTTCGAGCAGCGTCTTGAGCGGCGAGACGTCGTAGAAGCTGAGGTTTCCGGGGTTGCCGGCCGGCGTGAAGATCGGCGGCGGCACGCGCGGCTTGAAGAAGCTCGGCGCGCCCCATAGCAACGTGCCCATGGAGCGCCACTGGTTGATCATCTGGCGCATCATGTCGTTCTTGATTTCGATCGACGCGATATGGGGGATTCCGAGCGGTGGCTGGGTGACGGTTTCCCAGAAGGCACGCAGCCGCTCGACGCGCCGCTCCGGCGGGTTGCCGGCGATCAGCGCAGCGTTGATGGCGCCGATCGAAACGCCGGCGACCCAGTCGGGATGCAGGTTGGCCTCGGACAGGGCCTGGAAGACGCCGCCCTGATAGGCCCCAAGCGCGCCGCCGCCCTGGAGAAGCAGCGCTATCCGCTCGAACTCCGGCCGGACCGGCGAATTCGCCGGGGCAGAACCCGGGGCGGCCTTGGACTCCATGGAGCATCTCCTTTGCTGTTGGCGCGGTCGGTGCGAAGCATGGTGCATGCCATGTCGGTCCCGGGACGGACACAGGTCTGCGTCACCACCGATGCCGGTGCGCCATTATGCCTTGATTAGCTCAGTTGGCAGAGCCCGTCATTGCCAATGATCGGACTGACGAGCCGGGCTTGCGCCTCATTAATGTGACTGTCCGTTGTTTGGCATGTTGCCCAGGCGGTCGACGAAGGCGATGCCGAGAGCCGACAGCACGAACAGGGCATGGATGATGACCTGCCACATGATGCCGTTCTCGGTGTAGGTCGAGGCTGGCGTGCCGAGGTTCCCGGCCTCGATGAAGGTCCGCAGCAGGTGGATGGAGGAGATGCCGATGATGGCCATTGCCAATTTGATCTTGAGCACGCTGGCGTTGACGTGGCTCAGCCATTCCGGTTGGTCGGGATGCTTGTTGAGCTCCATGCGCGACACGAATGTCTCGTAGCCGCCGACGATCACCATGATGAGCAGATTGGAGATCATCACCACGTCGATCAGCCCCAGAACGATCAGCATGACCTGCTGCTCGCTGACCGTGAAGCTGTGCAGCACGAGATGCCACAGCTCCTTGAGGAACAGGATCACATAGACGACCTGGGCGACGATCAGACCGAGATACAGGGGCAACTGCAGCCAGCGCGACGCAAAGATCAACCGCGGCAGGGGGCGTAGGGCGGCCGGGTCGCGCGCCGTGACGTTGTCAGTCATATCCTGTTGTCTCTCCGCAGCGCCTTGGAAAATCCTCCCGTCGCTAACTGAAGTCCGTCGGCGAGTCCAGCGGGCCGTGCGGCGATCAGCGCACGCGCCGGCGGCGGCCGATCAGAAGTATGAGCGGCACCGCCATCACCGAGCACAGCGTGTAGAAACCGAAGGCATTGATATAGCCCAACATGGCGGCTTGCCGGTTGATCTCCTTGGAGAGCCGGGAGAGGCCGCCGATCGATTCGGCGTCCCAGCCGCCGGTCACCCAGGGGAAGGCCAGCGACCGGTTATAGTGGTTCAGCATCTCGACCATGCGGCTGTAGTTGGCGCCGGTGGCGCGCACGATCTCGGTCACGCAGATCGAGATGAAGAAGCTCGAGCCGATGTTGCGCAGCAGATGGTAGACGGCCGTCCCCTCGGCGAGGTTGCTCGAGCTGACGGTCGAGAAGGTGACCAGCGTCAGCGGCACCCAGATGACACCGATGGCGATGCCCTGGACCAGGCCGTTCAGCATCAACGTGGCAGTATCGACGTTGAGGTCGATGCTCATCAGCCACAGGCCGGAGATGGCCTGCATGGCGAAGCCGCCGATCAGGCCGATGCGCGGGTCCATGCGGCCGATGAAGATGGCGAGAAAGAAGCCGATGGCGGCGCCGACGCCCCGCGCGGCGATGATCTCGCCGATCAGCGCGTCGGGGAAGCCGGCATGCTGCTGCAACAGCGGAGGGAGCAGGACCATCGGCGTGAAGTTCAGCATGCCGTAGATCAGCACCAGCATCAGGCCGAGGGCATAGTTGCGGTCGAGCAGCAGCCTCAGATTCAGGAAGGGCCTCGTCGCGGTGAGGCTGTGGGCCACGAAGATCCAGAAGGAGACGACCGCCACAAAAGCCTCGATGAGGATCTCGGTCGACTCGAACCAGTCGAGGCGCTGGCCGCGCGACAGCACGAGCTGCACACAGGCGATCGCCACGGATAGCGAGAGGAAACCCGTCCAGTCGAGGCTCGTGCGTCCCAATGGGCGATCTCGCGGCAGCGTCAATCGAAGCCCGACGAAGGACATCAGCCCGACCGGCACGATCATGTAGAAGGCCCAACGCCAGCTGTAGAGTTCCGACAGCATGCCGCCGACGGTCGGGCCGATCACCGGGCCGATGACCACGGCCATGCCGAAGATCGAGGTGACGAGGCCCTGCTGCCGTTTGGGGAAAGTGTCGAGCAGGATGGTCTGCGACAGCGGGATCACCGGTGCGCCCAGCGCCCCCTGCAGGACGCGCCACAGAATCAAGGTCTCCAGCGACTCGGCCATGCCACACATCAGGGTCGTGGCCGTGAAGCAGAAAACCGACCAGATCATGGTCTCGCGCCGGCCGAAGCGGGCGGCCAGCCAGCCGGTCATCGGCGTCATTACTGCTGTCGCCAGGATGTTGAAAGTCATGGCCCAGGCGATCTCGTCCTGAGTGGCCGACATGGCGCCCTGCATCTGCGGCAGCAGGGTCGAGGCGATCAGAAGCGTGGTGGCGTAGAGCGTCGAGCCCAGCACGACCATGACCAGGATCAGGACCCGCCGGCCGACCGAGTAGTCATCGGCCGAAACGATTGCAGGGGGTGCGGCGCCGGAGGCACTTGAAGTCATGGGCTGGGCTAATGTAGCCTAGGCAACAATCTCTTGCGAGGGGCTTTGAGTCCAAACGACGACGGATATATCGGCTACATGCTGTCGGACGTGGCGCGGCTGATCCGCACCGTGTTCGATCGGCGCGTGCGCAGCCTGGGCCTCACCCGCGCGCAATGGCTGATGCTGACGCGGCTCCATCGCCGACCCGGCGCCAGCCAGACCGAGCTTGCCGACATGCTGGAGATCGACCGTGCCAGCGCGGGCCGCATGATCGACCGCATGGAGAAGGGCGGCTGGATCGAACGCCGCGCCGACGGCGTGGACCGCCGGGTCAACCGCCTCCACCTGACCGCCGAGGCGCGCCGGGTGCACGCCAAGATGTGGGCGATCGCCGAGGCGACCGTCGACGATGCGCTCGCCCCGCTGTCGCCCAAGGAACGCAACCAATTCACGCAGCTGACGGCGCGGGTCAAGGGCCGTCTTCAGACGCTGGCTGGGGCCGCGTCATGACCTACGCCGGGCAACGCCTGCTGCGGGTCGTTCTTCTGGTGGTGGTGCCGCTTGCGGCGATCGTCGGCGCTACCGTCTGGTGGCTGTCGGGCGGGCGCTACGTCGCCACCGACAACGCCTACGTGAAGGCCCACATCGTTCAGATTTCGCCGGAAGTGTCCGGCCAGGTACGCCGCGTGCTGGTGCGCGATCATGCCAACGTAGCCGCCGGCGACACACTGCTCACCATCGAGCAGCGGCCGTTCCGCCTGGCGCTCGACAGCGCCGAGGCTGAACTCGACGCCGCGCGGACCCTGGTCGAGACGCTGCGCGCCGCCTGGCGCGAAACGGTGACCGAGCTGGCCGACGCCGAGGCGCGCGCGGCCTACTTCCAGCGCACATGGCAGCGTCAGGAGGAGCTGGCGATCAAGGGCGTGGCTTCGGTTGCCAAGCGCGAGGAATCGGAGAACGACGCGCGCGCCGCTGCCGACCGGGTGGCGACGGTGAGGGAAAGGCTACGGCGCGTCCTGACGGCGCTGAATGGCGATCCGAAGATGCCGCCGGAGGAGCACCCCATGGTGCGCGACAAGAGCGCGGCGCGCGAGCGGGCGGCGCTCGACTTCGCCCGCACTACCGTGCGTGCGCCGGTCGACGGCGTGGTGGTCAATCTGCGCCTTCAGCAGGGCGAGCAGATCAAGGCGGCGACGCCGCTGTTCGCGCTTGTGGTGACCAGCCGACCGTGGATCGAGGCGAATTTCAAGGAAACCGAGCTCACCCATGTGCGGGTCGGCCAGAAGGCAACCGTGGTTCTCGACACCTATCCCGATGCGACCTGGGAGGCGCTGGTCGAGAGCGTCAGCCCGGCGACGGGAGCGGAGTTCGCGATCCTGCCGCCGCAGAATGCCAGCGGCAACTGGGTGAAGGTCGTGCAGCGCCTGCCCGTGAAACTCCGCCTGCTGCCGCATGTCGGCGAGCCGCCGCTGCGCGCCGGCATGACGGCGACGGTCAGCATCGACACCGGCCGCCAGCGCAGCCTTAACGTCAGCTCTCTCTTCGGCGGCACGCGCGCCGACGCCAAGGCCGGGCCGTCAGGCGAGGCGAGCAACTAACCGCAGGCCACCGAGTAGATGTGCTGCACCTCGCCGGGCAGGGGCATGGCCTGCCAGTTCTTGCCGCCGTCCTGCGTGCCGAATACCTCGCCGTCATAGCGCGCGCCAATATAGACTTGGGCAGGATCGCTCTGATGCAGGCCGATCGACATGATGGTGCCATGCACCTGGACCTTGTCGAAGCGCTGCCAGCTCTGGCCGCCATCCTGGCTGCGATAGAGTCCACCGTCGTGGCTCGCGGCGGCCACCGAGAGCGCCGCGTAGAGCGTGTTGGACTCGGTGGGTGACGCCTTCACGTCACGGCCATAGGTGGTGGGCGAGAAACGGCCGACCTCCATGTCCTGCCAAGTCTTGCCGTGGTCGATGGTGCGGAACAGGCCCATGCGCAACGCAATGATGGGGTTGTCAGGATCGGCCGGGTTGATGGTGACGGCATGACCGTCGAGCATGCCCTCGGCCGTGGTATCGCTCACGATCTGGCTCTTGAGGTGGGGCCGTTCGGAGAGCTTGATCAGCCCCTCGCTACAGTCGGTCCAGCTCTCGCCGCCGTCGGTTGAGCGCATGACGCCGTTGATCTCGAGCGCGGCGTAGATCTCGTCGGGCTTCTTCGGATTCTGGGCGAAGCGCATGACGCGCGAGGCGAAGGGCCCGGTGCAGTGCGTGCCGATCCTGGGCGTGGCGAGCTTGCGCCAGTTCGTGCCGCCGTCGTCGCTGCGATAGACGTCGATCGGCGAGGCCCCGGCGAACATCCGCTTGGGGTCGCGCGAATCGACCATGAACGACCAGACCTGCCTGTTGGCATCAGGAAAGCCGGTGCGCCGGAAGGTGGCGCCGCGATCGGTGCTGCGCCACACGCCGTCGCTTGTGCCGGCGAACACCGTCTCGGGATCGTTGGGATGCACGAAGACGGTATAGGTCTGGACGGTACCCAGCACATGCTTCCAGTCGCCGCCTTTGGCTGCGCGCTGGAACACTCCGACCTTGCCGGGATGGTCGGGTTTGCCGAAGTAGCCGGCAACGCCGACATAGATGTTCGATTGCGCAGCCATGGTGCGGTCCTCCGGTTCGGCTCAGTTCTTCTTGACCAGCGGGCAGTCGCCCTGATCCATCGGCCGGAAGGCTTCTTCGCCGGGGATCGTCGCTATCAGCTTGTAGTAGTCGTACGGGCCCTTGGACTCGGACGGCTTCTTGACCTCGAACAGGTACATGTTGTGCATCTTGCGGCCGTCCTGGCGGATATAGCTCGGGCCGAAGATCGGATCGTCCCACTTGGTCGACTTGAAGTTCTCCATCACCTTGTCGCTGGCGTCGGTGCCGGCGGCCTTGACCGTGTTGAGGTACTGCAGCGCCGCCGAGTAGAAGCCGGCCTGGATGCTGGTCGGCATCTTGTTGTTGTTCCTGGGCGCGAAGCGCTTGGCGAAGGCGCGGGTCTTGTCGTTGAGGTCCCAGTAGAACGCTTCGGTGAGGTTGAGTCCCTGGACGCGCTCCAGTCCCAGCGAGTGCACGTCGGAGACGAAGACCAGCAGGCCGGCGAGCTTCTGGCCACCCTTGACGATGCCGAATTCCGCCGCCTGCTTGATCGCGTTGATGGTGTCGCCGCCGGCATTGGCCAGACCGATGACCTGTGCCTTGGAAGCCTGCGCCTGCAGCAGGTACGACGAGAAGTCGTTGGTGTTGATCGGGTGCTTGACGCCGCCGACCACGTTGCCGCCGGCCTTCTTCACCACGGCCGATACGTCGCGCTCCAGCGCATAGCCGAAGGCGTAGTCGGCGGTGAGGAAGAACCAGGTCTTGCCGCCGGCCTTCACGACCGCCGAGCCGGTGCCGTTGGCCAGCGCCGAGGTGTCGTAGGTCCAGTGCACGGTGTTGGCGTTGCACAGCTTGCCGGTGAGGTCCGACGAGGCCGGGTCGGTGGCGAGGTACATCTTCTTTTTCTCGGCCGCGACGCGCGAGGTCGCGATCGATGCCGACGAGGCACCGGTGCCGAGGATCACGTCGACCTGCTCGGTGTCGAACCAGCGGCCGGAGATGGTCGCGGCAACGTCGGCCTTGTTCTGGACGTCGGCCTGCACCATCTCGATCTTCTTGCCGAAAATCGTGCCACCGAAATCCTCGATCGCCATTTGCACGGCGGTCACCGCGCCAATGCCGTTGATGTCGGCATAGAGGCTCGACATGTCGGTCAGTACGCCGATCTTCACGACGCCATCCGTGGCCTGCTGGGCCGGTGCAGGTGCTGCAAACGCGGCCACGGCAAGAGCCGCCCCGCAGAACATCAGACGCTTCATCGTTTCACTCCCATGGGTTTTCTTCGGCTTTGTTGTTGTGGGAAGCCTATCAAGATGCTGGCATGGCCGCAAAGCTGGAGGAAGCAACCCGACATGAAAGAACAGATCCTGGACATCGCGACCAAGGACAGTGCCATCGAAACCTTCGTCTGCCATCCGGAACGGGGCGGACCTTTTCCGCCGGTGCTCTTCCTGATGGATGCGCCCGGCATCCGCGAGGAGCTTTACGACATGGCCCGGCGCCTCGCGACGGTGGGCTACTACGTGATGCTGCCCAACCTCTATCACCGCGCCGGCAAGGACACGAAATATGGCCCCGACGTGCTGGAGAAAGGCAGCGCCGAGCAGGTGCGCATGCGTGCCGTGCGCACCAAGATGACCATTCCACCGATGATGGATGACGTAGCGGCTCTCATCGCCTTCGCCGACCAGCAGGCGGCGGCCACGATGGGCCCGGTCGGCGCCCACGGCTACTGCATGAGCGGGCCCTATGCGCTGGCTGCCGCAGCGCGCTACCCCGACCGTGTAGCGGCCGCCGCCTCGTTCTATGGAACATGGCTGGTGAGCGAGGCGGTCGAAAGCCCGCACCTCAACCTCGCCAAAGCCAAAGGCGAGCTCTACATCTCCTGTGCCGAGCACGATGAGCTGGCGCCGCCGGAGATGGTCAAGGAGCTGAAGGGGCTGTTCGACAAGTCAGGCAACCCGGGGGAGCTCGAGATCCAGATGGGCGTCCATCACGGCTTCGCCTTCCCGCAACGCTGGTGCTACGACAAGCCGGCCGCCGAACGACACTGGGAGCGGCTGATCGCGCTTTATCGCCGGCGCTTGGGATGAATACCGCAGTCGATCCGAGAATGTGGTGTCAGCCCGAGTCGCGCGGGGTAACCCCCGCGCTTAGGCGAGGGACCTTTAACGTCGGGCCGTGCTGCAATTGCCGAAGGTGGCGACCATCTCGAGTTGCGTGCCACCTTGGCTGCTGCTCAGGGTGATGGTCTTCGGCAAGTCGAAACCCTCGATCTGCTGATAGTCGAAGCGGGCCTGCAAGGGTGTCGGCGGCTCGGCGGGCTGGCTGCGACTTTCGGCTTGAAAGGCCGACAGCAGCAGCCCGCGGATGGTTTGGGCAAAGGCAGGCTGAACGACGGTGGACGAACCCGAGAAGCTGCTGCGCATGATGCGGATCATGTAGTCCTTGCCGACCGTGAGCTCGATCTTGTTCGCGCCGTCGGTGTAGGAAAGCAGCCATTGTCCTGCCTGGTCCGTCAGCTCAAACGGCGTGGACGACGCCGGAAAGGGAGAGGTTAGGACATAACTCGACCACACGGTAAGCACGCCCGACAGCATGGCGTTCACTCCCGTGGCGACGAGCTCGATGAGCTGTGCCTGCTGTCCATTGCCCGCCGATGCTGCTTCGCCAAGCGCAACCTTGACGGGCTTGTGGACGCTGACGGTCACCGAAAGGGGACGGCCGACGAGAGCGGACTCGACCTGCTTGCCGGTCTCGGGTTGCGCCCTGAAGGCGACCGCCAGAATCGCGTTCCAATTCAGCGCAACAGAGCAGGTGAACCGGGCCAGTCCCTGTCGCTCGAGGCTGACATAGGAGGCGCGAGCGCTCTCCACGAGCTGCGGATTGGCTGATGCGGCGCTCGCCGCCGACAGAACGAGGCAGAGGGCGAACGCCGCATGTCTCATGGCGTCAGGCTGCCGTTCGCGACGGGTGCCTCTTGGCGGCCTGCCACTTGTCCAGGATGTCGCGCGCCTTGTTCTTCGCCGGATCCATCTCGCTCTCGCAGCCGGGGACTTTGGCCGTGAGTTCGATCACGTAGCCGTTGGGATCGCGGAAGTAGATCGAGCGGATGAAACGATGGTCGGAGACGCCGCGGACCTCGCGGCTCTCCGCCTTGCCCTTGGCGAACATCCTGTCGAGCGCCTCGGGCTCGACCTCGAGCGCGATGTGCAGATCGAAGTCGTGCTGCTGCTTGAACTCGAACGGCATGTCGGGCGCGTCGAAGAAGGCCAGACACGAGCCGTCGTCGAGCTGATAGAAGCTGTGAAGGACGCCGGCGCCCGTCTTGCGGCCGGTCATGGTCTCCTCGATCTTGAAGGAGTTGACCAGCGGCAGGCCGAGGAAGTCCTCGTAGAACTTCCGCGTCTCTTCCGAGTCGCGGCAGCGATAGGCGTTGTGGTGCAGGCCCTTGATCATGGTCGCTCTCCTGTCGTTACACCGTCTGCCAGGTCTTGCCCTTGGTCGAGGCGGCGAAGCCGTTGAAGGCTGCGTCGTTGATCTTCTCGTAGTTCGGCTGCTTTTTCACGTTGCCGATCCAGCGCTGAACATTGGGATACTTCGACAGATCGCAATGGATCAACTCGCCGATGCTCATGATCGCCGAGCCGAGATAGTCGGCGATGGTGATCTCATTACCGACCAGATACTGCTTGCCGCCGCCCAGCCAATGATCGTTCAGCACCTGTAGCCAGACCTTCGACTTGTCCTGGCCCCAGGCGATCGTCCCGGAATGGGCCTTTTCGTCCGGCCGTTTGTGATGGGGGAAGAGCTGCGGATAGACAAGGCCGTAGCCAAAGTCCTTGTAGAAATTGGAATTGAACCAATCCATTGCCTCGTTGACCCGGGCGCGCTGCTTGAGGTCCTTCGGATAGGCGGCTGAACCGGTCTTCTCGGCAAGATAGCGCAGGATGGAGGCGCTCTCGGTCAGGCGAAAGTCGCCATCCTCCAGCATCGGCACCAGGCGGTTGGGGTTCTTCGCGCTGTAGGCGGGTTCGTAGTGCTGGCCCTTCAGGATGTCGACGACTTCCATCTCGCACGCGATGTTGTTGTCGGCGATGAACTGCATCACCGGCCGGCAGGCCGTGGAAACAGGATGGGTATAGAGTTTCATGATTATCCTCCCTGGCAATCGCTGTTCGCATTGTAGACCGGTTGCCTGGCGCGCGCAGGTACTTACCGAATGGAAACCTTGCAGGGCAACCGGATGAGAGCGCTCAATTTGCTGCAAGTGGAGTGCGGTCGTGCGGATCGCGGGAATGAAGGAACCTTAGGCCGGTACCGGTCGGCGGCTGGCGACGAGCTGCCATAGCGCGGCGAGGAGAACGCAGGCGGCGACCGCGAAGAAGGCCATGCGATAGCTGAGCGCCGAGGCGATCAGCGCGAACAGCGGCGGGCCGAACACGGCGCCTGAGAAGGCAAGTGCGGTCTGCACCGCGGCGACGGCGGCCGCCTCGCCGGGCGGCGAGAGATGGGCGAACTCGGCCTGCGAGGTGCCGTTCCAGCTGATCACCACCGAGCCGTAGCCGACAACGACCAGCGTGATCAGCCAGAACGGCGTGTCCGGCTGCAGCAGGCCGGTGGCGATGCAGCCCGCGGTCATGCCGATGCCGGTCCAGCCGAGAACCTGCATGCGCGGGATGCGGTCGCCCATGCCGCCGCTCACCAGGCGCACGGCGGTGCCGGCGGTCTGCGACAGGAACAGCAGGAAGCCGGCGCGGGCGATGCTGAGACCGCAATGCTCATAGAGATAGGTCACCAGGTAGAAGGTGAAGGTGTGCTGGGCGACGACATAGACGAAGGCCGACCAGCCCAGCACCCGGAGCTGCGAGTGAGCCAGCACGAAGCGGATGGAACGCCAGATACCGACCGGCGGCCGGCCGGCGACCGCGATCACGTCCAGTCTTGGGCGGAGCGGCTCGACGATGATGGCCGCCAGCACCAGCAAGGCGGCGCCCACGAGGCTGGCGCCGCGCCAGCCGACGAGTTCGAGCAGGAAAGGAAAGACCACGCCCGCCAGCGCGAAGCCGATCGGCGTGCCGGTCTGCTTTACCGAGAAGACCATGCCGAAATACTCGCGCGGCACGCGCTGGGCGAGGATGTGGGCGGACGCCGGATTGATCGGACCTTGGGCCGCGCCGATGAACAGCACGGCCGCGACCGTCGCCGCGACCAGCGACACCGAATTGAGCGCAAGCCCGATGGCGCCCATCAGCAACGCGGCCTGGCAGACGCGCACCGCACCCACCCGCACGATCGGGCCGGCCGCTACCAGGGCGACGGTGGCTGCGACGGCATAGATGATGGCGGTGAAGATGCCGATCAGCTTGGGGTCGATCGCCAGATCGCGTGCCACCGCCGGCATCATCACGCCCAGCGACAGGACGCTGAACGAGATCATCACCTGTATGCCCAGCATCGAGGCGACAGGGATGAATGCGCGTTTCATGTCCTTTTCACTTCCTCCCCCGTCGTACGGGTCGGCGTTTTGGCCGCGAAGCGGTCAAAAGCGCCCAGGTGGCCCAGAGGGCCGGAGGGGGAGGGCAACTCGAGGGCTCTTGATCCGTACGGGTCATGCGCATCGTCTGATGCTTTCCCCCTCCTGTATCCTCCCCCGTAAAACGGGGGAGGAGAAGATGCGTCACATCCCGTAGAGGTCCGCCTTGTTCAGCACCGTGTTGCGCAGGATGCGGATCGAGGCGACGTCGACCATGATGCCGTCGATGTTGATCGCGCCCAGGCCCTTGGCCTCCGCTTCGGCATAGGCCTTCTCGAGCTTGCGGGCGCGGGCGATGTCCTCGGGCTTGGGCGAATAGATCTCGAGCGCATGCTCGATCTGCGAGGGATGGATCGCCCACTTTCCGACGCAACCCAGGATCATCGAGCGCCGGCATTCCTCGCGATAGGCGTCGGGATTCTTGAAGTCGGCGAACGGCCCGTCGACCGGGTCGATGCCGGCGGCGCGGCAGGCCATGACCAGGCGGAAGCGGGCATAGTGCCAGATGTCGCCGGGGTAGCCGTCGGACTCGCCGACATTCTTGTTGGTGACGCCCATCGAGGCCGAAAAGTCGCCCATGCCGAACACCAGGCACTCCAGCCTCGGCGTGCACTTGGCGATGGCATCGACATTCTGCATGCCCTCGACCTCCTCGATCAGCGCCTCCAGCCCGATGCGGCGCTTGAGCTTCAGCTTCTTTTCGAGCTGATGCAGCAGCTTGTCGGCAAACAGCACGTCGGCCGGGACCATGACCTTGGTCATCATGATGGTGTCGAGATGCTCGCCTGCGCCCTCGACCACCTCGATGATATCCTCGAAGGCATACTCGGTGGTGAGATCGTTGATGCGCACGCAGATCGTCTTGCCCTTCCAGTTGAGCGTCTTCAGCGCCTCGACGATCTTCTTGCGCGCCTCGCGCTTCTGGCTCGGCGCCACGGCATCCTCGAGGTCGAGGAAGACATGGTCGGCCTTCGACTCCGACGCCTTCTGCATCATCTTCTCGCTGGAGCCGGGCGTCGAGAGCTGGACGCGGCGAGCGCGGCGTGGACGGTCGGTCATGTCACATCTCCTCAGGCAACTGTCTTTGTCGTCAGGCGACAATCTTCTCGCCTCGCAAGCGCGCAATTTCTGCGCTACCGAGGCCAAGGGAAGTCAGATACTCGTCCGTATGCTCACCCAGCAAGGGCGCGCGATGGCGCACGCGGCCCGGCGTTTCGGTCATCTTGATCGCCACGCCGGCGACCCGGGTCTCGCGATCTAGACCCGGATGTGGGACGGAGACCACCATGTCGCGGGCGGCGAAATGCGGGTTGGCGAAGACGTCGCGGACGTCGTTGACCGGCGCGAACGGCACCTGGCCGCCGAGGTGAGCCAGCAGCTCCTGCTTGGTGCGCCGGCGCGTGAAGGACGAGACCGCGTCGATGATCGCGTCCTGGTGTGCGCGCCGGCTTTGCACATCGACGAAGCGCGGGTCGGCCGCCATCTCCGGCCTGCCGATCAATCGACAGAGGATCGGGAAGTGCGTGTCGGCGTGGGCGGCGATGGTGATGAAGCCGTCCCTGGCAGGGAACATGCCGAATGGGCAGAGCAGGGGATGGTGGTTGCCCTCCGGCACCGGCACGCCGCCGGTGTAGGCGTGCTGGTGCACGATGCGCTCGCACATCGAGAGAATGGCGTCGACCATGCCGACATCGACGAATTGGCCGCGTCCGGTTTTGTGGGCGCGGAAGATGGCGCTGACGATGCCCAGGGCGCACATGGTTGCGGGCATCAGGTCGCCGATGCCGGGGCCGACCTTCATCGGCGTGTCCTTGTCCGGACCGGTGATCGCCATGACGCCGCCAAAGGCCTGGGCCACGACGTCGTAGGCCGGCCAGTCGGTATAGGGGCTCCTGCCGGTGCGCCAGTCTCCGAAGCCACGGATGGTGGCGTAAACGAGGGTCGGATAGCGCTCGTGCAGGGTCTCGTAGCCGAGGCCGAGGCGATCCATCACACCGCCGCGATAGTTTTCGACCACGGCATCGGCGCCGTCGCACAGCCGCATCACCAGCTCGCGGCCCTGCGGTCGTTTGAGGTCGATGGCAATCGACTTCTTGTTGCGGTTGATCGAGGCGAAATAACCGCCGAACGAGCGCAGCCTGTCGTCGTCGTGGTAGGGCCCGATGATCCGCGTATGGTCGCCGTCGAGCGGCTCGACCTTGATGATCTCCGCACCCTGGTCGGCCAGCAGCATCGTGCAGTAGGGGCCCGCCAGCATCTGGGTCAGGTCGACGATCCGGACTCCGTCGAGCGCCCCGAGGACTTCGGTCATTGGAGCCTTTCCTCCCCCGTCTGCGGATCAGCGTTTAGCCGCGGAGCGGCTAAACGCGCAGGTGCCCGCAGGGCGGAGGGGGTCGGAGACTGATGAACCTTTCCGTCACCGTATAACGGTGACACCTCCCCTGAAGACAGGGGAGGGATAAGAGATGTCGTCACTTGTTTCCCCAGTGACTGCGCCGCTTGATCAGCACCGTGCGTACGCCCTCGAAGATGTGCTTGTCGTCCTGGTTAACTCCATAGTGCTTGAAGCGCACGATGCCGGCGTCGACCTGCTTGGCATCGGTTTTCTCCAGGACCTCGCTGTAACAATAGAGCGTGTCGCCGTGATACAGCGGGCCCTTCAGCCTGATCTTGTCCATGCCGAGTTCCATCAGGGCGTTCTCGGCGGTGTCCTCGGCGGCAAGGCCGATGCACATCGAGATCGTGACGCCGCCGAAGCCCAGGCGCTGGCCGTAGTTGGTCGACTTGGTCAGGTGCTCGTTGAAGTGCGCCTCGGCCGTGTTCATCGTGACGTTGGTGATCCAGACCTGCTCGAGCGGTTCGACGGTCTTGCCGCGTGCGTGCTTCAGCACCTCGCCGACGGTGAAGTCCTCGAAGTAGTTGTTCTTGCCGGTGAGCGCTGAGACCTTCATCAATTCTTCCCCCGCCCGAGCAGGCGATCGGAAATGATGCGCTTCTGGATCTCCGATGTGCCCTCGAAGATCTTGGTCAGGCGGGCGTCGCGCCAGTGCCTCTCGACGGCGTGCAGCGTGGTGTAGCCGGCGCCGCCATGGATCTGGATGCCCTCGCTGGTCACGCGCTCGGCCATTTCCGAGGCGAACAGCTTCACCATCGAGGCCTCCTTGTCGCAGCGCTGTCCGGTGTCGATCTGCTCGCAGACGAAATACATGAGCTGGCGCGCCGCCTCGATCTGGGTCGCCATGTCGGCGATCTTGAAGCGGATCGCCTGGAAGTCCGAGATCGAGCGGCCGAACTGCTTGCGGTCATTGGCATACTGGACCGAATCGTCCAGCGCGCCCTGGGCGAGCCCGATGGCGCGTGCCGCGGTATGGGCGCGGGCCGTCTCGAGGCCCGAGGTCGCATAATAGAAGGCGTGACCTTCCTCGCCGATCATGTCCGCTGCGGTGACGCGAAAATTGTCGAAGGCCAGTTCCCAGGTCTTCCAGCCGAAATAGCCGATCTTGGGAATCGGCGCGCCGTTGCAGCCCTTCGGCAATTCGCCGCGCTTCTTCTCGACGAAAAACATCGAGAGACCCATGTGGCGCTTGCCGGGAGGCGCGTCCGACGTGCGGGCGATGATGATCAGGAAGTCGGCACCGTCGGCGAAGGTGCACCAGTACTTGTTGCCGCTGATCAGGTAGCTGTCGCCGTCCTTCTTGGCGCGGCAGGAGATGTTGGAGATGTCAGAGCCGGCATTGGGCTCCGACATGGAGAAGGCGCCGAGGAACTCGCCCTTGGCCATGCGCGGGAGATAGCGGCCGCGCTGCTCCTCGCTCATCATTTGAGAGCCGATCAGCAGGTTGCCGCGCGCGATCAGCGAGGCCACGCTCATCCAGCCGCGCGACAGCTCTTCGGTGACGAGGCAGTATTCCGAGCAGCCGAGGCCCAAGCCGCCGTACTGCTCGGGGATCAGGATGCCGAAATAGCCGAGCTCGGCCATCTTGTCGCGCAGCGCCATCGGGATGTCGCCCTTCTCGGGGTCGAGTTTGTTGGCGACGGGCAGGACCTCGTTCAGGGTGAACTCGCGCGCCTGCTCCTGGATCATGCGGCGTTCTTCGGTGAGAAAAGTCATTCTATGGATTCCTGAGACGCACGAGGTTGGTACGCTTGAAGTCGATGATGCGTTCTTCGCGCTGGTTGAAGCCAATTGTTTGCCAAGTGACGATGCCGAAGCCCTTGTGCGAATCGGAGACGCGGCGGTCGAGCACGATCGATTCGGCGCGCAACGAATCGCCCGGATAGACGGGCTGGTGGTAGGTAAGCTCATTGACACCGAGGAAAGGCCCGCCGCCTTCGCTCAGATCCTCCACCGTCATGCCGAATACCGTGGTGAAAACCAGTAGTGGATTGGCGACCAGGCCGGGATGGCCGTGCGCCCGGGCGTAGGCGGCGTTGAAATAGTGCGGATTGAAGTGCAGCGTCAGCGTCGAGAAGAGGGTGCTTTCCGACTCGGTGATGGTGCGGCCCCAGTGATGGCGGAAGACGCGGCCCAGTTCAAAATCCTCGTAGCGGTTGCCTTTGGCAACGAGGCGGGCACGGCTCCTGAAATCCTCCGACATTCCTTCTCCTACTTGGCCGAAGCCCGGGCGAGTTCGCCTATGTCGGTCAGGCTGTCGATGCGTTCGATGGCGTCGTGCAGGCGCTTGGTGCCGGCGGCGCCCAGGACGGGCGTGACCAGGCTCTCGTACTTGGTCTCGAGCGCCCGGCGCTGCTTGGCGACATCGGTCCACGGGATGCCTGAGTCGTGCTTGGCTTCGAGCGTGCTGCCGTCGTCGAGCTGAATCGCCATTTCGGCGACCGAATGCGCCCAGTTCGGCCGGAACTCAATCTCCATCTTGTCGCGCAGCGCCTTCATGCGCGGCTCCTGCGTAGAAGCCGCGTTGTAGGAACCGAGCGCCGCCGTATCGACGCCGGTGAGCGCCATGGCCACGGTCTGGCGCAGCGAGAACTTGGCCTCCAGTCCAGTGGTCGGATTGGGGATGTTGCAGACCTTGTCGGCGCCGGCATCGATGCGTAGCAGGATCTTCTTCACCCGCTCCGGTGGGAAGTTGCTCTTGAGCCGGATCTCCTTGGCGCACTCGATCGGAGAATGCGTCAGGTAGCAGGCGGCGTGATACTTGAAGAGGTTGTTGCGCAGGTGCCAGCCGGCCGGCGGTTCGCCGAGCGCCGCCTCGGCGTTGAGGTGATCGCTCTGCGAGGAGGCGAAGCCCTGGTCGCATTCCAGCGAATCGCTGCGCGCCGTGAAGCCCTTGGCGGCGAGCCGCGCAGCGCGCAGGCCGTGCTCCGACGCTGTGCCGGCATGCAGTGGCTTGCACATGGTGCCGAAGTTGGATTTCAGCCCGGCGGCCTGGGTCGCGGCGATCCCGAAGGCGACGGCGAGCTGCCTGTCGCTGAGACCCAGCATGCGGCCGGCTGCGGCGGTCGCCGAGAAGGAGCCGACCGTGCCGGTGACATGAAAGCCTTTCTGGTAGTGGCTGGGTGAGACCAGGCGTCCGACCCGGCCCGACGTCTCGTAGCCTGCCACGAAGCTTTCGATGAACAGGCGGCCCGAGGCCCTCATCTGTTCGCCGAGCGCCAGCAGGGCGGGGACGACGGTGACCGTCGGATGGCCGCCCATGGCGAAATTGACGTCGTCGTAGTCGAGCGCGTGGCTGGCCGCGCCGTTGATCATGGCGGCCACCGAGGGCAGAACCTTTTCGCTGCGGCCGACCAGGGTGGCGGCGCCCTTGGCGCCATCGTCGAGCGCTTCGTGCACGAGGATGTCCGTCAATTCGTCCTGGGCGCCGGCGACCGTCACGGCAAACCAGTCCAGCAGGCACTGCTTGGTGCGTTCGACCAGGTCCTCGGGCAGGTCGCTCCACGCGAGATGGGCGGCCTTCTTGGCGATTTCGGCGGTGACGGGAACGGCGGCCATGCTGCCTCCTAAATCATGTGGTCAAAGTGTCGGCCACCAGCCGGCGTCTTGTCCACTAAAGCACAGTCCGTCCGGCTGAGGCGCGTAATCGCGCCGCGATCAGCCGGACGGACTGTGCCATTGAGGGAAATGCTCAGGACAACACGTTTCCGGTCAAATGGAACCGCTCCGCGGTTCCATTTGACCGCAAGCCGTTCTATTGGGGTTTTCGCGCAACGATATGGAAGATGTGCCAGTGCTTGGCATTGCCGCGCGGCGTCGTCCTGTCCGCTTCCTCTTCCTCGAACATTTCGACCTCCAAACCGTCGAGCAGGGCGAGCGCCTCGTCCCGCTCGAGAAAGGTGATACCCGGCCGGCCGAGCCAACTGTCGCGCTTGCCGTACCATTGGCCGCTGAAACGGCCACCGGGCGGCAGGTTCTCGCGGATGCGCGTCCAAAGCTGGCGAAAGGCTTCGGGCTCGCACAAGGGCATGGCGAAGCTCGAATTGACGAGTTGCACACCGAGGGGAAGTGGAACTTCCTCGAGGCGCGCCAGAACCGGCGTGATTCGGTCGGCTGACGGCAGATTGCGCGCGGCTAGCTGGCGCAGCGCCTCGGGTTCGGAGTCGACGGCGATCACCCGCCAGCCGCGCCGCAGTAGTTCCACGACGTCGCGGCCGTCTCCGCAGCCGAGATCGAGCGCCAGGGGATCGATCAACGATGCTCCGAAGCAGTCGAGTGCGGCGAGCAGCGTGCGGCGCGGTGGCCTATCGCGCAGTTGCTGGTAATAGGCAGCCCAGCTGGCAGACCGCTCGTTTTCCGTCATGCGCTCCCTCTTCCGAGCGCCCGTGCTTGTCGCGGTGCGCTTCGTGTGATCGTATCTCGGCCAATGGCGATATGAGCAAACTTATTCTCCGCGGCGTCAGCAAAAGCTTTGGCGCTTTCGAGGCGGTCACCGATTTCTCGCTCGAACTGGTCAAAGGCGAGTTCGTCTCGCTGCTGGGCCCGTCCGGCTGTGGCAAGACCACGACCTTGCGCTTGATCGCCGGTTTCATGCCGCCCACTGCCGGGACGATCGAGCTGGACGGCCAGACCATCTCCACGCCCTCGGCCGTCGTGCCGCCCGAGAAGCGGCGCATGTCGATGATATTCCAGAGCTACGCCATCTGGCCGAACATGACGGTGGGGGAAAACGTCGGCTTCGGTTTGATTGTGCGCAAGCTGTCGCGGGCCGAGATCGAGAGCCGGGTCGACAAGATCCTCGACGTCGTGCAGATGCGCGGCCTGAGGGGATGCTATCCCGGCGAGCTGTCAGGCGGCCAGCAGCAGCGCGTGGCGCTCGCCCGTGCCATCGTCGTCGAGCCCGAGGTGTTGTTGCTCGACGAGCCGCTCAGCAATCTCGACGCCAACCTGCGGGAAGAGATGCGCTTCGAGATCCGCCGCCTGCACGACGAATTCAAGATCACCACCGTCTATGTGACGCATGACCAGTCCGAAGCAATGGTGACCTCGGATCGCATCGTGGTGATGAACAAGGGCCGCATCGAGCAGATCGACACCCCGCACGTGCTCTACGGCCGGCCGAAGAGCCGGTTTGTGGCCGGCTTCATCGGCCGCACCAATTTCCTCGAAGGCAATCGACAGGGCAGCGACGTGAAATTCGATGGTTTCACCGTGTCCGCAGCCTCGCTCAACGGAGCGGTGGGCGCCGCCACACTTCTTTATTCCCTGCGGCCACAGGCCGTCGGTCTCGCAGTTCAGCGATCCAACGGCGCCAACCTTGCCGTCGAGGCCGAGATCACCGGGCGGGCCTATCTCGGCGAATACTGGGATTACCAGGCCCGACCGCTCAGCGGCTCGAAGCCTTTGCGGGTGTCGACCGGGCCGAATACGGTTTTCGCGCCCGGCAGCCGGGTCTGGCTGGAGATCGATCCCGCCGACATGGTACGTGTCGAGTAGCAACCACACAGCAGAGTGAGACATGACCGCAGGACCGCTTGCCCGTTACACCGTGCTCGACCTGACGCGGGTGCGCGCCGGTCCGACTGCCGTGCGCTATTTCGCCGACTGGGGCGCCAACTGCATCAAGGTCGAGATGCCGCTTTCGGCCGGCGAGATGGACATGGGCGGGCCGCGCCACGGGCCCGACTTCCAGAACCTGCATCGCAACAAGCGCTCGATCACGCTCAACCTCAAGGAGCCCGAGGGCAAGGCCATCTTCATGAAGCTGGTGGAGAAGGCCGACGTGGTGGTGGAGAACTATCGCGCCGATGTGAAATTCCGGCTCGGCATCGACTATGAGAGCCTGAAGAAGGTCAATCCGCGCATCATCCTGGGATCGATCTCCGGCTTCGGCCAGGACGGGCCCTATGCCGAGCGCGCTGGCTTCGACCAGATCGCCCAGGGCATGGGCGGCATCATGTGGGTCACCGGACAACCGGGCGGCGGCCCGGTCCGCGCCGGCATCGCTGTCGCCGACGTGGGCGCGGGGCTGCACTGCGCCATCGGCTGCCTGATCGCCCTGCTGGAGCGCGAGGTTTCCGGGCAAGGTCAGTGGGTGTCGAGCTCGCTGCTGCAGGCGATGATCTCGATGTGCGACTTCCAGGCCGCGCGCTGGACCATCGCCAAGGACGTGCCGGGCCAGGCAGGCAACAACCATCCGACCGGAATCCCGACTGGCGTGTTCAAGACCAGCGATGGCTACATCAACATCGCGGCGTCGGGCGACCACATCTACAAGCGCTTCTGCGACAGTATCAAGGCGCCGGAGCTGCTGACTGACGAGCGTTTCTCGTCTGCCAAGGCCCGGGTCAAGCACCGCGACGTGCTGAACGAGGAGATCGATAAGCGGCTCGCCGGGGCGCCCAGCGCCGAGTGGGTAGAGAAACTGAACAAGGCGGGTGTGCCGGCCGGGCCGATCTACAAGATGAACGAGATGTTCGACGACCCGCAGGTTAAGCACCTCAAGATGGCGCATCCGGTCGAGCATCCCAAGCTCGGAACGATCGAACTGATCGGCCAGGCGATCAACATGAGCCGCACGCAGTTCGAGATGAAGACCGCGACGCCGGAGCAGGGTGAGCACACCGATGCGGTGCTGACGGAAGCCGGCTACGCCGCCGCCGCGATCGAAGGCTTCCGCAAGCGCGGCGTGATTTGAACCATATTCCTCTCCCCCAGCGGGGGAGAGGGGTCCGAAATGAGGAGCATCTTATGAACATCAGCCCGACGCCCAACATGATCGCGGAGAAGGTGGGGCCGGTCGGCCGGCTCGTCTTCAACAAGCCGCACAAGCACAACGCCACCTCGACCGACATGTGGGAGGCGATCCCGGTCATCCTCGACGACTTCGAGAAAGACCCGGCGGTTCGCGTCGTCGTCGTCACCGGCGCGGGCGACAAAGCGTTCGTTTCGGGCGCCGACATTTCGGAGTTCGAGAAGGCGCGCAACACGCCCGAGCAGGTGGCCTACTACGACAAGATCGGCGAGATCGCCAACGCGCGCCTCAACAAATGCTCCAAGCCGACGATCGCCCGAATCCGCGGCTACTGCATCGGCGGCGGGATGGCGGTGTCGCTGCTCTGCGACATCCGTATCGCCTCGGACAACAGCAAGTTCGGCGTGCCGGCGGCGCGGCTTGGGCTCGGCTATCGCGCGTCCGGTCTCAAGATCCTGATGGATCTCGTCGGGCCATCGACTGCAAAGGAGATCTTCTTCACCGCCCGGCACTTCTCCGCCCAGGAGGCTCTCGGTATGGGGCTGGTCAACCGGGTCGTGCCCGACGCCGAGCTCGACTCCTACGTCGACAACTACTGCAGGATGATCGGTGAGAATGCGCCGCTCACCATGCACGCCGCCAAGCGCACCATCGAGGAACTGACGCGGCTCGACGGCGAGCCCGACTTCCCCCGCCTCAGCGGACTGGTGAAGAAGTGCTTCGATTCGGAGGACTACATCGAGGGCCGCCGCGCGTTCATGGAAAAGCGCCGGCCCCAATTCAAGGGACGCTGACATGAAGACTCTGACCCAGGAGCAGTACGACGCGTTCTGGCGGGACGGCTACCTCATGGTCGGCGATGCCGTGACGCCAGCGCAGCTGGCTTCCCTCAATTCCGAGATCGCCTCGTGGGTCGAACAGAGCCGCGCCCACGCCGAGCCCTTCGGGCCGCCGACGATCGACGGTCGGCCGCGCTTCGACATGGGCGCCGAGCATAGTGCTGCGAAGCCGGCGCTCAGGCGCGTCAACAATCCCTCGGACATTTCCGACGCCTATCGCGAGGTCATGCTCGACGCGCGCACGGTCGAGATGGTGGCCGACCTGATCGGACCTGACGTGAAGTTCCACCATTGCAAGATCAACCTGAAGCTTTCGGGCGCCAAGACCGAAGTCGCCTATCACCAGGACTTCGCCTATACGCCGCACACCAACGACGACGTGGTGACGGCGCTGCTGTTCCTCGACGACATCGACGAAAGCAACGGCTGCCTGACCGTCGTGCCGGGCTCGCACAAGGGACCGATGCTGTCGCTGTTCGAGGGCGAGCGCTTCACCGGCGGCGTCGCCGCCGACGAGGAAAAGCAGGCGCTGGCGAAATCCGTTCCCTGCCTGGGCAAGGCCGGCAGCGTCTGCCTGATGCATACCAAGCTGTTGCACGGCTCGGCGGCCAACGGGGCCGACAAGTCGCGCGGCCTCTACATCTGTGTCTATGCCGCGGCCGACGCCGTGCCGATCGCGCGCAACCCGATGCCGAGCCTCAACGAGGGTCGCATCGTGCGCGGCAAGGAAGCGCGCTTCGCCCGGCTCACCGAAGGCCTGGTCGAACTGCCCAAGCAGCCCAAGTCGGCCTCTTTTTTCACGGTGCTGGGACAGGACTCCAAGCAGGCTGCCGAGTGAGTTGCCTGCCGCCGCTGCCTACTCTGCGGCCTTTGTCGCGTTCTGCCGTCGCGTCAGCCACTCCTGCATGGCGGCTTCCATGGTCATGAATACCGCGCCGCCCGCGGCCAGGCGCTGGATCAGACGTTCCAGCATCATCATGCGATGGCCGCGGCCGATCACGTGCGGGTGGAAAGTGTAGGTGAGGATGCCGAAGTCGCAGACCTGAGTCATGTAGGTGTAGTCGTCGACGAAATTCTCGAGGACGTTGTTGGCGTTCATCAGGCCGGCCTGGATGGAGCCGTTGGGATTGCGCATGTATTCGAAGTGCGGATAGTCGTCGAGCGACCAGCTGATCGGCATTTCGACCAGCCTGGTCTCACGGCCGCGCACGAACGGCTTCTTGAGCTCGGCGACGTCGTTATGGCGGGCGAAGTAGCAATCGTAGTCATGGCCCATCATCGAGCTGTCGTACTGGATGTTGTGCTTGAGCAGCAGCTCGATGGAATGCGGAGACAGGTCCCACGCGGGCGAACGGTAGCCGCGCGCCGCCTTGCCACTGACCCGTTTGATCGAGTTGTTGCCGCGCACGATCTCCTCTTCCTCTTCTTCGCGGGAGAGCGTGACGGGCAGGCGATGGGTCCAGCCATGGTGGGCGAGCTCGTGGCCTGCCTCGACATAGGGCATCACCGCCGAAGGCGTGCTGTCGATGGTGTGGCCGGGAGTGAAGAAGGTCGCCTTGATGTCGTGGCGCGCCAGCAGTGCGACCAGGCGCGGAATGACCACCACGTCGTACTCGCCGCGGGAGAGGGCGGTGGGCGAGGTCTGGCCGCGGGCGATGAAGCCCGACAGGTGATCGTGATCGAATGTTAGGCAGACGATGTGGCGCGGCATTTCGCACTCCCTCAGGGAAGACACAAAGTCTAAGCGGATTTGTTGCGCTCGCCCACAAGAGCCTGCATGATGCCGCCAACGAAAAGACAAGGGTTTGCAGGGAGGGCTTATGGCTGGCGCGTCCGCCCAGCGCGTCATGGCGCGAGAGGGCGACAACCAACTCGTGCTCGTGGGCATGTCCAAGAAGTTCGGCGGCGTTACCGCCGCCGAAGATGTATCGCTCGAGGTGCCGCGCGGCAGCATCCTGTCGATCATTGGCCCCAACGGCGCCGGCAAGACCTCGCTCCTGAACATGATTTCGGGCTTCTACAAGCCTGACACCGGCCGCGTGATGCTGGACGGCCGGGACATCACCCAGAAGAAGCCGAGCGACATTGCCGCATTGGGCATTGCGCGCACCTTCCAGAACATCGCCCTGTTCGCCGGGCTCACCGTGCTCGACAACCTGATGCTCGGCCGTCATGTCCGCATGAAGGCTGGCGTGCTTTCGAGCGTCATCTATTGGGGACTGGCGCAGAAAGAGGACATCGCCCATCGCGAGGCGGTCGAGGAGATCATCGAGTTCCTGAAGCTCCAGGATCTGCGCAAGCAGCCGACGGCCGCTCTGGCCTACGGTCTGCGCAAGAGGGTCGAGCTGGGGCGGGCGCTGGCCAGCGATCCCAAGCTGCTGTTGCTCGACGAGCCGATGGGCGGCATGAACCAGGACGAGAAGGAAGACATGGCGCGCTACATCCTGGACGTGAACCAGGAACGCGGCGTGACGGTGGTCCTGATCGAACATGACATGGGCGTGGTCATGGATATTTCCGACAGGGTCGTGGTGCTCGACCGCGGCCGGCGCATCGCCTCGGGCACGCCCGACGAGGTTCAGCGCAACCCCAAGGTGATCGAAGCCTATCTCGGCACGGGGAAGGCGGGAGGACGGACATGAGCCTGGTCGATTCCGCCAATTCCTCGACCCTGCCCAAGTTGCTGCAGCGCAACGCCGAGGAGGATCCGGGCGGCGCCGGCATTCGCGAAAAAACGCGCGGCGTCTGGCAGACCTACAGTTGGGCCAGCTATCGCGACAACGTGCGCGACTTGGCCCTCGGCCTCGCTGCACTCGGATTCAAGCGCGGCGACAAGCTTTCGGTGATCGGCGACAACCGTCCGCAGCTTTACTTCGCCCAGCTCTCGGCGCAGGTGCTGGGCGGCGTTTCTGTGCCGGTCTATCAGGACTCGATTGCCTCCGAACTGGTCTTCGTGCTGAGCCACGCCGAGACGTCGGTGATCGTGGCCGAGGACCAGGAGCAGGTCGACAAGGCGCTGTCGCTCAAGGACAAGCTGCCCAACCTGCGCTGGATCGTGTTCGACGATCCGCGCGGCCTGTGGGCCTACGACGATCCGATGCTGCGCTCCTTCGAAGGCGTCCTGAAGGAAGGGCGCACCTTCGGCCAGCTCAATCCTGGTTACTACGCCAAGGAACTCGCCCTGGGCTCAGCCGACGACACGGCGATGTTCGCCTATACGTCGGGCACCACCGGCACGCCCAAGGGTGCCATGCTCAGCCACCGCAACATGATCGCGGCGGCAGAGGCGTTCGTCGAGGTGAACGAGGTCAAGCGCGGCGACAACTGGCTGTCCTACCTGCCGATGGCCTGGGTCGGCGACACGGCCTTCACGCTCGGCATGGCGCTGGTGGCGCGGCTCACGGTCAATTGTCCGGAGAACCCGGAAACCGTCCAGCGCGACCTGCGCGAGCTCGGTCCGGACGCCATGCTGGCGCCGCCGCGCATCTGGGAGAACATGCTGACCCTGATGCAGATCAAGGGCGGCGACGCATCGCCGCTGAAGCGCGGAATCTTCGGCTATTTCCGCAGCTTCGCCGAGCGTTGCGAGCTCAATCGCTCCGACGGCAAGTCGCCGTCGGTGCTCGACCGCCTGGGACTGGCGATCGGCGAGCTGCTGGTCTACGGCCCGGTGCGCGACCAACTCGGCTTGCGTAACGCGCGCTGGTGCTACACCGGTGGTGCGCCGCTCGGCCCCGACACCTATCGTTTCTTCCGCTCCTTCGGCATCAACCTCAAGCAGGTCTACGGCGCCACGGAAGCGACCGCGTTGATCGCCTGCCAGCCCGATGCCGAGGCCAATCCCAACACCGTCGGCCGGCCGTTCCCGCACATCGAAGTCAAGATCGACGATCGCGGCGAGGTCATGCTGAAGGGGCCGAACGTCTTCATCGGCTACTTCAAGCAGGAAGAGGTGACGCGGGACACCATCACTGCGGACGGCTGGCTGAAGACCGGCGACGCCGGTTTCTTCGACAAGCAAGGCCACCTCGTCATCATCGATCGCGCCAAGGACGTCGGCAAGCTGGCCGACGGTTCAGCCTTCGCGCCGCAATTCATCGAGAACAAGCTGAAATTCAGCCCGTTCATCCGCGAGGCCGTGGCCTTCGGCGACCAGCGGCCGATGGTGGCGGCGATGATCGCCGTCGATATGCAGACGGTCGGCACATGGGCCGAGAAGCGCGGCTTGGCCTACACGAGCTTCATGGACCTCAGCCGCAAGCCCGAGGTGGCGGCAATGATCGGTGCGGAAATCGGCAAGGCCAACGCGAGCCTGCCGGACGTGCAGCAGGTCAAGCGCTATCTGCTGCTCAACAAGGAGCTCGAGGCCGACGATGCCGAGATGACACGCACGCGCAAGGTGCGGCGGCGTTTCGTAGCCGAGAAGTACGCCAACGTCATCGAGGCGTTCTATGGCGGCAAGGCCGAGGTCGATGTCAGCATGGAGATAACCTTCGAGGACGGGCGCAAGTCGACGCTCAACTCCACCATTGCCATTCACGACACGACGGCAGATGCGCCTGCCCGTCGGGCAGCCTGAGGGAGCGGCGATGTCCGAAGACATGGAATTCGCCTTCGCGTTGGTCCTGAGCGGCGCCTCGATCGGGTTGATGTATTCGCTGATCGCGCTGGGCTTCGTGCTCGTCTACAAGGCGACCGACGCCATCAACTTCGCCCAGGGCGAGTTCGTCATGCTGGCCGGCATGATTGTGGTGAGCGTGCTGGCCTTCGAAGGCACCCCATTGGTGGCCGGCATCATAGTCGTGCTGGCGGTGATGATCGGCTTCGGCTTCGGTCTGGAGCGCGTGGTGCTTCGGCCGCTGCTCGGAAGGCCGGTGGTCGCGGTCATCATGGCGACTATCGGGATCGCCGCCATGCTGCGCGGCCTGGGACCGATCACTCTCGGCATCGAGACGCGCGCCTTGCCACTGCCGATCGGAGACGAGCCCATCGTGATCGGGCCGGCCAGCCTGCCTCCGATCCAGGTGCTGGGCGCCGTGGTGGCGGTGGTGTTCTTCGTGGCCTTCAGCTGGTTCTTCAAGAAGAGCCGCATGGGCGTGGCCATGCGCGCCATCGCCGACAACCAGCAGGTGGCGCAGGCGATGGGCATCAACGTCGAGCGCTATTTTGCTTTGGCCTGGGCGATGGCCGGCATCGTCTCGGCTCTGGGCGGCGTCGTGTGGGGTAGCATGTTGGGCGTCGACGTGCAGCTCGCGCTGGTCGGACTCAAGGTGTTCCCGGTGGTGATCCTGGGCGGCCTCGATTCGATCGGCGGCGCGCTCATCGGCGGCCTGATCATCGGCATCGTGGAGAGCCTGGCGGCAGGCTACCTCGATCCCTACGTCGGCGGCGGCACCAAGGATTTCGCGCCTTACGTCCTGATGATCCTGGTCCTCATGGTCAGACCCTACGGCATCTTCGGCCGACGCCAGATCGAGCGCGTGTAACCATGTTCCATCGCGAGTCCGGAGTCTTCAAGACGACCTACGGCGCCGACATGGCGCTCTACCCGCTGCCGATCGCGAAGTGGACGGTGGTGGTGTTGGCGGCGCTGTTCGTGGTGATCATCCCGCTCACCGTCCATGAATATTATCTGTCGATCCTGAACCTGATCTTCATCGCCATCGTGGGCGCGCTCGGGCTCAACATCCTGGTGGGCTACACCGGCCAAATCTCGATCGGACATGGCGCCTTCATGTCGGTCGGCGCCTACACCGCCGCCAACCTCGCGGTGAAGCTCGACCTACCGTTCTGGCTCACCCTGCCGGCCGGCGGGCTGATGGCCGCATTGATCGGAGTGATCGTCGGCATGCCGAGCCTGCGCATCAAGGGCCTCTATCTCGCGATCGCCACGCTGGCCGGCCAGCTCATCATCGAATGGACCATCAACCGCGTGCCGGCGATCTCTGGTGGCGCGCAGGCCTCCATCGAGGTCGGCCGGCCGAGCCTCTTCGGGTTCAGCTTCAACACCCAGGGCACCCTTTACTTCTTCCTCCTGTTCTTCGCCGTGTTGGCGATCGTGGCGACGCTCAATCTGGTGAGGAGCCGCATAGGTCGCGCCTTCGTGGCGGTGCGCGACCAGGACATCGCCGCCGAGATCATCGGCATCAACATCTACCGCTACAAGCTGCTGGCCTTTGCGATATCGTCCTTCTACGCTGGAGTCTGCGGCGTGCTCTACACCTACTATTTCGGCATCGCCAACTACGAGCAGTTCCAGCTCATCGTCTCGATCGACTACCTCGCCATGATCATCATCGGCGGACTGGGCTCGGTGCTGGGCTCGATCTTGGGAGCGATTTTCGTCACATTGTTGCCCATTGCTATCCGTATTTTGATGGAAGATGTAGGGTCACTGCTTTTCACCCAGGCGCAGATGGCCAACGTCATTTCGGGTCTGCGGTTGGGCGTATTCGGCGGCTTGATCATCTTCTTTCTTATCGTCGAGCCCGAAGGGCTCAACCGTCTGTGGAGAAATATCCGGAGCTATTTCCGGGTTTGGCCCTTCTCTTATTAGAGCGGGGCATGGCTGCAAAGGGAGGAACCCATGACGAGGTTCGTTAGGAGTTGGCTGGGAGTGGCGGCAACGACCGCGACCCTGGCAATCGGCGCAGGCCAGGCCTTCGCCCAGAAAGAAGTCGTGTTCGGACTGCAATGCGACCGCACCGGGCCGACGGCGAACGTGGGCACGGTGCTGTGCCCCGGCTATCACGACTACATCGCCCTGGTGAACAGCAAGGGCGGAGTCGAGGGCGTCAAGATCAAGGTCCTCGAGATCGACCACGAGTACAAGGTGCCGCCGGCCATCGAAGCGCACGAGCGCTTCAAGAAGGAAGGCGCCGTCCTCGAAAGCCTCTATGGCACGCCGCAGACGGCGGCCCTGAACAAGAAGCTGGAAGAGGACAAGATCCTCGGCACCTCGCCGGGCTTCGGCACCGCTGCCGCCGCCGACGGCAAGCGCTATCCCTACACCTTCCCGGTCGCGGCCAGCTACTGGTCGCAGGCTGGCGCTGCGGTGGCCTTTGCCAAGGAGCAGCTGAAGGACCTCAAGGGAAAGAAGATCGCCTACATCTACTACGACAATCCGGCGGGCAAGGAGCCGCTGGCCATCCTCGAGGATCTCGCCAAGTCCGAGGGCTTCGAGATGCGCACTTTCGCGGTGCCGGCGCCCGGCCTCGAGATGGGCGCCCAGATCCTCGACATCACTGGCCGCTTCAAGCCGGACTTCATCATCGCCCACCTGTTCGGGCGCGCGCCGTCGGTCTCCATTAAGGAGCTCAAGGGCAAGGGATTCCCGCTCAGCAAGGTGGTTTCCCTGGTTTGGGGCAGCGCCGAGTCCGACATCATCGCAGCCGGCGGCATGGGCGTGGCCGAAGGCTACAACACCATGCAGTTTGCCGGCGTCGGCAAGGACCACCAGGTGCTCAAGGATATCGAGGCCATGTACAAGGCGCAGGGCAAGGCCCCGCCCAAGGAAATGGACTCGACCGTCTACTACAATCGCGGTGTTTTCGTCGCCGCGCTGCATGTCGAGGCGCTGCGCAATGCCGTCAAGGCCAAGGGCGGTGCCATACCGACCGCGGTGGACGTCAAGAACGGCATGGAGGCCATCAAGGGCTTCACCCTGGGCGGCTTCGTGCCGCCGCTGGAAATCACGCCGGCCGACCATGAGGGCGGCGGCTGGGTTCAAGTCTGGACGGTCAAGGGCGGCAAGCTCGTGAAGGTGAAGGACTGGTTCCAGGGCTATCGCCCGACGATCCAGAAGCATCTCGCGGCGGACGCCTCGAAGTCCTGAACGTTTGAAAGGGTGGGCGGCGAGCAATCGCCGCCCTTCTTCCCATGTTGGCGATCAACAACATCGAAGTCGTCTACGACCGCGTCATCCTCGTCCTGAAGGGCGTGTCGATCGACGTGAGCGAGGGCAGTATCACGACCCTGCTGGGTGGCAATGGCGCGGGCAAGACGACGACGCTCAAGGCGATTTCCGGCGTGCTGGGCAGCGAACGCGGCCAGGTCACCAAGGGCACCATCCAGCTCGGCGACCGCCGCATCGACGGCATGCGCGCCCACGACGTCACGCGGCTCGGTCTGGTCCAGGTCTTCGAGGGCCGGCGGGTCTTCGAGCATCTGACCGCCGACGAGAACCTGATTGCTGGCGCACACGTGCAGAAAGCGGGAAGCGCGGTGAAGCTGGGCATGGAAATGGTCTATTCATATTTTCCGCGCCTCAAGGAACGGCGCTACCAGCAGGCGGGATATCTCTCTGGTGGCGAGCAGCAGATGCTGGCGATCGGCCGGGCGCTGATGAGCAAGCCCAAGGTGGTGCTGCTCGACGAGCCGTCGCTCGGCCTCGCCCCCATGCTGGTCGAGGAGATTTTCGGCATCGTCGGCCGGCTGGTGAAGCAGGAGAAGCTCTCCGTCCTGCTGGTCGAACAGAACGCCGCCATGGCGCTGGCCGTGGCCGATCACGGCTATGTCATGGAAAACGGCCGTATCGTGCTGGAAGGGCCGGCTGACAAGCTGCGCAACAACTCCGACATCAAGGAGTTCTATCTCGGCCTCAACGAGGGCGGGGCGCGCAAGTCCTACCACGACACCAAGCATTACAAGCGGCGCAAGCGGTGGCTATCCTAGGCGCCTGATGCGCCTGCCGCTGCTCGTCGCCCTGTCGATCCTCGCGCCCGCCCTGCCGGCGGCGGCGCAGACCAACCTCGCACAGCAATGTACTGGGTTCGGCGAGGCGCAGTACCGCAGGCTCGACTCGTCGGTTGAACGCATCGCGGCCATCGAATTTCCCACCCCGGCGCTGGAGCGCTTCGAGGCGAAAGCGGGATCTCAGGCGGTCGCGGCGGCGCTGACCTTGCGCGGCCGACTGATCTACCGAAATCGCCCGGGGCTCGAGACCCAGTTTGTCTGTCTGCTCGATGCCGCGGACCGGCCGATCTTTTTCTATGCCTTGCCGGTGCTGGCCTCGCGCACGGCGCCGACGCCGCTGGTCCGTGGCGGCACCCCGGCACCGCCGCCGTCACCCACCATGGCGCTCGCGCCTCGGGCGTCCGCGACGCCCCAGGCGTCCGCAGCGTCCCGGGCCGCGGAGCCGCCGCGTCCGGCGCTGCCGGCCGGCGCCATCCAGTTGCGCGGGCTGGTTCGCGACATCGGCGGCCGGCTGCAGTTCTCGCCGTGCGACGGAGCACCCCTCGCCCTGGAAGATCGCACCCCGGGCCAGGAATTGAGCCACGTCCTGCGCGGATTGACCCAGGGTCAGGAAGGCCGGGCGATGTTCGTCGAGTTTCTGGGCCGGCGTGAGACCGGCCCAGGTCTGGGCGTCGGTGCGCTAGAGGTCCGGCGGGCGGCTGTCGAGACTGCGGGGTGCCGCGAACGCTTCGACCAGCGCGAATGGGTGGCGACGGGCAGCGATGCCTCCTGGCGCCTCGACATTACGGCCAAGGATCTGTTGATGAATGTGCCGGGCGGCGTGCCGGGACAACGCGTGCCCCATGGCGGACTGCACCACGACGGCGGCTCGATCGTCTACATCACGACGGAAGGGCCGGAGCTGCGGGTGAGGATCGACGAGCTGCGCTGTGTGGATTCGCCGTCCGGCTCGCTGTTTGCCTATCGCGTTGAAGTGCAAAGCGAGGGTAAATCGCTCGCCGGATGTGCGGCGCACAATCCGGCCATGCCTGCGCCATGATCGTGTGACAGGAGAGGGGACATGAGCGACTTCGAGCGTCTGCGGGAAATGATCGGTTCGGCCAAACGCATCGTCGCCTTCACCGGAGCCGGCATTTCCACCGAATCGGGCATTCCGGACTTCCGATCGCCGGGCGGCATCTGGAGCAAGTACCAGCCGATCTATTTCGACGATTTCATGTCCTCGGAAGAGATGCGCCGCGAGTCGTGGCGGCGCAAGTTCGCGACCGACGAGACATTGCTCAAAGCCGAGCCGAACGCCGGCCATCGCGCGCTTGCCAAGCTGGTCGAGCAGGGGCGCATGAGCGCCATCATTACCCAGAACATCGACGGGCTGCACCAGCGCTCCGGCGTCCCCGCTTCCAGGGTGATCGAACTGCACGGCAACGCAACCTACGCGTCCTGCCTCGACTGCGGCCATCGCCACGAGCTGGAGCCGATCAAGAAGGCCTTCCTCGGCGGCGGTACCTTGCCGATCTGCGAAAAATGCGACGGTCTGGTGAAGACGGCCACGATCTCGTTCGGGCAGGCCATGCCCGAGATCCAGATGGCGCACGCACAGGACGAGACCATGAGCTGCGACCTCTTCATCGTGCTGGGCAGTTCCCTGGTCGTCTATCCGGCGGCGGGTTTCCCGCGCGTGGCCAAGCGCAAGGGCGCCGGGCTAATCATACTCAATCGCGATCCCACCGATCAGGACGGCGATGCCGACCTGGTCATCCATGACGAGATCGGACCGACCATCAGCCGGGTGGTGGGCGTCAACTGAAGGGTCGGTGTTGCGGCCCACCGGTGCCGTCTGTTTAATCGGCGCGGGGCAGGGAGGAAGGCAAATGATCACGCGCAGGTCGGCTATCGCCGGGGCGCTCGGCGCGGCGGGATCCGCGGCTCTGCCGGCGCACGCGCAGGACATCACTTTCTTCCGCATCATGACGGGTGGCACGGTCGGCACCTATTTCCCGATCGGCGGGTTGATCGCCAATGCGATTTCCAACCCGCCGGGTTCGCGACCGTGCAACGAGGGTGGGTCGTGCGGCGTGCCGGGCCTGGTCGCGACGTCGGTCGCGTCCAACGGCTCGGTCGCCAACGCTGCCGCCATCGCCGCCGGCACGGCGCAATCGGGCTTCGTTCAGTCGGACATCGCCTACTGGGCCTACACCGGCACGGGGATCTATGCCGGTCTGGCCAAGATCGACACCCTGCGTGCCATTGCCAATCTCTATCCCGAGAGTTTCCACCTGGTGGCGCGCAAAGGCTCGGGCATCAAGTCGGTCCCCGACCTGCGCGGCAAGCGGGTGTCGCTCGACGAACCGGGGTCGGGCACGCTGGTCGATGCGCGGATGATCCTGACGGCCTACGGCTTGAGCGAAAAGGACCTGAACGCGGAGTATTTCCGCGCCCAGCAGGTCGCCGACAACCTGAAGAACGGGACCATCGACGCTTTTTTCAGCGTCAGCGGCTGGCCACAGAGTGCCATCGCCGAGCTCGCCGCGACGGTCGGCATCGAACTCGTGCCGATCGCCGGGCCGGAGGCCGACAAGCTGATCAAGCAATATAGTTTCTTCGGAGCCGACGTGATCCCCGACGATGCCTACAAGGGCGTTGCCGGCGTGAAGACGGTCAGCGTCCATGCAATTTGGGCGACATCATCGAAGTTGCCGGACGAGCTGATCTACAACGTCACCGCCGCGCTGTGGAACCCCAACACCCGCAAGTTGCTCGATTCCGGCCACGCCAAGGGCCGTGACATCAGGCTCGGCACGGCGGTGACCGGCCTCGGCATTCCACTGCATGCCGGGGCGGAGAAGTTCTACAAGGAAAAGGGCCTGATCAAATAACGGCGGGGAAAAATGCGATTGAAGGGCAAGGTATGCGTCGTCACGGCGGCGGGGCAGGGCATAGGTGCGGCGACGGCGCGGGCCTTCGCGCGTGAAGGTGCGGCCGTCTGGGCGACCGACATAGACGCGGGCAAGCTGCAGGCGCTGGCCGATGTCGCGGGCATCCAGACACGCAAGCTCGACGTGCTGGACAAGGCCGCGATCGGCGCTCTCGCCAAGGAAATCGGCACTGCCGACGTGCTGTTCAATTGCGCCGGCTTCGTTCATCACGGCGCGGTGCTCGACGTCACCGACGAGCAGTGGCAGTTCGCCTTCAATCTCAATGTCCGCAGCATGTTCTGGACGATCCAGGCGTTCCTGCCCGGCATGCTGGCCAAGGGCTCGGGCTCGATCGTCAACATGTCGTCGGCTGCATCGTCGATGAAGGGCGCGGCGCTGCGTTCTGTCTACGGCACCACCAAGGCCGCCGTGATCGGCCTCACGAAGTCCGTCGCCGTGGACTATGTCGGCAAGGGCATCCGTTGCAACGCGATCTGTCCGGGCACGGTGCAGACACCGTCGCTTGACGATCGTATCAGTGGCCTCGGCGGCGGAGCAGATGCGCGCCAGTTCTTCCTGCAGCGCCAGCCGACCGGCCGCTTCGGCTCAGCCGACGAGATCGCAGCACTGGTCGTCTACCTGGCCAGCGACGAGTCGAGTTTCACTACCGGTACCGTGAACGTGATCGACGGCGGCTGGAGCGTCTGACGGTGGATATCGCCGCCATCGCGGCGCGAGCGCCGGTGGTGCCGGTGCTGACCATCGAACGGGCCGCCGACGCCGTGCCGCTGGCCCGCGCCCTGGTCAAAGGCGGCCTGCCGGTGCTCGAGATCACCTTTCGCACCGATGCCGCTTTGGAGGCGTTGCGAACCATCGCGGCCGAGGTGCCCGACGCCATCGTCGGGGCGGGAACGGTGCTGGACGCAGGCCAGCTCGAACAGGCCAAACGCGCCGGCGCCCGCTTTGCCGTCAGCCCGGGCTCCACCGCGGCCCTCGCTCAGGCGGCAACGGCCGTCGGCCTGCCGTTCCTGCCCGGCGTGCAGACGGTTTCGGAGGCCATGGTGCTGTCCGAGCAGGGTTTCCGCTTGTTGAAGTTCTTCCCCGCCGACAACGCCGGCGGCCTCGGTTGGCTGGGGGCGGTGGCGGCTCCGCTGGCCGGGCTGCGCTTCTGCCCCACCGGCGGGATAGGGGCAGAGAGCGCTCCCGCCTACCTCGCCCTGGCCAATGTGGCCTGCATCGGCGGTTCCTGGGTGGCCCCCCGGGAGGCGGTGGCTGCCGGCGATTGGGCGAGGATCGAGCGGTTGGCCGCCGCAGCCTCCGCCCTCAAACGACCCTAGCGCCCAGCCCCGAAAGATGCTTCAACTATAACAAGGGGTTGGGAACCGTTTTGATGAAAAAACTGGCGCTGGCTGCATTGGCATTCAGTATGAGTGCAAGCGCCGTTGCGCGCGCCGATTCCGTGATCGTGCTCAACTCGGACGAAGCTTCCTACAGCATCCTGAGCCGTAGCAGTCGGACTGAAGTGGCGCGTCACCCGGTTGGCCGCGAACCGCACCATCTCATCGTCACGCCCGACGGCAAGGAAGTGCTGATGGGCTCGACGGTAACCAACGAGCTGCTCGGACTGGACATCAAGACGGGCGAGCGCCGGCGCGTCGTGAAGGACATCATCGATCCCTACCATCTGGGCTTCAGCCCAGACGGCAAGTGGTTCGTCACGGCGGCCTACCGGCTGGACCATGTCGACATTTTCCGTGCCGACGGGTTTCGCATGGTCGGCCGGATCTTCATCGATGGCCTGCCGAGCCATATGGCGTTCGACACGGACTCGAAGACAGTCTTCGTCACCTTGCAGCAGAGCGGCCGGCTCGCGGCGTTCGACTTGCAGACCCAGACCCTGAAGTGGAGTGTACCCGTCGGCAACGCCCCGGCCGGTGTCGTCATGCTGCCGGACAACAAGCGGTTGCTCGTGGCGTTGACGGGCGAAGACGGCATCGTTGTCGTCGATCCGAAAGATGGCAGTGCGAAGGGTGCGCTGCAAACCGGCAAGGGTGCACACAACTTCTGGCCCAAGGGCGACGGCCGTCTCTACTTCCTGAGCAACCGTGTCGAGGGCACCGTATCGTTGATCGACACCGATGATATGAAAGTGGTCGGTAGCGTTCGCGTTCCAGGTGGCCCGGACTGCATGGACATCACGCCGGACGGCAAGGAGCTGTGGGTGACCCAGCGCTTCCTGCGCCGGGTCGCGGTGGTCGACATCGAACAGCTCAAAATCGTCGCCAGCATTCCCGTGGGCAAGTCGCCGCATGGCGTGTTCATGCTGAAGTCCGGGGCGGCGGGGCCGGCAAGCGGGCCGATACGCGCGGTGTCGGCGACGGGCGGCTCGAAGTAGAGGAGCGCGCATGCGCGACCTCATAGACGTCTGGGTCGGCGTCCAGACCTGGATCTTCGAGACCTTCGTCGGTCCGGTGCTTTTCCAGGTCGGGCTGATGGCCTGGTACGAGCCGGGGTACAACGCCGTCGAATACGTGATGCTGGGCGTGGTGCAGATCGCCGTCATCGCCGTTGGCATGCGGTTCTTCGAGCGCCGCTGGCCGCTCGAGAAGCCCGGCAAGGACGACCGGCTGATCCCGGTCGACCAGATCTACACGCTGCTGAACAAGCTCGGCGCCGTTCCGCTGGCCATCTTCGTCATCACCTATCCGCTGGTTCAGGAGATCGAGTTGACGGTGCGGGCCTGGGGGTTTGCGCCGCCGCGGCTGGAACGGCTGCTGCCGTGGCTGGGCGACAATGTACTGGCCTCGTTCCTGCTCTACTTCGTCCTCTACGACTTCGCGGCCTATTGGCTGCACCGCGCGCAGCACGGCTTCTCATGGTGGTGGGCGCTGCACAGCCTGCATCACAGCCAGCGCCGGATGACGGTCTGGACGGATGACCGCAATCACGTCGTCGACGACCTGTTGATCACGCTGGCGCTGGTGCTGTTCTCCCAGCTGGTCGGTGTCCAGCCCGGGGAATATGTCGTCATCCTGATGATCGGTCGCCTCGTCGAAAGCTGGTCGCACGCCAACGTCGATATGGGCTTCGGCTGGCTCGGCAATCGGTTGCTCGTCGGCCCGCGCTTCCACCGCCTGCATCACGCGCTGGCGAATGCCGAAGAGCGCCACATCCAGGACCACAATTTCGCGCCTGTGTTCCCGATCTGGGACATCCTTTTCGGCACGGCGATCTACGACGAGCGAAACCGGCCGACCGGCGTAGCCGATCCGACAGTCGATGCCGACAACGGCCGCGGCTGGCTCGTCCAGCAGGTCACGGTGTTCTGGCGCTTTATGCGGGCCTTGGTCCCGAGGCTCAGGCGCGCGACAGCGCTTTGAGAACCGCGGCTTGCCGCGGAATGGGCGCCACCGCGCCATAGCCAAGGGTCGAGAGGGCGGCCGCGACATTGGCATAGCGGCCGGCCGTCTCCAGATCGTCGCCCGCCAGCAGCCGGCTGAGGAACGCCCCATCGAATGTATCGCCGGCGCCCGTGGCATCGACTGCCTCGACGCGATGCGGCGGCAGGCGAAAGCGATCCTTGGGCGTGGCGAGCAAGCAACCCTCGGGCCCCATCTTCAGGGCCACCAGCGGCGCTCCCAGCTTGAGGTAGAAATCGGCGATGGCGTCCGGCGCGGAGAGCCCGGTGAGCTGTTGCGAATCGTCGAGGCTGGGCAGCGCCACGTCGCATTGTGCGATGGTGGCGTCGATCGTCCGGCGCGCGGTTTCGAGGTCCCACAGCCGCAGGCGAAGGTTGGTGTCGTAGGAGACCTTCACGCCGGCTGAGCGGGCAGCCGAGATGGCGGCGTCGCAGGTCTCGCGCGCGCTGGTGCTGATCGCCTGGCCGATGGCCGACAGATGGAAGAATCGGGCGCCCGCGATGTAGTCGGCGGCCAGTTCCTTCGGCTGCATGAGCGACGCCGCGGAATTCTTGCGCAGGTAATCGAACTTGTGGCCGGCGGCCGTGTGGGTGACGAAGCTGACGCCGGTCGGTGCACTGGGATGGCGGCTGACGCGCGAGGCATCGACGCCTTCGGACCGCCACAGATCGAGGAAGGCATCGCCCATCCAATCCTGGCCGACGCTGGTGAGATAGCCGGCCGATGCGCCCTGGCGGGCGGCCGCGATCGCCACATTCTGCGAATCGCCGCCGAAGCCCTGCAGCCAGGTGCGGCCGTCGCCCTCGCGCGGCCGGTTGAACTCGATCAGCGGCTCGCCGAGACAGACGATGGCAGGAGACGTTTCCATTCCGCGAGGTTTGTCACGCCGCCGGGCGAACCTCAAGCGAGGCGCTGGACTTCCCTGCCGGCTTCTCCCAGGGTTGCGCCAACGAAATTGGAGGAACGCAATGGCCGTTGACAAGAAGGGCAAGGGCAAGCGCCGTTTGCGCAGCCGCGAATGGTTCGACGCGCCGGGCGATCCGACGATGGCGGCGCTCTACCTCGAACGCTACATGAATTTCGGCCTGACACTCGCCGAGCTGCGCAGCGGCAGGCCGATCATCGGCATCGCCCAGACTGGCAGCGACCTCTCGCCCTGCAACCGCCACCACCTCGACCTGGCGACGCGCGTGCGCGACGGCATCCGGGACGCCGGCGGCATTCCCATCGAGTTCCCCGTCCATCCGATCCAGGAGACGGGCAAGCGGCCGACTGCCGCGCTCGACCGCAACCTCGCCTACCTCAGCCTGGTCGAATGCCTCTATGGCTATTTCTTCGACGGTGTCGTGCTGACCACGGGCTGCGACAAGACCACGCCGGCCATGATCATGGGCGCGGCCACGGTCAACATCCCGGCCATCGTGCTGTCGGGTGGGCCGATGCTGGATGGGCATTTCGCCGGCGGACTGGCGGGCTCCGGCACCATCGTCTGGTACGCGCGCCAGGAATTGGCGGCCGGGCGCATCGATCTCGAGAAGTTCGTCGAGATGGTGGCCTCCAGCGCCCCCAGCGTCGGCCACTGCAACACCATGGGCACCGCGCTTTCCATGAACAGCATGGCCGAGGCACTCGGCATGTCGCTCACTGGCTGCGCGGCCATTCCGGGTCCCTATCGCGAGCGCGGCCAGATCGCCTATGAGACCGGCAGGCGCATCGTCGACATGGTGTGGGAGGATCTGAAACCATCCGACATCCTGACGCGCAAGGCGTTCGAGAACGCCATCGTCGCGGCAAGCGCGCTCGGTGCCTCGACCAATTGCCCGCCGCACATCAACGCGATCGCGCGCCACATCGGCGTCAGGCTGGACAACAGGGATTGGGACAAGATCGGCTACGACATCCCGTTGCTGGTGAACTGCATGCCGGCCGGCAAGTATCTCGGCGAGGCGTTTCACCGCGCCGGCGGCGTGCCGACGGTGATGCGCGAGCTTCTACGCAAAAAGAAGATCCACGGCGATGCTCTCACCGTCACCGGCAAGACCATGGCCCAGAACCTCAAGGATGCGACGCCGGCCGACGGCGAGGTGATCAAGACCTACGGCAAGCCGATGCTTGGCCAGGCGGGCTTCGCAGTGATGAGCGGCAATCTGTTCGAGTCGGCGATCATGAAGACCTCGGTGATCTCGCCGGAATTTCGCAAGAAATATCTCGAGCGCAAAGGCGACAAGAACGCCTTCGAAGGCACGGCAATCGTGTTCGAAGGACCGGAGGACTATCACCACAGGATCAACGATCCCAAGCTGCCGATCGACGAGAACAGCATCCTGTTCATCCGCAATTGCGGCCCCGTAGGATATCCGGGCGCGGCCGAGGTGGTGAACATGCTGCCGCCGGACCGGCTGGTGAAGGGCGGTGTCCTGCTGCTGCCGTGCGTCGGCGATGGACGACAGAGCGGGACCTCGGCCAGTCCGTCGATCCTCAATGCCTCACCGGAGGCCGCGGTCGGTGGCGGACTCGCCCTGCTCAAGACCGGCGACAGGGTCAGGGTGGACATCGGCAAGCGACGCGCCGACATCAAGATTTCGGCCGCCGAACTCGCCCGGCGCAAGGCCGCCTGGAAGCCGAACATCGTGCCCAGCCAGACACCCTGGCAGGAACTTCAGCGCAAGTACGTGGGTCAGCTTGCGAGCGGGGCCTGTTTGGACTTCGCCGTAAATTTCCAGAAGGTCGCCCAGACCAGGGGAGTGCCGCGGCACTCCCACTAGGGATGCGCCGCTTGCGCGCATCGGAGTGCGCTCAGCGGAACAGGCGCTGCTCGACAGAGACCGGCAGGTCGGCACGGTTGATCAGCACGATCGCCCACGGCGAGGTCGGCGCACCGGTTGGATGGCTCGGCATCGGCGCGAGGCTGGCGGCGGCATTGGGCGAGGCGAAGGCTGCGCCCGGCGCCGGCCCGCTCGAGCCCGCAATCGACCGCGGCGCTACGCGTTGTGTCGTCATGAGATCGGGCGGCGCACGTTCCTCGAACACCACCGTGATGCGGTCGCGCCGGCGGCTCGCCGACAGCACATTGACCGAGTAACCCGCCACGCTGCGGGCGCCGAGGAAAATGCCGACGGCGTTGGTACGGCCCGGCTCGAACAGGTCGGGCGCAGCGACTCCGACCCGACTCCACAGGCTGCGCCACTCGGCCATCGTTCCGGCGATGACTTGTTCGGGCTGGCGCGTTACGGCGGTGAGGCCTTGCCACTGGCGGACTTCAACCGTCTGCGCGGCGGCGCCGATGGTGAAGCCCACAAGCAACGACGCCGTCAGGACGCCAAGACGCACGATGCGGCGGCGCACAGTGCGCCGTGCTGTTTGTGGGATCGAATTGACGCTGGATCGCACGACAGGGGCTCGACCGAAACCTAGGCTGAATAAAGGGGAAACGACAGGAACCACAACACTTTGGCCCAATTGAGGCGCGGCCACGCCACCTTTACTCACGCTCGCACTGGACTATAGAGCACAAGGTCCTGGAACGGCACACGATCAATTCGTATCAATGGTGGTTGCGCGTACTAAGCGGGACCCCGAGGAGCGAAAAATGACGACGGCGATGGACGATCAATCCGTAGCTCAACGCATTCTCGACCACATTGCCCATGGCACGACCGACGTCGGGCAGGAGGTCTGGTGGGAGCCTGTCGCCAACTACCGATCGCCCGAGCGCCTTGTTGCAGAGATGCAACAGGTCCTGAGAAAATCGCCGACGCCATTCTGTCCCTCGGCAGCGCTTCCTGAGCCCGGATCGTATGTCGCGCGCGAGGCGGCGGGCACGCCGATCGTCGTGGTGCGCGGCGCCGACCGCAAGGTGCGGGCTTTTCGCAATGCCTGCCGGCATCGTGGCATGCAGGTAGCGAGCGGCTCGGGCTGCACTAGGGCCTTCGTCTGTCGCTATCATGGCTGGACCTACAATCTCGAAGGCCAGTTGCGGCACATCCCGCACGAAGCAGGCTTTCCCGGCTTCGACAAGGACAGCCACCCGCTGGCTCCGGTAACGGCAAGCGAGCGCTTCGGCCTGGTGTTCGTGACGCAGAACGAGCCGGCCCTGGGCGACGATTCGCTCGATGGCCTGGCCAAGCTGATCGTGCCGGATCAGCGGCTGTTCGCCTCGGCCGAGCGCGAGTTCGAGGTCAACTGGAAGATCCTGCTCGAGAGCTTCATCGAGGGCTACCACATCAAGTCGACCCATCCGGAAAGCTTTCTTCCCCATGGCTTCGATAATCTCAACGTCATCGACCTGTTCGGCCGCCACAGCCGTGTCACCTATCCGTTCCAGCGCATCAAGAAGCTGGCGAAGGTGCCGCCGCCGGAGCGCCGGGTCGAAGGCCTGCTGACCTATGTCTATCACCTGTTTCCCAACGTGCTGATCACCGTGCTGTCGCGTCACACCAACGTGGTGATCCTGGAACCGCTCTCGATCGACCGCACACGGCAGATCACCTACACGCTGACCAACGGCGGCGGCGACGATCCCGAGGCGCTGGCCGAGGCCAGGCGCGACGCCGAGTTTGTCGGCACCACCGGTGCGGCCGAGGATCGCGCAGTAGTGCAGGCCATCCAGCGCGGCCTGGCGAGCGGCGCCAACGACGTCTTTACTTTCGGCAAGTTCGAGAGCGCGATCGTTCATTTCCATCGAACGCTGGACGCAGCGTTCGCGCGTTAGAGCTCGTTGCGAATCGATGGACTCATGTCTTGGCTGGGGGCGCGCACTCCAGTGGCGCGTCTTTCATGCTCATTCGGACCGCGCGCATCCTGCGTGCTCATGCTCATGAGCGGGCTGGAAGCCCGTGGTCCAAAAGATGATGATCGCGCCACTGGAGTGGCGCGCCCCCAGCAAAGAGCCTGCGTCCAATCGAACGGAATACGCTCCAACGCGCTAGCTGCGCTTGGCCCGGTCGGCGGCGTTGGTCGACTGGATCTGCTCGCGGATGCGCTGCCAGTCGTCCTCGCTGTAAGCCATCATGTTCGAAAAGGTGCCGTTGCCCATGATGCCCATGCCGCCATCGATGGCGATCACTTCGCCGTTGATGTACTCGACTTCCTCGCTCATCAGGAACGCCGCCATGTTGGCGAGCTCGTGCGGCCGGCCAACCCGGCCCATCGGATTGCGGCTCTTGTAGCGGTCATCGTCGCCTTCCTTCAGCGGGTTGAGCCGCGCCCAGGCACCTTCGGTGGGGAAGGGGCCGGGCGCGATGGCGTTGAGGCGGATACCGTGGCGAGCCCATTCGACGGCGAGGCTCTGGGTCATCACCGCCACGCCTGCCTTCGACATGGCCGACGGCACCACGAACGGGCTGCCGGTCCACACCCAGGTGGTGAGGATGCTGATCACGCTCGCCTTGCGCTTCTCGGCAATCCAGCGCTTGCCGCAGGCGTTGGTCATGTAGAACGTGCCGTGCAGGACGATATTGGCGATGGCGTCGAAGGCGCGGGGGCTGAGGTCCTTGGTCTGGGAAATGAAGTTGCCGGCGGCGTTGTTCACCAGGCCGTCGAGCGGCCCGGCCGCCCAGATCTGCCCAATCATCTCCTCAACCGCCGTGGCGACCCGGATATCGACCGCATAGGTATCGACCCGACGGCCGGGGTGCTTGCCCATGACCTGCTTGGCGGTTTCTTCCAGGACGCTGCCGCGCCGGCCACAGATCACGCAGTCCGCCCCCAGCTCGACGAACCTCTCCATCATGATCCGGCCGAGCCCGGTACCGCCGCCGGTGACAAGGAAGCGCTTTCCCTTGAATAGATCGGCCCTGAACATCGTCGGCGCCCTCCGAATTGCATTGGCACTGTCGTCTAGAGCGGCTTCCGACCGGATGGAACCGCGCGCGGTTCCATCCGGTCGGAAACGCATTGGCCAGGCCATCATGATTGGCAGGGCATGGTCCATCCGGCTGATCGCGGCGCGTTTACGCGCCTTAGCCGGATGGACCATGCTCTAGCGTGCGCTGCACACCGGCTACAAGGGCTGTTGCACCCGCTCCCCGGGGTGATAGGATTTCGCATAACAACAGGGATCGTTGAATAATGACGACCCACCAGGGAGAGCAAGGCGGGGATAGCGGATCGGTTGAGCTGCGTGGCAAGGTAAAGTGGTTCAACGCCGTCAAGGGCTATGGGTTCTTGGCCCTTGAAAGCGACAATAGCGACGCGTTCCTGCATGTAACTACACTTCGGCAATCCGGGCATGAGGATCTCAAGCCCGGTGCGACCGTAGTTTGCGCCGGTGTGCGCGGCCCCAAGGGCTGGCAGGTCATGAAAGTGATCGACGTTGATTCGTCGACTGCCGTGGCGGTTGCGCCCAAGCCGCCGCCCATTCCCGACGGCATCGCCATGGGCGAATACATCACCGCCCTGGTCAAGTGGTACAACAACGAGCGCGGCTATGGCTTCGTCACGCGCGAGGCGACCGACGGCGACATCTTCGTGCATGCCGCCGTGCTGCGCCGGCACGGCATGGAGTCGTTGGCGCCGGGCCAGAAGGTGATGGTCCGCATCGCCGAGGGCCAGAAGGGCCTGCAGGTCGTCGAGATCAGAACGGCTTGACCTCTGCAGCCGTTGCCGGGCACTTAAGCGCCCCATGGCGTCCATTCTCAATTCACGGCGGTTCGGCCGCCCGCGACGGCTCAGCCGTCGTCTCATGCTCGGTGCTCCCCTGGTGCTGGCCGCGAGCGTCGCCAGTAGCCAGAGCGCCGAGATCACCTTCAAGCGCTCTACGCTGGTGATCGAGACCGCGGCGCGCGCGATCAAATTCGATGTCGATTTGGCGCTTAACGAGGCCGAGCGCTCGCACGGCCTGATGTTCCGCAAGAAGCTCGAGCCCTACGAGGGCATGCTGTTCGATTTCCACCAGGAAGCGCCCGTCAGCTTCTGGATGAAGAACACCCTGATCCCGCTCGACATGATCTTCATCGCGGCCGACGGCACCATCCGTCACATCCACGCCAACGCCACACCGCTCTCCACCGACACCATCCCGAGCGAGTTTCCGGTGCGGGGAGTTCTGGAGATCAACGGCGGCAGCGCCCGTCTGCTCGGCATCAAGGCGGGCGACAAGGTCAAGCACGCGATCTTCGGTAACGCCTAGAGCACATTCCGTCCGGGTGAGGCGCGTAAACGCGCCACGATCAGCCGGACGGAATGTGCCCTGTGACACTATACCTGCTGCGCGCGTTTGCGATCGGATGGAACCGCACGCGGTTCCATCCGATCGCAAACCGCCCTGACGTCAGCGTTTCAGCGCGCAGGTCATGCCGTCGCCGACGGCGAACAGGGTGAGGTCGACGCGTTGGTCCGCCTTGAGCTTGGCGTTGAGCGCGCGGATCGCCTGCGTGTCGACGTCGGTGTCGGCCAGGTTCGCGACCGAGCCGCCCCACAGCACGTTGTCCATCAGGATCAGGCCGCCGCGTCGGATCAGCTTCAGGCAGCGCTCGTAGTAGGCATCGTAGTCGTTCTTGTTGGCGTCGATGAAAGCCATGTCGAGCCGGCCGGTGAGGCCCTGCGCCAGCAGCCAGTCGAGCGTCTTGAGTGCAGGCGCGATGGTGAGCTCGATGCGCTTGTCGAGACCAGCCTCCTTCCAGTAACGGCGGGCGATCCCGGTCCATTCCTCGCTGACATCGCAGCACCAGAGCTTGCCGTCGGGGCCCAAGGCCTCGGCGACGCAGAGTGCCGAGTAGCCGGTGAAGGTGCCGACTTCGACCGCGCGCTTGGCGCCGATGGTGCGGGCAAGCAACGCCATCTGCTGGCCCTGATGGGCCGAGATCTGCATGCCGGCCTGCCGCATCTTCCCGGTTTCCTCGCGCAAGCGGCGCTTGAGAGGGCTCTCGCGCAGCCAATTGGTGTCGACATAGTCGGCCAGGGCGCCATCGATTTTTGGCCAGCTTTTCATCGTTGCTCCCGTTGATTACCACCCAGGTTATCGCCTTCGAGGGCCTGCCACCTCAAGTAGGGGCATGACCGACATCAAGGCCTTCGTCGAACAATACATCTCCGTGTGGAACGAGCCGGATGCCGAGAGCGCCGTGCCATCATCCGCGCTCTCTGGCAACCCGAGGCCCGTCACCTGGCGCGCACCCTCGAAGCGATCGGCCATGCCGGCATCGAAGCGCGCGTGACCGCTGGCTATGAAAAATGGGTGAAGGAGAAGGGCTGCGTCTTTCGCCTGCGTGACGGCATCGATGGCCATCACGACACGATCAAACTGCGTTGGGAAATGCTGCCGGCGGCAGGCGGCGAGGTGATCTCGATCGGCTTCGACTTCATGGTGCTGGGCAAGGATGGCCGCATCCTCACTGGTGCAAGGGCCGCAATCGTCGACGGCGGCACGCAACTGCGGGCCGCAGTAGATGCGGTCGGCGAAGATGTGGCGCAGCTTGGGAAAGCTTCGGGGCAAGGTGTGCAGCAGCGGCACGGCGCCGTGAGGGTCCTCGATGTTGGCCTGATGAACCTGGCCGACGAGCAGGAAGCCTTGGGTATCGGTGACGATATGGCGTTTGCGGCCCTTGATGCGCTTGCCGGCATCGATCCCACGCGGGCCGCCACTTTCCGTGGTCGAAGCACTCTGGCTGTCGATGATGCCGGCCGAGGGAGCGATGTTGCGCCCCAGCGCCCAGTGGGCGCACGCCACCAGCCGAGCATTGATCCAATGCCAGGTGCCGTCGTCGCACCAGCAGTAGAAATAACCCCGCACTGTCGAGGGCGGCGGGAAGTCCCGTGGCGGCTCGCGCCACTGGCAGTCGGTGGCCAGAATATGGAGGATGGCATTGACGATCGTGCGCAGATCCCTGGTGCGGGGCCGTCCCAGCCGCCGCGGCGGCGGCAGAAGGGCTTCGAGCATCAGCCCCTCGCGCCGATACTGGGCCCGAGTGGTTTCAGTCCAAGCCATGTATTTCGCCGTCGTTGCTTCGCAACCACGACCGAATCACAAGTGACTGAAATAACTCAACTCATTTCCGGCCAGCCTCTAAGGATGAGGCGAGTCTGTTGAAGCAGATCCGGTCGCCGCGTTGACCCTTGACGCTTTTCAGCGCGGCTGCCAGCATGACGTCAGTGGTTCCCGCAAGGGATCAAAAGGGAACGCGGTGAGTGTGCTTCGGTGCATTACTCCGCGGCTGCCCCCGCAACTGTGAGCGGCGAGCCTGCGACCGAGAGTGCCACTGGGAACTGACAAGTTCCTGGGAAGGCGGTCAAAGGCAAAGACCCGTAAGCCAGGAGACCTGCCACTAGCCGCGGTCACGCGCGAACGCATTGGGCGGGGTGTCCTGATGTAGACTCCAGCCTGTCGTTGGCCGCGATCTTCGGTCCGGCGCGGGGTGGCTACGGTTCGCGGTGACGGTCGACGTTCGCCGCGAGTCTCTTTTGCCTGTTCCTTCTTCTCTGCCTGCCGGTCGGCGACGCGACAGTATCGATCCGCTCGAGCTTTATGCGGCGGCCATCGACACGTCCGACTATGTCGCGTGCGTGGCGCCGCTGGTTCGCCGGTGCGTGCCCGCGATCGGCGAGCTTCTCGATGTCGGTGCCGGCGCCGGCCAGCTCGGCGCCGCGTTGGCCGGCCAAGACCGCCCATGGACGGCCATTGAGCCCTCGCCAACCATGCGGGCGCGGCTTGCCCGCCTGCAGCATCCGCCGGTGGTCGTGCCGTCGGACTGGCAGGCGGCGATGGTCGAACCGGGCGGCCATGACACGGTCCTGGCCGCGACCATGCCGGCCTTCTTCGATCAGCCCGAGCTTTTCCTTGCCCGCTGCCGGAGCTGGGCGCGGCGTGCAGTGGTCTGGATCGTGCCGGCCCATGCCGGACCGCGCGGCCTGTGCTTCGCCGGCTGCCTGCCGACGGCGTGGCATGGTGAGGACGAAACACCCGGCATCGATATCGTGCTGCGCAGGCTGCCGCCCGCCGCACGGCCGCACGAGATCGGCTTCGTAGACTGGACCTTCACGGGCGTCGTGCACGATCTCGCGGAGCTCGCCGAGTACCTGTCCGACCGTCTGGCCTGGCCCGCGTCCGACGATCGCCGCGGACAGATGGCATCCCATCTTGCCGCACAGGCGACGCGCGAAACCGCCGGGTTCCGTCTCAACATTTCCAGAAGATCTGCCGTTCTTGCGTGGGGAAGTTCATGAGCAAGTCATATCTGCGTTTCGGCATGGCGAGTGCCGCCTTGATCTCGACGGCGATCTGGCTGTCGCCTGCCAGTGCCCAACAGCCTCCCCCTCAACCTCCCACGCCTCAGCAGCCCGACCCGTCGCCGGTCATGATGCCCGATGTCGTCGTCACGGCGACGGGCTATCCCGAGCCCGTGACCAACATCTACAGCACGGTGCAGGTCATCAATCAGGACAGGATCAAGCACTCCTCCGCCAAGTCGGTGACCGAGCTGTTGGCCGAGAACGCCGTGGGCTTCATGAGTGAATGGTCCCCCGGGCAGACCTCGATCAACATCCGCGGCGGAGCCACCGAGGGACAGGGGCGCGATTTCAAGAGCCAGGTCCTGGTGCTGATCAACGGCCACCGCGCCGGCACGGCAAACGTCTCCAAGCTGTCGCTTGCCGACGTCCAGCGCATCGAAATCGTCCGTGGGCCGTCGTCCATCGTCTACGGCAGCCAGAACATGGGCGGTGTCATCAACATCATCCTGAAGAACGGCCGCACGGCGCCCGGCAATCTCGTCGAGGCGAGCGCCGGCTCGTGGGATTACTTCCAGGGCAAGGCTCAGACAGGCGGGACGCACAGTTCGGTCGACTGGTATGTCGGACTCTCGGGCAGCAGCCAGCAGAACTACCAGGTCGGCGGCGGCGCGCCGGAACTGAATACCGCCTGGAACAGGAAAGGCGCGCTGGCCGCCTTCGGCTGGCAGATCGATGACGACAACCGCGTCGATGTGACGGCGCGTACCGACGGCATCTACGATGCAGGCTTCCGCGGGTCAGGCGCCAACATTTTCGCCTTCGACACGCGTTACAACTAGTCGGTCGATTTCACCTACAACGGCAAGACGCCGGATGGCCGTGGCAATGCCTACTTTCAGGCCTACTACGTCCAGGACGTCGACGATCTCAACAATCCATCGGTGCTCAGCAACCTGAACTCGATCGCCACGCGATCGACGATGGATCACAACCGGCGTCAGCTCGACATCCTCGGCGCCCGCTTTCAACCGCGCTACAAGGTCTGGTCGAGCAACGAGTTGTTGCTCGGGGTCGACTGGGAGAAGAGCTGGATACGCTCCACCCGCTTCCGCGCCGGCCCTCCTGCCGTTAACGTTCCCCAGCTGTCGCCGCAGGACAACAATGAAACGTCGAGCGTTTGGGCGTTGTACGCCGAGGATTCGCAGAAGCTGTTCGACGATCGCCTGATTGTCCGGGGCGGCGTGCGCCAGACTTTCGGCACGACGTCGCTCGATGCCACGCCCAACGCTCTGACCCTGATCCCGGACAGCGTCAACTATCAGGCGACCACCTACTCCGTAGGATCGACCTTGCGGGTCACCGACTGGCTGAACGGTCGGGTGGGCGTCTCCTCAGGCTTTCGTGCGCCGACGGCCACGGAGCTCGGCTCCAACTTCACGAGGACGCCGATCGGCACGACGATCTTCGGCAATCCGAACATTGCGCCGGAGACCAGCAGCCAGCTCGAGGTCGGTGCCACCCTCACGGCGCCGGCCGCGCGGCTCGACGTCGCTCTGTTCCAGAACGTCATCAGCAACCGGATCTCGGCCGTGACGCAGTCGTCGGTGGGCGGCGTGGTCGTCCAGCAGTACCAGAACAATCCCGGGAACATCCAGGTCCAGGGGCTGGAGTTCCAGCTTGAAGCCGATGTCCTTCGGACGTTGGCGCTGCCCGCACCTCCGTCATGGCGTTGGACGCTATTCGGCAACGGCTACTACAATTTCAAGATGACCGACTACGGTGCGGTGGTGAGGACGGCCGGCACTGATCGTGCGACGCGGATCAACGAGTACGAGACGTCGATCGGAACCCGCTTCGGCCAGGCCGACACGGAAGTGCCGTGGAACCTGCAGGTCCTGGGAATTCTGCGCGGACCCATGTGGTACAACACCGAGGAAGCCCTTTCGCCGGTCTTTTTCCCCGGTCAGGTCCGGACCGTCACGGTCTACAGGAAGGAAGCGTTCTGGGTCTGGAACATGCGGGGCGAGGTCGAACTTCGGAAGGGCGTGAAGCTCTTCGGGGCCGTGAACAACGTTTTCGACATCAACGATCACCCGATCTTCTTCGCCCTGGACCAGAACCCGTGCCGGGCGAACTTTGCCGCGCAAAACGGCTCGTGCGGAAATTCAATGCCGGGCCGCCAGTTCATCGTCGGCGCGCAGGTGACGTTCTGATGCCGAACGCCCGCCTCGTCTTGGTTGCGGCATGTTGCGTTCTTGGCCTGTCCGGCCCGGCGATGGCCGGGCCGCTCACGATCCGCGACGCCTTCAACCGCTCCGTGACGCTGCCGGCACCGCCGCAGCGGATCGTGCCGATCTTCGCCTCGAACACCGAGATCATCGCGTCGCTTGGCCTCGCCGACCGCATCGTCGGCATCGAGGCCTATACGCGCTATCCGCGGGAGGTATTGGACCGGCCGCTGGTCGGCGGGAGGCTCGGTTTCTCGGTCGATGCCGTCGTGGCGCTGCGGCCCGACCTCGTCGTGGTCACGCCGTCGCGGCAGGCTGCCAACCAGCTGATCGATCCAATGGAACGGCTGGGTATTCCGATCGTGGTGCTGCTGCAGCGCAACGTGGCGGAGATTCTGGCCAACATCCGCCTGATGGCGCTGATCGCCGGCGTGCCCGAGCGAGGCGAGGCGGTCGTCGCCGGAATGGACCGGCGCATGGCGGCCGTGCGCCAGCGCGTCGAGGGCCAGAAGCCGCCCAGCACCATCATGATCACCGGCCGGCTAGGTAACGGCCTCATGCTCGTCGCGCGACAAGGCACCTACACCGGCGACGCGATCGTGCGGGCCGGCGGGCGTTTCGGTCTCGAAGGGACGGCTGCGATCGCCCAGGTCTCGCCCGAGGCGATCCTCAACGCCGATCCCGACGTGCTGCTGTTTGCCGGCAGCGAGAAGGGCCTCGAGGAGCTGATTGCCCGGCCGGGCTGGGCGGACATGCGTGCCGTGCGCGACAAGCGCGCGCACGCGGTCAACCGCACCGAACTGCTGATCCCCGGTCCGCGGACGATCGACGGCATCGAACGTCTGGCGGCACTCTTCCATCCGACGGCGCCGGTTCGATGAGGGTCTGGCTGCTCCTGGGCATCGCCCTCGTCGTCGCCATCCTGATCGCCGCCTGTGCCGGCCACGATTGGGCCACGCCCGCCGATCTGGTGCGGGCGGTCGAGGGCGATCGGGCATTGCGCAGCCGGCTCCTGTTCGACTGGCGAATCCCGCGCGTCCTGGCGGCGGGTTTCGTCGGCGCGCTGCTCGGGCTGGGCGGCGCCATCTATCAGGGCGTGTTCCGCAATCCCCTGGCGGAGCCGTATCTGCTGGGATCGGCTGGCGGCGCGGCGCTGGGCGCCACGGTTGCGCTGCTGGTCCCGCTGATGGCGCCGCAAGCCTTTACCCTGCCGCTGCTGGCCTTCGCCGGGGCATGGGGAGCGACCGTCCTCGTGATCGGCATCTCGCGCGTGGCCGGCGCAGTCGATGCAGCGGGCCTGCTGCTGGCCGGTGTGGCGATTGCCGCGATCCTGGGCGCGCTGCGCTCTTTCCTGATGCTCGCTCTGTCCGACGACACCGTCAGCCTGCAGGTCGTGCTGAGCTGGGTGCTGGGCGGCGTGCAAACTCCGACCTGGTCGATGCTCGGCGTGCTGGCGCTGATTTCAGCCGGCTGCCTCGGTCTTGCGCTGTTGCTCGCCGGCCGCCTCGACGTGCTTGGGCTCGGCGAGACCATGGCGATCGCCTTTGGTCTCAACGTGCCGCGCTTCATCGCGCTTGCGGTGCTCGCGGGCTCGGTGGTCGTGGCGGCTGCCGTGGCTTTTGGCGGCCTGGTCGCCTTCGTCGGTCTCGCGTCGCCTCACATCGCGCGCTGGCTTGTCGGCCCGCTGCATCGGCCGCTGCTCCCGGCCTCGGCTCTGATCGGCGCCATCGTGGTCATCCTGGCCGACGCGATCGCCCGCGCCGCACTGCCGCCAGCCGAGATTCCCCTCGGCCTGGTGACCGCCGTGGCGGGCGGTCCGTTCTTCATCCTGCTGCTGGCCCGCAGGCTGCGCACATGACGGCGATTGCGGCCGACAATCTCGTCGTCAGGCGCGGCCGGGCAACGCTGCTCCGGGACCTGTCGCTGTCGTCCGGTTCGACGGGCTCCATTGCCGTGATCGGCCCCAACGGCGCGGGGAAATCGACCCTGTTGAAGGTGATGGCTGGAATCGAGCCGCCGACGTCGGGACGGGTGCGGATCGGCGACCGCGACCTCGCGACCCTGTCCCCTGCAGCGCGCGCCCGAACGATCGGCTTTCTGCCGCAGTATTTCGAGCCGCACTGGGACCTCACCGTGGCCGAGCTCGTCCGGCTAGGCGCCGAGCGCGGCGGGCGGCCCGCCGCCGACGCCCTCGACCGCATGGCCGCGACGTTCGAACTGTCGGGGCTGGAGCGGCGGCGCTGGTCGACGCTTTCAGGCGGCGAGCGCGCGCGCGTCTTGCTGGCCACGGTGCTGGTCGTCGATCCGCCGGTGCTGCTGGCCGATGAACCCGCCGCGGCGCTCGACATCCGGCATCGTCTGGACGTCATCGAGGCGCTGGCCCGGCGCGGTCAGGACCGGCTTTCGATCGTCGTCGTGCACGACCTCGACCTGGCTTTCAGTTTCTTCGATCGCATCGTCGTGCTGGATCGCGGAACCGTCGTCGCCGACGGACCGGCCGGCCGCCTGATCGACGATCCCCTGCTCGATGCGACGTTCGGTGTCCGCTTCGAACGGCTGAAGACAGCCGACGGCCGGCTGCTGCGGGCAGCGAGGTACGCGCGTCGGCCGAGCTGATCTAGTACCTTCCTTCACTGAACGCCGATATAGCCCAACCTCATCCTGAGAGTCTGACTCAAAATGAGTGCAACGGCATCAAGGCCTTGCGAGTCGTCGCGAGAGCAGACGCAAATGGGCGAGGAGCAGCCAGGCGGTTGCGCTGGCGATGGTCGCCTCGAAGTCCTTGGCGAGGCGTCGGCTGCGTCCCAGCCAGGCAAAGGTGCGCTCGACGACCCATCGCCGGGGCAGGAGTTGGAAGCCATTGACGCCCGCCGGGCGCTCGACGCTCTCGATGGCTACCAGTTCATTGAAGCTTGACGGCGAATTTCTTCAATTCGGCCAGAGGCACGACCCGAAGGGTCACGGCGTGGGTGGACTCGAGCACGACGTCGGGCGCCGCGCCGGCGTCGAGCGCTTCCTTCCAGCGGGCGGCGCAGAGACACCAGCGGTCGCCAGGCTTGAGGCCGGCGAAGCCGTACTGGGGCATCGGCGTGCTGAGATCGTTGCCGGCTGACTTCGAGAAGGCGAGGAACGCCGCCGTCAGGACCACACAGACCGTGTGCAGGCCATGGTCCTCGCGCCCCGTGTTGCAGCAGGCGTCGCGATAAAAGCCGGTCAGCGGCTCGCTGGAGCAAGGCTGCAGAACGCCGCCCAGGACGTTGATCGAGGGCGCCCGTCCACCGCCGCCGTCTTCGGGCGTCTGGTCGAACATGAACCACCATAGCACCCGGAAATTGCGCTTTCGAGGTGGCCGCTGCACTGCTAGAACCCCCCGCGTCACAAGCGGTTGCGGCGGGGCGTAGCGCAGTCTGGTAGCGCATCTGGTTTGGGACCAGAGGGTCGCAGGTTCAAATCCTGCCGCCCCGACCATCCGCCCGCCGAAGATGAGCGTCGTTGGAGAATGGGGAAGATGAGGGTACGAATCTTCAAGCCGGCCAAGACGGCCATGCAATCCGGCCAGCGCAGGACGCACGAGTGGCTGCTGGAAAGCGAGCCGGCGCCCAAGGAACTCGATCCGCTGATGGGCTGGACCGGTTCGCGCAACACGATGGAGCAGGTGCAGCTCTGGTTCCCGACCCTCGACGAGGCCAAGGCGCACGCCGAAAAGAACGGCTGGCAATACACCGTCGAGCAGCCCCACGCGCGCGGCATCAGACCGAAGGCCTACGCCGACAACTTCGCCTTCACCCGGGTCGGCCGCTGGACACACTGAGCGCCCTTGGCGCTCACCCCGAGCCTTTGCGAGGGGTCTCGTGTATTCTTGGAATACGACCCCGTAGCTCAACCGGATAGAGCACCTGCCTTCTAAGCAGGATGTTGCGTGTTCGAGTCACGCCGGGGTCGCCAATCTTTTCAGTGGGTTATCGGCAAACCACTTCGAGGAAGTCCGCCATATGCGGGCACATTGCGGGCACCGACGCGAAATTCGGCATGCCCCTGCCGCTCCGCCCCAGTGTTTCGGAAGGCTTTGGATAACGCCACTTGGCGGCGGGTTTGATGAAGGGCCGTCTGACCGGTGCGGCGGTCCGTTTATTTCCGGGTGGTCTGACCCCACCCCGGGGGCAGGGGCCCTTTTTTGCTTTGGTACCATCAGCGCAGATTGGGTTACGATTTCACGGACACGATGGGGCAATGCGCAATGAATACGATCTCCCCGGTCAAACGAGCCGGCCGAGGCCGCGAAATCGGTAACGAATGCGCCAACATTGCCGGCCCTGTCCGGCGTCGGGGTGGTCAGCCCAAAAATGGGAATGCCCGACGCCACGGCCGGTGGGCTGCCGAATCTTTGGTCAGCCGGAAGGTCACGATAGTCCGGCTAAAGGCGCTTTCACACGTCATCGAGGCGTTACAGCTTGCGCCGAGGTCCAGTCGCTATCGGATTGGTCCGCTGCGGACCGATCAGGTTGACCTACTTTTGAGACACGATCCGGAGTTGTTGGCGTTGGTTCCTCCGCGCTTCGTCTCTAAAGCTTCTGTCGCCAAACGGCGGGTGGTCCCATGAAGGCACCCATTGTGGTGTTGGTGGTAAGTGTTATGGCGCTCGGACAGGTCGCCTCTCTCGCCGCTCAGTCGTCCAATGCCAGTCGCTTCGCAGGCGCGGCCGAAAAGCGTCACTTTGAAGAAGGGGATTGCGGCAAAGCAGGCGGAATGGACGTAACGGGTTCGCGGTACGATGCAGTCATGCAGCGTCTAATGTCAGACAAGAGTGGCACTCGGGTCTTCTACGATGGCAAAAATACCTACGTGGTATACACCCTCGACAATCGCGGCATCATTTGGAAGCTCATTGGTCCGCCGACGTATTCCATTGCAGTCTGCGCCTTCTGAATAGGCCTGTATGACTTCATCAAGTGGTGCTGCAGCGTCGAAACAGGCCGGTGGCGTGTCCAGAATGATCTGAAGGGATGATTGCCCTGACACCTTGGAATCTATGCCCGCGCGGGTCCTTTGCGATCATGCAATCCACTATGCTTCTGCTCGCGTTGACGATTGTTACGCCAGGGTGGGGACACCCAATCGCCATTGCTCAGCAAAGCATGGAGCGTCCGATTCATGAGGCGCGTTACCGACCTAACCAACAAAGTACAACACCAGCGGGTAGTCCGAATCCTTATGCAGGACGGTCACCCACCGAGCTTGCCAACACCATGGTGACGTTTGCGGCACTTGGCATCGAGTTGTCCGACGGCACTTGCGCCGGGGTTCTCGGGCCATCTTCACTCCGAATCTCGGATACGCTCGAAATGGCTATTGACTATGTGCCGCGCGAATCGAAAACTGATGTGCGAAGACGTGCGTTTGAGCTTGAGACCAACCCAACCGAGTGGAAGGTGCTGGTGGAGACGAACCGTCGAGTCATCGCGACGCGCGTTGCGTCAGGCGAAGACCGTATCGCCGCGTGCGCGATAGTAGGGGCAGAATATGTCCAACAGGAAGTTCAAGCTTTCGAGGAATTATCCAAGTACCCTCATCAGCCCGGTCGGTAAGAGAGCCCGCCGAAATGCCACCAGAGTCACTGTTCACGTCGGCCAAAGAAGTTCTAAGCTTGGACCGACCTCAATCTCTCTGGAACAAGCTCGCTATCCAAACACGCCAGCAGGACCCATTCTGCTGCTCGCCGAGCTGGCAGCTGTCGTTTCATGACGCCTTCAGCCCGAAGCGCCGGCTCTTGATCAGACACTCGGATGACAGCCTAGTGGCATTCGCCGAAAAGATTTTCTCGCCCGAGGACATTTATCTGACACCAATCGAACCGAGATGGTTTTTTGGAAACAATGTCCTAGGACCAAAAGGCACCGAACTTCTTCGGGACACCTTGATTGATATCGAACGGCACTACGCCCCAACTTTCCCGAAGATCATGATCAGTGCGATACCTCCGCAGGGCGCTGTCTACAAAAAGCTTCGAAAGAACTTTCCCGTCGGGTTCGTGTTTTCTCGGCACTCATTGGAAACTCAATGTGCCGCGTCTCTTGCCGGGGGCATGGACGGCTTCCTATCGCGGCGCTCGGCAAACCATCGTCGAAAACTGAGGAAGCAGAGCAGACGTGCAGCGGAAAAAGGCGTGACGTTCGAACGATACGGTCCCACCGCGATATCTGAAATCGACGCAATCTATCGTCGAATGCTCTCGGTCGAGCTTTCCAGTTGGAAGGGTATTGGACAGTGTGGGATGGCAGAGCGGCAGCCAAAGAAATTCTACCACACCATGTTCCGACGCATGGCTGCCTCAAAAGGTGCCCGGATCATGTTCGCCAGACACGAAGACAAGGATATTGGATTTATCTTTG
>CAMDCE010000019.1 GCA_945889625.1 Asaia bogorensis | reverse complement strand
CCACCAGCACCGCGATGATCGCCAGGCCAACGGCGGTCGCCGCTGCCGCCGCGGCGCGTGCCAGCAGGGCACGTGAATCGGCGGCGAGCTCGGAGATCGGCACGGCCGCAGCAATGAAGAAAAACTTCCCGAGCATGCTCGGCATGGGGCGGACGATCAGCTTATAGGCGCGACCCGCGACTGCCTCCTCACGCTCAATATGCAAATGGGCGGGGCGTGCCTCCACGATGGCGCGGCGGAGCACGGCGCGCGTCTCGGCATCACCCGGCAGGCAACTGCCGGCAGGAGCCGCACACGGTTCCGATTCGATGAAGACGTCGCTGGTGTCGGTCGCCACCATGATGATCGAGTTCGGCGTGACCTTGTAGGCGCCGAGCAAATGCGACAACAAATTCAAGGTGAAATCGAAGCCGATCACCGCGCCATCGCGCATCGGCACGCCAGCGGTAATGCCCGGCGCGTTCGACTGGGCAAACAGGTATGGCTCGGTCAGGGCCGGCTCACGCAACTTCAGGGCCTCGACAAACCACGGCCGGATCCTCGGATCGTAGTCGGAGTGCCGCGACTTCTCCGCGCTGCGCTTGCCGTCGGCGGCCGGGAACCACCAGGTTTCGCGCCGACTTGGCCCCTCGCCGTCGATGATGCGAACAATGATGGCCTCGCCCTCGGGACCGCCGTATTCCACGCGCTGGGTGGCCGAAAAAGCCGACATGCGCCCGGCAAACACGAAGTGGCCGTCGCCATAGCCCACGAAGGCTGCCGCCAGGGCCGGGTGCCGTACGAGCAGCGCGACGAGCTGGCGGATGCGCTCATCGTCGGCCTCCGGCCCCGCCGGTGCAGCGAAGCTCGGCCCCTCGGCGAGCGTCTGGCCGGCCGAGACAATGACGCGCAGGCCATTGACCAGAAAGCCGGATACGGCAGTGTCGAGCGTCGCCATGCGGTGCGCGACGCTGCGCTTCTCGAGCTCATCGACGGCCCGCCAGCCCAGCCACAGCAATGCCGAAGCCAACGGCACGACGATCAGCGCCATCAGGGTCAGGATGCTGACGCTGAAGGGCACCGATCGCCTCGAAGTCTTCACTTCCTTGTTGTCTGTCGCTCTTGCCAAAGACCGGTTTCCGACTCTCCACGGCGTTCCAGTCTACCTCCAATCAGTCGGAGTTGCCGCCGTAACCGTGCCCCACAATGAAGAATGCCCGCCTTGCGGCGGGCATTCCCTCAAGAACGGCGTCTCTATTCGCGATTGTCGTGCTCGTCCCATTCCCGATCCTTCGAACCAGGCTTCTGGTTCGGATTCTGCGGCGGACGCTGGCTCGGATTGTGCTTCTCGCGCTGCTGCTGCTCACGCTGTTGCTGTTCGCGTTGCTGCTGTTCGCGCTGATTCGGGTTTTGGTTCTGCTGCTGGTTCATCACGGAGTCTCCACGCTAGCAGCGGCGACCGACGTGGTGCCGCTACAGAAAAAACGACCTGCGTCGGGTAGAAGTTACCGGTACGGTGACGCCACTTTGAGTCAGAATGTTGCGCGGCAGCCCAGACGCGCTTGCTTACAGCCTCAGAAGCCAGGCTTCGACACTGCCTTTGCCTTTGACCTCGATCGTGCCACGAGGCTCGAAGACAAACTCGTCCTTGAGCTTCTCATAGACCGGACGCGTCACCTGGATGGAGTCGGGAATGCCGCCGGATTCCATACGGCTCGCCAGGTTCACGGTGTCGCCCCACAGGTCATAGATGTACTTGCTCTTGCCGATGACACCGGCCACGACGGGACCGCTGTTGATGCCGACACGCAGCTTCATCACCACGTGGTGTTCGAGCGCGTGTTCGCGGGTGATGTGGACCATGCGGATCGCCATGCGCACCATGCGCTCGGCATGATCGGGCACCGGCACGGGCATGCCGCACACCGCCATGTAGGCGTCGCCCACCGTCTTGATCTTCTCGATCCCGAGATCCTGGGCGGCGATGTCGAAGCGAGTGAACAGTCCGTTGAGCAGCGTCACCACTTCCTGCGGTGGCATTTCCGACGACAACGCCGTGAAGCCGACCAGGTCGGCGAAGGCGACCGTGACTTCGGCGAAACCGTCGGCGATCCCCTGTTCCCCGCCGCGCAGCCGGTTGGCGATCGGCGCCGGCAGGACGTTGAGCAACAGCTCCTCGTTCTCGCGGTTCTTGTTCTCGATGATCGTGTTCTTGGCGCTGAGCTCGTCGACCATGCCGTTGAAGGCAACGCAGAGCTGGCCGATCTCGTCCCTGGTGCGCACCACGACGTGCGCGCCGTAGTCGCCCGAGGCGAAACGCTTCACGCCGGCAGTGAGATCGCGCAACGGGCCGAGCAACGAGCGCGACAGCCACGCGCCGGTCACGAGCACCACCAGAAATGCCAACCCGCCCACGATCAAGAGATCGCGCTCCAGCCGGTAGATCGGCGCGAAAGCTTCCGCCGTCTCGATTTTGGCAACCAGCGCCCATTTCACACCAGGAATTGTGAGCGGCCCCCACGACGCCAGGGTCGGTTTGCCGCGGGCGCCAATCACATGGCCGATGCCCTCGATGCCGGCGAGCGCAGCCCGGGTGGCTACGGTATCGATCCGTTGATGAAGAACGGGCGTGCCGTAGCGGCGGATAGCCTCGATCTCCTCGGGCGGGTCGCCGGCCGCCTTCAACTCGGCGAAATAGGTTTCGCGATCCTCGAAAAACAGGCGCGCGCCCGAGCGCACCAGTGAATCGGGCCCGACCACATAGGTCTCGCCGGTGGCGCCGAACCCTTCATGTCGCCAGCGCCGATCACCGGTCACAACCCGATCGATCTCATCGATCAACAATTGCGCCACAAGCACGCCGATCACCACCCCCTGATCGATCACCGGCGCGGCCATGAAGGCGGTTGGCTCGCCCTCCGCGGGCATATAAGGCGCGAAGTCCTCCAGGCAGGTGGCAGATGGGTCGGGAGTCCCGGCGCAATGCGCGACGGCTGCTGCAAGATTGGAATTTCTATAAGGCCCGATGTGAAGTGAGGTGGCGAAGTCGACTTCCTTGGCCATGCCGTAGACCGTGCGGCCGGACTTGGTATCGGCCAGCAGGAAGTCGTCGAAGCCGAGTGTCGTTGCAGCGTTGCGCAGCAACGGATGATAGATGGCGTGGAGCGCGCTGTAGGCGCTGCCGTCACCGGCATTGTCGAGCAGCTTGCGCCGCGACATGGGATGCGGGTTGGCGACGATGTAGTGATACTGCAGGTAGGCGGCGGCATCGCCCTTGGGCAGGTAGTCGGCCACGGCAACGTCCTTGCCGAGCAGGCGACGGATCTCGGGCAGGAAACGCTCAGCGTACCAGTCGTCGACCTTTTGCTTCACTCCGGCCGGGAGGGGCTTCTGCTCGAGTTCCGCGAACGTCGAGTGGAAACCGCGCGCCGCATCGACCACCATTTTCGAGGCGGCGAGCAGGCGCAATTCGTTGCGGATGGTACGGAAGTAGGTCTCGACCTGACGCGCCTTGGTCTGCCGCGCCGCCGTGAGCTGGTTGTAGATGGTCTCTTCCAGTGCATCGCGAGCGCGGACATAGCCCAGCACGCCGGTGACCACGACCGCGACCGCACCGAGCAGCGTGAGAATCGCGAACAACTTGGCCGCAAGGCCCCAGCGCGCGGGACGGCCGGGAGCTGGGAGGTCGGCGGGAGACATCGGGTTCTAGACGGGCTCGGGGTGCATGGGATCAGGTATAGCCCACGAAATCCCCATTTAGGCCGAAATCCGGGGCTTTTCCGGCGTTGACTTGGAAGACGCCCTGCGTATATTCCGCCCTCTTCGGCGGGTCGTTCAGGCCCGCCGCGCTCTTTCGTGCTTTCCGGCATGTTGGGCAGGACCCTGGGCTATCCGCAAGGGATAGTGGGTTCGGCCGAGCCGGCGGGCTTCACTCAGGTGTCCTCATGATCGCCGTTATCCGCACGGGTGGGAAACAATACACGGTCGCCGCCGACGACACGCTCACGGTCGAGCGTCTGGCGGGCGAGGCCGGTGCCAAGATCGAGTTCACCGACGTCCTGATGGTCGGCGACAAGGTCGGCGCGCCGACCGTTGCCGGCGCCAAGGTCGTCGCCTCGATCGTCAAGCAGGCCCGCGGGCCGCACCTGATCGTCTTCAAGAAGCGCCGCCGCCAGAATTCGCGGCGCAAGAACGGTCATCGTCAGGACCTGACGGTGGTCAAGATCGAACAGATCGTCGCCTAACCAAGCGACCGGAGCAGTACGATGGCACACAAGAAGGCAGGCGGCTCTTCGCGCAACGGCCGCGACTCCGACGGCAGGCGCCTCGGCGTCAAGCGTTTCGGCGGCCAGACGGTCCTCTCGGGCAACATCCTGGTCCGCCAGCGCGGCACCAAGATGGACGCCGGCGAGAATGTCGGGATCGGCCGCGACCACACCCTGTTCGCTACCGCGGACGGCGTGGTGTCGTTCCGCACCCGCAGCGGCGGCAAGGTCGAGGTGAACGTGCTCCCGAAGCCGGCACTGGCTGCCGAGTAGCCGTTCCACCCAATCCGAGTTTCGAAGGGGGAGCGGTCATCCGTTCCCCCTTTTCGTTTTTGGACCCAACCCCAACAATCCCATGAAGTTCCTCGATCAGGCCAAGATCTACATCCGCTCCGGCAACGGTGGTGCGGGATCGGCGAGTTTTCGCCGCGAGAAGTTCATCGAGTTCGGCGGCCCCGACGGCGGCGACGGCGGACGCGGCGGCGACGTGATCGTCGAATGCGTCGACGGGCTCAATACGCTTATCGATTATCGCTATTCCCAGTACTTCAAGGGCGAGACCGGCCACCACGGCATGGGCAGCCAGCGCACCGGCGGCTCCGGCAAGGACGTCGTGCTGCGCGTGCCGCGCGGCACGCAGATCTACGACGAGGACAACGAGACCCTGCTGGTCGACCTCACCGAGATCGGCCAGCAGGTCGTGCTCGCCAAGGGCGGCGACGGCGGTTACGGCAATCTGCACTACAAGAGCTCGACCAATCGCGCGCCACGCCGCGCCGACAAGGGCTGGCCGGGCGAGGAGCGCGCCGTCTGGCTGCGGCTGAAGCTGATCGCCGATATCGGCCTGCTCGGCCTGCCCAACGCCGGCAAATCGACGTTTCTCGCCGCCACCTCCAACGCGCGGCCCAAGATTGCCGATTACCCCTTCACCACCCTCCATCCCGGTCTCGGCGTCGTGCGGATCGGCGACCGCGAATTCGTCATGGCCGACATTCCCGGCCTGATCGAGGGCGCGAACGAGGGCGCGGGCCTTGGCACCCGCTTCCTCGGCCATGTCGAGCGCTGCCGCGCGCTCCTGCATCTGGTCGACGGCACACAGGACGATGTCGCGGACGCCTATCGCACGGTGCGCGCCGAACTCAAGGCCTACGGCGGCAATCTTCTCCGCAAGAAGGAGATCGTGGCGCTCAACAAGACCGACGCCATGACCAAGGAAGACATCGAGGCCAAGCGCGCCAAGCTCGCCAAAGTGAGTCGCAAGACGGTGCACCTGATCTCCGGCGTCTCGGGTCAGGGCGTGCAGCCCCTGCTCCATGAGCTGATGAAGCTCGTCGACAGGCAGCGCGACGCCGGCGGCACCCGGGGTAAGGAAGCGGCATGAACCCGCTGGCCAGCTCCAAGCGGCTGGTCGTCAAGATCGGCTCCTCGATTCTGGTCGACGAAGCCAAAGGCGAAATCCGGCGCGACTGGCTGGTGGCGCTGTCGCGCGACGTGGCGCGCCTGCACAAGAAGGGCTGCGAGGTCGTGCTGGTGTCGTCCGGCGCCATTCGGCTGGGCCGCACGCATCTCAAGCTTGCCTCGGGACCGCTCAGGCTCGAGGAAAGCCAGGCGGCGGCCGCGACCGGCCAGATCCAGCTCGCCCACGCCTATCAGGAGGCGCTCGCCCGCCACGGCATCACCGTGGCGCAGGTCCTGCTCACATTGGACGATTCCGAGGAGCGCCGGCGTTACCTCAACGCGCGCCAGACCATGGCGACCCTGCTCGGGCTCAAGGCCGTGCCGGTGATCAACGAGAACGACACGGTGGCAACAGACGAGATCCGTTTCGGCGACAATGATCGGCTGGGCGCGCGTGTCGCCGAGATGATCACGGCCGACACGCTGGTGCTGCTGTCCGACATCGACGGGCTTTATACCGGCGATCCCCGCAGCGACCCATCGGCCAGGCACATTCCCGAGATCCGCGAGATCACGCCCGAGATCGAGGCGATGGGCGGACAGGCGGCATCGGATCTCTCCAACGGCGGCATGGTGACCAAGCTGATGGCCGGGCGCATCGCCATGGCCGCGGGCTGCCGCATGGCGATCGCCGACGGCCGCGCGGTCGGTGCCCTCGGCAGCCTGATCGACGGCACGGTGCGCTGCAGCTGGTTCCTGCCGGAAGCCTCGCCGCTCTCGGCGCGCAAGAAATGGATCAAGGGCTCGCTGAAATCGGCCGGCGCGCTCACCGTCGACGATGGCGCAGTGCGGGCATTGTCGTCCGGCAAGAGCCTGCTGCCCGCCGGCGTCACGGCGATCGATGGCGAGTTCAAGCGCGGCGACGTGGTCGAGGTCAAGGACCGCGCCGGCCGCCTGCTGGCGCGCGGGCTGGTCGCTTATGCCGCCGAGGATGCCCGCCGCATCGCCGGCCACAAGAGCGCCGATATCGAGCGCCTGCTGGGTTTCCGCGGCCGGGACGAGATCGTCCACCGCGACGACCTCGTGGTCGAGTGAGCGATCAGGGATATACTGGACCGGCCGATGAACGCTTTGACCAAGCCCGCAGAAGACACCGCCGCCATTGTCGCGGCGCTGGGCCTGCGCGCCAAGAGCGCTGCCGTTGCCCTGCGCATTGCCACAACCGCGGCCAAGAACCGCGCGCTGGTCGATGCCGCACGCCTGATCCGGACTGAGCGTCCTGCGATCCTCGCCGCCAACGCCAAGGATATCGCGGCCGCGAAGTCTGCCGGCATGAGTGCGGCGCTGCAGGACCGGCTGCTTCTCGATGAGACGCGTGTCGAGGCCATGGCCAAGGGCCTGGACGACATCGCGGCGCTGCCCGATCCGGTGGGCGCCAAGATCGAGGAGTGGCAGCGTCCGAACGGTCTTTTGATCAGCCGGGTGCGCGTGCCGATCGGCATCATCGGCGTGATCTACGAGGCGCGGCCCAATGTGACGGCCGACGCCGGCGCGCTTTGCATGAAGTCAGGCAATGTCGTGGTGCTGCGCGGCGGCTCCGACAGCTTCCATTCCTCGCGTTGCATCGTGGACCTGCTGCGCCGCGCGCTGAAGAGCGCAGGCTTGCCCGAGGATTGCGTGCAGCTCGTGCCCACCACCGACCGCGCCGCCGTGGGCGAGCTCCTGAAGGCGATGGACTGGCTCGACCTCATCGTGCCGCGCGGCGGACGCTCGCTGATCGACCGCGTGACGGCTGAAAGTCGCGTGCCGGTGCTGCGCCATTATGAGGGCATCTGTCATGTCTATGTCGACCGCGATGCCGACATCGCCATGGCGCGTGATCTCGTGGCCAACGCCAAGATGCGACGGGTGAGCGTCTGCGGCGCCGCAGAGACCTTGCTGGTCGACCGCGCTGCGCTCGACACGCATCTCAAGCCCGTGCTCGATCGGCTGCACGAGCTTGGCTGCGAAGTGCGCGGCGACGCGGAGGTGCAGAAGCGCGATCCCAAGGCCAAGCCGGCAAGCGAGAGGGACTGGCGCACCGAATACCTCGAGCCGATCATCTCAGTCGCCACCGTCGATGGCGTCGCGGGCGCCATCCGCCACATCGCGACCTACGGCAGCCAGCACACCGAGTCGATCGTCACGAACAATGACGCCACGGCGGCGCGCTTCCTTGGCGAGGTCGATAGCGCCATCGTGATGCACAATGCCAGCACCCAGTTCGCCGACGGCGGAGAGTTCGGCCTGGGGGCGGAGATCGGCATTTCGACCAATCGCATGCATGCGCGCGGACCGGTCGGGCTGGTCGAGCTCACGACCTACAAGAACATCGTGCGCGGCAGGGGCACGCTCCGGCCATGAGGCCACGCGAGTGATATCCGCCAACCATCCGATGCCGGGCGTGCCGCGCGACACCGTGCGCCGCATCGGCCTGCTGGGCGGCTCGTTCAATCCCGCCCATGAGGGCCATCGCCATGTCAGCGTCGAGGCGCTGAAGAGGCTGGGGCTCGACGAGGTGTGGTGGCTGGTCTCGCCGCAGAACCCGCTGAAGAGCGACGACGGCATGGAGCCCCTTGCCAGCCGCGTCGCCCGCGCCCGCATGATCACCCGCCATCCGCGCATCAGGGTCGACGCGCCCGAACTGCTGCTCGGCACGCGCTACACGCTCGACACCGTGCGAGCGCTGCGCCGCCGCTATCCCCATGCCAAGTTCGTCTGGCTGATGGGCGCCGACATCCTGCCCCAGCTGGTGCGCTGGCAGGGCTGGCGTGAGCTGTTCGCGGCCATCCCGATCGCGGCCTTCGCCCGTCCCGGCTGGAGCTATCCTGCGCTCCTCTCGGCAGCCCCGCGCGCCTTTGCACGATACAGGGTTACCGCCGAACAAGCGCGCGGCCTGGCGACTTGCGAACCGCCGGCCTGGTGCTTTATCCCGAGCCGCCTCGACGGCCACTCGGCCACCGCCATCCGCGCCGTGCGCGTCAGACGACCTAAACCGAAAGGAAGTGCCATCGCCGACCAACCCCGCCAGCTTGCCGATCGCAGCAAGGCCACCGACGCGCAGCTCGCGCTGGTGCGCCGCTCGCTCGAGGACGACAAGGCCGAGGACATCGTCGTCATCGATCTCAAGGGCAAATCGAGCTTTGCCGACTACATGGTGATCGCATCGGGTCGCTCGACGCGCCAGGTTTCTGCCATCGCCGACCATCTCGCCGATCGCCTGAAACAGGCCGGCCACGGCTACATTCCGATCGAAGGCAAGCAGGTTGGCGACTGGGTGCTGGTCGATGGCGGCGACGTGGTCGTCCATATCTTCCGTCCCGAATCCCGCACCTTCTACGCTCTCGAGAAAATGTGGGCTCTTGAGAGCGACGCGGCCGCCAAGCCGCCCGGCCCACCCCGCCGCCGCGGCGACGCGCGGGCGCGAGCCCGCCCTTCCGCCCGCCCAGCGTGAGATCGGCGGCGTGAAACTGGTGATCGCCGCCATCGGCCGCGCCGTCCGCGGGCCGGAGCGCGATCTCTACGAACATTACGCCGGTCGCATCCGCTGGCCGCTCACGCTGCGCGAGCTGGAAGAAAAGCGAAAGCGGCCGCCTGCCGAGATGATCCGGCGCGAGGGCGAATTGCTTTTGGCCGCCGTGCCGGCCAAATCGGTGCTGGTGGCGCTCGATCGTCGCGGCAAGGTGGTCGACAGCGAAGCCTTCGCCAGCCGCCTGGAGCGCTGGCGCGACGAGGCGGCGGCGGACGTGGCTTTCCTGATTGGCGGCGCCGACGGGCACGCCGAATCACTGCTGAAACGGGCCTCTTTGGTGATTTCGTTCGGCGCCATGACCTGGCCCCACCTGCTCGCCCGAGCCATGCTGGCCGAGCAGATCTACCGGGCGCAGCAGCTTCTTGCCGGCCACCCCTACCACCGAGCGTGAATAGACGGTGTAAATAGCGTCGTATTTGCCTCTGTTCTGACGAAAAACCGAAGCTACATTGGGCTCATGCAACCCTCCCTTTTTCACTTGGCAGCCGCCGTCGTTGCCTTCGCCTTGGCGGCCGGTCCGGCGACGTCGATGGCCCAGACCTCACAACCCGCCAAGCCAGCGGCCAAGCCTGTACGCAATATCCCCTATGTCTCGATCACCGGGGACGACGGCCGCCAACGCCACTACGAGACCAACGCCATTCCGCTTCTGTTCAACCGAGCCTGCTTCGGCTGGCGGATGCATATCGGCGGACCGAACCGCTCTGTGCAGTTGACCGAAGTGCTGACCACGTCGAAGCCGGCCGAACAAGTGATCGCAGGCCCCGAGACAGAGGTGAGCGCCGACAAGACGCGCGCCACCACGCGCATGCGCGAGATCGTGCAGGACGGCATTCTGCAGCGTTCCTGGTGCATCATCCCGGGCGATCCGCCGGGCACCTACACCTACGACATCTCGATCGACGGCGAGCCACGGGGTGAGTTCGTATTCTGCGCCATCGAGGTGCCCGATCAGAACCCCAACACCGATCCGCGCGACCTCAACTGCCCCAACAAGTTCAACTCGGTCGAGCGAGCGCGTCCCTTTTCCCGCAAAGCTTCGTGATGGCGTCCCGTCCGCGGCCGGCCGTTCTGTGCATTCTTGACGGCTGGGGCCATCGACCTGACCTCAAGTACAACGCCATCCTCGATGCCCGCACGCCGAACTACGACCGGCTGATCGCCAGCTGCCCGCAAGGCCTGATCGACGCCTCCGAGACCTTCGTCGGCCTGCCCAAGGGCCAGATGGGCAATTCCGAAGTCGGCCACATGAACCTCGGCGCCGGCCGCGTCGCCGTGCCCGACCTGCCGCGCATCGACATTGCCATCGCCGACGGCTCGCTCGCCAAGAACAAGACGCTCGTCGACTTCATCACCACGCTGAAGAAGCGCGGCGGTGCCTGCCACCTGATGGGGCTTGCTTCGCCCGGCGGCGTGCACAGCCATCAGGAACATCTGATCGTGCTCGCCAACCTGATCGCGGAAGCCGGCGTGACGGTGTGGATTCACGCCTTCCTCGACGGCCGCGACATGCCACCCCGCAGTGCGCTCGAGTGCCTTGCCAACATCCAGGCCGGCCTCAAATCCGGCCTTCCGATCCGCTTCGCCACCGTCGCCGGCCGGTTCTATCCGATGGACCGCGACAAGCGCTGGGAGCGCGTGACCCTGGCCTATGACGCCATGGTCGACGCCAAGGGAGAGCGCACCATGACGCCTGAGCAAGCCGTGGAAAAGGGTTACGCCGCCGGACAGGACGACGAGTTTGTCGTTCCCACCGTGATCGAGGGCTATCCCGGCATGAGGGACGGCGACGGGGTCCTGATGTTCAACTACCGCTCCGACCGGGCGCGCCAGATCCTGACCGCGCTGCTCGATCCGATGTTCGACGGCTTCAAGCGTGCCCGCGTGGTGAAGTTTGCTTCCGCCGTCGGCATGGTCGAGTATTCGGCCGCGCTCAACGAATTCCTGAAGACGCTGTTTGTGCCAGAAGTCATCAAGATGGGGCTTGGGGAAACGATCTCGAAGGCCGGGTTGAAGCAATTGCGCATCGCCGAGACGGAGAAGTACGCCCACGTCACGTTCTTCTTCAACGGCGGCGAGGAGCAGGTGTTCGACGGCGAGGAGCGGATCATGGTCCCCTCGCCCAAGGTCAAGACCTACGACCTCAAGCCCGAGATGAGCGCCCCCGAAGTGACCGACCGGCTGGTCGAGGCGATCGGCTCGGGCAAATTCGACCTGATCGTGGTGAATTACGCCAACACCGACCAGGTCGGCCATTCCGGCGACTTCGCGGCCGCCGTGAAGGCCGTCGAGACGGTCGATGCCTGCCTCGGCCGCGTCATGGAGGCGGTCAAGAAGGCGGGAGGCGTGCTGCTGGTCACCGCCGACCACGGCAATGCCGAGCTGATGTTCGATGAAAAGACCGGCCAGAAGCACACCCAACACACGTTAAATCGCGTGCCGGCGCTGCTTTTCAACGCTTCGCCCCAAGTCCGTTCTCTGGCCGACGGCAAGCTGGCCGACGTGGCGCCGACCATGCTGGCCCTGATGGGTGTGCCTCAGCCCCGGGAAATGACCGGCCATTCGCTGCTGTCCGAGGCCTCCCGCCCGGCGATCCTGGCCGTGCCGCACCCGGCAGCGGCGGCCTTGGCATGAGAAGTGAAAGGTCGTGAGCCCACCTCGCCTTGATCCCGCCAAAGACGGCCCTGTATCCTCCGCCCCTAGCCCGAAACCCTCGAGCCGATGGGCCGAGTTCCGCCCATCCGACGTTCCGTAAAGGCAATCCAATGACCCGTCTGCGTCTCGTCTCCACCGCCGCAATCCTGGCGTTCCTCGCCGCACCGCTGGTCGGTTCCGTGTCGGCCCAGGACAAGACCGATCCCAAGACCGCCGGTGGCGACAAGAGCGAGCTCTATCAGCAGCTCAACCTGTTTGGCGACGTCCTCGAGCGCATCCGCCGCGACTATGTCGAGCCGGCTGACGAGAAGCAGCTGATAGAAAACGCCATCAACGGCATGCTGTCGGCGCTCGATCCGCACTCGAGCTACATGAATCCGAAGGCCTACAAGGACATGCAGGTGCAGACCCGCGGTGAGTTTGGCGGGCTCGGCATCGAAGTCACGATGGAGAACGGCGTCGTCAAGGTGGTGTCGCCGATCGACGACACCCCCGCCTCCAGGGCCGGCATTCAGCCCGGCGACCTGATCTTCGCACTGGATGGCGAGCCGGTGCAGGGCCTCACCCTTCAGGAAGCGGTCGAGAAGATGCGCGGTAAGGTCGGAACACCGATCAAACTGTCGGTGCGTCGAGCCTCGGTCAAGGAGCCGATTGAAGTCACGCTGACGCGCGAGACCATCAAGGTAAAGTCGGTCCGCTGGCGTCTGGAAGGCGACGTCGGCTATATCCGCGTCACGCAGTTCACCGAGCAGAGCACCTCGGGCGTGCTCGACGCGGTCGAGAAGATCAAGAAGGAGGCGGGCAGCAAGCTCAAGGGCTACGTGCTGGACCTGCGCAACAATCCAGGCGGCCTGCTCGACCAGGCGATCTCCATGAGCGACGCCTTCCTCGACAAGGGCGAGATCGTCTCGGTCAAAGCACGCAAGAGCGAGGACGTGCAGCGCTGGAACGCCAAGCCGGGTGACGTGACAAATGGCCTGCCGATCGTCGTGCTGCTGAATGGCGGCTCTGCCTCGGCCTCGGAGATCGTGGCCGGCGCGCTGCAGGACCATCGCCGCGCGATCATTCTGGGCACGCGCTCGTTCGGCAAGGGTTCGGTGCAGACCATCATGGCGGTGACCGGCGGCGGCGCGATCCGCCTCACGACGGCACTGTATTTCACCCCGTCGGGCCGCTCGATCCAGAAGGAAGGCATCAAGCCCGACATCGAGGTCGAGCAGTCCAAGATCGAGACCATCAAGCCGACTGCCGGCTTCCGCGAGGAGAATCTGCGCCGCTCGATCGTCAATCCGAACGAGAAGCCCGGCGACAAGAAGGCGCCCGAGGCCAAGACCGCCCCGGCCGACAAGGACAAGAAGGACGACAAGACCGCCACCGGACAGCCGGCCGCGCCGCAGACGGGCGACCCCGACGAGCCACCGAAGGAAGCGGTGGCCGACTATCAGCTGCTGCGCGCCCTCGACTTGATCCGCGGCATCTCGCTGTACAGCAGCCGCGCCAACTGAGCGCGACTCAAGGTATGGGGCATGGCGGCGGGGACCGGAAGAAACCGCAACCGGCCGCGCCAGCCCCGGCCCGACGGTCTGATCGCAGCCTATGGCTTCGTGCTCGCGTTGACGGGTGTCTGCGCCATCTTCGTGCTGGGCATCGGCGACGACCCGCCGCAAGTCGTCGCTCCGGCCGTGACGTCACAATCGGCGATGGCCCTGCCGCCACTGCCTGAGCCCACGCCCAGGCCAAGCAGCTCGTTGAAGCTGCCACCGCGCCCGCCAGCTCCACCGCCATCCGCCCCGCCACAAGCTGCTCCACCGGCTCCACCCCCGCCCGCTCCGGCGGCGCCGTCATACTTCCGAGTCCTGCCGGCGGCCGATCGTGCCGCTCTCATCGAAACCGCTGACGGCGGGCAGCGTCTGCCCAAGATCTCCGAGAGTGGCTGGATGCCGTGGATCGCCCATGCCCGGCGCTACAGCCCCGACGGGCCGCCGCCCAGGGTCGGCCTTCTGATGATCAATGTCGGGGCCGACGAAGGGCTCATGAAGCGCGCCATCGACGACCTGCCGGGCGAGATCAGCCTCGCCTTCCTGCCGAGCACGCCCGATCTCGCGCGCTGGCTGCAGCGCGCGCGCGAGCGCGGCCACGAGAGCTACCTCATGCTGCCGGTAGAGGATCCGACCGGAGCGGCGGAGCGCGGCATCAAGCCGGTCGAGGCGTCGGTCAGCGATGCCGAGAATGTGCGCCGGCTGCGCGCGGCGATGGCCCGTGGCGAAGGCTATGTCGGCTTCGTCATACCGGCCCAGGGGCCGGTGGCGCGATCCAAGCAGGTCCTGCGGCCGCTGATGCAGGAGATTGCCGAGCGCGGTCTCGCCATCGTCGAGATCAACCCCGGCACCGGCGCCTCGCAGCTTTCGCGCCTGTCCGCCGAGCTCGGCGTGGGCTACGCCCGCAGCTCCGACATACTCGACTACAAGCTCGCCAGCGAGGGCCTCGACTCCAATCTCAACCGTCTTGTCGAATGGGTGGGAAAAACCTCGTCCGATCGCCTGCCGCGCCATGCCTTCGGCGTGATTCAGCCGCAAGCCGCGGCGATCGATGCCGTTGCCGCGTGGCGGGACCGGGTGTTGAAACAGGGCGGCGTGTCGCTGGTGCCGATCATTGGACATTTCGAATGCCGTGACATCTGCATGTCGCGCGTCCGCCGCCAGCCGCTGCAACTGCGCCCATGAAGGCCGCCGTCCCGAAATTCTACCGGCCTAACGTTGGGCTGATGCTGATCGCTCCCGACCGGCGCGTGTTCGTCGGCCGGCGGACCGGGCAGCCCGATGCCTGGCAGATGCCCCAGGGTGGCGTCGATCGCGGCGAAATGCCGGTCGAGGCCGCCTGCCGCGAACTGGCCGAGGAAGTCGGCACCGCCAAGGCGCTGCTGCTGCGCGAAAGCCACCAGTGGATCGTCTACGACGTCCCGGCTGTGGCGCAGCCGGCGCACTGGCAAGGCCGGTGGCGCGGCCAGGCGCAGAAATGGTTCGCGCTCGCCTTCACGGGAACCGACGCCGACATCGACATTGCTGTCCACGAGCCGGAGTTCGACGCCTGGAAATGGGTTCCGGCGCGCGAGTTGCCCGACCTGATCGTGCCCTTCAAGCGCGCGGTCTATGCCGCCGTCCTGGCGGAATTCGCCGACCTCGTCTCGTAGCGGCGCCTTGAAGCGCGATGGCTTTCTCCTTAGCCATCGACCCAGCCTCCGCAGCGGAACGCCGCACAGGCTGGGCCGATGGCGCGATTCAATTGACAGCTATCGCGCTCTAGGCGCCGGATGCCGCGAGTTGGCTCGAGCGGCGGCGAATGAACCACAGACCGGCGCGCGTCAGAAGTCCGTTCAGCCGACCCTGTGACTTCAGGCCCACCGCCTTCAGCACCATGGCAATGGCGCGCTGCACGTGGAATGGGCGGTAGAGCGGATAAGCGCGACGGGCATAGGAAGCCTTGGCTCGCGCACGATCGTAGGTCGCGCTCGCGGGCTCATTGGCGGCAAAGTAGGCAAAGGCAAGTTCGTCATCCTCGCTCTCGGCCACGCGATCCCAGCCGATCTTGAGGCGCCGCCACCTGCTCAGGCGATCGCGCTCGAGGCAGCGCTGAAGGTGATCGTAGAACAGCTTGTAGTGACGAAATTCGTCCGACGCGATGCGGCCGCAGATTTGCTTGAGCACGGGTTCATCGGACGCGTCCTGCAGGGCGCTGTAATAGGAACTGGTGCCGGTCTCGACGATGCAGCGGGCCATCATCTCGCCTGCCTGGCTGCCCCGCACCGAGCTTGCGGCATCGAGTGGCAGTTGATAGCCGGCCCGGAAGCGGGAAAAGGCGGCCTCGAAATCCCAATTCGGATCGGCAAGTTGCGCCCAGCGGCCGAGCGCCATGCCATGCTGGATCTCTTCGGCAGCCCAACCCTTCACGACCTCGACGAAGGCCGGATCGTCGGCGAAGACACGGCCAAGGTAGACGCCGTAGTCGCCGCCGTTGCGTTCCACCATGGCGGCAGCCTTGATGTTGCGCAGAATTTCGGGATCGACTTTCGACGCTTCGAAGCGATCCCAGGTGATCGTCTCGAGTGTCCAACTAGCCATCGTTGCCCGCCCCCAGCGACAGTCGCATTACGGTAATAAAGCGGCCTCCGACGCGGCTTTCAATGGCCGGCCAGGAGAATCCCTGGGAGATTATTTCGCGCTGACAGTGAAGTTAGCCCAAGTCAACGGCCGGCGTAGTAGGCCTGTGCCCGCTGCAAGTCCTTGGCCACGGCCAGATTCTTCTGGGCAGTGGCCTTTTCGGCATCGCTTGCGGCATCGACCAGGTCGCGCTCGGCGGCACGCTGGCGCTCGGCCAGCTGCTCGGCCGTCACGGTCTCGAACGGCACAGCCTCGTCAGCCAGCACCGTGCAGCGCTCCGGGGTCACCTCGGCAAAACCGCCCGCGACCAGGAACCGCTGCTCGACCTTGCTGCCCTGGAAGACCTCGAGCACGCCCGGACGGACGGTCGAGATCAAGGGCGCGTGGCCGTGCATGACGCCGAAGTCGCCTTCGCTACCCGGCACCACGACCATGTCGGCTTCGGTGTTGAGCAACTCGCGCTCCGGCATCACGAGGCGGAAGGAGAACTTGGCCATGCGCCTACGCCGCCTCGGCGGCGAGCTTCTTGGCCTTGGTGACGGCCTCTTCGATGGTGCCGACCATATAGAAGGCGGCTTCCGGCAGGTCGTCGTATTCGCCGGCGACGATGGCCTTGAAGGCCTTGATGGTGTCCTCGAGCTTGACGAACACGCCGGGCGTGCCGGTGAAGACTTCGGCGACGTGGAACGGCTGACTGAGGAAGCGCTGCATCTTGCGGGCGCGGCTCACAATCAGCTTGTCCTCTTCGGAGAGCTCATCCATGCCCAGGATGGCGATGATGTCCTGCAGCGATTTGTACTGCTGCAGCACGCGCTGCACGGAGCGCGCCACATCGTAGTGGTCCTGGCCGACGACCCTCGGGTCGAGCATGCGCGAGGTCGAGTCGAGAGGATCGACGGCCGGGAAAATCGCCATCTCGGAGATCGCGCGGCTGAGCACGGTCGTGGCATCGAGATGGGCGAACGAAGTGGCGGGCGCCGGATCCGTCAAGTCGTCGGCCGGCACGTAGATGGCCTGCACCGAGGTGATCGAGCCCTTCTTGGTCGAGGTGATGCGCTCCTGCAGCGCGCCCATGTCGGTCGACAGCGTCGGCTGATAGCCCACCGCCGACGGGATGCGGCCGAGCAGCGCCGACACTTCGGAACCTGCCTGGGTGAAGCGGAAGATGTTGTCGACGAAGAACAGCACGTCCTGGCCTTCGGCGTCGCGGAAATACTCGGCGACAGTGAGGCCGGAGAGGCCGACGCGGGCACGGGCGCCTGGCGGCTCGTTCATCTGGCCGTACACCAGCGCCACCTTCGAGCCCGGCCCGTCGAGCTTGATGACTCCCGACTCGATCATCTCGTGATAGAGATCGTTGCCCTCGCGGGTACGCTCGCCCACTCCGGCGAACACCGACACGCCGCCATGCGCCTTGGCGACGTTATTGATCAGCTCCATGATGGTCACGGTCTTGCCGACGCCGGCGCCGCCGAACAGGCCGATCTTGCCGCCCTTGGCATAGGGCGCGAGCAGGTCGATGACCTTGATGCCGGTGACCAGGATCTGGGCTTCCGTCGACTGATCGACGAAGTCCGGTGCACTGCGATGGATCGGCAGGGTCTGCTTGTGGCCGACCGGGCCGCGCTCGTCGACCGGCTCGCCGATGACGTTGAGGATACGGCCAAGCGTCTCAGGGCCGACCGGCATGGCAATCGGGGCGCCGGTGTCGACCGCCTTCTCGCCGCGCACCAGACCGTCGGTGGTGTCCATGGCGATGGTGCGAACCTCGGATTCACCCAGATGCTGGGCGACTTCGAGCACGATCAGCCGGCCGTCGGCATTCACATGGAGGGCGTTCAGGATGTGCGGCAGATCGGCGTCGAAGCGCACGTCGACGACCGCGCCCGTGATCTGGGTGATCGTGCCGATGTTGTTGGTGGCCATTACGGATCCCTTTCCTTCAATTGCGGGGCAGCCGGCCTAGATGGCCTCGGCGCCCGAGATGATCTCGATCAGTTCCTTGGTGATGGAGGCCTGACGCGAGCGGTTCATCTGCAAGGTCAGTTTCTTGATCACGTCGCCGGCGTTGCGCGAAGCGCTGTCCATCGCCGTCATCTGCGAGCCGTAGAAGCTCGCGGCATTCTCCAGCAGCACCCGGAAGATCTGGACGGTGAGGTTGCGCGGCAGCAGGTCGGCCAGGATCTCGCCCTCGTCCGGTTCGAACTCATAGACCGCGCCGCCCATCGTGGCGGGGGTCGCAGCCGCTCCGGCCTCGGGAGCCGGTGGCGGAATGAGCTGCTGACGCGTCACCACCTGGGTCATCGCCGACTTGAAGCGGTTGAAGACCACGGTGGCGACATCGAAGTCGCCCGATGCGAACATCTCCATCAGGCGAGCCGTCACCTTCTGGGCATCGCCGAAGCCAAGACGCGGACGACCGAGATCGGTGATCGTCTCGACGATCAGCCGGCTGTAGTCGCGGCGCAACTGGTCACGGCCCTTGCGACCGACGCAGAACAGCTTGACGGTCTTGCCCTCGGCCTCGAGCGCCCTGATGGCCCGCCGCGCCTCGCGCACGATCGAGCTGTTGAAGGCGCCGCACAGGCCGCGGTCGGCGGTCGCGACAATCAACAGGTGGACCTGGTCGGAGCCGGTGCCAGCCAACAGGCGCGGGCCGGTGCCGCCCTTGAAGCTCGCGCCCAGCGACGCCAGGATCTTGTCCATGGCTTCGGCATAGGGACGGGCGGCCGTGGCCTGTTCCTGGGCGCGCCGCAGCTTGGCTGCGGCCACCATCTTCATGGCCTTGGTGATCTTCTGCGTCGACTGGACGCTGCGGATCCTGAGGCGATAGGTTTTTAAGCTGGGCATCGAAGCCTGCCGCCTTAAGCGAACTTCTTGACGAAGTCGGCCAGGAACGCCTTCAGCTTGTCGTCGACCTCCTTGACGATCTCGCGCTTGTCGCGGATCGACGCCAGGATCGAGCCTTCGGCACGCAACGCGTCGAGCACCTGGCGCTCGAAGTCGCCGATCCGTGCCACCGGCAGCGTGTCGAGGAAGCCTCGGGTGCCGCAATAGAGCGACACGACCTGCTCTTCGATCACCATCGGCACGAACTGGCCCTGCTTCAGGAGCTCGGTCAGCCGCTGACCGCGCGCCAGCAGGCGCTGGGTCGACGCGTCGAGGTCCGAGGCGAACTGGGCGAAAGCGGCCATTTCGCGATACTGCGCCAGCTCGAGCTTGATGGTGCCGGCGACCTGCTTCATCGCCTTGATCTGGGCGGCCGAGCCGACGCGGCTGACTGACAGGCCGACGTTAATCGCCGGGCGGATGCCCTGATAGAACAATTCGGTCTCGAGGAAGATCTGGCCGTCGGTGATCGAAATGACGTTGGTCGGGATGTAGGCCGACACGTCGCCGGCCTGCGTCTCGATGATCGGCAGCGCCGTCAGCGAGCCCGAGCCGTTCTTCTCGTTCAGCTTGGCGGCGCGCTCGAGCAGCCGCGAATGGAGATAGAACACGTCGCCGGGATAGGCTTCGCGGCCCGGCGGGCGGCGCAGCAGCAGCGACATCTGGCGGTAGGAGACGGCCTGCTTGGAAAGATCGTCATACACGATCACGGCGTGCATGCCGTTGTCGCGGAAATACTCGCCCATGGCGCAGCCGGTGTAGGGCGCCAGGAACTGCATGGGCGCCGGATCGGAGGCGGTGGCGGCGACGATGATGGAGTATTCCAATGCGCCGTTGTCCTCGAGCGTCTTGACGATCTGGGCGACTGTCGAGCGCTTCTGGCCGATGGCGACATAGACGCAATAGAGCTTGCGGCCCTCGTCGGTGCCCTTGTTGATCGTCTTCTGGTTCAGAAAGGTATCGATGGCGACGGCTGTCTTGCCGGTCTGGCGATCGCCGATGATCAGCTCGCGCTGGCCGCGGCCGACCGGGACCAGCGAGTCGATGGCCTTCAGTCCGGTCTGCATCGGCTCGTTGACCGACTTGCGCGGAATGATGCCGGGCGCCTTGACCTCGACCAGGCGGCGCTCGGTCGAGGCGATCGGACCCTTGCCGTCGATCGGATTGCCGAGACCGTCGACTACGCGGCCGAGCAGGGCCTTGCCGACCGGCACGTCGACGATGGTGCCGGTGCGCTTGACGGTGTCGCCTTCGCGGATGGTGCGGTCTTCGCCGAAGATCACGACGCCGACATTGTCGCTCTCGAGGTTGAGCGCCATGCCCTTGATGCCTCCGGGGAACTCGACCATCTCGCCGGCCTTGACGCTGTCGAGGCCGTAGACGCGGGCGATGCCGTCGCCGACGGAGAGAACCTGGCCGACCTCGGCCACTTCGGCTTCGGTGCCGAAGTTGGCGATCTGCTGCTTCAGAATGGCCGAGATTTCGGCAGCACGGATATCCATTTAAGCAACCCCCTTCATGGCAAGCTGCAGACGCTGCAGCTTGCTGCGGATGGACGAATCGAACAGGCGCGAGCCGACCTTGACGACCAGGCCGCCGAGAATGTCGGGCTCGACGTGCGCGTCGATGGAAACCTTGGCGCTGCCCAGCACGCCGCGCAGCGTGTCGGTGAGCTGCGTGAGCTGGGCCGGCGTGAGCGGTACCGCCGTGGTGACCGTGGCGGTGGTCTCGCCGCGGCGGCGCGCCAGTTCTGCGAGGAACGCCGAGGCCATGGCGACCAGCTCGCGGGCGCGGCCGTTGGCTGCCACCGTGCCGATGAAATTGCGCGTCAGCCCCTGGATGCCGCCGGCATCGAGCACCGCCAGCAGCGCCTTGCCCTGCAGGGGACGGCCGATGACGGGGCTGGCGATCAGGCGGGCGAGGTCACTGCTGTCGGCGACCATCCTGCGGAAAGTGGCGAGGTCCTGGGCAACCTGGTCGAGCGACTTGGCATTGTCCGCCAGCTCGAACAGGGCGCTGGCATAGCGTCCGGCGACGCCGGTCGTGGCGGAGGATGCAGCTGACACGTTGAAAGTCTCTCCCCAGACCGTTGAATCTACGGTGCTTTCCCGGCAGGTGCGCCCCTCGAACCACGCCGCAAAAGCGCGCGTTGCTACCATGTGGTTTTCCCACGCGCAAGATTGCCAAAGGCCCGTATTACCGCGGTTTTTCAGCGCGTTGGCGCGCACGCTGCGCGTCGCTTGGTCACAGGAAGGAATAGGGATCGACATCGACCTGCAGGCGCACTGAACCGGGCAGGCCGATCCGTTCCAGCCAGACCCGCAACAGGGGTTGCACCGCGATATCGCGCGAGGTCTTGAGCAGAAACCGCCGCCGGTGGCGGCCGCGCAAAAGCGCCAGAGGCGCGGTCGACGGACCGAGCACGCTCACGCCCTCCTGCTGTGGCGCGCTGCGGGCGATGGCGGCGCAGACATTGTCGACCGCCGCCGCATCGGGTCCGGAGATGATGAGGGACGCCAGCCGGCCGTAGGGCGGCATGCCGGCGGCGGCGCGATCGGCCAGTTCGGCCGCGACGAAGCGGTCGCGATCACCGGAGACCAGTGCCTGCATCACCGGATGCTCGGGCATGTGGGTCTGCACCAGGGCACGGCCCGGCCGATCCTGGCGGCCGGCGCGGCCAGCCACCTGGTAGAGCATCTGGAAGGTGCGCTCGGCCGCCCGCAGGTCGCCGCCGTTGAGGCCAAGATCGGCATCGACCACGGCGACCAGGGTGAGGTTGGGGAAGTGATGGCCCTTCGCCGCCATTTGCGTGCCGATCAGGATGTCGATCTTGCCCTCGATCATGCGCTCGATGGCGGCCGAGGCTTCGTTGCGGTTGATCAGCGTATCGGACGTGAAGAGTTCCAGACGCGCCTCGGGGAAGAGTTCCAGCGCCTCCTCGGCGAGCCGCTCGACGCCGGGCCCGCAGGCCACGAACTGGTCGATCGCGCCGCAATACTTGCAGGAATGCGCCGGCGGCTCGGTGTAGCCGCAGTGATGGCAGATCAGGGTGCGGCGGAAGCGATGCTCGACCAGCCAGGCCGAGCATTGCGGGCATTCCAGCCCATGGCCGCAGGCCCGACAGATCGTAAGCGGCGCATAGCCGCGACGATTGAGGAACAGCAGCGTCTGCTCGCCGGCGGCGAGGGTTTCCTTCATCGCCTCGACGACCGGCGGCGACAGCCAGCGGCCACGCGCGGGCGCCGAGCGTTTGAGATCGACGGCCGACAGGATGGCGAGATCCTGGCTGCCATGCCGCGCCGGCAGATGCAGCGAGCCGTAGCGGCCTGACGTGACGTTGGTGACGCTTTCCAGGGAAGGCGTGGCCGACGCGAGCACGATCGGCGCCGCCACCAGCCGCGCCCGCACCACCGCCATGTCGCGGGCGTTGTAGGTCACGCCATCGTCCTGCTTGTAGGAGCTGTCATGCTCTTCATCGACCACGATCAGGCCGAGCCGGGCGAAGGGCAGGAACAGCGCCGAGCGCGCACCGACCACTACCCCAACCCTGCCCTCGGCGATGGCGCGCCAGGTCTCGCGGCGCTCCAGGCTGGTCAGGCCTGAGTGCCAGGGCGCCGGCAGGGCACCAAACCGGTCCTCGAAGCGCTTCAGCCATTGCGCGGTCAGGGCAATTTCCGGCAGCAGCACCAGCACCTGCCGCCCCGCCGCGAGCGCCGCGGCAACGGCCTCGAAATAGACCTCGGTCTTGCCCGCGCCCGGCACGCCATCGAGCAGGCTCGCCGAAAAAGCCTGCGCCTTGACCTTGTCGATCAGCGCTTGCGCAGCACTCGCCTGCTCGGCCGAGAGAGTGGGACCGTGGCGCGTGCCGTCGGGCTGTGCGAAGGCGCGACGCACGGTGCGCTCGACGGCTTCGAGCAGGCCCGCCGTCGCCATGGTCTTGATCACCGAAGTCCCGACGCCCGCCAGATGGGCAAGCTCGGCGGCCGGCAAGGCCGGGCCCTCCTTCAGCTGCTCCAGCACCCGGCGGCGCGCCGAGGTAAGCTTCAAGCTGTCGTCGGCCGACGCCGCTGCGGCGCGATAGACCAGTTCGGTCTTGGGCGCCTCGAGCGCCGACGGCGAGCTCATGGCCATGCGCAGCACGGCACCCGGTGGCGCCAGCGTATAGGCGGCGACCCAGTCGACGAAGCGGCGCATCGCATCGGCCATCGGCAGCGCCGGTATCACCTCGACGATGTCGCGCAGCTTCTCGGGCGCCACCTCGCCCGAGCCTTCGCCCCACACCACGCCCACGGTCTCGCGCCTGCCCAGCGGCACGATCACGAAGTGGCCGGCCGCAACCTCCATGCCTTCGGGGACGCTGTAGTCGTAGCCGTCGCCCAGTGGCAGTGGCAGCAGCACCTTGACCGTCCGCCGCGCCGGCCCGGGATCGGTGTTTTCCACCGATTCAGCCTGCACGGGGGTAGCCCGGTCTGCTAGGAATTGTGGCGGCACGTCCATCGGAACCACTGGCCATTGGGGCACTTTATATGAAGTTCTTCGTCGATACCGCCGACGTTGCCGACATCAAGGATCTGGCGGCTTCGGGTCTGCTCGACGGGGTGACGACCAACCCCTCGCTGATCATGAAGTCGGGCCGGCCGATGCTCGACGTGATCAAGGAGATTTGCGCCATCGTGCCCGGCCCGGTCAGCGCCGAGACGGTTGCAACCGACCACAAGAAGATGCTCGAGGAAGGCAGGAAGCTCGCCAAGCTCGCCAAGAATGTGGCGGTCAAGGTGCCGCTGACGCCCGATGGGCTGAAGACCTGCAAGGCCCTGACGTCCGAAGGCACGATGGTGAACGTTACCCTGTGCTTTTCAGCGGCGCAGGCGCTTCTCGCCGCCAAGGCCGGCGCCTCCTTCATCTCGCCCTTCGTCGGCCGCATCGACGACAACGGCCACGACGGCATGGCCCTGATCGAAGAGATCATGACGATCTATCGCCAGTACCCGCACTTCAAGACCGAGGTGCTGGTGGCCTCGATCCGCCACACCGGCCACGTCGTGCGCGCCGCCAAGCTCGGCGCCCATGTCGCCACCCTGCCGCCCAACGTGCTGCGCGGATTATTCAAACACGTGCTGACCGACATCGGCCTGAAGGCCTTCCTCGATGACTGGGCCAAGACAGGGCAGTCGATCCTATGATGGCAATCCCATGAGCAGCGACGGCACGGTCGCGGCGCCCGACGGCTCGGGCCGAAAGGTCAAGGTGATCACCGCCGAAGACGTCGTGGCCTACCTCAAGGCCCATCCGACTTTCTTCGCCGACCATCCCGACCTTGCCGAGCAACTCGCCCTGATGCCGCGGCCGCAGGGGCCGGGCGTCATCGACATGCAGCAGGCCATCCTCAAGCGCCTGCGCTCCGAGATCGACCGGCTGAAGAACGAGCGCACCGAGATCATCGCCAACTCCAAGCAGAACCAGATCGTGCAGAACCGCATCCAGGCGGCGGTGATCTCGATCATCCAGGCGACGACCTTCGAGAAGATGATCCATGTCGTGACGCACGAGCTGCCCGAGCTGCTCGATGTGGATTTCATCACGCTGGCCATCGAGGCCAACGCCGATGCGCCCAAGCGCGTGCCGGTGCGCGGCGTCTATGTGCTGGCACCGGGCGTCATCGATGCCGCGCTCGGCGCCGAGAAGCACGCCCGCCTGCGCAGTACCATCGCCGGCGAAGAGGCCTTCTTCGGCGACGTCGCGCGCTTCGTGCAGTCCGACGTCCTGATGCGCCTCAAGGTATCGAGCGGCTCACCCGACGCCGTGATGTGCTTCGGCTCGCGCGATCCCGAGGCGTTTGGGCCCGAGATGTCGACCGAGCTGCTGTTCTTCCTCGCCAAGGTGCTGGAGAACACCATGCGCGCCTGGCTCGATCTGCCCGAGTGAGCGCGGAGTGAGATCACCGTGAGCCTCGCCGCGGCCCGGGACGCCTGGCGGGACTGGCTGAAGAGCGAGCGGCGGCTGGCCGGCCACACGCTGATCGCCTACGAGCACGACGTCGCGGCCTTCCTGGGCTTCATGACGAGCTACCTCGGCGCCGCGCCGACGCTCGAAGCGCTGGCCAAGCTGAAGCCTGCCGAGTTCCGCGCCTGGCTGGCCGAACGGGCGCGACTCGGCATGGCGCGCACCTCGACGGCGCGCGCCTTCTCCTCGGTGCGTTCCTTCTTCCGCTTCCTCGACAAGCGCGGCCTCGCCCACAACGCCAGCATCGGCGCCATCCAGACACCCAAGCTGCCGCACTCGGTGCCCAAGGCGCTCTCCGAGCGCGACATGAACGAGCTGCTCGACACCCAGCCCGAGCAGGAGCGTGCGGCCTGGATCGACTTGCGCGACACCGCGATCCTGCTGCTGCTCTATGGCGCGGGCCTGCGCATCGGCGAGGCGCTCGGCCTCACGCGCGGCCGCGTCGAGGGCCTGCTGGCGGCGGGCCAGGACACGATCAGCATCACCGGCAAGGGCAACAAGGCGCGGCTGGTGCCGCTGCTGCCGCAGGCGCTCGAAGCGCTCGCTGCCTATCGCGACGCCTGCCCCTTCATGAAGTCGCAGGGACCGAACGACGCGTTCTTCCTCGGCGCCCGCGGCGGGCCGCTCGATCCCGCCATCGTGCAGAAGCGCGTGCGCGACCTGCGCCATCAACTGGGCCTGGCCGACAGCGTGACGCCGCATGCGCTGCGCCATTCCTTCGCCACCCACCTGCTGGGCGCCGGCGGCGACCTGCGCACCATCCAGGAGCTCTTGGGCCACGCCAGCCTGTCGACCACGCAGCGCTACACCGACGTCGACTCCGCCCGCCTGGCCGCCGTCTATCGCGCCGCTCACCCCCGGGCCAAGGCGCGGTAGGGTTCCCAAACTTCCCACCGCGGTGGAAAGCCTTCGATGCCGATGGCATAAGGGTTTTAGGCGATTCGTCCAGAATCCAGCCACACCATCCGCGCAATATTGGAATACCGCACCGCCTTTTGTCGTCCTGAGCGTAGCGAAGGACCTGACGCTTACCCCAAGGTCCGTGTCTGATCGTTCGGTGAGGTCCTTCGCTACGCTCAGGACGACAACGAAGGTCGCAAAACGTCCCGACCGGTCGGGACGGTTCTAATATCGATGGCACAAGGGTTTCAGACGATTCGTCCCGAATCCCGCCCCACCCCCTGCGAAATATTGTTACCGCGCTAGCGCGGCGCCAGGTGCTTGGCGAGAAAGGCCTGCGTGTTGGCCGTGAAGGCCTTCCACGCCGCCTCGTTGGCGCCGTAGTGCGCGCCGCAGCAGCCGCCCGGCTTGCTGCGGTTGCCGACGCCCTCGAGGTAGCGCACCGGCAGGCCAAGCGCGTCGAAGCTGTGATGGGCGTCGGGATAGATATGCGTCTCGATGAGATTGCGATCCACCGTCACGCGATCGAGCAGCGCCTGGCATTGGCTGACCGGCGTCCAGTCGTCCTTCTCTCCCATGGCGATCATGGTCGGCATGCGCGGCCGGAGCTTCGGTCCCAGGATGTCGGCCAGCGCGCAGTCGGGATAGACCAGGATCGCCGCGCGCCAGCCGCTCGGCACGCGGATCTCGGTGCGAGGTGAGAGGGCGCGCAGCAGGCCGACACCGCCACCGTAGGAATAACCCATGAACGCATTGCGCAATCCAGGATCGACGTAGTCCTGGGTGCCGAGCCACAGGCCGGCGGCGTCGATGTCCATAGCGCGCTTCTCGGCGTCGGCCTGCGTCGGCCAGTTGCGCCCGCAGGCGTCCTTGATGCCGCGCGAGGAGAAGCTGTCGACGACCAGCGCGACATAACCCCAGCCCTTCAGCAGCTCGGCCATGCGCGCGGTGTTCTGCCCCGGCCCGCCGCAGCCATGGAAGAGCGCGACGGCCGGCGCTTGACGTGCGGCGGGACGATAGAGCTGGGCGGGGAGATCGACCTTGTAGTCAGCGCTGTCGACCTTCACGCGCACAGGTTGCTGCGCCAAGGCAGGCGCTGCAGAGAGGAGGCCCATGACCAGGAGCAGACGCGCCATCATGCTGACGCGCAGGATAGGCCGAGCTTACCTCCGGCGCGACCACCAAAGACTGACCGGCCCCAGCACCGCTCCTGCCGCCATCACGGTGTAGGCCAGCGCCCAGGCGCGCGGCTGGTCGACGCCGCCCGCCGCGTCGAGCGCCACGCCGACGGCCCAGCCGCCGGCCGCCGTCAGCGCAAAACCTATGCCCGAATGGATGGCCATGCTGGCGCCGCGAAACCTCGGGTCGGCGGCGGCCGTCATGCCCGAGGTCAAGGCGCCCGAGTCGCCCGGAACGGTGAAGGCATAGATGAACATCAGCACGAGCGACAGCCAGGGCGACAGGCCGGCGCTGAAGCCGATGGCGAGCGCCACGGCGGCGGAGGAGAACATCACGATGGAGACGGCGCGGTGGCGGCCGACCTTCAGTGCCAGTTCGTTGCCCAGGATGCTGGCGGGCATGGCGAGCACGGCCACCAGTGCGCTCACCGCCACGACGCCGAGCGGCGCGCCGTCCCGGGCCGCGACGAAGCCCCAGAAGGCGACCAGCCAGGTGCGCAACCCGTAGAGCTCGAAGCAATGCCAGCCGTAGGCCAGCGAGTAGCCGACCGCGGCGCGGTTCCTGAGCGCCGGCCCAAGGTCGAGGATCGGCCCGGGCCGGGGCTGCGGCGTCACCGGCTTCAGCGACCAGGCAATGGCGGTCATCGCCAGCGGTGCCAGGCCAGTCAGGATGAAGGCCCAGCGCCAGCCCATGCCGTCGGCAATCAGCTGGCAGGCCAGGAACGACAGGCCGACACCGAACGAGAAGCTCGCGGTGTAGATCGTGACGCTGCGCGAGCTCTCGCCCTCGAGCCGGTCGGTCAGTGCCTTGAGACCGGGCATGTAGGCGCCGGCGAAGCCGATGCCGACCAGCGCCCACAGGACCATGGCCGAGGCCATGCCGTCGGCCAGCAGGCCGAAGGCGATCGTGGCCAGCGCATTGACCAGCGAGCCGCCGATCAGGATGCGGCGTGCGTCGATGCGGTCGGTGAGCGTGGTGAGGATGGGAACGGCCAGCATGTAGCCAAGTGCATAGGCGCTCGCCATGAGACCGGCCTCGGCGTTGTTGAGATGCCAGAGCGGGATCAGGTGGGTCGGCATGGTCGCGGGCACGGCGACGTGCGGCAGCAGACCGCCGACCTGCCCCACCGCCATCGCAAACACGAGGGTGCGCCCCTTCATTGCGGGGAGTGTAGCATCTGGACAGCTGTCGTCCTGAGCGCAGCGAAGGACCTCGCAGAGCGATCAGACACGAACCAGTGGAAACCGAGGGCGCAGCGAGCGTGAGGTCCTTCGCTGCGCTCAGGACGACAGAAAGCTACGTCCCTACTTCGCGGGCGCAGGCTGCTTGAAGGTCGGGATGCCCTTCGTCCGGTCCTCGAGCGCCTCGGCGCCTTCGGTCGGCAGGACCTTCACGTAGTTCAGCGCGGCGTTGATGTCGTCCTTCCACACTTCCTTGGGCAGGTCGTAGACGAACTCGACGCCATAGCCATTGGGATCGTGGATGTAGAGGCTGTGGGTCATGCCGTGCTCGACCCGGCGGTCGAACTTCACGCCCTTCTTCTGGAGATACTCGAGGTGGGTGAGCCAGGCCTCGCGGGTCGGCATGGTGATGGCGATGTGGTTGATCGCGACCGGCATGCCGAACATCGCCCAATCCTTGGGCGGCGCCGGCAGGTCGCGGTTCTCGACCAGGGCGACGTCGTGGTGATGGCTCGTGCCGTCCTCGCGGACGCCCGAGTAGAAGCGCATCTTGGGCGGGTTCGGCCGCGTCTCCGTCGGCGTGAGCTGACCGACCTGCTTGAAGCCCACGATCTCGGTCCAGAAACGGTGCGACTCCTCGATGTCGCGGACGTTGAGCACGAGGTGGTTGATGCCGCGCGGTGTGACCGGCTTGTCCATAATGAATCCCTCCGTCTGGACGACATTATAGCTCCTCTGCCCCCGACGGGGGAGAGGAACATAAAGCCTATTTCGACGGGTTCGTGAGGTCGTCGAATTCCTTGAAATGGCTGGGCGCCCAGCGGTGGTCGCCACCGCGCACGATCCAGCGGTTGAGCCACGGCCAGCGCCGGCGGGCGGCCTTGACCCAGGTGCGACCGATTTCGAACTCGGTGGCCAGCAGGTAGAGCCCGAGCACGAAGAAGATCCAGCCCTGCAGGAAAGGCAGCAGGCCACCGATGACCGACATCACCAGGCAAGCCAGGATCGCCAGTACCATCAACGGCTTGCGCATACGGAACCCCTCGCACCTCGCTGACAGTTGGTCAGAGATGAATCGGCTTTTCCCAGGCCGCCAGCGCGGCCTCCTTCATCGCCTCGTTGACCGTCGGATGGGCGTGGCAGACCCGGCCGATATCCTCGGCTGACGCGGCGAACTCCATTGCCAACGCAGCTTCGGCGATCATTGTTCCCGCTTCGGCGCCGATGATGTGCACGCCCAGCACGCAGTCGGTGGCCTTGTCCGCCAGCACCTTCACGAAGCCTTCGGTGGCGGCATTGGCGCGGCTGCGCGGATCGGCGGTGAAGGGATATTTGCCGATCTTGTAGGCCGTACCGGCAGCCTTGAGCTGCTCCTCGGTCTTGCCGACCCACGCCACCTCGGGCTGGGTGTAGATGATCGAGGGCACCAGATCCCAGTTCACGTGGCCCTTTTGGCCGGCGATGGTCTCGACGCAGGCGACGCCATCCTCGCTCGCCTTGTGGGCGAGCATCGGTCCGTCGATCACGTCGCCGATGGCGTAGATGCCGGGCACCGACGTCTGGAAATGGGCATCGACGGCGATGCGGCCGCGCGGCGTCAGTTTGACGCCGGCTTTGTCCAGCCCAAGCCCCTCGACATGGGGCCGCCGCCCGATCGAGACCAGGACGACATCGCCCTGCAGGGTCTCGGCGGCACCGCCTTTTGCCGGCTCGACGGTGAGCGTGACGCCCGACGCTGACGCTTCGGCCTTCGTCACCTTCGAACCCAATTTGAACTTCAGCCCCTGCTTGGCGAGCGCGCGCTGGAAATGCTTTGTGATCTCGTCGTCGACGCCGGGAACGATACGATCGAGGAACTCGACCACCGTTACGTCGGAACCCAGCCGCCGCCACACCGAGCCGAGCTCGAGGCCGATGATGCCGGCGCCGACAATGACCAGGTGCGCAGGGACTGCGACCAGTTCGAGCGCACCGGTCGAGGAGACGATCTTCTTCTCGTCGATTACGACGCCCGGCAGCGGCGTCACCTCCGAGCCCGAGGCGATCAGGATATTCTTGGCCGCGAGCGTGTCCTTTACGGCGCCATCGTCGCCCAGCACGGCGACCGAGCCCGCCTTGTCGATTCGGCCGGTGCCCTGGAAAGAGGCGATCTTGTTCTTCTTGAACAGGAAGGCCACGCCCTTGGTCGTGGCGTCGACCACCTCGCCCTTGCGTTTCATCATCTGGCCGAAGTCGAGCGTCGGCGGAGCGACGACGATGCCGTGCTGGCCGAGATCGTGGCCGGTCTCCTCGAAGAGATGCGAGGATTGCAGCAGCGCCTTCGATGGAATGCAGCCGACATTGAGGCAAGTGCCGCCAAAGGTGGCGCGCCTCTCGACCATCGCCACCTTCATGCCGAGCTGCGAGGCGCGGATCGCCGCCACATAGCCGCCCGGGCCGGCGCCGATCACGACGAGGTCGAAGGATTCGTTCGCCATGGCGCTACGCCGCCCGTTCCAAACTCGGTGTCATCCCGAATGAAGCGAGGGACCTTTCGCGGCGCTTGAACAAGGGTCCCTCGCTTCGCTCGGGATGACACGGTGCGTGTTGCAACATGCGGCGCCCTCACACGCCCAACAACAAACGCTCGGGATCCTCGATGCATTCCTTGACCCGCACCAGGAACAGCACGGCCTCGCGGCCGTCGATGACGCGGTGATCGTAGCTCAGCGCCAGGTACATCATCGGCCGCGCCTTCACTTCGCCGCCCACCACCATCGGCCGCTGCTGGATCTTATGCATGCCCAGGATGCCGGACTGCGGCGGGTTGAGGATCGGCGTCGACATCAGCGAGCCGTAGACGCCGCCGTTGGAGATGGTGAAGGTGCCGCCCATCAGGTCGGCGATGGCGAGCTTGCCGTCGCGCGCCTTGCGGCCAAGTTCGCCGATGCCCTTCTCGATGCCGGCGAACGACAGCGCGTCGGCATCGCGCAGCACCGGCACGACCAGGCCCTGCGGCGTGCCGACGGCGACGCCGATGTCGTAGTAGTTCTTGTAGACGAGGTCTTCGCCCTCGATCTCGGCATTGACCGCCGGCAGCTCCTTCAGCCCCGCGATGCAGGCCTTGACGAAGAACGACATGAAGCCCAGCCGCGCGCCGTGCTTCTTCTCGAAATCCTCCTTCAGCCGCTCGCGCAGCGCCATGACGCTGGTCATGTCCACCTCGTTGAAGGTGGTGAGCATGGCCGCCGTGTTCTGCGCCTCCTTCAGGCGATTGGCGATGGTGCGACGCAGCCGCGTCATGCGCACCCGCTCCTCGCGGTCGGCGCGGGCGCGCGGCCCAGTGGAAGATGGACCGGGCACGGCGGACCTGGCGACCGGCGCCTGGGGCACCGAAACCGAATCGAGAGCAGCCAGCACGTCGGCCTTGGTGGCGCGGCCCTCCTTGCCGGTGGGCTGGATGGCTGAGGCCGCGACACCTTTCTCCTCGGCAAGCTTGCGCACCGCAGGGCCGGAAGCCGCGAGGTTTGCGGCGCTCGGTGCGGCGGCAAGAGGCGCCGTTGCGGGTGTCGGAGCAGGCTTCGGCGGAGGCGGAGCGGTCGCGGGAGCAGCGGCAGGCTTTGCAGCGGCGCCGGCCGCGCCGGCCTCGATGTGACAAAGCACGCCGCCCACCTGGACAGTGGCACCCTCCTCGACCGCGAGATCGACGACGGCGCCGGCCACCGACGCGTTGACCTCGACCGTGACCTTGTCGGTTTCGAGCTCGCACAACGGCTGGTCGATCGCCACGGAGTCGCCGGCTTTCACCAGCCACTTCGAGACGGTCGCCTCGGTGACCGATTCACCCAGTGCCGGGACCTTGATTTCTACTGCCATGGTTCAACTCCACCTCATCCTGAGGAGCCGCGTCGCCGTTTCGCCGCCGTGGCAGCGAAAGCGGCTTGAGCGCGGCGTCTCGAAGGATGGGCAACGACAAGACTGGGGCCCACCCTTCGAGACGCCCGCCAGCGGCGGGCTCCTCAGGGTGAGGTTCGTGCGGTTTATTCTCTTGCTCATATCGTCAGCGCGCGGTCGACCAGATCGGCCTGTTCCTTGAGATGCGTGCGCGCCGAGCCGGTGGCGGGCGACGCCGCTTCCGGCCGGCCGATGTAAGTCGGCCGCGTCGACCGGGTGGCGTGGCCGGCGAGCGCGCGCTCGATGCGGCGGTCGACGAAGTGCCAGGCGCCCATGTTCTCGGGCTCCTCCTGACACCATACGACTTCTGCGTTGGGGTAGTGCGCGAGCCTGAGGCCGAGCCGGTTGATCGGGAACGGGTAGAGCTGCTCGATTCTCAGGATCGCGATGTCGTCGATTTTGCGCTTGCGGCGCTCGGCGACGAGATCGAAGTAGACCTTGCCCGAACACAGGATGACCCGGCGGACCTTGGCGCCCTCGGCGATATCGTCGGTCTCCGCCAGGATACGGCGGAAACTGGATCCAGGCCCGAAATCGGCCAGGCTCGAGACGCAGTCCTTGTGACGCAGCAGCGATTTCGGCGTCATGACGATCAGTGGCTTGCGGAAGCCGCGACGGACCTGGCGGCGCAGCGCATGGAAATAGTTGGCGGGCGTCGTGGGATTGACGACCTGCCAGTTGTCCTCGGCCGAGAGCTGCAGGTAGCGCTCGAGCCGTGCCGAACTGTGCTCCGGCCCCTGCCCCTCGAAGCCGTGCGGCAACAGCATCACCAGGCCGTTCATGCGCAGCCACTTGCTCTCGCCCGAGCAGATGAACTGGTCGATGATGACCTGGGCGCCGTTGGCGAAGTCGCCGAACTGCGCCTCCCACAGCACCAGGGCATTGGGTTCGGCCGAGGAATAGCCGTACTCGAAACCCAGCACGCCTGCCTCGTTCAGCGGGCTGTCGATCACCTCGAAATGCGCCTGGCCGGCGCCGACGTTGTTCAGCGGGATGTATTTAGCTTCGTTGCTCTGATCGACCAGCACCGAATGGCGCTGCGAGAAGGTACCGCGGCCGGAATCCTGGCCGCTGAGACGCACCGGCGTGCCTTCGGCCAGCAGAGTGCCCCAGGCCAGCGCTTCGCCGGTCGCCCAGTCGATGTCCTTGCCGGTATCGATGGTCTTGCGTTTCTCCAGGAGCTGGCGCGCGATCTTGCGGTTGAGATCGAAATTCTTCGGCGGTTCGCTGAGCGCGCGGCCGACGCCGAGCAGCGTCTCGAGCTCGACAGCGGTCGTTCCCTTGCGGTCTTCCTCGCCCGGCGCCTCGGTGAAGCCGGTCCATTTGCCCTCGAGCCAGTCGGCCTTGTTGGGCTTGTAGTTGGTCGCGGCCTCCAGCGCCTTGTCGAGCTTGGAGCGCAACTCGGTGTCCATCGCCGCCACGTCGGCCGGACTCACCACGCCTTCGGCCTCGAGTCGCGCGGCGTAGACTTCCTTCACCGTCTTGTGGCCGCCGATCTCCTTGTACATGTGCGGCTGGGTGAACATCGGCTCGTCCGCCTCGTTGTGGCCGTAGCGGCGGTAGCAGAACATGTCGATGACGATGTCGCGCTTGAAGTGCTGGCGGAACTCCGTGGCGATGCGCGAGACATGCACCACCGCCTCGGGCTCGTCGCCGTTCACATGCAGGATCGGCGCCTGGACGATCTTGGCGACCTCGGTGCAATAAGGGCCGGAGCGCGAATAGGTCGGCAGAGTGGTGAAGCCGATCTGGTTGTTGACCACGAAATGGATTGTGCCACCGATGCGATAGCCGCCGAGATCGCTGAGATCGAGGCTCTCGGCCACCAGGCCCTGGCCCGCGAACGCCGCATCGCCATGCATCAGGATCGCCATGACCTGGCCGCGATCGGAATCGTGGCGCTGGTCCTGCTTGGCGCGCGCCTTGCCCAGCACCACGGGATTGACTGCCTCGAGGTGCGAGGGATTGGGCGCCAGCGACAGGTGAATTGTGTTGCCGTCGAACTCGCGGTCGGCCGAGGCACCCAGGTGATATTTCACGTCGCCCGAGCCGCGCATTTCCTCGGGCTGCGAGGAGCGACCCTGAAACTCGGAGAACAGCGCCGTGTAGCTCTTGTGCATGATGTGCACGAGCGTATTGAGGCGGCCGCGGTGCGGCATGCCGATCACCACGTCCTTGATGCCGAGCTGGCCGCCGCGCTTGAGGATCTGCTCGACGCCCGGGATCATCGACTCGCCGCCGTCGAGGCCGAAGCGCTTGGTGCCGACGAACTTGATGCCGAGGTATTTCTCCAGCCCCTCCGCCTCGACGACCCTTTGCAGGATCATCCGGCGACCTTCGACCGTGAACTCGGTGTGGTTCTCGATGTGCTCGATGCGCTCCTGGATCCACGCCTTCTGGTCGGGATCGGAGATGTGCATGTATTCGACGCCGATGTGCCCGCAATAGGTCTTGCGCAGGCGGTCCCAGATCTGACGCAGGGTCGCTGATTCCCCGAGGCCCAGCGAGCCGAAGATCAGGATCGGCCGGTCCCAGTCGGCCTCGACGAAGCCGTAGGTCGCGGGATCGAGCTCGCGATGCAGCACGCGCTTGGTGAGATGCAGCGGATCGAGATCGGCCTCGAGATGGCCGCGGATGCGGTAGGAGCGGATCAGCAGGAAGGCCCGCGACGTGTCGAACGCGGCGGCGCGGATCTCGACGTCGGTCTTGCCGGCGAGCGCGGCAGCGGCGCCGTTGCCGCCCTTCACATTGCGGTTGGCGGGCGTGCGCGGCCCCTGGATATCCGTGGCGGTTTCGGCCGCGCCAATGACCCGCACGCCGTTGGGCGCCCAACTCGCGCCGCGATTCTCGGCCAGCACGGCGCTCTTGTCGTCGGCCAGCGCTTCGAAGAATGTCTGCCAGTCGGCGTCGACCCTGCTCGGATCCTCGAGATAGCGCGCGTAGAGCTCCTCGATGAACGGCGCATTGGCGCCGAACAGGAACGATGTCTGTTCTGATTTCATGGCCCGACCCTCCATGGCCCTGCTCGATGCGACGACCGAGCGGCCGTACGCTGTCAGCCCTTCATCGCCTTAAGCATTTCTTCGCCCAACGCAGCGGGCGAATCCGTGACCCTGATTCCCACCGCGCGCATCGCATCGACCTTGTACTCGGCGGTGTCGTGACCACCCGAGATCACCGCGCCGGCATGGCCCATGCGGCGGCCCGGCGGGGCGGTGCGGCCGGCGATGAAACCGACCACCGGCTTCTTGGTCTTCGACGACTTGATGTACTCGGCGGCCTTGACCTCGGCATCACCGCCGATCTCGCCGATCATGACGATGCCAAGCGTCTCCGGATCGGGCAGCAGCATCTCCAGGCACTCGACGAAGTTGGTGCCGTTCACCGGATCGCCGCCGATGCCGATGCAGGTCGTCTGGCCGAGGCCCACCGCCGTAGTCTGCGCCACCGCTTCGTAGGTCAAGGTGCCCGAGCGCGAGATGATGCCGATCTTTCCGCGCTTGTGGATGTGGCCCGGCATGATGCCGATCTTGCACTCGCCGGGCGTGATGACGCCGGGGCAGTTGGGCCCGATCAGGCGCGATTTGGTGCCGGTCAGCGCGCGCTTAACCTTCACCATGTCGAGCACCGGAATGCCCTCGGTGATGCAGACGACCAGCGGGATCTCGGCATCGATCGCTTCGAGGATCGAATCGGCGGCATAGGGCGCCGGCACGTAGATCACGGTGGCTGTGGCGCCGGTCTTGGCAACCGCGTCGGCCACGGTATCGAACACCGGCAGATCGAGATGGGTGGTGCCGCCTTTGCCCGGCGTCACGCCGCCCACCATCCTAGTGCCGTAGGCGATTGCCTGCTCGGAGTGGAAGGTGCCCTGCGAGCCGGTAAAGCCCTGGCAGATCACCTTGGTGTTCTTGTCGACCAGCACGGCCATCAGTTGCTCTCCTTGACGGCCTTGACGATCTTTTCGGCGGCGTCGGCGAGGTTCTCCGCCGAGGTGATCTTGAGACCAGACTCCTTCAGGATCTTCTTGCCGAGATCGACGTTGGTGCCCTCCAGTCGCACGACCAGCGGCACGTGCAGGTTGACCTCGCGCGCCGCGGCAACGACGCCCTCGGCGATCACGTCGCAGCGCATGATGCCACCGAAGATATTGACCAGGATGCCTTCGACGTTGGAATCTTTGAGGATGATCTTGAAGGCAGCCGTCACCCGCTCCTTGGTGGCGCCGCCGCCGACGTCGAGGAAGTTGGCGGGCGCCGAGCCATAGAGCTTGATGATGTCCATGGTGGCCATGGCGAGGCCGGCACCGTTCACCATGCAGCCGATTTGGCCATCGAGCTTGACGTAGTTCAGCGCGTATTTTGCGGCCTCGGTCTCGGCCGGATCCTCCTCGTCGAGATCGCGCAGATCCTCCAGCTCCTTGTGGCGGAACAGAGCGTTGTCGTCGAAGTTCATCTTGGCATCGAGCGCGATCACGTCGCCCGAGCCGGTGATGACCAGCGGGTTGATCTCGATCAGCGAGCAGTCGAGCTCGATGACGCTGCGGTAGAGATTGCCGAGCAGCGTGACGAAAGCGGCGACCTGCTTGCCGCTGAGGCCCAGCGCAAAGGCGATCTTGCGACCCTCATAGGCCTGGTAGCCGGCGGCGGGATCGATCGCCTGCTTGACGATCTTCTCCGGCGTGTCGTGGGCGACCGTCTCGATATCCATGCCGCCCTCGGTCGAGGCGATGATGGAGATGCGGCTGACGGCGCGGTCGACCAGCAGCGAGAGGTAGAGCTCGCGTTTGATGTCGCAGCCTTCCTCGATGTAGAGGCGCTTGACCGCCTTGCCGGCCGGGCCGGTTTGCTTGGTGACCAGCTCGTGGCCCAGCATGGCGGTGGCGGCGGCGCCGACCTCTTCGATCGACTTCGAAACCCTGACGCCGCCCTTGCCGTTGGGATCGTCCTTGAACCTGCCCTTGCCGCGGCCGCCGGCATGGATTTGCGCCTTCACGACGGTGATCGGGCTGCCCAGTTTGCGGGCCACGTCCATCGCCTCGTCCTTGGTGTAGGCGACGCCGCCCCTGAGAAGCGGGACGGCGAATTTGGCCAGCAATGCCTTGGCCTGATACTCGTGAATATTCATGAAATCCTACAGTTGCAAAAAGCAACTTAGAGACAGTTGAGGCACTTTATGAGTGCCCCAACGCAATGGCAACGGAGGAAGCGTGATCCTTTTGCGTCGTTCGACCAAAGTCGCAGACGACCCTGTGGATCAGCGGCCGACGATCTTGTTGGTGGCGTCGATCAGCGATTTCACGGCGGCGACCGACTTGTCGAACATGGCCTTTTCCTCGGCATTGAACTCGACCTCAACGATGCGCTCGACGCCGCCTTTGCCGATCACCACCGGCACGCCGATATAGAGGCCCTTGACCCCGTATTCGCCGTTCAGCATGGCGGCGCAGGGGATCATCCGCTTCTTGTCCTTGAGATAAGACTCGGCCATGGCGATGGCCGACGCTGCCGGCGCATAGAAGGCCGAACCGGTCTTGAGCAGCGCCACGATCTCGGCGCCGCCGTCACGGGTCCGCTGGACGATCTGCTCGAGCCGCTCCTTGGTCGTCCATCCCATGTCGACCAGGTCGTGCAGGGAGATGCCGCCGACCGTGGAATAGCGCAGCAGCGGCACCATGGTGTCGCCATGGCCGCCCAGCACGAAGGCCGTGACGTCCTCGACCGAGACGTTGAACTCCTCGGCGAGGAAGAGACGGAAGCGCGCCGAATCGAGCACGCCCGCCATTCCGACGACGCGCGCCGGCGGGAAGCCGGTGACTTCCTGCATGAGCCCGACCATGGCGTCGAGCGGGTTGGTGATGACGATGACGAAGGCGTTGGGTGCATGTGCCTTGATGCCCTTGCCGACCGCGTCGATGATCCTGGCGTTGATGCCGACCAGATCGTCGCGCGTCATGCCGGGCTTGCGTGGCACGCCGGCGGTCACGATCACCACGTCGGAGCCGGCGATGTCCTTGTAGTCGGACGAGCCGCTGTACTTGGTGTCGAAGCCCGCGACCGGCGAGAGCTGGGCGATATCGAGCGCCTTGCCCTTGGCGATGCCCTCGGCGTCGGGAACGTCGAACAGGACGATGTCGCCCAGTTCCTTCTGGCCGGCAAGCAGGGCCAGCGTGCCGCCAATCTGTCCGGCGCCGATCAGCGCGATCTTCTTGCGAGCCATGTAAAACTCCCGTTCGTAAAGGCCGCGCGTGGTAGCGCGATTCGCGGGGAGCGGCAAGGCGACCGGAATCTCGGCCCCTCGCCCCTCAATGCAGGGCGGCAAACGGATATTCCCGGGGAACTTCGCGAGCTATTCGGTCATGGCATCAACGCGAAGGAGCACGCCATGTCGAAGGAACAGGAAAACAAGACCGTTGTCGGCCGCTGGTTCACGGAGTTCTGGGGCACCACCTGGAACCCCAGGATCGTCGACGAACTTGCCGCGCCCGACATTCTTTTGCAGTATTCGCTGCATGAGCCACGGCGCGGTCGCGCGGACGTCAGGAACTTCATGATTGGCTTCCGCGAAGCCTTCCCCGATCTGGGCTTCGAGGGCGCCGCCGACCTCATCGCCGAGGGCGACTTCGTGGTCGGCCGCTGGCAGGGCGGCGGCACTCACACCGGGCCGGCCTTCAGCGATTTTCTCGTCGGATCGCTTCCGGCGCGTTCCGGTCGCAAGATGCGCTTCACGGGAACCACCGTGCTGCGTGTCGAGAACGGCATGATCGCCGAGGAAATCGGTCTCGACGACGGCGTGACCGCGCTGCAGCAGCTCGGCCTCCTGAAGGCCGCGTGACGTATCCCGATTAGACCGGATGCTTTTTGAGGTGCTCGAGCAGCAGTTCGGCCGCCTTGGGAGCTGCCTGGTCCATGACGAAATGGCCGACGCCCGGCAGCACTTCCATGGCATAGGCGGCACCCACGAACTCGCCGGTGCCGTGCGCGGCATCGGGGCCGACCGTGGCGTCGGCATCGCCCCAGATGTAGAGCGTCGGCACCGTGATGGTGCCGATGTCGGCGGCCAGACCCTTGTTCGAGCGATACCAGGCGAGTGCCGCTTCGATCGCCGCCGGGTTCCCCAGCACCGAAACATGATCCTCGATCGCGGCCCTCGACACGTCCTGGCCGAACAATCCGGCGCGCAAGCGGCGTGCATTGTTCTCCAGCAACAGCCGGCCTGTGTCGGCTTCGAGGAACTTGCCGTGATGGCGTGAGCGATGCTTCTGGTCGCCGTCCTCTTTCAGGAGCGCGCGGCGGAAGGATTTCGGATGCGGCCGCGACAGGATGGTGAGCGACGCCAGCCTACCGGGATGGGCCGACGCGACGCCCCACGATACCTGGCCGCCCCAGTCATGGCCGACGAGATGGAAGCGCTTTCCCTCGTGGCCGGCCGCCGCGACGATCTCGATCGCATCGGCGACAAGCTTCTCAAAAGCATAGTTCGCGAGGTCCGCCGGATCGGGCCGCGCGCCTGGCGAATAGCCGCGCTGGTCGGGCGCGACGGCGCGATAGCCCGCCTTCGCAAGCGCCGGCAAGGCGGTGCGCCAGCTGTGCCGCGACTCCGGAAAACCATGCAGCAGGAGAACCAGGGGACCGGCGGCCGGGCCTGCGACGTCCGAAGTGAACGTCAGGCCCGACCGGGTCTTGAGGCCGATCGTCTCGGCCATCTGTTGTTGTCTAGACGCCGTTGGCCTTGAACCAGGCGAGCGCCATCTTCCAGCCGTCCTCCGCCTGATCCTTGCGGAAGCTCGGGCGGTAGTCGGCGTTGAAGCCGTGCGGCGTGTCCGGATAGACCTTGATCTGCGACTTGGTCGCCACGGGGGTGCCCGCGGCCTTGAGCGCGGCGCTCATCTTGTCGACCGAGTCCTGGGAAATGCCGGTATCGGCGCCGCCATAGAGCCCCAACACCGGGCCCTTCAGATCCTTCACGATGTCGATCGGGTTCTTGGGCTGAAGCTCGGTGCCGGGGCGCACCAGTGGGCCGTACCAGGCCACGCCCGCCTTCACCGCCGGATTGTGGGCGGTGTACATCCATACGATGCGGCCGCCCCAGCAGAAGCCGGTGACGCCGAGCTTGGCCGTGTCGGCCTTGCCTTCGCCTTTGGCGAAGGCAACCGCCGAGTCGAGATCGCCCATGACCTGCGCATCCGGAACCTTGCTCACCAGTTCCGACACCAGCTTTGGAATCTCGGTGTAGGTCTTGGGATCGCCCTGGCGGAAATAGAGCTCGGGCGAGATGGCGTAGTAGCCGGCCTTGGCGAAGCGGCGGCACAGGTCGGCAATATGGGCATGCACGCCGAAGATTTCCTGGACGACCAGGATGGTGCCGAAGCCCGTGCCGGTCGCCGGCATGGCGCGATAGGCCTCCATGTCCTTGCCGTCCTTGGTCTTGACCTTGACCACGCCGGCCGTCAGCCCGTCGGCGGGTGTCGTGATGATGGTTTGCGCCGTCACCGGCTGAGCCGCCAAAGCGAAGGTGCTGCCCAGTGCCACGGTGGTTAGAGCCGCGCGCCGTGACAGGCCGTTCTCGGCGCCATAAACTAAACGATCGCCATCCATCTTGTGATCTCCCTGGTTGAATTGCGGGGCGGAGCCTAGGACGCCCGTCCGACAGCCCACAATCACAATTAGGCGATGTGGTCCAAAGCCAGATATTCCGGGCTCTGCATCTCCATCAGCCGCGACACCGTGCGCTCGAATTCGAAGGCGCCGTCGCCGTCGATATAGAGTCCTTGGGGCGCCGTCGCGGCCGAGCAGATGAACTTCACTTTCTTTTCGTAGAATGTGTCGATCATGGTGACGAAGCGAGCCGCCTTGTCGCGGCTGTCCGGACCCATTTGGGGAATGTCGGCCATGATGACGCTGTGGAAGTTGTCGGCAATGCAGAGGAAATCGGCGGCGCCCATCGGCTTGTCGCACCAGTCGAGATAGTGCGCCATAGCGACACCGGGCGCGGCGCGTGGGACGTCGACATCGCGACCCTGGGTGCGCAAGACGCGCGGCTCGCCGTCGGCGCCGGCAGCGAGCGCGCGGAACTCCTCGTCGAGCTTGGCGTTGGCCGAGGCGCCAGCCGGCGTCAGGTAGACGTCGCGATTGCGCGACCGATCCAGTCGATAGTCGAGATCGCCGCCCAATTCGAGGATCTCCAGGCGCTGCTTGACCAGCTCGATGAAGGGCAGGAAGCGATCGCGCTGCAGGCCGTCCTTGTAGAGATCGTCCGGCGCGCGATTGGAAGTCGCGATCACCGTCAGGCCTTCGTCGAACAAGGTCTCGAACAGGCGGCCGAGGATCATGGCGTCGGCGATGTTGGTGACCTGGAATTCGTCGAAGCAGAGCAGCCGCGTCTCGCCCGCGATCCCGCGCGCGATCGGCACAATCGTGTCGGCCTCCGGCGGCGCGCCCTTGGCCGCCAGTTTCTCGCGGCGGCGATGCAGCCGGGCATGGACCTCGAGCATGAACTCGTGGAAGTGGACGCGCCGCTTCTTCGCCACAGGCGCATCGGCGAAGAAGAGGTCCATCAGCATCGATTTGCCGCGGCCGACCGGACCCCAGATGTAAAGCCCGTGCGGGCCGGCCGGCGGCTTGTTCTGGCCGAGCAGTCCCCAGCGCGCCAGAAAGCCCGGCTTGGCGGGATGGTCGGCTATGGCCTGCAGTTGCTCGTACACCGCCTGCAGGCGCAGCACGATGCGCTCCTGCACCGGGTCGGGATGGACCTGGCCCGCGGCGCGCCGCGCGGCGAGGTTGGCGGCGGGTCCCTCGCCGGTCGTGTGGATATCGGAGTCCATTACTGGCCCATACCTAGCTCAGCCGCGCGCGGCTGCCTATAAGATGCGGCGATGAAGCTGGCGTTTCTCGGCACCTCCGCCTTCGCCGTGCCCGCTCTGCGGGCGCTGGTCGATGCCGGCCACGACGTGGTGGCGGTCTATACCCGCGCGCCCAAGCCCGCCGGTCGCGGCCAGCAGGAACGCAAGACGCCGGTCCACGAAACGGCCGACACGCTCGCTCTCGCCGTGCGCACGCCGGGGAATCTCAAGAGTGACGACGAAGCGGCTGCCTTCAAGGCGCTCGACCTAGATGCGGCAGTGGTCGTCTCCTACGGCCACATTCTGCCGAAAAGCCTTCTCGATGCGCCGGTGTTGGGCTGCATTAACATCCACGGCTCGCTGCTGCCGCGCTGGCGTGGCGCTGCCCCGATCCATCGTGCGATCCTGGCGGGCGACGCCGAGACCGGGGTCACCACCATGCAGATGGACGAGGGTCTCGACACCGGGCCGATGTTGCTGGCCGAACGCACGCCGATCTCGGCGGCCGACACGGCCGACAGCGTACATGACCGGCTGGCCGAACTCGGCGCGCGGTTGATCGTGTCGACCCTCGACGGGCTGATGCGCAAGACGCTGGGCGCGGTGCCGCAACCCGAGGACGGCGTCACCTACGCCCACAAGCTCGGCAAGGAGGAAGGCGCCCTCGACTGGCGGCGGCCCGCGGCCGAACTCGAGCGCAAAGTGCGGGCCTTCCATCCCTGGCCGGGCACCTGGTTCGAGATAAGCGGCGAGCGCATCAAGGTGCTGGCGGCCGCCCTCACGCTCGCGTCAGGCGCGCCGGGTACCGTGAGCATCGCACGCGATGGTTTTCCAGCGGTGACGTGCGGCGTCGGCGGATTACGACTGCTCAAACTGCAGCGATCGGGCAAGGCGGCGCTTCAGGCCGACGCCTTCCTGCGCGGCTTTGCCCTGCCCGCCGGCACCGTGCTGCCTCCACCCACCGTGGTGCCGCTGCCGCAAGCCAAGCCGACGTAACGACGTGCCGCGCTACAAGCTCACCATCGAATATGACGGCGGCCCCTTCGTCGGCTGGCAGCGCCAGGACACGGGGCCGTCGGTCCAGGCCGCGCTTGAAGACGCGGTGTTCGCCTTCTCGGGCGAGCGCGCAGTGGCGCAGTGTGCCGGCCGCACCGACGCCGGCGTCCATGCGCTGGGCCAGGTGGCGCATCTCGATCTCGCCACCGAATGGCCGGTCGAAACGGTGCGCAGCGCGCTCAACTATCACCTCAAGCCCAATCCGGTCGTGGTGCCCCTGGTCGAAACGGTGCCGGAGCGTTTCCACGCCCGCTTCTGGGCGACGCACCGGCGCTATCGCTACCGCATCCTCAATCGCCGCGCCCCGTCGGCGCTCGATCGCGGCCATGTCTGGCATGTGCCTGCGCCGCTCGACGCCGAGGCGATGGCCGCCTCCGCTGCGGTGCTGCAGGGCCACCACGATTTCAACAGCTTCCGCTCGACCTCGTGCCAGGCACCGTCATCGGTCAAGACGCTGGACCTGCTGGCCGTGCACCGCGAGGGCGAGGAGATCCACGTCGATGTCGCCGCGCGCTCTTTCCTGCACAACCAGGTGCGCATCCTGGTCGGCACCCTGAAGATGGTCGGCCGCGGCCAATGGACGAAGCGCGACGTCGAGGAGGCGCTGGCCGCCTGCGACCGCACGCGCGCCGGCCCGACTGCACCGCCTGAGGGACTTTGCCTGATGGAGGTGCGTTACAAGGCCGACTTAGCCAGCGACGATCGCGGTGACGCCGAGGAAACGCTCGACGATCAGTGAAAGAAGGAGCGAAGGCACCCAGTTGACGATCAGCAGGAGGCCCGAGAACAGCCAGCTTGTGCCGAGCGTCATGCGCGTTGCCGTCAGGAACCAGTAGAAGAACACTCCGCGCAGGCCGAGTTCGACGCCGACGGCGACCGCATGCGGCGCCATCAGCGAGATGGAGATCCCGAGGATGGCCAGGATCATGGCCGGCAGGTTGATCCAGTTCAGCGCGCCGATGTAGCGCGGATAGCGGTCGAGCCAGCCGCGGCGACGGGCGATTTCGTAGAAGATCACCGGAAAGAGCAGCCAGTCGACGATGTAACGCATTGCCTCGATGGCAAGGACCTCGACGCCGTCGGCCGCGACTTCGACGTTCGAATAGTAGAGCAGCAGGTAGAGGCCGTAGATCGGCGCCACCAGCGCCATGACTCGGAACGAGCGCAGGCAGGCGGCGAAGCTGTTGTCGAAATAGAACGGCGCGCCCGGGTCGCGTCGCAGAAAACCCAACGCGCCCTGCGCGCCGCGGGCGATTTCGGTGGAACTCAGCATCGCCGGCCCGTCAGGCCGCGAAGTAACGGTCGAGCACCGTTTCGTAGACGCGCGCCAGCGTCCTGAGGTCGGCGATCGCGCTCTTCTCATCGACCTTGTGCATGGTCTCGCCGACCAGCCCGAACTCGAGCACCGGGCAGTAGCTGCGGATGAAGCGCGCATCCGACGTGCCGCCGGTCGTCGACAGCTCGGTCTCGACGCCCGCCACGTCGCGGACGGCGCCGGCCACCAGCTCGGAGAGCGGACCGGGCGGCGTATAGAAGGATTCGCCCGAGACCTCGGCGCTGAGCTCGAATGTCCCGTTGCCGCCCAGCGCCTTATTGGCGCGCTCCAGCCGCTCGGTGAGATGGGCGAGCAGGGTCTTGGAGGTCCAGCGGTCGTTGAAGCGCGTATTGAAGCGCGCCTTGACGACGCCCGGCGCGATGTTGGTCGCCTTGTTGCCGACATCGACTGTGGTGAACTGCAGCGAGCTCGGCTGGAAGTGCGTGCTGCCCTGGTCGATCGGCTCGCGGATCAGCGCTTCGATCAGCGCCGACAGCCGGTGAATGGGATTGTCCAGCCGCTCGGGATAGCCAACGTGTCCCTGGATGCCGCGCACGACCATGTCGATCGTCATGCTGCCGCGCCGGCCGATCTTCATCATGTCGCCGAAACGCCTGGAGCTGGTGGGCTCGCCCACGACGCAGGCGTCGATCGTCTCGCCGCGCTCGGCCAGCCTCTTCAGCATCTTCACCGTGCCGTTGACCGCAGGCCCCTCCTCGTCGCCGGTGATCAAGAGGCTGATCGAGCCGCCGAAGTCGCGACCGCGCTTGGCCAGGAACCGCTGCGAAGCCTCGGTGAAGGCTGCGATCGCACCCTTCATGTCGGCGGCGCCGCGGCCGAACAGGTAGCCCGCCGACAGCTCGGCCGAGAACGGTCCGATCGTCCACGACGAGAGGTCGCCCACCGGCACCACGTCGGAATGGCCGGCGAAGCAGAAGTGCTTCCCGCCGGTTCCGATACGCGCATAGAGGTTGGCCACGTCGTCCGTGCCGGCCTGGGTGAAATCCATGCGCTCGCAGCGGAAGCCGAGGCTGCCGAGCGTGCGTTCGAGCAGCACCAGTGCACCGCCTTCACGCGGCGTCACGCTCTCGCAGCGCACCAGTTCGCGCGTCAGTTCGACCACGTCCGTGACCGAGTTGGCCAATGCATCGGGCATGGCCGGACACTACATCCCGGCCCCGCCAAAGAGAAGAGCGCCGGCTTGGGCAAAGCCGACGCTCAGTCGAGATGAGAGGAAGATAGTCTTGTTGCTTGCTTTGGACGTCAGGCCACCATCCGGTCGGCCTCCTGCAGATTGACCGACACGAGCTGGGAAACGCCCTGCTCGGCCATGGTCACGCCGTAGAGGCGGTCCATGCGCGCCATGGTGACGCGATGGTGGGTGATGATCAGGAAGCGCGTGTCGGTGCGGCCGGCGATGTCCTGCACCAGGGCGCAGAAGCGCTCGACGTTGAGGTCGTCCAGAGGCGCATCGACCTCGTCCAGCACGCAGATCGGCGCGGGGTTGGTCATGAACACCGCAAACAGCAGCGACAGCGCGGTCAGCGCCTGTTCGCCACCCGACAGCAGCGACATCACCTGCAGCCGCTTGCCCGGCGGGCTGGCATGGATTTCCAGCCCCGCCTCCAGAGGATCCTCCGACTCGGTCAGCCTGAGCTCGGCCTTGCCGCCGCCGAACAGCTTGGTGAAAAGCTGCTGGAAGTGGCCGCTCACCTGCTCGAAGGCGACGAGAAAGCGTTCGCGGCCCTCGCGATTGAGGCTCTGGATGCCCTGGCGCAGGCGCGCGATCGCGGAGACCAGGTCGTCGCGTTCGGAGGTCATGCCGGTGATCTGCTGCTCGAGCTCGCCTGCCTCTTCCTCGGCGCGCAGGTTGACCGCGCCCATGGTCTCGCGCTCGTGCACCAGCCGCTCCAGCCGATGCTCGGCCTTCTCCATCTCCGGCAGCTCTTCCAGAGACTGCACTTCGGCCAGCGCCAGCACACCGTCGGGCTCGCAGCGCAGCCGCTCGACGATGCGCTCGATCACCGCGTCGCGGTCCTTGGTCGCCTGTTCGACCAACCCTTCGCGGCGCACGCGGCTTTCGCGCGCTTGTGCCAGTTCGCCCTCGGCGCTGCGCAGCGCCTTGTCGGCCTCGCCCAGCCGCGTCTCGCCGACCGCGAGACGGTCGGCTGACTGCTGGCGATTGCGCTCTGCCTTGGCGATCTCCTCGCCCAGCGCCCTTTGCTTGGTCTCGATCTCGGCGGGTTTGGCGGCAAGCTCGGCGATCGACCCGGCGATCTGCTCGCGGCGGGCGTCGAGTTCGACGATCTGGCCCAGGGCATCGGCCAGGCGGTTGCTCCAGCCGGCATGATCCTGGGCGATCTGGCCCAGCCGCTCGGCACGCATCGCCGCCTCGCGGGCGAGACGATCGCAGTTGCCTTCGGCCTCCACGAGGGCGGCGCGCAGTTCGGCGATGCGCACGCGCAGCGCGCCGGCAGTGACCCGGTCGGCCTGGGTGTCGGAAATCGCCGACAGCCGCGCCTGCCGGAAGGTGCGGCGCATTTCGGTATCGGCGACGTCGCCGGCGATCTCGGCGATCGCCCGGTCGAGGCCGGCCATGCGGGTGCGCAGCTGATCGGTACGGCGCGCCACGTCGGTGTGACGGTCGCGCGCCTCGGCGGCGGCTTGCTCGGCCGACGCGATGGCTCCTTGTGCGGTGCGCTCGGCGGCGCGGGTCGCTTCGCCGGCATCCTGCGTCTTGCGCCGTGCGGCTTCGGCCACTTCGCGCTCGTGCAGGCGCGCTTGCTCAACCGAGGTCCGCTCGGCGTCACGCGCCGCGGCAAGCGAGGCGGCTTGGGCTTCGACATGCGCCTGCTCGGCCGCCTGCTCGGCGGCGATGGCGTCGACCTGCTGGCGGATCTCGGCCAGCCGGTTGCGCTGGCTGAGACGCACGGCGGCGGCCGAGGGGGCGCCGGCGCGCATCGTGTAGCCGTCCCAGCGCCACACCGCGCCGTCGCGCGTGACGAGTTGCTGGCCGGGCCTGAGCGTCGCCTGCAGCGCCGCGCCCGTAGCGTCGTCGGCCACGACGCCGATGAAGGCCAGACGGCGCGCAAGCTCGGGCAGCGCTTTGACGTGGGCACCGAGCGGAGCGGTGCCCGGCGGCAGCGCCGGCGCATCGGCGAGTTCGCCCAACGCCAGCCAGTGAACCGGCGCGCCACGATCGGACGAGGCTTCGAGATCGTCGCCGAACGCCGCACCCAGCGCCTTTTCGAAGCCCGGATCGACGGCGAGAGCGTCGAGCAACGGCGGCCAGAGCGAATCCGCAGCCGACTTCAGCGCCGCGGCAACACCTGCCTCCTCGGCGCGCAGCTTGGTGAGCCGCGCGCTGGTCTTCTGCAGCGCTTCGACGGCGGCAGCATGGCTCGCTTCGGCGGCCTGCCGTTCGGCGGCGCGCGCGAATTCGGTGTCGATGCGCTCAGCTTCGGCCTTGGCCACCGCCTGGCGCGCGGCGTCGGACTCGTAGCGCTCGGCCTCGCGCGCCGACCCGATCGCCTGCTCGGCCTCACGGCGGGCATTGTCGAGCGCCACGCGCGCTGCATCATGCGCGGCTTCGACCTCGGACAACTTCGGCAGGCCGGCCAGCTCGCTTTCGACCTGCCGTTGCTGGACGGCGATCTCCTCGGCGCGGGCGGCGAGCCGGCGCAGCCGCTCCTGCAGCTCGGCGATCTCGCGGCCGACGCTGTCGCGCAGCGCCTCGTCGTCGGCGATCTGGCGGGTCAGGCGATCGTGCTCGGTCTCGGCCGCCGTGGTCTCGCCATAGGCCGAGTCGCGCGCCTGCTGGGCTGACGCGGCGCGATCGTCTTCGCCCACGCGCTCCTGCTCGAGCCGCGTGCGCTGGCTGTCCAATTCGGCGATCGCGGCTTCGGCGTCGCCCTTGCGACCGCGCTCGCGGCCGAGATCGGATTGGGTCTGCTGCAGACGGGTCTCGGCCTCCTGTTGCGCCTGGGCGACCCGCGCCGCCTCGGCGGCGAGCGCATCGTGGGCGACGCGCAGGCGCTGCAGGGCGGCGGCGGCGGCCGCCTCGTCGTTGCGCAACGGCGGCAGCGCGGTCGCGGCCTCGACCTGCGCCGTGGTGGCAAGACCGACCAGACGCGTGAGATCGGCAACCGTGGCCTCGGCTTCGTGCAGGCGCGCGCCAGCTTCAGTCAGCTCCTTCTCGGCCGCCGCGAGCTTCAGCGCCAGCACGGCTGCTTCGGCGCGGCGGATATGGTCGCTTAGGTTGCGGTAGCGGCTGGCCTGGCGGGCCTGGCGCTTCAGCCCCTTGTGCTGCTCGTCGAGCGCCACCAGCACGTCCTGCACGCGCGCCAGATTCTGCTCGGCGGCACGCAGCCGCAGTTCGGCCTCATGGCGGCGGGCATAGAGACCGGTGATGCCGGCGGCCTCGTCGATGATGGAGCGGCGGTCGGCCGGCTTGGCATTGATCAGCGCACCGATGCGACCCTGGCTGACCAGCGCCGTTGAGCGCGAGCCGGTGGCGGCGTCGGCGAACAAGGTCTGCACGTCGCGCGCGCGGATCTCCCGGCCGTTGACCGAATAGGCCGAGCCGTGACCGCGCTCGATGCGGCGCACGACGTCGAGCTGATCGGTGTCGTTGACCATCGCGGGCGCCGTGCGGGTCTTGTTGTCGAGGCAGAGCATGACCTCGGCGATGTTGCGCGCCGGGCGCACGCCGGCGCCGGAGAAGATGACGTCCTCCATTTCGCTGCCGCGCATCTGCTTGGCCGAGGTCTCGCCCATCACCCACTTCAGCGCCTCGACGAGGTTCGACTTGCCGCAGCCGTTGGGGCCGACGATGCCGGTGAGACCGGACTCGATGGCGAGCTCCGTCGGATCGACGAAGGACTTGAAGCCGGAGAGCCGGAGTTTGTCGAACTGAACCATCTACACCACGCTTTAAAGGAAACCTACTTGACGAGTTTGGCGAACACGCCGTCGAGTTCCTCGACTGAACGCGCGCCCTTGAACAACTGGCCGTTGATGAACAGGGTCGGCGTCGAGGTGACGCCGAGCACCTCGCCGCCGCGATAGTCGGCGATCACGGCATTGGCGATGGCATCGTTGGCCAGGCACGCCTTGACCTCGGCGTCGCCCATGCCGGCGATGCGCAGCGACTTGGAAAGCTCGGCGATCGGATCGGAGGCGGCGGCCCACACCGGCTGGTTGGTGAAGATCATGTCGAGCACGGCGTAGTAGCGGTCCTTGCCGGAGCATTCGGCGAGCTGGGCAGCCCTGGTCGCCGCCTGGTCGAGCGGGAAGTCGCGGAAGATCAGCCGCACCTTGCCGGTGTCGATCCACTTCTTCTTGAGCTCCGGCAGCACCAGGGTGTGGAAATGGGCGCAGTGCGGGCAGGTCAACGAGGCGTATTCGATCAAGGTCACGGCCGCCTTGGGATCGCCCAGCACATGGTCCGACGGCTGGACGGCGAGCAAAGCGGTCTTGTCGGGCGTCACCGCCACGGCCACCGGCGCCGGTCCGGGGGCGCCAGGACGGGTCCCGAAATAGACGCCAGCCGCAATCGCGGCCACCGCGACGATCCCGCCGGCGACAATCAAGATATTCCGCATTTACTCTTCCTCTCTACCACATCTTGGAAATTCAGTCTGTGGGGTGTCAATGATTACCGCCCAATCTGGCGTAAAATCGCGCTGATGCCCTCGGCGCCGGCGGGACTGCCGTAGTTCTGCTCGTTGACGAACAGAGTAGGCGTCGCCTTCACCCGCAAGGCCTGGCCGCTCTGCACGTCGGCGACGACCTTGTTCAACAGCCGGTCGTCGGCAAAGCAGGCCCGGGCGGCGGCGACCGACAGGCCAACGCCGCCGACCGCCTTCACCATCTCGGACTCCGGATCGGCCGCGGTCAGCCAGTCGACCTGCGAACCCAGCAGGGCGCTCACCGCGTCATAGAATTTTGCCCGCCCGGCGCCCTCGGCGAGTTGGGCGGCGCGGGTGGCCACCAAGTCGGACGGGAAGTGGCGGTAGATGAAGCGCACCCGGCCGGTGTCGATCCACTCGCGCCGGACCACAGGCAGAACCGCCGCATTGAAGTTGGCACAGTACGGGCAGGTCAGCGAGAAGTAGTCGATGATGATGTTGGGCGCATTGGGCTTGCCGAGCACATGGTCGGACGGCAGGACGGCCAGGAACCGGTCGGCGTCGCTCGACTGGGCGCGCGGCGCGCCGTCGGCGTAGAACAGCGCCCCCAGGACGCCCACCACGACGCTCCGCCGGCTGAGCGCGATGCGCGCGCCGAGCCGCGCCAGCGCCGCCCTCAGCTCGGGGTCCTTGACCTCGGCGACGCGGCTGGCCATCCGCGCCGTCGTCGCGGGGTCGGGCGCGGCCAGCGGACGCGGCGCCTGCGGCTGGGCGACGGCGCCTTGCACCAGGCGGATATCGTCGATCGCCTTGTGCCCGAAATAGGCGTTCACCCGCTCGACGATCTGGCCGGTCATGTGCTGGACTTCGAGCGCGACGGCGCCCGACACGCGCAGCCGCAGGGCCTTTCCGGCCACCTGGCTGCCTCGGGCACCGCGACCGGCCAGCAGCGCTTCGGGCAGCGTGCTGCGGGCCAACTCGGGGCCGACGATGGCCGGCCAATCGACGCGCAGCCGGGCGATCGACGTGCCGCGGCCCTTGGCCAATCCGGACGTCAGATGCTGGGCCAGACCGCCTATCGCGCGGAAGCCGTTTTCCCGCATGGACCCTTTCAAACTCCGTTCTCTATGCTAGTGCGGCTTTCAGCCAAATTGAACCGCTCAGCGGTTCAATTTGGCTGGAAACGCGTTGTACGAAGCGTTTCCTTCGATTGCATAGTCCGTCCGGCTGATTCCAGCCGGACGGACTATGCTCTAGGCCACGGCCCCTTACATGACCATGACCCACGCCTCACGTTTGCTTGCCTGGTACGATCGTCATCGTCGCACCATGCCGTGGCGCTCACCGGCCGGTGAACGCACCGAGCCCTACCGGGTCTGGCTGTCGGAAATCATGCTGCAGCAGACCACGGTGGCCACAGTCGGCGACTATTTCCGCCGCTTCGTCGAGCGTTGGCCGAGCGTCGGCGCGCTGGCGGCGGCGCCGCTCGACGAAGTGCTCTCGGCCTGGGCCGGTCTCGGTTACTACGCACGGGCGCGCAACCTCCATGCCTGCGCCAAAGTCGTGGCCGAACGCTACGCCGGCCGCTTTCCCGAGGACGAGGCGAGCCTGCTGGGGCTGCCCGGCATCGGGCCCTACACGGCCTCGGCCATCCGCGCGATCGCCTTCGACCTGCCGGCCTCGGCAGTCGACGGCAATGTCGAGCGCGTGATCGCCAGGCTCTACGCCATCGAGACGCCCCTGCCCGACGCCAAGCCCGAAATCCAGACACGGGCCGCCGCGCTGGTGCCACAGCAACGCGGCGGCGACTATGCCCAGGCGATGATGGATCTCGGCGCCACGGTGTGCACGCCGCGCAACCCGCGCTGCGTCATCTGCCCGCTGGTGAAGGCCTGCCGTGCCCGCCAGCGCGGGATCGCCGAGGACCTGCCCCGCCGCGCCGCCAAGGCCGACAAGCCGACGCGCCGCGGGCTGGCTTTCGTGCTGTCCAACCGCGACGGCGCCATCCTGCTGCGCAAGCGGCCGACCAAGGGGCTTTTAGGCGGCATGGACGAGGTGCCGTCGAGCGCCTGGCGTGAGGGCAGGCTGGTGATCGCCGACGCGCTCAAGGAAGCGCCGGTGCCGGCCGGCTGGAAGGTGATGGAGGGCGGCGTGCGCCACACCTTCACGCACTTTCATCTCGAACTCGCCGTCGCGCGGGCGACCGCCACGACCTCGCGGCTGGCCAGGCTGTCGCCCGGCAGCGCCTGGTGCACGCTGGACCGCATGACCGAACGGGCGCTGCCGACGGTCATGCGCAAGGTCATCGCCCATGCGGTGAAGGGGTGAGGTTCTGTCGTCAGCGGCGGAGTAAACCCCGCCTCGAGCGCAGCGAAGGGCCTCACGCATGCCCCACAGATCGCCCTGTGGCAGGCGCCGGATCCTTCGCTGCGCTCGAGATGACAGAGGCCTAAAGACCGGCCCGGACCTGCTGGCGGAGATGGTCGATCGGCCGGCGCGCGCCTTCCTGCTCGAAATGCCAAAAGGTCCAGCCGTTACAGGCCGGGGCGCCCTGCACCGCCGCACCCACCTGATGGATCGAGCCGCGATGCTCGCCCAACGAGTTGGTGGCCGAGAGCGTCCCATCGGCGCGTACGCGTGCCCTATGCTGGCCGCTCGGATCGATCAATATCGCGCCAGGTCGCAGCAACCCAGCCTCGATCAGGGTGCCGAACGGGATGCGCGTCTCGGCGCGCTTGCTGGGCATCGGCGTCACGTCCTCAATCGCTAGCGGCGTGATTTCCGCGATGCGCTTCCTAGCAATCGCCGCATAAGTCGGATCACGCTCGAGCCCAATGAAGCGGCGGCCGAGCCGTCGCGCAACAGAGCCGGTCGTACCCGTGCCGAAGAAGGGATCGAGGATCACGTCGCCCGGATTGGATGCCGCCATGATGCAGCGGAACAACAGCGACTCGGGCTTCTGCGTCGGATGCGCCTTCTTGCCGTCCTCGCCCTTCAGCCGTTCGCCGCCGGTGCAGAGGGGCAGCAGCCAGTCGGAGCGCATCTGGATGCCTTCGTTCAGCTCCTTCATCGAATTGTAGTTGAAGGTGTACTTCTTGTTGGCGCGATCGCGTGCCGCCCAGATCAGGGTCTCGTGCGCGTTGGTGAAGCGCTTGCCGCGAAAGTTCGGCATCGGGTTGGACTTGCGCCACACGATGTCGTTCAGCAGCCAGTAGCCCTGGTCCTGCAGCGCCGTGCCGATGCGGAAGATGTTGTGATAGCTGCCGATCACCCACAGCGTGCCGCCGGGCTTGAGCACGCGGCGCGCGGCCTTGAGCCAGGCACGCGTAAAGGAATCGTAGAGCGCGAAGCCTGTCCCGAGGGGATCTGACGGATCGACGAACTTGTCCCAGTCGTCGTCGACGGCATCGACCTTGCTGTGATCGGGCCGCAGCAGATCGCCGCCCAATTGCAGATTGTAGGGCGGATCGGCGAACACCATGTCGACGGAGGCTTCGGGCAGGCTTTGCATCAGCTCGATGCAATCGCCCACCAGGACGCGGTCAAGATAATCCACAGGCATCGGTGGAAGATGAGTCATCCACCGAGTCCGGGTCAAGAAATTACAATTGATTCAATTGTTTGCGCGATCGATCCACAACATCGAGTGGTAGTGGCGCAGTTTGAATCTAGATAGCCGCATTGGCAAGATTCTTCTGCCGATATGGCCCGCGCTTTGCTGGCGCGGTGGGCTTTCCAAGCTCTGCGATCTCCTCCAGTGACCAGACGTGATCGGTGACACCAGCGGCCATGGCCGGGGTGATCCGCAGCGTCTTGTGAATGCGCGCGAAGTTGTAGTGCATCAGATGCAGCGCCACGGCCCAAGCGTGGTTTTCGACCTTCTTGCTAAACGCATTGGTCAAGCGCGTGAAGCGACGGCAGCCCATCCGCATCGTGAGGTTGGCGCGCTCAGCATAGGACGTGCTGACGTGGCGATAGTCGGGAACACCGATCACGGTTTCCATCGATGTGCCGGTGCACTCGGCAGGGCTATAGCGGCGTTCCGGTCCGTCGGGTGCTGGGCCGTAGTGCTTAATCAGCATCGCGTAATCGACATCCCAATTCGGCTGGGCGCGGATAGCGTTGAGGTAGGCGCGATGGCCGTCCGTGGTGATCTGCACGCGATTAGCGAGGCGCTTACGCAGATCGGACACGAAGATGGTTGCTGACCGCGCGGTACGGTCGCCGACGAACCAAGATGGAATGAGCTTCGTGTCAGCGTCGATGGCCGTCCACGTCCAAGTATCGCCCAGGCCCTTGTCCGTATCGTTGCCGGTGATGTTGCGAGCCTTCTTGCCGACGAAGCTCCAAATCTCATCGAGCTGAAGCTTGTCGCACGGGAGGTTCATGAATGCCTGATCCTGATAGTCGGAGCAGGCCATGCCGGTCTCGACCAAGAGCTTGGTCACGGTGTTGTTTGAGACATCGGCCAGCCGAGACGCGGCCCGCATCGACATTCCCTCGCAGAGCATTCCGAGGATTTGGGCGCGCTTGGCGATTGGGAGGCTGTTCATGCCTCCCTTTTATCTGGCTATCCTTGATCGGTCAAGCAATAGATCAGTTTCAATCTACCGCCTCTAACCCATTCAATTCCCAATGGATTTCCTCGCTCTCCGTAGCCAGTTGTACGGTCGTAAGCTTGGTAAGCCGTGCGCGGTAGCGCCTATTTAGCGTCAATTCCAAAGGGTTGTAGTCCTTCGCCAAATGCCCACGGATGTCCTCCCCTTCGGCAAATGACAGATGAAAAGTGCGCGCAACCATGTCGCCGCCTTCAAGCAATCCGACAAGGGTATGGGGCTCAGGGATTTTGGGCTTGGTCTCCGCGATAAGCGAGACGAGGCTCGCCGCTTCGGCAGCCTGAACGTCTACCTCGAACCGCACGGTATCGTTTCGACGCCATCTGATCGCCGCCGAGATACCGTGCTTGGCGTTGTTCAAAGCCCACTGGTGAACCTTCCGAATCGGTGCCGGCCCCAGTTCCTTCGCCCACCTCACAAGATCGTCGGCCGTTTTCGCATGTATCATTTGGAAGAACGTTTCGACTGCTCGGTCCAGTTCGCTTTCGATTGCAAGCAATCTCTCATTGGGGATCGTGAAGACGAGGCCCAGAGAACCATGGAACGTGTGGCTGAACCCGAGTGTCGTTTGAGCAATCGTCACTTCCGATACATGAGCGGTCTTCTTTGGACCGCTCTTTTGCGCCTCAAAGACGACCGCTAGGCCAGACTGAAAGTCGGCAAGAGACTCGGCTAGCGCAGTAATGGGGAAGGAGTCCCCATGCCGATCAAGCTGATACGAGCACACGTCTTCGCCAGCGGCATTGGCTTCGGCGAGGAACTGTTCCTCAAGCCTTCGCTGCCGACGTTCAAGTGACGAAAGAACGGCCACGAATTGAGTGTCCTGCGGATCCTCAGCAAGCAGCTTTCGCGCACGAGAAATCGCGGCAGATGTGTCCTGAAGTTTGCCCTGGAGGTCTACTAGGTCAGTCATGTCGTAGGCGTCCTGACTACGGCGATTCCCTTCATAACCTTGTCGTTGCGCGCGAAGCCGAATTGCTTAATCCAGTAAGCCCGCATGTATTGACTAAACCAATACTTCTTGTGACCTTGCGGGTACTCCACGTTCACATAGCTGTCGCACGTAACGGGAAACACAAACTCCTGATTTTCGATCCTGTCGATGACCGCTTGCTGCTCCGACGTGCGATTTCCCGCCTGCATCACAACAACGACATCAACGTCATCCGGCTCGATCTTTTCTGTCAAAAAACTGCCGTCAACCCACACGGCGGCCGGCACCAGGGCCGTGGACATCGCCAAGCACATCGATTCAAGCACGCGCATCACGGGGTCCCGCCGCGTTGAAAGCGGGAATCCATCGACGCAAAGGACACGCAAATCGGCGAGAGTAAGCTCATGCAGCCCTTCCATGAGGAGGGGCGGGTACTCGACCTTGTAGAGGGATGCCATCGAGCGCGCTCAACTGCGCTTGCCGTACCTCGCTTGAGCGGCCTTTCGGGCAATCTCACTACGCTTCTTAGGCGATAGGCTTTCGGCCCTCGCCCTGCCCCCCTTAAGCCCTCCCAAGCGACCAAGCGATACCGCCGCCGGATTTTTCTCCGGCTGGGCGGACACGTCGGCAACATCACCGGTCGCCACGTCCACGATGAACTTGGCGAGCTGGCTAGTGTCGCGCGGGCGCTTTCTTGACCGCTCAGGCATGGGCGCAGTAGGCCAGCCGAGGGAGACCTTGGCAACCGTCCTGTTAAAGCGTTGCTTTTGCTCATGATTTCAAACTGCGCCACTATCCATCGAGTCGATCCACTGACTGTGCACACCAGACCTAGGCAAGCTCTGCGGCAATCGCCTTGCGCGTCGCGGCACGCTCCGACACGCGACGGCGATGTTCGATCACGCGCGGGATGCGCCGAGGATCGACGCCGTCGGCTTCCAGCCACTGCGCCAGGGTGAAGAGGTAGGGATCGCAGATCGTGTAGCGCTCGCCCATCACCCAGGGGCCTTTCAGCATCTCGCGCTCGATCAGTTCGAAAGAGGCGCCGACCGATTCCGGCACCTTGCGCTGCATGGCCGCGATCGAGTGAGCGTCGTCGGCATCGACCCAGCGATAGCCGCGCATGCGGTGGGCGTGGTTGATGTGCAGCGTCGAGCACAGGTAGCTGTTGAACGACTGGATCTCAGCGAAGGCAAACGGATCGTCGAGCGGCGCGAGCTTCGCCGCCGGAAAGCTCTGCGCGGCGAACACCAGCATGGCCGGCGTCTCGGTCAGGATGCCGCGATCGGTGACCAGTGCCGGCACGCGGCCCTTGGGATTGACCTTGAGATAGTCGGGCGAGCGCTGCTCGTTCCTGGCGAAGTCGATCCGCACCGTCGAATAGTCGGCGCCGGCTTCTTCCAGGACGATGTGCGTGGCGAGCGCGCAGGTATTTGCGGCGTAGTAGAGCTTGAGCACCCCAATCTCCCTTCGCGGCTACAGTAGCCGGTCGAGGCGAAGATTACTTCGCCGCAGAGGCGCGAAGCTCATACGGTGGTGCGGGGTCGGCCCGAGAAGTTTGAGGGCTTCGAGATGCCGTTCGCTGCCATAGCCGCGGTTGGTCTCCCAGCCATAGCCGGGGAAGGTTTCGGCGAGCTTGGCCATATAGCGATCGCGTGTCACCTTGGCGAAGATCGAAGCCGCGGCGATCGAATAGGAGTGGGCATCGCCGCCGACGATGGTCTCGGCACGACAACCGAGCTGCGGCGGCACGAGGTTGCCGTCGATCAGCGCGACTTCCGGCTGCTCGACGAGCGCCAGCACGGCGCGACGCATGGCGAGAAACGTCGCCTGCAGGATGTTGAAACGGTCGATCTCATCGACGCTGGCTTCGGCAACAGCAAACTGAATGATGCCCGAGGCGACCATGCATTCGTAGGCTTCCTCGCGTTGCTCGACCGAAAGCTTCTTGGAATCGTCAATCAGCTTCAGGAGCTTGCGCTTGGCCGCGCTGCGATCGATGACGGCCACGGCGGCGACGACCGGTCCGGCCAGCGGCCCGCGCCCGGCTTCGTCGATGCCGGCCACTCGTCCTTCGCAGCGCAATTCGTAGCGGAAGCTCGGCATATCCCCAGACGCTGGCGTTAGGCTGCTGAATGTCCCTGATCTCCGACATTATCGCGCAGGATCCTGTGGGTATGGAACAGCTTCGTGCAGCGCGCTCCCTCGCGCTAGCCGACTGGTGCATCGCCGCAGGTTTCGTGCGCAATCGCGTCTGGGACCATCTGCACGGCATCGTCCCGCCGCGCCCAACGGCCGACATCGACGTGCTTTATTACGACGCAGACGACCTCTCGAAGGAGACCGAGCAGGCCTTCGAGGGCCGTCTCGCGACCCTCGTCCCCGCGCCGTGGCAGGTGCGCAATCAGGCGCGCATGCACCTCTGGAAGGGACTGCCGCAGCACAAGAGCACGTCTGATGCGATGACCTATTGGCTGGAAACGGTCACCGCCGTCGGCGTGCGACTGGAAGCCGACGACCGCCTCACCGTCGTGGCGCCACTCGGCACCGACGATCTGCTCGGCCTCTGCTGCCGGCCGACGGAATTCGGCCGCACGCGGCGCGATGAATACGACGGCCGCATCGTTGCCAAGCGCTGGCGCGAGCTGTGGCCGAAGGTGCGCTTCCTCGACTAGGTCCTAACCGGCGAGCAGTTTCGCGCCGGGCCCGGGGGCGATCACGACGTCGCGCATGGTCAGATTCTCGGCGGGATTGCTCGTCATGACGACGGCGACGGAGCGGCCCGATCGCCGATCGGTGACGCGCGCCACGGGACCGTCGGGCGGTGGCATCCAGCGCTCGCTCCACTGTGACAGCGCCAGCAGCGCCGGAAAGAGATCGAGACCCTTGTCCGTCAATCGGTACTCGGCGCGAGGACGCTGCCCCGGCTCGAGATATTCCTTCCGCTCAAGGACTCCGCTTTCGATCAGGGTCCTGAGCCGCGCGCTCAGGACGCCCCGCCCGCAGCGTAGCGCCCGGGCGAAATCGTCAAAGCGCCGCACGCCGTAGATCGCTTCTCGCAGCACGAGCAGGGTCCATTTCTCGCCCAGCACGTCGAGGGCGCGCCGGATCGAGCAATGTTCGAGATCGTAGAGAAAACGTGGATGGGCCATGCCTAACGATACACAGGCCTCATCCTGAATACTAGATACGTACTTAGTATTTATAGATGAGCTATGCCGGCTTGGCGACGAGCTTGGCCGCCTGCTCCTCCGCCCGCTTCGCCGCCGGCCGTTCGAGATGCGGCCGGGCATAGGCCTCAAACGCCGGGCGCTTTTCGACCATTCCGAACGTCATTCCCCAGTGCAGGAACGAGGCCATGTAGAGGTCGGCCGCGGTGAAATGGTCGGCGGCGATGTGGCGCCTTCCCGCGACCGCCTTGGCCGCCGTGTCGATGGTCCGCTCGTAGGAGCCATAGCCGAAGCGGCCCTGCAAGTCGGGCGTGTCGGGATTCCAGCCGGCCGCCTTGTTGCCCATCGCCGGCTCGCAGCATCCGGCAACGAAGAACAGCCAGCGATAGTAGGAGCCGCGCTCGCCAAGCGGCGGCGCCAGCTTGGCCTCGGGAAAGAGGTCGGCGAGATAGCCGAGGATGGCGCCGGTCTCGGTCACCACAGTGTTGCCGTGCTTGATCGCCGGCACCTTGCCCATGGGGTTGATGGCAAGGTACTCGGGCGTCCTCATGTCGCTGCCGTAGGCCTTCACTTCGATCCGATAAGGACAGCCGATCTCCTCCAGCATCCAGTGCGCCATGGCGCCGCGCGATTGCGGGTTCGTATACAAGACGATTTCTTCGGCCATGGTCGCTCTCCCTCACAACAATTTCATCTGCCGTGCGTCGCGCTTGGCATCGACCAAAGCGGTGCGCGCCTGCTCTGGCACGGCAAAACGCAGCGTGTCGAGCCGGTAGCGGATCTTGTTCAGCCCCAGCCGCTTCACCCCGGCGGAGAAGCGCGCGGCGAGGAGCTGGGCGATCGGGCCTTCGCCGCGCATGCGCGTGCCGAACTCGGCCTGGTAGAGCGCGCCGCCGCGCATCTGGCGGATCAGCGACAGCACTCTTTCGGCGCGTTCCGGTCTGTGGGTGCGCAGCCATTCGTCGAACAGATCCTTGATCTCGAGCGGCAGGCGCAGGACGGTGAAGCCGGCACGCGTGGCGCCGGCCTCGGTCGCGGCTTCGAGGATCGCCTCCATCTCGCGATCGTTCAGCCCCGGGATCATCGGCGCGGTCATGACGCCTACCGGAACGCCGGCGTCTGCCAACGCGCGGATGGCGTCCAGGCGCCGACGCGGTGCGGAGGCACGCGGCTCCATGGCGCGCGCCAGATCCTTGTCGAGCGTGGTCACCGACAGGAATACCTCGGCGAGATTGCGCCGCGCCATGTCGGAGAGGATGTCGATGTCGCGCGTCACCAGGTGGCCCTTGGTGACGATGCCCACCGGATTGTTGAAGTCGCTCAGCACTTTCAGGATCGAGCGCGTGACCTTGAGCTCACGCTCGACGGGCTGGTAGGGATCGGTGTTGGTGCCCATGGCGACCACGTCGGGGCGGTATTTCGGCGAGGCCAGTTCGGCCGCCAGCAATTTCGCCGCCTCGGGCTTGAACAGGATCTTGGTTTCGAAATCGAGGCCGGGCGACAGGCCGAGATAGGCATGGGTCGGCCGCGCAAAGCAGTAGATGCAACCGTGCTCGCAGCCGCGATAGGGATTGATCGAACGGTCGAACGGAATGTCGGGAGACGTGTTGCGTGCCAGGATGGTGCGCGTGGCATCGCGCGTCAGCGTCGTGCGCAGCGGCGGCAGCTCGTCGTCTTCAGTCTCAGGCACCGACGCCTCGGTCTCCCAGCCGTCGGTCGTGCGGATGCGCTTCTCGCTGTCGTAGCGACTCGAGCCGTTGCTGAGCGCGCCGCGGCCGTTGTGCTGCGGCTCGGGCACTGCGTCGTCGGGATAAAGCGGCTCTCCGTCCTTTTTCATGGCGACTCGACTCTGAGAACAAATCAGGAACGAGTCAAGTATTTGCGCTGGCGCCCACCGTTAGAGCCAGTCGGAGCGAATCGCCCTGATGGTGTCACGTCCGAAACAGAGGTCGATACGCGCATCGATATGACGCTTCATCTTGGGGTCCAGGCCCGAATCGCTCCATTGGGTGGGGTTGGCCTGGTCGCGCAGCACGCGCGTCTCCACGCGCCAACGCGCCATGAATAAAGTCGTGCGCAGCCAGGTCAGCCGACGCATCGGCACCAGCCAAGGCCGCAACGCCGCCGCCGCCTTGCTGCCGATGCGCGCCAGATAGAAATCGTAGAACTGCTCGACTTCCCGACGCGTGAGCAGCTTGCCGACATCGGGATGCCACAGCGTCGAGGTCGGCAGGATGGCGTGCGCGAGGTCGATGGCGGGTGAGCCGACATGGACCTTCTCAAGGTCGACGAACCAGGCAACGCCCTTCTTGTCGACGATGAAGTTGCCGGGGTGCGTATCGGCCAGTGCGACCGCGAGCGGCTGGGCCTGGCGGCCGAGCGCCAGCGCCATGCCGCGCATGGCGCCCAGTTCCTCGGCGATCTCGGCGCGCGAACCCGGATCGGGAACAGCCTGGTCGAGGAAGCGCATGGCATTCAGCTCGACGGCTTCGAGGGTTTCGAGAAACGGATTCTCCTGCCGCGGGATCGGCGACCCCGATGGCGGCAGAGGCAGGCCATGGATCCTGACAAGCGTCTCGGCCATGGCGCCGAGGTCCTGCGGCAGGCGCGGAGCATGGCCTTCGATGAAGTCGACGATCAGCGCGCCGCCCGACAATCCGGGGCGGCGCTCGATCACCTCGTGCAGGCGGGGCGTGCGGCCGGCCGGCAGAAGATGCCGAAAGGCCTCGGCTTGCGTGAAGAGCCGCGCCGAAGCCGTCGAGTCGTTGTCATGGGCATAGGCGACGCGCGCCAGCAGGCCTTTGGGCAGGCGCACATGGCCGTGCGCCGTGCCGGTCGCCGGCAATGCCCGGAGATCGGCCGCCCTGAGGGTCTTGAAGGCCGGCCGCTCGCGCAGCGCGACGAGCAGAGCGTTCGCCACTCCTCTATCCGCTCCTCGGCATCTTACCTTCGTTCAGGCGGGGCATCAGTTCGGCGAAATTGCACGGCCGGAACCGGATATCGAGCTGCTGGCGCAGGATTTCGTCCCAGCCGTCCTTGCAGGCGCCGGTCGAGCCGGGCAGCGCGAAGATATAGGTCCCGTTGGCGACGCCGGCGACGGCACGCGACTGCATGGTCGAGGTGCCGATCTTCTGGAAGCTGATCCAGCGGAAGATCTCGCCGAAGCCTTCGATGCGCTTTTCGAACAGCGCCTCCAGCGCCTCGGGCGTGACGTCGCGGCCGGTGACGCCGGTGCCGCCGGTGGTGATCACGACCTCGACCTTGGGGTCGTCGATCCACTTCTTCACCTGGGCGCGGATCACGCCCACGTCGTCGGTCACGATGGCGCGGCCGGCCAGCACATGGCCGTCGCGCGCAATGCGTTCGACCAGGGTGTCGCCCGACTTGTCGGTCTCAAGCGTGCGGGTGTCGGAAACCGTCAGCACGGCGATGTTCACCGGCTTGAAGGGCTTGGTCTCGTCGATGCGGTTCATGGCGTCATCTTACCGCCGCCATCTTGTCGAGGCGAGGTCGCGGGACTAAATGGAGGCCATGACCGACTGGAAACACGATGGCGTGCGGGTCATCCCCGCCGGCTCGCTCGATACCAACACTGCCCAGACGCCGGGCATGAACCGGGCTGCGGCGATCAATTTCGCCCGGGTCGGCGCCCAGAAGCTATGGGCCGGCACCGTCACCATCCATGCCCACGCCAAGACCGGCGCGCACCATCACGGCCATCTCGAGAGCGTGATCTATGTCGTGAAGGGCCGAGCCCGCATGCGCTGGGGCGACAAGCTGCAGTTCATCGCCGAAGCCGGACCCGGCGACTTCATCTATGTGCCGCCCTACGTGCCGCACCAGGAAATCAACGCCTCGGAGACCGAGCCGCTGGAATGCGTGCTGGTGCGCTCCGACAACGAGGCCGTGGCGATCAACCTCGACATCGCACCCGCCGAGAAGGTCGAAGAAGTCTACTGGGTGGATCCGACGCATCCACACCCGCATAAGCACTAGCGCAAGGCGCTAGTGTTTGTGAGGGTGTGCGCGCGGCTGCGCTGGTAACCAAGCGCGAGTCGGCGTTTTCGCGCTCATGCGCGAAAAGCGCCCTCCCGCGCAGTGCAGAAAAGATAAGGACGTCTAGGACTCTGCCCTAACCTCCGCCGACCTGTCCCATAGATTGGGCACGAGCCGGTTGGTGTAACCCGACACGAACGGATTGGGCTCACCCGTGGCCGGATCGAACGTATGCCGGCGCACCGCGCCGATATTGCCGCCATAGATATGGATGCTGAGCGAGCCGCGGTCGCCCAGCGCATTGGTCACCTGATGGATGTCGCCGGCCGACGGCAGCAGCACCTCGACCTCGCCCGGCGCCAGGGTGGTGAGCGTGCCCTTGGCCAGCGCGCCGGTCGCGGGATCACGCACGAAGCGCTGCGACGTTTCCGAGCCGCGCAGCATGCCGACCAGGCCCCACGTCTGATGGTCATGCACCGGCGTGCAGGAGCTCGGCGCCCACACGAAGCTCACCACCGAAAAGCGCTCGAACGGATCGCACCACAACAGGTTCTGCGCATAGCCATGCGGCGGACAGTCGGCCATCGCCTCGGGCAGCCAGTCGTCGTGGCTGACCAGTTCGCCGAGCAGCTTGGCGCCGACTTCGACGGCCGCCGCCTCGTCCTTGTCCTGCCAGGCGCCACCCACCAGGGACGTCATGTCCACTATGAAACGGCGCAGGCGGGCGATGTTCATATCGACGTGCCTCCTCAGCGCCTCGCGTCCTGGCGGCGCAACCTGCCCGACCATTCAAGCACCGGACGATCGGCGGTCAGCAATACTGCATCTTCGGCCAGCGCCGTCGCAACGATGATCCGATCCAGAGGATCACCATGCAGATTGTCGAGTTCAGCAGCCAGCATCGCGATCTCAGCAGACGGCGAGACTTCTCTCACTCCCAACGACAGCAAACGGGCGCGCCACTGCCGTACGGTGGGCGGCCCGGCAACCCGGCCACGTCTCAGAAGGAGACCCGCCTCATAGAAGACAATGCTCGAAACGGCGATTTCGTCAGCGGCGAGAGCGGCGTTGCACGCCCTTCTTGCGACTCTTCCGAGACTTGGGAGATCCTCGGTCATCCACAGGACCGTGTGCGTATCGAGCAGGAGGGTCATCGAACTGTCCGGTGTAGTTCCGCCATTCTCGATCCTCGTCCCAGTCGTCGACAATCGGGCCGACGATATCGCCCAGAATCTTGAACGTGCCTTTGGTGGCTCCGATCAGCGTCTTGGGTTTTTCGCGCACAGCGACGATCTGCACCTTGGCCTTGCCGCGCTTGGTGACGGTGATGGGCTGGCCGCTTTCGGCGACCTCGTCGATCAGCGCAAGGCACTGCGCCTTGAACGTCGAAGCGTTGATCTTCCTGTCCATGGCCGGAATTCCTATGTGACCATATTATATGGTCACATAGGCGCGAGGGTCAACGCTTGCCACCGTCCTGCGGTGTGTAGCGCGGCCATTCGTGGGCGGCGATCTGGTCGAGCGACGGCGTCGGCTGGCCCATGCGGGTCTGGTAGATCCAGTAGTTCGCCAGCACACGCTGCACGAAGTCGCGCGTCTCGTTGAGCGGGATCGAGGCGACATACAGCAGCGGATCGGCCGATGCGTTCAGCGAATTGTCCCAGCGCATGACGTTGCCCGGCCCGCCGTTGTAGGCCGCCGCCGTGCGCACCAGGTTGTTGTCGACGTCGCCCAGCAGCGAAACGATGTAGGCTTGGCCGAGCGAGATGTTGATCGGCGGATCCCACGGGCTGGCGCCCTGCGTCTCGGGCGCGAACTTGGCGGACACCAGCTGGGCGGTGCGCGGCATCAGCTGCATCAGGCCCATGGCGCCGACATAGGAACGCGCCTTGGGATTGAAGGCGGATTCCTGGCGCATGAAGCCGTAGATCAGCGCGCGATCGACCGAGAAGCCACTGGCCGGCTGCCACGGCGGCACCGGATACATCGCGCCGTCGTAGCCCTTGATCCTGTGGCGCTGGTCCCAGGCGGCGTTGGCGACGCGTATCGAAAGGCTCGGCAACGACGCCTTGGCGGCGAGCGCCAGCACCGATTCGATGAACTGCGGATCGGCGTCGATCGAGGCCGCGAACAGTTCGCGTTCGGCGGCGGTCACGGCGCCCAGCTGAAGCAGGGCGAGCGCGCGGCGGCCGGCACGGTCACCGCGCAGCTGCTCGGCCCTTTGGCGATCGACCGCCGGCAGGTTCCAGTCCGGCTCGATGCGCATGCCGAGCGCCTTCTGCGCGATCAGGCCGTGGAAGGTGCGGCCATGCAGCGCTGCGCGCTTGAGATAGGGCGCGAATTTCTGCGGGTTGCCGGCGAGCAGGTTGGTGCGTGCCGCCCAGAACGAGCCGGCGGCAAGCGTCCAGGACGATGCCCGGTCGGGTGGTGCGTCTGCGACCAGTTCGAAGCGGCGCGCGGCTTCGGCCATGTTGCCGCGCGTGAAGGCGGTGAGGCCTGCGGTCCAGTTGGCGTCGGGCGGCGCGCCGACCTCGACCGGAACCTGCATGCCACGTTGCGAATCGGCCTCCAGCGCGCGGGTGCGGATACGGCCGCGCCACAGCTCGACCTCCTGGGGGCCCAGGGTATCGGCCGTCGACTTGCGGTCGAGGAGCACAAAGGCGGCGTTGAAGCCGCCATCGTCGGCCATCTGCTGCAGCCGGCTGCGCAACTCGGCGGCGCGGGCGGCATCGGCGCCGGTAACGGTGCGGGCAGCGGCAAAGGTCGGCGACCCCGGCGTGCTGCCGACGAAGCTCGCCGGGGTGAGTTCGCCGGCGCCGGGCGTGCGACGGGCCAACGCCAGCCGGTAGATCGCCGGCGCATCGGGATGGTCGTTGTATTCCTGCAGCCAGGCGGCGAGCTGGTCGTAGCGGGCGGGATAGCCGGTGGCGAGCAGGCGCTGGGCGCCGACATAGCCCATCAGCACCTTGTCGCCGAGACGGGCGATCTCTGCGTCGGCCTGCGCCCACTGGGCGGCGGCCTGCGCCTGGAAGATGCGCCGGTAACGGTCGCGGTTGTCGTTGTCGAGGACGGTGGGCAGATCGGCAACTACCACCGACTCGTCGAGTTCGATGACCGGCGGCGGCGGCACGAAGACCGGGCGCCGCACCGCGGGGGCCGCTGCACGCACCGGAGCGCGGGCAGCGACCGGCTTGGCCGCAGTCGCCGGCTTGGGCGGCGGCTTGGTCGCGGTCTGCGCTGGCGCCGAGGCAGCCAGCAGCATGCTCGCCGCGCCCAGCAGAATAGCTGGAACGATTTTTCCCATGTCCCCCACTTTCAGGCCCCCACCGTAGTTTGAACTGCCATGTGGCGACAAGCGTCGGCTCGCTATACTGGGCCAAACGGAGGATCCCCCATGACCCTGCATCAGGAGCGCGCCGCCGCCGTGCGGCGCCTGGTCGACGAGGCCCGGCAGATCGAAAAAAGCGGCGTAACCTACGCCACGCTCGACAGGATCGGCGGTTTGCTGGCCGCGCTTGCCCGCCGCGCCGACCTCTTCCCCCAGGATGAATTCCCCCTGGGCCCCGACGGCGGCATCTATCGCCTGAGCGAGGACCCCGACCACCGTTTCGCGCTTTATGCCTCGGCCGGCGGCCCCGGCAAGAAGGTGCCACCTCACAATCACACGACCTGGGCGATCATCGCGGGCGTGCACGGTTCCGAGCGCAACGTGGTCTATGACCGGCTGGACAACGGCGCCCGCGCCGACCTGGTGCAACTGCGCGAGGCGCAGGCCAAAGAGAAGACGCTGCGCAACGGCGACGTCATCTCCTACCTGCCCGGCGACTTCCACCATATCGAGACGCCCGCCGCCTCTGGGGCCGACTCAGGGACCGCGCTGCATCTACATTTCTATGGCCTCAGCCTCGAGCACCTGCCCGACCGCGTCAGCGTCGACATGGCGACGGGCACAGCCAAGCGCTTCATGTCCAAGGCCAAGATCCTGACACCGCTGCTCACCGTGCAGCAGGTCAAGGGCATGCTGAAGTCGGGCGAGGTCTTCGCCTTCTTCGACGTGCGCGAGGAGGGCGAGTTCTCGATCAAGGGCCATCCGCTGTTTGCCACGCCATTGCCGCTGTCCCGTCTTGAACCACGGGCCTTTGCCCTGCTGCCCGATTCCGGCACGCCGATCGTACTGATGGACAGCGGCGAGGAAGGGCTCGACCCGCAATGGAGTGGCCGCGCCAACCGCGCCGCCGCGCAGCTTTCCAGGCTGGGCTACACCAACCTTGCCGTGGTGAAGGACGGCCTCAAGGCGTGGGCCGGCGCGGGATATGAGGTCTTCACCGGCGTCAACGTCCCGAGCAAGGCGTTCGGCGAAGTGGTCGAACACGACAACGACACGCCGCGCATCGATGCCGCCGACGTGCAGAAGTTGTTAGACAACAAGGCCGACATGGTGATCCTCGATTCCCGGCCAATGCCCGAGTTCAACAACATGTCGATCCCCAGCGGTGTCGACTGCCCCGGCGCCGAGCTGGTCTATCGCGTCAAGGATTTCGCGCCGCGCCCGGAGACGCTGGTTGTCGTGAACTGTGCCGGCCGCACCCGTTCGATCATCGGCGCGCAGTCGCTGATCAATGCCGGCCTGCCCAACAAGGTGATGGCGCTGAAAAACGGCACCATGGGCTGGCACCTCGCTGGCCTGAAGGTAGCGCGCGGCGAGACCAGGAGTTTCGGTCCGCAGGGGCCGCAGGCTGCCAAGTTCGCCCAGGCGGCGGCGGCGAACATCGCCAAGCGCATGGACCTCAAGAAGATCGACATCGCCGGCTTGCGCGCCCTGGAGGCAAAAGACGGCCCGCTCCACAAGCTCGACGTCCGCGATCCCGCCGAATATGCCCAAGGCCACATCAAGGGCTTCCGCCACGCTGCCGGCGGCCAGCTCGTGCAGGCGACCGACCAATATGTCGGGGCCCGCCACGCCACGATCGTGCTGCACGACAACGACGGGGTGCGCGCCACCATGACCGCGCACTGGCTGAAGCAGATGGACTGGCAGAACACCTATGTGCTCGACCACAAGCCTCTATCGAGCGAGCTTACGACCGAGGCCGAGCCGCGCTTCCCGGCGGGTTTCCTGCTGCCCCACGCAGCGTCGGTCTCGCCGGCCGAACTCCACGCCTCGCTCAAGGCGACGCTGGTAATCGATCTCGACACCAGCCTGAAATATCGCGACGGCCACGTGCCCGGCGCCTGGTTCGCGGTGCGCGCCGGTCTTGGCCGCACGATCCCCGAGATGCTGAAGCAGCAGAGCGGCGTCACACGCATCGTGCTGATTTCGCCCGACAGCGAGATCGCAGCGCTGGCCGCATCCGAGGCCGCAGCGGCCGCCGGTGGACTGCCGGTGGCGATCCTGGGCGGCGGCATGATGGCGTGGCGCGACGCCAAGCTTGGCGTCGAGACCGGACACGCGAGGATGGCCGACCCGCCGACCGACGTCTGGTACCGGCCCTACGACTTCAAGGAGGATGTCGAGGCAGCCATGCGCCAATATCTCGACTGGGAGGTCGATCTGGTGCCGCAGGTCAAGCGCGACGGCGACGCCAGATTTTCCGTCCTCAAGCCGGTGAAAAGCGGCTAAGCGATTGGCGGACAAGGAAAATACTGCCAAAGGATCGATCATGGCCGAGCCCTCTCGGGAAACCGATCCCGACGACGACATGCGCCGGCTCGAGGCGCTGGAGGCGCGCGTCAAAGCCGCGACAAAGCCCGAACCGGAAGCCAACAGTAACCAAGTGTCGCAGCGCCAGACGAACGTTGCCTATCGCGTTCTGGTGGATATTATCGCGGGCCTTTTGGTCGGGGGGTTCCTCGGCTATTGGCTCGACCGTTGGTGGGGCACGGCGCCCTGGATGCTGGTGACGCTGATCTTTCTCGGTCTCGTCGGTGGCGCCAACAACGCGTGGCGCGCCATCAAGGCCTACGCCGCGGAGGCGGAGAAGGACCAACGGTCCGGTCGGTAGGAAGTCGGGGGACTAAAGCGCGATGCACAATCCTATGGAGCAGTTCGAGATCAAGCGGCTGTGGTCGCTGAAGCTCGGCGGGCTCGACGTCTCCTATACCAACTCGGCGCTTTGGATGACCTTCGCCGTCGCCATCTCGCTCTTCGTCTTCATCTACGGCATGCGCCACCGCGCGTTGGTACCGGGCCGGCTGCAGTCGGTTGCCGAGGTCGGTTACGAGTTCATCGCCAAGATGGTGAGCGACAACGTGGGCGACGCCGGCAAGAAGTACTTCCCGTTCATCCTCAGCCTGTTTCTGTTCATCCTGGGCTGCAACATGCTCGGCATGATTCCCTACTCCTTCACGCCGACCAGCCACATCATCGTGACCTTCGCGATGGCCGCCGTGGTGTTCATCGGCGTCACGCTGATCGCGCTGTTCAAGCACGGCATCCACTTCTTCTCGTTTTTCGCGCCCAAGGGCGTGCCGCTGTGGCTGATGCCGATCCTGGTGCCGATCGAGGTGATCTCCTACCTGATCCGGCCTATGACGCTGTCGGTCCGCCTGTTCGCCAACATGCTGGCCGGCCACATCATGCTGAAGGTGTTCGGCGGCTTCGTGATCATGCTCGGCATCTTCTTCGGCTGGATTCCGCTGCTCTTCACGACAGCCTTCATCGGCCTCGAGATCCTGATCGCGTTCCTGCAGGCCTACGTCTTCGCCGTGCTGACCTGCCTCTACCTCAACGATGCGCTTCACCTGCATCACTGATCTCTTTCAACCCACCCAACCTCAGAAGGAAATTTCCATGGATCCCGTCGCTGCCAAAATGATCGGTGCAGGCATCGCCACCATCGCACTCGCCGGCGCTGCCGTCGGTATCGGCAACATCTTCGCCGCCTTCATCTCCGGCTCGTTCCGCAATCCCGAGCAGGCGCCGCGCGTGTTCGCCAACGTCATTCTGGGCTTCGCACTGGCCGAGGCGACCGGCCTGTTCGGCCTGGTCGTGGCCCTGCTGCTGCTGTTCGTGCTCTAGCACGCGCAGGCTGCAGATGCGTTTGCCAGGATTGGCCTCATGGGCGGCAGCCCTCGTGCTGCTGCCGTCGGGGGCCGCGTGGGCTGCGGGCGGCGGCATGCCGCAGCTGATCAAGGAAGACCTCGCGCCCCAGCTCGTCTGGTTGGTGATCCTGTTCCTGGTGCTCTACGCGGTGTTGTCGCTGGTGGCGCTGCCGCGCATCGCCTCGACGCTCGAAGCCCGCGACGCCAAGATGGCGGGCGACGTGGCGGCGGCCGGCAAGGCGAGCGACGATGCCCGTCTGCTGATCGAGACCTACCAGAAGAAGCTGGCCGACGCGCGCAACGAGGCGCGGCGGCTGACCCGCGAACGGGCGGAAGCTGACGCTGCGGCGGCTGCAACACGTCTGGCCGAGCTCGGCGAGAAGCTCGGCGCCCGGACCGACGAAGCCGAGAAGCGGATCGGCGAGCAGCGCGCGGTCGTCATGGCCGGCCTCGAACAGATGGCGGGCGAGATTGCGCAGAGCGCCTACGCCAAGCTTGCCGGCCAGCCGGCCGATGCGGGCGCGCTCAACGCCAAGGTCGCCGCTGCGCTGAAGGGAACCAGCCGATGATCCGTTCAGCCTGGGCTGCCGGTGCCGGCGGCCAAGAGAGTGTCTTTGCCGACCCCACCCTGTGGATTGCGGTGGCGTTCGTCCTGTTCTTCGTGCTCACCGGTCGCATCATGTGGCGGGCCCTGTCGGGAGCACTCGACAAGCGATCGGCGGCGATCGCCCAGGCGCTGGGCGACGCCGAACGCCTGCGCGCCGATGCGCTCAAGGCCAAGGCCGAGGCCGAGCGGACGCTGGCCCAGGCGACGGCCGAGGCCCAAGGCATCATCGGTCTGGCCCACGAGGAAGTGCAGCGCATGCAGGCCCGCGCCGCTGCCAGCCTGGAAACCGCCGTGGCGCTGCGCGAGCAGCAGGCGCTCGACCGCATCGCCCAGTCCGAGGCCGCCGCCACAAAGCAGGTGCGCGACACCGCCGTCGACGTTGCGCTCACCGCCACCCGCGCCTTGCTGCGCGAACAGGTCGGCTCCGGCAAGACCGAGGCCCTGGTCGACCAGGCGATCGCCGAACTGCCGCGCCGCATGCACTGAGTTTCGGAATTCGAATCGCCCGCACAAAAGCAATCGCGGGCTACCTATGGCCCCCGCCGCAAGGCGGGGGTTTTCTTTTGAGGAAGGCGAACCTCTGGTTCGCCTTCCTCAAAATCCTGAGCGAAGCGAATGATCCGCCACGCGAAGAAATCACCACAAGCGCCGGGGGTGCTCCCAGATGTCGTGGCAGTTACCGGAAGTAACGCTTAAACAAACGGAAAAATAACGGGACGCTCCCAGACTTTGTTTGCTGTTCAACAAACAGTCGGAAAACGGCGAGAGCGCTTTCCTCGTTCACCACACTCGATCCGACCCACCTTCCGGCGTCTCCTGTGGCCCCCGCGCTTTCGGGTCCGGGTCCCCGTCACTTCCAAAAAAAGCCTATTCGCGAATTCCCGAATTTCACCACTTCCAGGCGCTTAGCCGATTCTCGGGAATTCCCGAAAAGCCTTCACGCTCTTGCGAACCGCGCGCTTCCAGCGCGCTCACCACTTCGAGCGCACTGCAAACACGTGGCCCGAAAGAACTGACGCTCATAACAGTAGAATTGCATATATCGCGTCTAAAGTCAATGCGGAAAGTGCTCTGCTATGACCTGATCGGCTTGCTCATATGGATCGCGATGCCGACCGGGAGCACTTCCTCCCTGTCCACCCGGTACCCGAGCCTACAGTAGAACTGGACGTTCTCGACGAAGAGCACGTTGGTGTAGAGCCTGATTTCACCGAAGCCCGATGATGCCGCGAGGTCTTCAGCGTGCGCCATCAGCTTGCGGCCGAGGCCGCGCCCCTGGAAGGACGGCGACACCGCGACGTTCTCGATCAGCAGATGATCTGCTTCCTTTATGGTCTCGATGAGGGCGGCCAGCTTGCCGGCCGCATACAAAAGATCGAATCGATGGTTCCGCACGGCCTCGGCGTAGTCGGCCGTCATGGGCTTGGGCTCGCGACCGATGAGCGGCACCCATTTGGCATAGGCCGCGCGCGTCAATTCCCGGATCGCGTTGGCGTCCGATGCCACCGCCTGACGCAATTCCTCCCTGTCGCTCACGGCTTGTAGCGTGTCGGGATCCTGGCCAGATCCTGAATCAGGTCGGGCGGCAAATCGGCGGGCTTGGACGAATTGGCGCTGGCGCTGACCGCATCGACCAGCCCGCCGAAGCGCGCAGTGATCGCCTTGGCGATCTGGTCATGCCGGCCGACGGCAGCGAACAGGTGGACGACGTCGTCGGACACTTCGGCGGCGATCTGGTTCCATTGGCCGGCCTTGGTCATCGTATTCAGCTTGCGGCCAAGATCGCCCAGCCCATGGACCTCGAACACCGGCCAGTAGGCCGGCGTCGAGCCGTAGAAGGCCACGCGGTAGCGCACCCAGTCGAACAGCTTGGCGACCGCCTCGTCGTCCTTGCCGGTGACCACGAAGCCGCCGCCGGTGATCTCGAACTTTTCACGCGGTCTGCCCGACTTCGCCAGGCCTGTCGCGATGATGGCCAGCGTGTTCTCTTCGAGGTACTTGCGCGTGCAAAAGACGTGCAGCTTGACGCTGTCGGCTTCCTCGGCCGCCACCTTCAGCATGTAGGGGCCGACCGCGGCGACGCCGATGCGCGGCGGCGGACCGTCATAAGGTTCCGGCGTGAAGTTGGGCGTCATCAGGGTGAAGCGGTAGTGCTTGCCCTCGTAGGCGAGCTTGCCGTCGCCCTTCCACGCCGCCCAGATCGCCCGCACAGATTGCACGTACTCGCGCATGCGTGGCGCCGGGGCGGTCCACGGCACGGAAAAGCGCCGCTCGTTATGGGCGCGGATCTGCGAGCCCAGACCCAGGGTAAAGCGTCCGCCGGTCGAGGCGGCGAGGTCCCAGCCTATGTTGGCGCAGACCATGGGCGAGCGGGCGAAGGCGATGGCGACGCTGGTATGCAGCTCGATGCGCCCGGTCGCAGCGCCGGCGACGGCCAGCGACAGGAACGGGTCGTGCTTGTTCTCCTGGGTGCTGACTCCGGTGTAGCCGGCCGCCTCGATCGCCTGGGCGGCCGGGCCGACCTTTTGCAGATTTTCCTGCGGCAGTGTGGTGAAGACGCGCATGCTAGACGGCCACCTGCTTGAAGTCGCTCGACGGCAGCCACCATAGCATACCGCTTCAGGACTGGCTTTCCGGCCGCGCATTAGACTTATCGTAGATTCGCCGAAACCCGTCGAACGTTGCGATGCAAAGCGCAGGGCCAGGAAGCGCGCCCCGGTCGCCCGGACTGCAACATATTGCCGTCGCCCTGAAGACGATGGATTTGTCAGCGTCTGCATTTCATGGCTACAATTGGCCGGAGAAGCCGGTCATCCGTCGGAGAGCCGGTGGGTCTGGGCCAGGGATGTTTTCGCGAGTGTGTCCGCTCATCCGGGGCGCCCGCATCGGAGACAAGAGTTCTGCAACGAGAAGGGGGAGTCATCATGTCGCTAACAAATCGCCGTACGACACTGAAGTTGCTGGGAGGCGCCGGGCTCGCGGCGGCTGCCCTGCCTGTCCTGCCGCTGACGGCAGCCGCGCAGCAGGATCTTTACGTCGCGAAGGCCTACGAGAACTTCAAGCGCGGCACGATCCACAGCCTCGCTCCGGCAACGCGCGGCTTCGTCATCATTTGGGAAGATCTCGGCCGGGTGAAGCTCAAGGCCGCCGACCTCGTCACCAACTACGCCTCGCTCAAGGTCGGCCAGATCGTCGATGTCCACTGGTACGACTATGTCGACTTCCTGATCGCCAAGAAGACGCCCGAGACCTCGGCGCGTGGCAAGGCGATGATGGCCCAGCAGGCGCGGATCGAAGGCATTCCGGGCGCCCAGGAGAAGATCAGGCTGTGGAGCATGGACGGCATGTGCACGCGGGTCGATACCGCGGCCAGCACCGTCTATCTGATCAATGCCTCCGGCGGCGAACCCGACAAGCCGTCACCCGACAGCGGCGAGGTCATCCAGATGCCGCAGATCGTCTCGCCGGCCGGCAAGGCCGCCCTGGCGACCCTGAAGCCGGGCGACCAGATCACCACCGTGTACAGCGTGCAGACCGCGCTGAAGGCCACGATCATCCGCTAGCTGCCGCCGACGGCGGCGCACCTACCATCGAGAGGACTCCGGGACCGCATGCGGTCCCGGAGTTCGTTTGAGGGCAACGGGTCGGCCCCTGCCTGCTCCGCCGCTTGCTTGAAGTTGTTCGACGGCCGCCAGCGCAGAACCGGCTTGCGGGCGGCCAGCGCCTCGTCGGGGCACCGCTTTGAATTCCTCGGCCGCAGTACCGGACTTGGCGCGACGCGCTAGCCAGAAATGGTCTCGACACGATCCAGATAGCTGGACAATTGGCCCACCGATTCGCGCGATGCGTCCGTGTCGGCACTCTCGCCTGCCTCCTGAAGGGCGGCACCGATGTCGGTGATGGCCTGGAATCCAAAGGCACTGCCGGAGCCCCTCATCTGGTGACCGAGAAACGTCACAGTCTCAAAGTCAACGCGATCCAAAGCGGCCGCCATCGCAATGACATTCTGCCGGCAGTTCTGCAGATACGCAGGGACCAGATCCGCGATTTTGGATTTCGGACCCACAAGGATCGTGTCCATCCGGTGGCTTTGCTCTTTCGATGACGCAGGCGCGGCCATGGAGTGCTCCTTGATTGCCTGAAGCAGCACCTCTTGCTTGATCGGTTTCGACAAGTACGCCGTACATCCCGCCGCCAGGCACATTTCCCGATCGCCCTTCAAGGCAGAGGCCGTGAGCGCGATGATCGGCGTGGGCGGCCGGCCGTTTGCCTGTTCCCACGCCCGAATCGTCCGCGTCGCGGTCAAGCCATCCATGACCGGCATCTGGCGGTCCATCAGGACAAGGTCGTAGTGTCCGGTGACAAACATTTCACAGGCGATGGCGCCGGTCTCGGCGATCTCGACCCGATACGGCGTGTCCTCCAGATAGGCCACGGTGATCGTGCAGTTGTCGGGGGAGTCCTCCGCCAGAAGAATGCGCAGCGCCGGCAACGGCAGCTCGGGATCCGCGCCGACCGGCGCGGCCGTCTGCCGCCCGGCCCCGGCCCAGATCTCGAACGGCACGGCGAAAGAAAACACGCTGCCCTTTCCGACTTCGCTCTCCGCCGAGATGCGGCCGCCCATCAGCTCCACCAGGCGCTTGGAAATCGTCAACCCCAGCCCCGAGCCCCCGAACCTGCGCGTTGTGGAAGAGTCCGCTTGGGTGAATCGCTCGAACACCCGGCCCAGTTTCTCGCCCGGAATGCCGATGCCGGTGTCCGAGACTTTGAAACACAAGGCAGTCGGGACGGAGGAGTCGCCGTCCGGCGTGACGCGTAATGACACTTCGCCGGATTCCGTGAACTTGATCGCGTTGCCAAGCAAATTGAGCAACACCTGCCGCAACCGTGTCGGGTCGCCGATCAGGTCGGTGGGCACGTTCGGTGCGATCTCGCACACCAGGGTCAGGCCCTTCTCGTGAGCCCGCAGTGCCACCATCTCCGTCACTTTCTCCAGCAGTTCGCTCAACGAGAAGCCGGTGTGTTCCAGCTCGAGCTGCGAGGCTTCGACCTTGGAGAGATCGAGGATGTCGTTGATGAGATTCAGCAGGTTGTCGCCGGCGCGGCGAAAGATCTGCACATACTTGTCCTGCTCCGCAGAGAGATCGGTCTTCGCCAGCAGGTCCGCGATGCCGATGATCGCATTCATCGGCGTCCGGATCTCATGGCTCATGCTCGCCAGGAAATCCGACTTGGTCCGGCTCGCGCTCTCCGCCGCGGCCTTGGCCTGCTTCAGCTCCATTTCCACCCGCTTGCCCTCCGTGACGTCGCGCGCCGCGGCGAAGACGCCCTGGAGCGTGCGGTCCCGGTCGTAAAAGGTGGTCGCGTTGTAGGACACCACTGTTTTCGTCCCGTCGCGGGCGCGCGCCGTCAGCTCGAAGTCGGTGACCTTCTTTTCGTTCAGAACGAGCTTGATCGCCGCTTCGGCCCGCTCGGGATCGGTGAAGTAGCCCTTGAACGGCGCGCCGATCAACTCGTCGCGCGTGCAGCCGGTGAGCGCCTCCATCTGCTTGTTGACGTCAGTGATGATGCCGGAGGGGTCGGTAGTCATCAGCGCGTCGATGTTGGATTCGATCAACGAGCGGGTATAAAATTGCTGGTCGCGCAGGCGCTGATCGAGCTTTTTCTGCTCGGCTTCGACCTGCTTGCGCGCGGTATTGTCGGTACCGATCAACAGATAGCCGATGATGGCCTCTTGAGCATCGCGCAGCGCCGTCACCGAGACGACCGCCGGGAAGCGGCTGCCGTCCTTGCGGATATAGGTCAGTTCGTAGATGTCCTCGATGCCG